>DASQZT010000099.1:0-19766 GCA_035638575.1 Bryobacteraceae bacterium
AGGTCAAGTCCCTCGAGGAGGAGTTCCGCGAGTTGCTGACGGGTATCCCCAATATCCCCCACGAATCGGTCCCGGCCGGCCAGACCGAGGCCGACAACGTCGAGATCCGCCGTTGGGGCCAGCCTCCCCAATTCGATTTCGAGCCCAAGGCGCATTGGGACCTGGGACCCGAGTTGGGCATCCTGGACCTGGGGCGCGCCGCCAAAATCACCGGCGCGCGTTTTGCCCTGTACTGGGACCTGGGCGCCAAACTCGAGCGCGCTCTCATCAATTTCATGCTGGACGTCCACACGCGCGAGCACGGCTACACCGAGGTCCTGCCGCCCTTCATGGTGAACTCCCAGAGCCTGTTCGGCACGGGCCAGTTGCCCAAGTTCAAGCAGGATCTGTTCAAGTGCGAGGGTCACGATTTCTGGCTGGTTCCCACCGCCGAAGTGCCCGTGACCAATATCTATCGCGAGGAAACGCTGGAGGCCGGCGAGTTGCCCATCCGGCTGTGCGCCTACACGCCCTGTTTCCGCAGCGAAGCGGGGTCGTACGGCCGCGACGTGCGCGGCATCATCCGTGTGCACCAGTTTCAAAAGGTCGAACTGGTGAAGTTCACGCGGCCCGAGCAGAGCTACGACGAGCTGGAGAAGCTGACGGCCGACGCCGAGGACATCCTCCGCCGCCTGGGTCTTCCCTACCGCACGGTGGTGCTCTCGACGGGCGACCTGGGGTTTTCCAACGCCAAGACATATGACATCGAGGTGTGGCTGCCCGGCCAGAACGGCTACAAGGAGATCTCGTCCTGTTCCAACTACGAATCGTTCCAGGCGCGCCGCGCGGGGATCCGTTTCCATAGCGGGAAGAAATCGGAGTTTGTGCACACGCTGAACGGCAGCGGCCTGGCCGTGGGGCGCACCTGGGTGGCGATCGTGGAGAATTGCCAGCAAAAGGACGGCAGCGTGGTGATCCCGGAAGCCTTGCGGCCGTACTTGAACGCAGAGGTGATCCGCCCGCGCAAGTGAGCCAGGGCGGGCGGTCCGGGAGGCGTCGTAAGCCGGGCGATGTTATCCCTTAGCCGCGGCCGTAGCACTGGCCTTCACGAACGAGAGCGTCCCATTCGAGTTGACCGTGATTTCCAGATTGCCGGCGCCGGTGTTCAGGAAGTTGATGATGTTGCCGCTCTTCTCCCCGATGCCATTGACGGCGCTGTTCCCGTTGTCCCAGAAACAGTAGTTATCGGCAGACGTATAGATGTTGTTTGCCGTGACGACGGCTTGGGAGTATGTGGGATTTCCCTTGATCGTATTGACCAGAATGGGACGTTTGGGCGAGTAAGGGTTGTGGCCCGTGCTGCTGCCGGGATTGTTGGCGGGCGCGGGGCCGACCAGCATCGAATCCCCCTCATATGCAGGGTTTGTAATTGCGGCGGAACTGGCCGAGTTATTCGTAACAAGCGTTATGTGGTAAGCCATGCGTAACATCCTTTCAGCCGGAAAACGTACTTAGCACGAATGTAGAGCTGCACTAAGTCCAAGTTAGATTTTCAGGCACCTGCCAGTATACATCCGGCGGCTGGCTTTCGATCCTCGGGATAGTAAGTCAAGGGTAACCGATGTACTAATTCGTGCAACGCCGAGGCTAAGTGTGCCAAAAAGCGCATTACCGGGCTCCCGGCCGTCCAAGTCGGAAACAGAAGCACATGCTCATGTTTGCGGAAGCGTCCCATCCAGCGTCTCGCCGGGCGCCGGGGCGGGCGGCGTGCAAGCCGGCGGCCGGCAGGCGATACTGTAAGAAACCTCCGAAACGAGCGACTAATAATGGTGTGTAGAACGGCGGAACGCGGCAACCCATGAACCACTCCGAACGAGAGCGCCTCTTCCTCGAGTTGTTGGGCGCGAACAAGTCCAGGATTCAACGCCTGTGCTACGGCTACCTGGGCTCCGCGGGGGAAGTGGAAGATCTGTTCCAGGAAATCATGACCAACGTCTGGAACAGCCTGCCGTCGTTCCGCGGGGAAGCCCAAGCCCGCACCTGGCTCTATCGCATCGCCATGAACACGGCCTTGGTCTATCGCAGGAAGCGCAAACGGGGAGAGGAACTCACCGACGTGGTGGACGAACGCGGCGGCCCGCATCAGGACTTCGAGCAGCAGGAGCGCCTGGCCGCGCTGCGGACTGCCATCGCCGCCCTCTCCGACCAGGACCGCCTCATCGTGACCCTGCTGCTGGAGGGGCTGAGCTACCGCGAGATCGCGGACATCACGGGGATCACGGTCAACTACGTGGGGGTCAAGATTTCCCGCATCAAGCAGGCCCTCGAAGAAACCATGACGGAGGTGAGCCATGGGGCAGTTTGAGCAGCTCCAGGAGTTGTGGCAGCAACAGCCGCAGCCGCGCATGGCGCCGGTGGATGGCGAGGCCCTGACCAGGGCGTTCGCCAGATACGGGCGGCGGCAGGATTGGATCAACATCGCCAAGATCGTTGCGATTGCGACGGTAATGGTTTGGGAACTGGCGCATCTGCGCCGGTCCGCCTTGAGCTTGGCCGGCCTGGCGATGGTCGCCGCCGTCGCCGCCACGTTGGTGGCAATCGACTGGCGGAGCCAGCGCGTCATTTCCCGGCTGAATTTCGCCGAGCCCTCGGCAGCCTTCGTGCGAACCACCATCGGCCGCTTGATGGAACAGCGGGACCCGTTCCGAAAGTACTGCTGGCCCTTTATGCTTACCATGGTTGCGGCTATGAACCTGATGTTTTGGAGCACGCTGGGCAGCAACCCCACGTGGTCGAAGTACGCGTGGCATTTCATCGGCTCCGGGATGCCCTTCCCAGCCTACGCCGTGGGCCGGAGATTTCGCATCCAGCGGTTTGAAGCGGAGTGCCGGCCGCTGGTCGACCGGCTGGTCCGCATGCTCGAGGCCCTTGAGGAGTATTCCGAATGAACACCGAACTGATCGGCGAGCTGATCAAGCTCCGCTACAAACTCATGTGGGCCAGGACGCGCACGCGCAACGGCAAGATCGCCATGTTCTTTGTCGGCTACATCCTGCTGGTCTTCTTCATCGCGATCTTCAGCATGGGGGGCATCGGCGCCGGAATCGTGGCCGTCCGCACGGGCAAAGCCCATACCTTGGCTGCGGGCGTGCTCGGCGTACTGTATTTCCAAGCCCTGCTGGCCACCGTTCTGATGGGCTTCGGAATCAACGCCGTGTTCGCCGACGTCGAACTGCGCCGCTACCCGATCGCGGCCGTAGACCGGCGCATCGCGCGCCACTTCCTGGGACTCGCCGACCCCTTCTGGTTCCTGGTGCTGGCGCTCGAACTGGGGCTGGTGGTGGGCCTTTACGCGGTGGGTCCCGGCTCGATCTGGCTGGGTCTGATCGCGGTCCTGCTGTTGTTTGTCTCGAACTACGTGATGGCCGAGGTGGTGGCCCTGGCCGTGGAGAGGCTGGTGCGGATGAAGGGCGGATCGGCCATCCTGCTGCTCTGCATCATGTGCCTGGGGATCATACCGGCCTTGGCCGGCGCCGGCATGAAGAAACATCCGCAACTGATGGCGCCGTTGCTGCGGGTGCTCCACTATACGCCTCCCTACGGAGCGGCGTCGGCGATCTTGCGGCCCGGGGTGGAGGCTCTCTTCGGCCTCGCCGTCATCGTGTGTTGGCTGGTGGGCCTTTCGGCGATTCTCGTGGCGCTCGAGCGGCATCCGCCGCAGGCGCACGCGGCGCAGTCGGGCGCGCTCGCCTGGCAGGGACCTTGTGAGCGCCTGGGCGCTTTGTTCGGCCCGGCCAACGCTCCGCTGGTGGCGCAGTGGCTGCGGTTCTACTCGCGCAATAACCGCTTTCGCACGGCCTATCCGCTGGCTCTGCCACTGGTGGCCTTCCTGACGTTCACGCAGGCCCAGGTGGCGGGGCCCAACGCGCAGTTTGCCAACATCCTGGGCTGTTTCGCGATGATCGGCTTCATCGGCACCGTGCAGTTCGCCGTCAACCAGTTCGGATACATGGGTGGAGGATTCCGCCGCTACTTCCTGCTGCCCACCGACCCGGCGGCCCTGCTGCGCACCGGCAGCTATACCTTTCTCATGTTGAGCGCCGTGTTGATACCGGTGGCCACCATCGCGTTGGCGCTGTTTTCGCCGGTCAAGCTCGATGCCCGCATGCTCGCCATGCTGGTGGGAGCCGCCGTCGCCGCCCTGTTTGTCATGCACGGCGTGGCGCTCTGGGCGACCTTGCTGGGACCGCGCCGCGGCAACTTCAAGGCCAGCTTCGGCAACGACCTGTCCCTGGCCGGCAACGTGGTATTCATCGGTGGCTTGCTGACCTTCTTGTTTGTGCCAAGGGTGTTGGCCCATGTCTGGCCGGCCGCCGTGGCTCCCGGGGCCTGGTGGGTGGTGGTCCCGTTGGCGCCGCTGGCCGCGGTTTTCTATTTCGTTTCCCTGCGAAACGCCTGCGGCGTATTCCGGTCGCGGCGCGAGCAGATTCTGGGCGTGATCGAAGGAAGAGCGTAATCCATGGACGCAATCCGAGTTTCCAACCTGATGAAGAAGTACGGGACGGTGCTGGCCGTCGAAAACCTCTCCTTGCAGGTGCGCAAGGGGATCATGTTCGGCTTCCTCGGCCCCAACGGTTCGGGGAAGAGCACCACCATCGGGTGCCTCACCGGCCTGCTGGACCCCACCGCCGGCGAAGTCGAGATCCTGGGCGAACGCTTCACCGCCGAAAGCAGCAAGCTGAAACGCCGCATGGGCGTGATGCCCGAGACGCTGGGGCTGTTCGACCCGCTCTACGCGCACGAGTTCCTGGCCTTCGTAGGGCGCATGTTCGGGCTCGACGAGGCCGTCACGCGCAAGCGGGTGACCGAATTGCTGGACGCGCTGGAGCTGACCGACCGGTCCAAGACGCTGGGCGATTTCTCGACCGGCATGCGCAAGCGCGTGGCCTTCGCGGCGGCCGTGATCCATTCTCCGGAAGTGCTGTTTCTGGACGAGCCGTTCGAGAGCATCGACCCGGCCGGCGTGGCCCTCATGAAGCAGTGGCTGCGCCGTTTCACCGAGCAGGGGCGCACAGTCTTCATCACCAGCCACGTGCTCGAAACCGTGGAGCGGCTGTGCGAAGAGGTGGCCATCATCACCAAGCCGGGCAGGCTGGTTTGGCAGGGCGATATCACGGTGCTGGCGCACGACGGCACCATCAGCTATGACGGCAAGGAATTCGAGGCGCTGGAGCCGCTCTTCCTGCACCTCACCGGCGAGCGGTACACCGATCTAAACTGGCTCTAACGAGACTTTATCTGAAACAATGACACTGTATCTGAAACCCACTTGAACCTCCTGCCGCAAAGCGAAGAGTTGGCTTCGCGAAAAAGGCGCGCAGTTCGCAGAGGTGGATCTCAATCGCGGCCTGACGGTGGACGAGCTCGACCGGCTGATCGGGAAGCGCGACTACCGGCTGTTCCTGAATTCCCGCAACGAGATGTACCGGGACATGGGCATGAAGGAGAACCCCCCGCCGCGCCACGAGGCGCTGGAGTTGATGTCGAAACATCCCAATCTGATCAAGCGGCCCATCCTGGTGAAGGGCGCGCAAATCGTATTGGGGTGGGACGAGGAGGCGCTGGGGGAGATGGTGTAGGCAGGTTTTCTGGGGCCTGCCAATAGCTCGGCGCTTGCTTATGCCGGGGGTTGGGGTGGGATGCCCATGCGGGCGGTGAGTTGGCCGATCGCGGCTGCGAGGGCGTCGATGCGGTCGCCGGTCTGTTCGATGCGTTCGGCGAGGCGGCGGTCGGATTCGCGGAACTCCTCTCCCATTTGGAGGACGCGGATGCTGAGCTCGTTGAGCTGGCGTTGGGTCTCGTTGATCTGACGTTGGGTGTCGTCGATCTGGCGTTGGGTGTTGCGCCAGATCTGGCGGTTCTCCTCGCGGTCTTTGCGGCGCTGTTCGTCGACGCCGGCGGTGAAGTGCTCCATGCGTTCGAAACGTTCTTCGGTGGTCATGTGTGGAGGGTTCCCCCGCCCTTTCAGTGTATCAGCCCACTACGCTGGCTTCCCGGCGGTCATACGCCGAAGAAACCCAATCTGATCAAGCGGCCGATCCTGGCGAAAGGCACGCAAATCGCATTGGGGTACGACGAGGACGCGCTAGGGGAGATGGTATAGTCAGGGCTGGTCCAGAACCAGACAGCGCATGCCCCTTCCAGCCGAAACCATTGTCGGACCCTACGAGATCCTCTCGGCGCTTGGCTCGGGCGGGATGGGAGAGGTGTACCGCGCGCGGGACACCCGGCTCGGCCGCGAGGTCGCCATCAAGGTGCTGCCGGAGACCAGGGCGTGCGACCGCGAGGCCCTGCGCCGGTTCGCACAGGAGGCACGCTCGGCCTCGGCTCTTAACCATCCGAACATCGTCACCATCTACGAGATCGGCAATCATCCCGTCGGGGAGAAAACCATCTGCTACATCGCCATGGAACTGGTGGAGGGGCAAAGCCTGCGTCAGATTCTGTCGGACGGGCCGGTGCCGACTCGAAAACTGCTCGACATCGCGGTACAGACGGCCGGCGCGCTGGCGGCGGCGCACGCCAAGGGGATCGTCCACCGGGACCTCAAGCCCGAGAATATCCTGGTGAACCGGGAGGACCGGGTGAAGGTCCTCGACTTCGGTCTGGCGACTCCCGCCGTTTCGGAAGGGTGGGGGAATCAGGCCACCCTGAGTTATGCGCCGGACCTCATGACGCAGCCCGGCACGATTCTGGGCACGTTGGGGTATATGTCGCCGCAGCAGGCGGTCGGGGAGAGAGTCGATTTCCGGTCGGACCAGTTTTCTTTCGGCGTCATCCTCTACGAAATGGCGACCGGCAGGCGAGCCTTCCAGGGGACCAGCGCGGTGGAGACCCTGGCGGCGATCCTGCGCGATGAGCCCGAGTCCATCGGCCAGCTCAATCCGCAGATTCCACCGCCTCTTCAGTGGACCGTGAAGCGGTGCCTGGCGAAGAAGCCGGCGGACCGTTATGCATCGACCGAGGAACTGGTGCGCGACCTTGCGATCGTGCGGGACCACATGGGAGAAGCCGTGGTGGAGACGACCGCCGCGCCGTCTCCGCGGCATTTGCCGCGCCAGCTCAACACGCTGGTCGGCCGGGAGCGGGAACTGGAAGCCGCCAGGAAGCTCCTGTTGCAGGACGGCATGCGGCTGATCACCCTGACCGGTCCCGGCGGCACTGGTAAGACCCGGCTCGCTGTGCAGTTGGCCGAAGACGTGGCGGAGCAATTCGCGGGAGGCGTGTGGTTCGCCGGCCTGGCTTCCATCCTGGACTCCGGACTGGTGGTTTCGGCCATCGCGCAGGCGCTGGAGGTGCGGGCGAGCGGAAGCAGGCCGCTGGTGGAGGACATCAAGGAGCACCTGCGGCGATCGCCCGGCGTGCTGCTGGTGCTCGACAACTTTGAGCACGTGCTGGCCGCGTCGCCGGTAGTGACCGAGTTGCTGGGAGCTTCGCGCGAGCTCAAGATTCTGGTGACCAGCCGGGCCGCGCTGCATCTCTACGGAGAACAGGAATTGCAAGTACCACCGCTGGCGCTCCCCGATCCCCGGAGCCTGTGCGCGGTCGAGTTGCTCTCCGGGTATCCGGCCGTGGCGCTGTTCGTCCAGCGGGCGCGGGCCGTGAAACCCGATTTCGCCTTAGGGGAAGAGAATGCCGCGGCGGTGGCCGGGATTTGTGCCCGCCTGGACGGTTTGCCGCTGGCCATCGAGTTGGCGGCTGCCCGGGTGAAGGTCCTGACACCGGGTGCCATTCTGGGCAGGTTGGAGAACCGGCTACGCCTGTTGACCGGCGGCGCGCGGGACCTGCCGGAACGCCAGCAGACGCTGCGCCGGGCCATGGATTGGAGCTACGAGCTGCTGACCGGCGAAGAGCAGAAACTGTTCCGGCGGCTGGCTGTATTCGTCGGCGGGTTCACCCTGGAGGCTGCCGAAGCGGTGGGCAACGCCGGCGAGGATCTGGATCTGGACGTGTTTGACGGCGTCGCGTCCCTGGTGGATAAAAGCCTGTTGCAGCAGACCGGGGAGTCGGCCGGGGAAGCGCGCTTTGGGATGCTGGAAACCATACGGGAGTACGGACTCGAGCGTCTGGCCGCCAGCGGAGAAGAGGCCGCCACGCGACGGGCGCACGCTGCGTACTTCCTGGTAATGGCTGAGGACGGGGCGCCTCACATGGCCGGCGGCGCCGAGCAGGCCCTCTGGCTGGAGCGATTCTTCTCCGAGCACGACAACAACCGGGCGGCACTGGGGTGGCTCACCGGGACCGGCAACGCCGAGTGGGGTCTGCGGCTGGCCCTGGCTCTCTCTCATTTCTGGTTGGAACACGCTCATCCAACCGAGGGACGCCAGTCGATCGCGGCGCTTCTCAAGCTGCCCAGCGGCAGCGCGCTCATGAGGATGCGGGCATTCACCTTCGCTATCGCGCTCTGTAACCGCCAAGGCGACTCCTCGTCGGCGCTCGAGCTGTTGCACGAAAGCCTGCTGCTCGCCCGCGAGCAGGGCAACCGGCCGCACATCGCCGCCAGCCTCAACACTCTGGCCGTCAGCCATTTGCTGCTGGGGGACTACAGTGCCGCCAAGGAAGCCTGTGCGGAAGCCGTTCGCGCTTGGGAGGATCTGGGGGAGCCCGCGTCCGCGACTCGCATTCTCTGCAACCTCGCCGATATCTACAAGGCGGAGGGCGATTACGCGCGCGCACGGTCCGTGCACGAGCAGGCTTTTTCGCGCTTCCAGGCCCTGGGCGACCGGTTCGGAATGGCGTGGTCGCTGAACCACCAGGGAGACGTGGCCCGGGCGCAGGGAGACTTACTGGCGGCCCGCCGCGTTTACGAACAGGGCCTCGATATTTTTCGAGAGCAGAACGACGGGCCGGGTATCGCCAACTCCCTTCTCGACCTCGGGCGGCTGGCTTCCGAGGAAGGCGACCACGTCCGCGCCCACACCTTTTTCGCGGAAAGCTTGCGCATCAGCCGGCAACTCGGCCGAAAATGGGACCTGGCGGGCGTACTCGAGGAGATGGCGCGCTCGGCCGTCCGGCAGGGAGGATGGCAGCGCGCGCTGCGGCTGGCCGGGGCCGCTACTGCGCTGCGGCAAATGATCGGAGCCCCGCTGGCGCCCACTGAGAAGGTGAAGCTCGACGCCGATCTCGACCCGGCCCGCCGGGGGCTGCCGGGGGCCGCGGCCGCTACGGCTTGGATGCGCGGGTGGGCAATGCCCGCCGATGAAGCCATCGAGTACGGCTTGGAGTCCTCGTAACGGTCAGCCCTCGGCTGACGACGGATCGAGCAACTGTCGGACCCTGGAAATCCGGTTGGCTGGAAAACCCGATCTTCGGGCGTGCTCCTGAATGACACTCTCATCCGCAGCCAGGTACACGCAGTATACTTTGTTGTCCGTGAAGTAGCTGTGCAGCCACTGGATTCCGGGACCCAACTCCTTCAACACTTCCACGGACTTCATGGCGGCGGCCTTTAGCTGCTCTGGCGTCATGTCGCCGGCTCCCGGAATCTCGCGCTCGATGACGAACTTTGGCATTAGGTAATCCCTCTGACTTCGGACAATGATACCACCATGTTCTAAGCCGACTTGATGTTCTGGTTCACACGGAAGAAGTTTTCCGGATCGTATTTCCTTTTGATGGCGGCCAGGCGGTCATAGTTGTCGCGGTAGCTTGCCTTGATGCGGTCCTCGCCCTCATCCATCATCATATTCACGTAGGCCCCGCCGGCCGAATAGGGGTGCAGCGCGTCCCAGTATTCCTTGGTCCAGGAGATGATCTTCGGGTTATTCGCCGGGTCGGGGTCCACGCCCACAATCACCTCGGCCCAGGTGGAGTCGCGGTAGCTGAAGGCGGTGTCGTTCTTGCCCACGCGATGGGGCGCGCCGTTGATGGGATACAGGTGCATGGTGGAGTGCATGGTCGGCACGCGGGAGCCGTGCTGGACGTGAAGCGCAATGGCCTCGTCGCTCAGCTCCTTGACAAAGTCGGCTCGCCAGTACCATTGCAGTCCAGGCGGGTAGATGGGATCGAAGAAACTCTGGAGCGTGGGATGGGGCATCAGGCCCACGTAGTCAAGCGCAGGCGGCCCGAAGCTGCGCATCGGTTTCATCGCCTGGTCGGCTTCATCGGGCGAACAGGTGCAGCACCACACCACGCCGCACATGGCCTTGCCGTGAAGTTGCTCCGGGAAGATGGGCGCGGGAGGCACCACCAGGAAGGCGAAAAAGCCGTTGACTTCCTCGGGCGCGTCGACGATGAACTGGCGGTAGATTTTCAGGACCTCGGCGGCGCGCTCCAGCGGCCACAGGGTCGGGCCGGCGTAGACCAATTTGACCGGGTGCGTGCGGAAGAGGAAGGACGTGACCACCCCAAAGTTGCCGCCTCCGCCGCGCACCGCCCAGAAGAGGTCCGGATTCTCTTCGGCGCTGGCGGTGACGAAGCTCCCGTCCGCCAACACCATGTCCACGGCCAGGAGATTATCGATGGACAGGCCGCACTTACGAGTGAGGTGCCCGAGGCCGCCGCCCAGCGTCAAGCCTCCCACGCCGGTGGTCGAAATGATGCCGCTAGGGGTCGCCATGCCGAACGCGTGGGTGGCGTGGTCCACGTCGCCCCAGACGCATCCGCCCTCCGCACGGACCGTTCGGGCGGCCGGGTCGACGCGCACGCCGTTCATGCGGTTAAGGTCGATGACCAGGCCCCCGTCACACACTCCCAGGCCGCCGCCGTTATGGCCTCCGCCGCGGATCGACACCAGCAGTTTGCTGTCACGGCCGAAGTTCACGCAAGCCATGACGTCTGCAACGTCGGCGCATTTGGCAATGATCGCCGGGTGCCGGTCGATCATGCCGTTGTATACTTTGCGGGCTGCGTCGTAGGCTGCATCCGACGGTTGGATCAGCTCGCCTCGCAGGGTGGTTTTGAGTTGGTCGATTGTCTCTGGCATCGTTTGGTCCCCTCGGGATGGTCAGTTCATGATAGCGTGGCGGACTCTCGTTCGGTTATCCGCGACTCCGCCGGCACCAGGGGCTAGGCCCAAGGCTAGGCCCCGGGCTAGGCCAGCATTAGGCCGAACTTCTTTTCAGCAGAAGAAGTTCGGATTAGGGTACGTACAGCGAGGACGCGCTAGGCGCTAGGGGAGATGATATAGAGCCGAGGCGCGATACGGCAGCAGGTGAAGCGGAAGGCGATCCGGATCTAATGTCCACACCGACCTGCCGCGGCAGTACTGCACTAGTTCGTCATTCTTTTCCACGCCCAGGTCCCGGGCCCACACCACCTGCGAATTGTCGATATCGGCTTCATTGTGGATCAAGCCGAAATGCATCGCATGCTGCCGCCCATACTGAACGATCACCAGGTGCTTGCCGCCCCGGTCCTCTAGGCTCTTGAGGATCCGGGCACGCGGGGTGTTGGATTCAACCAGGGCAGGGCCCAACAGCTCCGCGCCGGCCGGCGAAATCGCCAGGCCCAGCGCGCTTACCGCTACCATACCGCCCGCCAGGCACGCCCCCACCGGGCGGTTCCGCCATTGCCACAACCGTATGCGGCGAATGCCTGCCACCACCATCGCCAGAAGAGCGCAGCACGCCGGCGCGAAATAGTGCGGAAGGAAGGTATGGTACAGTGCCAGCGCCGCCATCGCGAAAACGCACACCGCCGCCAGAAAACGCAATCGGCGATTGCGCCACAGCCAAGGCAGGGCCAGGATCGGCAACGTCCACACCGGCTGCAGGTAGAACCTCCACAGCACGCCCAGCTTCTGCGCGGATGCCAGCAGCAGTCCCGGCCAGGAACGCCCCGCATTGTATCTCCTGAGTTGACCTCTATAATTGGCCGACAATTCGGCAACTCGCTGGCTGTCGGCCGGCGGATAGGGTGTCTGCCAATAGAAAGCCTGGGGAACGCCGTATTGTTTCTGGTAAAGCTGGTAAGGCAACTGCAACGGATTACCCGTAACGCGCCAGTTATAGTACGCCGTGAAGGCTGCGAAGCACAGGAGCACGGCGGTGAGTGGCAGCGCCACGCCTGTAACTCGCGATCTCCAACTCACGGTTTTGGCGCGCAGAAGCCAGTACAGCAAAACGATTCCTGCTGGAACGGAAAACGCCAGGCCCTCGTACGGCCGGGTTTGTCCCAGGATGGCGAGTCCCAGTCCCAGCAACACGGCATAGAGGGCTCCTTTCCCGCGGAAGATGCGAGGCAGCGCGCCCAGCACCAGCGCTCCCCCGATGGCCGCCACCGCGCCGCCCCAGAACGAGTTCATCCAGTAGCTCAAGACCGCGAGCCGCATCCCCGCCAGGAACGCGCCCAGCAGCGCCCAGCGCGGAGGCATCCAGCCCGATAACATCCAGTGAAATGCGGCGCACATCAAGCCGATGCTCAGCCACACGCCCCACCACGGATTCACACCCAACACCATGACGGAAGCCAGAAGAAGTCCCTGGCCCACGGGAAAGTAGGACGTGTAGACCGGGCTCTGCAGAATGTAGTCGGATTCGAAATGTTCACCCATGGGGTGCGGCGGGTTGACCAGCCGCCCGGAAGCGAACGTGTCCCCCAGCAGCAGATAGCCGAACTCGTCGGCTACGACCGGTTCCGGGATCGGGTAAAGCGGAAGCAGGAGGAGCCTCACCATCATGGGCAGCAGTGCGGCGAGAGCCATCGCCCGCACGGGCCTTTGCGCCAGCCGCGTCAGCAGGCGCTCCATCCACACCCAAGCCCGCTTGCCCCAATCGGGCCACCACCACGCGATTGCGGCCAGCGCGAGCATGGCTCCGGCCTCGAGCGACTGGTCTGGGGTCAGGATAGCCTGCTGCCCGGAAGGTGCCCCAGCCGGCGCCGCCGCCTGCGTTTCCGGCTCCACTGCCTTGGATGGGTGCATGGTCATCGCCGCTTGCAGGAGTTGTTTCACCTGGGCATCGTCCGGAGTGGCGCGCAAGGCAATTTGCAGGTGGCCGATGGCTTCCTCATACGCGCCTGTCTGCAGCAGGGCCACGCCGAGAGACTTGTGGGCGCCCGAGTTGGCCGGTTCCAGCCGGACCACTTCCCGATAGTTCCGCACCGCTTCGTCCCAGCGCCCGGCATTCGCCAGCGTGTTCCCATAGGCGTACAACACCCGCGGGTTGCTCCCGGTTGCCGCCGCCGCATGGCGGAGCAGCGCGAAGTTGTCTGTCCAATACCCGGTCTGGCGCCAACTGAGACCGCTCAAGGCCAGCACCACAACCGCGGTGCCGGCAAGGAATGCGGGCCGCCAGCGCGGCCGGCTCTCGATCCAGGCGGAGGCCAGCCACACCAGCGCGACCACCGGCCCTATGAGAGGCACGTAGGTGAATCGCTCGGCAAAGACCGGCTCGCCGAACTGCACCAGTCCGATCGCCGGCAACATCGCGATCGCAAACCACAGCCAGCCGGCCAGGAGCCACGGCCAACGCCGCACGGTGCGCGCACTGACTGCCGGCACGAAAACCAAAACAAAGCCCGCCATTGTCACGGCGGACACGCTCAATGTCAAAGGAAGATCGTACGGCGACAGGGATGCGGGCCAGACCAGCTTGCCCAGATAGGCGGCATAGGCCGCGCACGCCATGACGATGCGCGCGTTCAGTGCCAGCTCTGTGAACGGCACAGCCTGTGAGGAGTTGCCCAGGATCGTGATCGTCCAGGCCGCCGCGGCCGACAGGAACAGCGGGATCTTTTCCAGGATGAGCCTGCGCGCCATCCCCTTCCGCCACCGCTCCAGAGGCCAATGGTCCAGCACCATCATGACCGCCGGCAGCGTGACCGCCATGGGATTGGACAGAAGCGCCAGCCAGAGTGCGGCGAACACCGCGGCATAACGCTTGCGGGAGTCCGGCCGCCGCGCGTACCACGCATAAACCCACAACGTCACGATCGAGAACAGGCCGTTCAGAACGTCGCGCCGCTCCGCCACCCAGACCACCGACTCCACGCGCAGCGGATGGAGGGCGAAAAGTGCCGCGGCGAGCGCGCACCGCCACAACGACCCGGTCAGGTAAAAGAGCATCAGGAACAGCAGGACGGCGTTCAGCCCGTGGATTCCCACACTCACCAGGTGATGCAGGCCCGCATGGAGGCCGAACAACTGAAAATCCAGAATTTGCGAGAGCCAGGTCAGCGGCTGCCAGCCAACCGTCTTGGTCTCCGTGAAGGCCCACCCGATCGCGCCTGGCACGAACCCATTCTTGACGTTGTCGTTCCCAATGGTTGCGCCGTCCAGATCGACGAAGCCATAAGATCCAGCCCGCCCGTAAATCAGGACGGTCACGGCCAACAGGGACAGGCAAACGAGAACGATCTGCCGCTGGTGTCTGCGCCAGGCCGCCCGGAAGTCCGCCGCCTTGGAGGCGGGTGCGGGAATCGCGGGTGAGTCGCTGCGAGGTGGTTTTCTGGCCCGGCGGGACCGGCTCACACGCGCCCCCCTCTCGCGTGTTCCGCCAGACCCTGCGGCGTCAGAGGCTGGGTCAGGTCCAGAGCCTGGATCTCTTCCTCCGTGATGACCGGACCGCGCTCCAGGTAATCGGCGTCCAGTTGCAGGTCCCACAGATCGTAGCGCGCGCCGAGTATGTTGCGCGCCGCCATGATCGCGGTCAACATCGAATGGTCCTGATTGTTGTACCGGTGCATGCCGTTGCGGCCCACCAGTTGCAGATTCGGAACGTCTTTCAGGAATTCGCGGATCGCCTTCAAACCGCGTTGATACGACTCGTCGTACACCGGGTATGCTTTGGGCACCCGCAGCACCATTCCATCCACCACGGCCGGCTCCTCCACTAGTCTCAGTTGCGCCAGTTCCTTCCTGGCGCGGCGGATCAACTCCTGGTCGTCGATGCTCCAGAGCGAGTCTCCCTGGAAGCAGAAATACTCCATCCCCAGGTTGACCTCGCCGGGGATCGGAGACATCTCGGGACTCCAGTTGGCGTAGTTCTGAATCCGCCCCACCGCCACGGCCGGGTCGTGGACGTAAATCCAGTTGTCGGGAAACGGGTTCTTGCCGCGAACAATCAGTCCGACGGTGAGAAAGTCGCGGTAATGAAAATGCGACGCGGCATCCTGCAGCCAATCGGGCGGCGGCGGATCGAGTTTCTGAATCAGCTCGCGGATCGGGATGCTGCTGATGAAGTTCCCCGCCTCATACCGCCGGCCGTCCGCCAGCACGGCTTCCACGCGGCCCTGCTTCCACAGGATCTTGTCGACGGGCGTGTTCAAGAGCACCGCAGAGCCGCGCCCGGCGACGATCGACTGCATGCGCGACCACATCATGCCGGGCCCGCGCCGGGGATACAGGAACTCGCGGATCAGGGTGCGCATTTCTCCTCTTTCGTCGCGCCTTGCCGGCAATACCGATCGCGCCAGCGACAGCATCGACAAGCGGCCGATGCGCTGCGCCGCCCAGTCCGCGTGAATCTGCTTGCAGGCGATTCCCCAGACCTTCTCGGTGTACGTCTTGAAGAAAATGTCGAAGAGGCGCCGGCCAAAACGGTTGCACACCCAGGTCTCCAGGTCCTCCTCCGGGCGGGCTGGAAACAGGTGGGCTTTTGCATAGCTGGCGCAGCACCGGACGATCTCTGTCACACTCAGTCCGCGCACCACGTCGACCGGCTCGAGAGGGTAGTGAAAGTATCTCCCGCGATAGTAGATTCGCGACAGCCGCTTGCGCGTGAGCAGATCGTCGCCGAGGACCTCCCGCCAAATTCGCTCTACTAGCGCGACCTTGGTGTAGAAGCGGTGACCGCCCAGGTCGAACAGGTGCCCTTTGTACTCGAAGGTTCGCGCCAGCCCTCCACAGGCCGCATCCTTTTCGAGTATCACGCACCGGCACCCGCGGTTGGCCAGTTCATAGCCCGCGGTAAGGCCCGCCGGACCGGCTCCCATCACGACAACCGGGACGGTCACGACCTCCGGATCGTACACGAAGCCCCCAGACGAGGATGAAGACAGTAGGCGCCGCCGGCCGCGCGCATCGTGGCTCGCGCCACACGCCCTTTGAATGCTATTCGAATGCTACGATACTACCATGGCGGGTGGAAAGCTTGTCAGTCATTACTAATGACTCACTGCGGAACACAGGCCGGCGGGCCGGGCTTCCGGCTTGCGCGCACAAACAGCCACGAAGCAAGCCGTGAACCGGCGCGTGGGAAGCCGCTCCAGCGTGGCGAACGCCTCCAGCAGCCCGCGGATGGGACCGTCCGCACGCCGGCCCAGCAGCAGCCGGAGCGCGCGGAACAGTAGGGTGGACACCATCCGTGGATTGTGAATCAGCGCGCCGGTCGCAGTCACTTCGAGGCCCGCGTCTTCCAAGCACCGCGCCAGGCCGGGGAGTGCCGTGGTATAGCCCAGCCGGAACGGCAGCCAGTCCCGGCGGCTCGCCCATCGGAGCAAGCAGTAGAGCGGATTCCGAGGATTGTCGAGCGTGATCACGAGCACCCCGCCGGGCCGCAGGACACCTGCCAGTTGGCCGATTGCCCGCTCGAATTCGGCGCGCGTGTCGAAATGATCGAGCGTCGAGGTGGAGACGATAGCATCCATGCTTTCCGGTCGAACGGCAAGGCTCCGGGCGTCGCTGACCAGGAATCGGACGCGCTCGCTCGGGCATCGGGACTGTGCGCGGCGCGCGGTGGAAAGGGCCAGGTCCATGCCCAGCGAGTAAGCCGGCGGGAACAGGTCAAAAAGGATGCAATCGTCCCCGTGAGCCTCTTCGAAAGAGTCCGTTTTCAGAACGCGCCGAACGGCGACTCCGCGCGTCCAGCGCCACACCAGTTCCTGATGGACGCGGCGCTTCTGCGCGGCCACCAGCGGATCGAGATACCAGGAGGGCGATTTCCGGGCGCCGACTTGTTCCCATTCGTTCGAAGACCCTGCGCGCGACTCTGTGTTTGCCGGGGCTGCCATGATCCGGGCTCGTCAAATGCCGAGCATTCACTATAACAGTGAGCTTGCGATCGCGCGGCAGTTCACATGATGCGCCTGCATTGTTCGGGGTTGCACGTCGCATTCCCGTCTTCCAGTGCTCCCGTGCCCGCTTTGCGCGATCTGACTTTCGCCAGCCGTGACGGGAGATCCTGACCCTCGTGGGGCCTGGCGGCTGCGGCAAGACCACGCTTTTGCGCGTGCTCGCGGGTCTGCTCGCGCATATCAATAGCGGTCTACTAACTTCCCAAGCCGTAGGAGCAGCCGTGCAATAATGGATTTCAAGTCGCCATCCACATGACTGGCAAGATTCTACGGTGTTCGGGGGTCAGGGTTGCGTACGGGGACGGTCCAGTGCGGACTACCGCGCTGAGGCACCTGACATTCGAGGTCGGGCAGAACGAGTTTCTCTCGGTGGTCGGCCCATCGGGCAGCGGCAAAACCTCTCTGCTCCGGTTGCTGGCCGGTCTGCTGCGGCCTTGCGAAGGAAGCGTCGAATTCCTCCTGGACGAGCCCAAGCATGAAACTCATTGGCCGCTCACCTCGCTGGTTTTCCAGGAAAACAGCCTGTTCCCGTGGATGACGGTGGTGGAGAATGCCGCGTTCGCCCTGGAAGTGCAGAAAGTGGATCGCGCCGAACGAGAACGCTCGGCCACCGAACTGCTGGCCCGCTTCGGACTGCGGGGCCGGGAGCGCGATTATCCTCACCAGCTTTCCACGGGTATGAAGCAGCGGGTGGCCGTCATCCGCGCGTTTCTCGCCGGCGCGCCGATCCTGCTGATGGACGAGCCGTTCGCCGCTCTCGATTGCCAGTCGCGTTACCGGGCCCAGCAGGAGTTGCTCGATTTGTGGCAGCAGGACCGCAAGACCGTGGTGTTTGTGACTCACGATGTAGGAGAAGCCATCCGGCTGAGCGACCGCATTCTGGTGCTGAGCCAGGGGCCGGGGACCATCATCGCGGAATATCGCGTGGAGCAGCCGCGCCCACGCCCGCTGCTGCTGGAGGACAGCGAGGAGATGCTGGATCTCAACCGGGAGATCTTCGCCTGTCTCCAACTGACTCAACCCCCTGTCAGCATGGCGGGGGCCTCGTGAGAGTCATCCGGTCGGTTCCCGCGGCGGTGTGGTTCTTCGCCCTGTTCTTTACCTGCTGGCAGGCGCTGGCGTCGCTGCGCATCCTGGATCCCTTGTTTTTCCCGCCCCCGTCGCGGCTGTTTTCGACGGTGGGGTCGCTGCTGGCCTCGGGCGAACTGGGACGCGAAGCCGGCCGGACTTTGACTCGGGCATCGGTGGGCTTTGGGACCGGCGCCGTGGCGGGGATCCTGGCTGCCGCCCTGGTGAGCTCCTGGCCCTGGCTCCATCGGGCTACGCAACCGGCGATTGCGGCTTTGTACTCTTCGCCCAAACTCACCTTACTGCCGATGCTGATGCTGCTGGTCGGCGTGAATGAAACGTCGCGGATCCTGCTGGTCGGATTGAGCAGCTTTCTGCTCGTCGTGATGCAAGTCTCGGATGCCGTTCGCAGCGTGAATCCGGATTACGTGAATATGGCAGCCAGCTACGGGGCCGGCCAGGCGATGGTCATTCGCCGGGTCTACCTGCCGGCTTGTCTGCCGCAGATTTTCACGGCCCTCCGCCTGGCCTTCGGACGGGCCTTGGTGCTCACGATTTCCATCGAGTTGTTGAGCGGCCAAAACGGATTGGGCAGCATGATCTGGTCCGCCTGGCAGACCTTCGCGGTCGAGAAGCTGTACGTGGGCGTCATGCTGGCGGCCGGATTGGGTTTGCTGTTCCAGGCGCTCTTCCGGATTCTGGAGCGCCGGCTGGTGCCTTGGGAAAGGCGCTGATCGTGCTGCGCGAAATCGATTATTACACGAGGATGGCGTACGGCGTTTATCGGTTGTTGCGCTATCCGCCGATCCGCGATCACGCGGCGTGGCTTGGCGAACAGATGGCACAGCGCGAGACGCGCTTCCTGGATCTGGCCAGGCGGATCGTGTTTGGGAATCCCCGGCATCCCTACCACGAGATGTTTCGCCTGGCCGGATGCGATTACGAGGCCCTGGCCGGGTTAGTCGGCAGCCAGGGCCTGGAAGGAGCCTTGTCGTCACTGGCGGCGCGGGGCGTGTTTCTTACGCATGATGAATTCAAGGGCAAGACGCCCATCGTGCGAGCCGGCCGGCAGATCCAGTCGACGCCCGGCTCCTGGGACAACCCGCTCGTACGGGGACACCTGGAGGGCCGCAGTGGAGGAAGCCGAAGCCCCGGCAGCCCCACCCGGTATAGTCCGCAATTCCACGTCTATCGGGAGTTGTATGAGGGCCTGACCAGTCGCGAATTCGGGCTTGCGCAGCGGGTTCGGCTGCATATGGGACCGATCCTGCCATCCACCCTGGCGATTACGGACGGGCTGCGCCTGGCGCATGCAGGCGAGAGACTGGAGAAATGGTTCACCATGCCAGGAACTCTCCACGAGGAGGGCCACTATCGGGCGGTCACGCACCTCCTGGTGCGGCTCGCCCGTCTCCTGGGTGGCCCGCTGCCGTTTCCCACGGATTTGCCGGCCAACGATTTTACCCCCGTGGCGCGATGGATCGCGGGCCGCAAACAGCTAGGTCAGGCTTGTGCCGTGCGCAGCTTCGTGAGCCCGGCACTCCGCGTGGCCGCAGCCGCGAAGGACGCCGGCATCGATATCGCCGGCACGATTTTTCTGGTTGGTGGCGAGGCGTTGACGGACGCCAAGAGCGCGAGCTTCGCCGCCGTCGGGTGCGAGGCGTACGCGCGTTACAGCATCAACGAGATCGGGGCCATCGGCATGG
>DASQZT010000100.1:0-30733 GCA_035638575.1 Bryobacteraceae bacterium
ATTGCTTCCGCTGCAGATTTTCAGCAGCGCAGCTTGCCCCGCGACTACATTGGGCGGTGTCGTCCAAACTGGACCCTCGAAATCGCTATAATACTCGCTACCAGGGATCGCGCGCTCTCCATTTCACGCTGAACCAGCACAATAGCTCAGCCTTCCGAAAGCCTGGAAGAAGTGCCAGTACGTTCGAATTCGTAGTCGTAATAGCTATACTTCGGAGTTACCAGTTCGAACGGCTGTTCGGTGTGCGGCTGCCCGGCCATTTTAGTGAGGACACACCTCCGGCCCCATTGGTCACTACCCTGGGTTTACAGATTATCGGGGAATCAGCAAAGACCCTTCCGGATAAGCACGCCTAACGCCAGATTCAACAAAGGCGCCGCTCCTGTCGCCGCGGTCGGATGTGAACGTGCCCGGCCACTTGCCTGTAACAGCCGCCACGGCGGCTATCAGCAACCCTCACTGTAATGATCTCATGCAGCCTCCAGACCGTAAGACGGAAGGCAGCCAGAGAGCTCGGCAGTCTCTCTAAGGGAGCGAAAAGGGCCGTCCGGGCGTGACTCTAGTCCTTTGCTGTCGATAGACCCTGTGCTCCGGTCTTCGCCGCGAAACGGGTCAAATGGAGCGCGAGCGGTGCTACCTCGAATGGCATCTTTTCTCTCGCCGAGAGGAAGGTGATGGCGCCGGTTTTGATGAGGGTGATCTGGTTGGTCCACACATCCAGCTTGATTCGCGAGCCAAGGGGAAGGGCCGCAATCTGCTCGATCTTGTTTTCCTCCAGCGGTGGAGCTTTCCTGGCCAGGTCTTCTAATCGCGCCATGTTGCTGCCGTTGGCGAACTGGTTTCCAAGGTTGGCCTGAACCAGACTCGGGAGATTGGCCATGCGGCTTGTCAGAGCTTTGAGGAAAAGTCCGGCGTTGCCGAGCTTGTCGGCGTAAGGCGAGTTGGACAAGAACTCGACTGCTTTGTTTCCCGCGGCCTCCATTTCCTGCGGGGTGCGGTTGAGGTGGAGTTTCTGCAGTAATTCCGTGTCGTTGAACATGATCCGGTCCCCGAAGGCATACGCCGTCGCCGTCCGGTGGCCCAGCGCGATGTGCGCCAACTCTTCGGCCAAGACCATCGCCAGGCTGGCTTCGTCCGGCAGGACGTCTACCAGGCCGCGGCTGATCACAACGGTCTGCCCGATCGAAAACGTCTCGAACGGCGTCGTCAAAAGGACGCGGCACTGCACGTCCAGGTTGATATGGTTGGTGGCCATCAGGTTGTTGACCACCGTGTTCAGCACTTGGTCCAGTTCACCCTTGGGCGAGAGCAGGCTGCTTCTTTCCAGGCGCAGAATGACGTTCTGTTCGGCCTGCTTCTCCCAAAGCCGCTGGCTTTCCACCGGCGTAACGTCTTCGGATCCGGACTTGTCCAGCACCGGCTCTTTGGATTCGATCTGAACATCGGAAAGCTCGTCCAGTTTGCTGCTGCGCACCGCGTTGTAGCCCCAGAGCCGCGTCTGCGCCTTGAACCGGATTTTGGCCGCCGGTTGGCCAGGTTCGGGAGATTCTTCCACATATACGAAGGCAGGCACCCACAGACTAGGCGCGACATTGACTCGCCAACCATCGAAGTGGAAAAACAGCCAGGAGGACTTGCTCCGCGTGTACGTCCCGTTGAAGCGTACAATGCGGAACTCCTGGTCGTCAACCCAGATGGTTCCCATGAACTTGCCCGCGGCCTTCTTGTCCTTGGGCGAGACCTCGAATACCAGGCAGCGAATGTCGCCCAGGAACTCTCTTCGGGAATACTCGAAGCCGTAAACGGTGCGGTTGAATTCGTAAGCATCGGGCACTGTCATCTGGGCCCAACCGGTAGGCAAAAATGTGATCGCATTCTTCACCCGTGACCGCTTCTGAAAACCGGCGCTCAGGGCAATGCCATTCTGGCCGATTCCCTTACTCAGGTCCAGCCTTCCCAGCATGTAATGATCGAACGTCAGGCCGTTATCTTCCTCGTCGCCAAACTCCTGAATGTAAGTCTCGATAAACGGCTGGAGGGTTTTGAATTTGGCGAGAAACTCCTGCTCGCCTGCAACGATCCGCTCGACGATGCGCGCCGCCGGGTCCGATTCCTGGCAGACCGCGGCGCCCGGCAACAGGAAAGCGGAAAGCATCGATAAAGCAGACAAACGACTTCGCATGGTCACACCTTTCAGTACGCCAGGCTGAACGTGATCCGGGCGATGGCCGAGGAATCCACCGCGTGGCCAACCCGCTCGGCCGGCTTGAAGCGGATATTCGCGGCCGCCGTGACGGCAGCTTCGTCCAAACCGTGCCCCAGTCCCTCCAGTACCCGTAACACCTTCACTTCACCCGACCCGGCGAAGATCACCTCCACCAGCACCTCCCCCTCGATCTTCAGCCTCCGGGCCTCTTCCGTGTAATTCGGCCTGGGTTTATAGAGGATCTCCACATCCGACTGGCGCGCCTGCTCGATCTGCCGCCGGGCGGAAGCCGCCTGCCCGGACGCGCTGTCGAACCCCCCCGCCTTCACTACCGGCTTGGCCTCATCTTGGGGCGGGGACACGGCCGGAGCTTCGAATCCGGCACCGCTGCTCGGAACATGCCGTTCCGGCCCCGCGCCAACCGGCTGGGGCGCACCGAATCCGGCCGGACCGATCTTCGGCGCCGACGCCGTTGCGGGCTGCTTACGCGCCTCCGCGGAGCCGAACATCCCGGTCCTGGGCGGGGCATCCCGGGAGACCGCCGTTTCGTGGGGAGTGACTGCCGCAAATGTTCCCGCCTCAACTACCACTGCCGGCTTCGGATTCAAGGTTGGAGCCGGGGAGATGCCGGCGAACACTTCGGTCCGGGCGGCAGTGCTCGGCGGAGGCGTGGGCGAGGCGACGGGAAGCGGCGGGGCCTGAAGTATGGCGGGAGGGGGTTGAGGCGTCGCAGGCGGAGCCGCCGGGAGCGCCGGGGCTGGGTCGCCAGGAACAACCCGCGGCGGTACGAACTCTGTCCTACGGGATGCCAGTTCCACACGCGGTCCGGGGTGCTTGGCCGGCGGTTTCACAGAGACCGGAACGAGGACGGCCACAGACGACCGCACTCGCAACTGGACGGCCGGCGACGACACCCACAAAGTGGTCAACAGCGCCGCCGCCGTGCTGTGGAGCAAAACACTGGAGACGAATGCCCGCCGCCGCGGACAGGGTGTCAGTGTCGCAAAGTACACATTGAGCTCTTCCAATATGCGTGTAATCGTGTTCGGACTTTACGAATCTCAGTAGGCGCCGCGCGGCATGAGGACGGTCTTGACCGTGCGCGCCAGGATGTATGCATCGAGCCAAAGCGACCAGTTACGGATATAGTACGTGTCCAAGTGCTCCTGAAGCTTGACGTCCGCGTCACTCCGTTCGGAAACCTGCCAGAACCCGGTCAAGCCCGGCGGTACGCTCTGGCGCAATTCGCGGAACTCCGCGTCGAAGCCGTCCATGTGGTACACGGGAAACGGACGCGGACCGACAAGGCTCATCTCACCTTTCAGGATGTTCCACAGTTGTGGCAGTTCGTCCAGGCTGGTCTTGCGCAGCAGGCTGCCGATGCCCGGCAGGATGCGCGGGTCGTGCTTCAGCTTGAAGAACCGTTGCCACTCATCGCGTTCCCGCGGGTTCTCCGCGAGGAAACTCATGAGGCCCTTGTCGGCGTCGGGGTACATGGTGCGGAGCTTCCATACCCGGATTTTGCCCCCACGGAAGCCTTCACGTTCCTGCGTATAAAACGCCGGCCCCGGACTTACGCGCTTGATCCACAGCGCAAAAACCGCTATCAGTGGGACGCTTGCCAGGAAAAGAGGCACACTGATCGCGTAATCCAGCACTCGCTTTAAGTAGTAGTTCCTTCTGAGCAGCAAGTTCCGCTGGAACTCGATTCCCAGCGTGCCTCCCAGATCGCGCGCGGTAATCCAGAGGCATTGCATTCCGGGAAGATCGGGCACGAAGATGACTTTCGGGAACGGCAGCCTTGCGACCAGCGCAGCCAGTTGCGGGCGGTGCAAGCTCGGCATCGCGACTATAGCTATGCGCGCGTGCGCGGCCAGTTCCGGCGCTAGCGATACCGCTCCCAGCACCGGCACTCCGGCGACACTCTTGCCCCAAATCTCCGGACGGTTCTTCAGCATCCCGATCGGAACCAGGCCCAGTTCCCGCCTGCCGCGCAGCGACTCCACGAGCCGTGAACCGGCGTTGTCGGAGCTGAGGAAGATCACGGGCGTCCCCCACCAGCGGCAGCGCATCAGTATCGTAACGACAGTTACCTCCACGAGCGGCGACAAAACCAGGGCGAAAGCAAAGCTGGAAAGCTCGATGGCGCGCGACCATCCCCCCTTGAGAACGAGGTTGTCCCACACAACCAGCCCTGCAAACGTGACCGCCGCTGCGATCACCCGTCGCCGCAGCCGCTCTACCGGACCCACTCCGTACCCGGGATACAGGCCCATGAGCCAATTTGCGAGCGGCAATGCCAACAGCCCCAGGACGATACCGCGGTAGCTCTCTGGGCCGATGCTCTTCGGCAGCCACGGCGCGGCTATGTGGCGGGCCAATATCCCCAAGGCGAGTGCGACTTGGGCGCCGCAAACGTCCGCCAGCACCATCAGCCAGGGGACAGAAAGCCGCTCTCGAAACGCCAGCGGATCTGCAACGCGCGAATCGGCTTCGAACTCCAGAGCAGCCGCCGGTGCCTGCGAGTCAACTCCGAAGGGAAGTACTGTTTCAGATGCCATTCAAGTTAAATTCGGCACAGTATGCGGCGCTACTGTTCCGCTCCGAGCCGCGGCCACCGGGGTTGGCATATTACTCGCCGGAAATGCAGCGCCAGACAATGGTGATACACATCCAACGTGCCGGAGGCCATGCGCTCGACGCTAAAGCCTTCCACGCGCCGCGAGCATTCGGTTTGCATTTTGAGCCGGAGAGAGGGCTCCGCGGCAAGGCGAGTGAGAGCGCCGGCAAAGTCCTCCCGGGAATCGGCTACAAATCCACTTTCCCCGTCCACGACCAGCATGTCCACACCCCCGACGGGTGTGGTTACAACTGGCACACCGGCCACCATCGCTTCCAGCAAAACATATGGAAACCCTTCATACTCGCTTGTCAGCAGCAGGACATCAAGGCCCGGCATGACCTCTGTCGTGCGTACTTCCCCCAGCCACCGCAACTGGTCTCCGATACCCAACGCTTCAGCCCGCTGCCGGAGAGGTTTCTCGAGGGGACCGTACCCGGCCATGATCAGTTTCGCTCGATCACACCGCCGCCGGAACTGGGCGAACGCCCCCAGGACCCTCTCCGGCTTCTTCTGCGGCGTGAGCCTGCCCACGAAACCGACGCAGATGTCATCCGGCAAGACGTTCCATTCCCGTCGGACGGCTTCGCGCACGGTGTACGTCTCCTGCGAAGTGCGCACTCGCGCAATGCCATTCGGGACAACGAAGACCCGGTCGGCACTAAGTCCCAGAGCAAGAGCGTGCCTGGCCTCCGCTTCAGAGACGGCCACCACGGCACTCGTAACGGACGCCAGGATTCGTTCCAAGATCGCAGCGAAGCGTCGTCTTAAGGTGGAAAGCTGCGGATCCAGCGTCAGGAACGCATGCGGCGTATAGACTACAGGCGCACCCAAACCGAATGCCGACAGTCGCAGCAAGAAACCGGCCTTGGTGCTGTGCGCGTGCAAGATGTCGAAGCGTCCGAAGGACCCAGCATACCGGCGAAGGCCGGCTCCGGACCGAACGTCCGTCAGAGCCGGCGCGTGCGCTATCGGCAACGGAACGCACTTTACACCGGAGTCGCCCATTCGCGAAAGCTGCCGCCGTGCGTGACCATCGGCGCGCAGGTCGGAGTACAGCACGTGCACATCGTGCCCGCTCGCGACAAGCGCCACCGACAGATCCGAGACGTGTGTCGCGACGCCGCCAAGAAAGGCCTCGACGACCATCAGGACGCGCAGCGGGCCGCCGCTCGCCGCCGAACGGCTATACAAGGACAAAGGAGTCATTTGCAGACGACGTGCAAACCGGAGACGCTGAATTCCCGATCGTCGAGCATCTGGAAATCCCGATGTACCGACTGCCGCGAAATAACCGGGTGCTCCCAGCAAGTGGTGCTCACGACCGAACATTGGAATCCCGCCCGTTCCATCAGGAGTAAAATCTCGGAACGGCGCAAACGGTTGGTGTAGAAACCAGAGCCCACAACGAGCGCCGACTCCCAGAAACGGCGTGGGAACCGCAATTGCTGCAGTCCCATGTTCAGATGATCGCGCAGATCAACCTCGTGAGAACACACGCCGCCTGGCCGCAGGATCCGGTGCAGCTCTCTCTGTAGACCTTCAAACTCGGAAAGCCGGACGTGCTCCAGAACGGCATGAGACCATATAAAATCCACGCTGTGGTCCGGCAGCTTCCAGAGCGAGCTGAGGCCGTTCGTAAGATATTCGGCATGGCATGCCCGCAGAACCTGCGCGAAGCTGTCGCAATTATGGATGTCGGGCGCACTGAGCCCGATTGTCCGCAGGCGCTGCGCCATGCGCGAGTAGACGGCGACATCGCGTGACGCAAAATCTCCGTTATCGACAAAGTAAGTCCGGCTCACGCCAGAGGCAGCGGCAATGATCGCTGCTGCGAGCGAATCGCCCGGTCCCAGTTCCAATGCGGCAAAGCCGCGACCGCCTGGATTTGCATACCTTGAGTGCTGGTTCCATACCGCCAGAGCGTAGTCCGGATCTTCCATCCTGCCAAGCCTGAAGCACCCCAATCGCTTCCAAAAGGAATGCCGGATGGGGAGGCGGGACAACAAAAGCTTCGCCGCCATCTTCAACGGCCACGGCACTCTGGACGTGACCGCCGGAGCGTCCACCTGGATACCCGCGCAGCACCCATCCATATGCTTTCCAGTTAGGCTCCTACTGTTCGATCACCGCGTCACTGCAACTCCTGTACAGACCTTGGTATTTCGCGGTCATGAGTGGCAGGCTGAACTGACCTTGAATACGCGCCCTGGCCTTGGACCCCAGCTCACGGCGATAGATCTGTCCTCTTTCGATGAGGCTCCACCAGGCGTTACACAGCGCGGACGGATCCCGGGAAGCGATCACAATACCGGTGTCGCCGACGATGGCGGCGGAATCGCCTACATCCGTGGTGACACAAGCGACGCCCGCCGACATAGCCTCTCCCATGGTGGTTGAAAAGGCTTCGCCGCTAGAGGAGCAGGACGTTGCAATGTCCAAAGCCGCGGTGATGCGCGGCATGTCTTCCCTGCAACCCAGGAGCCGGCAACGATCCTGGATCCCTTCGTCCTCGATCCACGAGCGAAGTTGAGCGTTCGACCAATCGACACCCTTCCCACAAAGAATGAAGTGCGGGTCGCGATGGCGCCGGGCCAGCATGCTCGCCGCGGAGACAAATGTGCGGTGGTCCTTCATGCCGTGATACCGTGCGAAGAGGCCGATCAGAACGGCGTCGGCCGGCAATTCCAATTCCTGCAGGACGCTCGCGCGAGCCTCGGGGCAAGGCTCGAATGCCGTCAGGTCGAACCCGTTGGGCACCACCACCATTTTCCGCGTGTCGTAACGCAGGGCCGCATGGCTGACTCGTGAAGCTTCCGAGCAACAGACGATCTTAGAGGGCACGAAGGACGACAGGATGCCGCACGCCCTGGCAACCAGCACCGTGCGGGTCTTGGTGACGGCGGGATCGAAGTTGCTGTGATGGATGCCCCACAGCACGCGCCGGATTCCGGCCGCCCGGGCGGCAATACCACCCAGCAGGTCGGCATGATGCATCCACGTCTGGACGACGGAAGGCTGCTTCTGTCGTAGCAGGCGTACCAGGGCTACCAGACCCATCCCGCCGGCCAGGCTCGATCGAGGCAGGCCGAGGCAATGGACCGGAAATCCGAGCGCCCGTATGCGCGGCGCCATCGGTTCCTCATCCCCGAGGCACACCACGAAGTGGGAAAATTGCTGGCGGTCAGTGGCCTCGAGTAGCTTGCAAAGCATCATCTGAGCGCCACCGATCTCCAGTGTGGTGATGATATGGCAGATCGTTATCATGATCGAAGCGCGTTACTCCTGCATTGGCTGCTTCACACCGTTGCCGTGACCGTTTCGAGCAGAACCTCTTCGGTTCGCCGGACCAAACCATCGATACCGAAGGCCGAGATCACACGTTTCCGGGCCTGCTCGGGATCCCAGCCATACCTGCCATCCGCCAGTTTTCGCCAGGCTTCCGCGATCGCATCTGGGGACTTGACAGGGGCTACCAGCTCCGGGCGCCCGAGAACGGCCGCCGAATCACCCGTGTTCGTTGCCACGCAAGCGACTCCGCAGGCCATGGCCTCGGCAATCACATTTGGAAACCCTTCGCCATACTCCGATGTGGAAGTCACGATGTCCAGGCTGTTGTATACGGCCCGCATATCCTTTCGTGGCGCGGCGATGGTGAGCGCATCGTCTATACCAAGGCCGTGCGCCAGCCCTCGCATCGCACGGATGTATTGGACATCCCCCGCGCCCAGGCACAAGAACCGGCAGTCTCGATGACTGCTGCGGAACTTCGCGGCGGCCTGCAAAAAGGTCGGGTAATCCTTCATCGGATGGAACCGCCCAATTCGTCCGATGAATAGCGTGCCCGGGCTGATGTTCCATTCCGCGCGCAGGCGCAGCCGTGCATCCGGGTCTGGAGCAAAGCAATCTGTATCGATCCCGTTGGGAATGACGGAAACGTTATGGTTCGAAAAGCCCGATATCACGGCCGCCGCTGCGCCGGCCTGGGAGTTTGGGATGATCCGGTCCGCCCACCGTGAGAAACACGGCTCGGCAACCGATATCAGCCTGGATATAACATCGTATCCCCCCGGCTTCTTTTCCGAGCAGCGTACCCCCCACACGATCTTGGTACTTGGCAGCAATGGCTTGAGACATGCGGCGAGAATATTGGGCGACTCCAGATAGGGATGCAGTACGTCGGGCGCCTCAGTCCGGAGCGAGCGGACGAGACGGACCAGAAACCCTAACAGATCGCCCCTCCCGCCCTTCTTTAACTCGATAACCCTCACGTCGCCGCGCCTCAGTTCCTCTGAAAACATGCCGCCGCTATAGAATGTCGCTATGCTCACATCGTGGCCGCGCCGGCGCAGTCCTATCGCCAGGTTACAGGCCTGCCGTTCGGCGCCGGCCAGGCGCAACGAGTGAAGCAGGAATGCGATTTTCACGCGCTGGACCCTTGCCCGTTCTCGCCGTATCGATACTCGATATGCCCACGGTATCCGAGGGAAGGCTGAAAGGGCGTAAAAAGGCGGCGCGAATAGATGTCCTGGAGCGATTCCGCCCGGTCCCATCCGCGGATGCGAATGTCGCGCGTGGCAAATCGCGTCAAAGGGAAGCGATCGAGCCCGAAAGCGCCCGCGAACATGCTCACTTTGTCGATGTCGAATCCCATGCAGCCTGTCGCGACCGCATCGACCGCTACCGGGTTGCGGCCGCCAATCAGCCAACCGCTCCGAATCGGAAAGGGTGCCAGCGGACCCTCTTGTTGCCCGCCTACGATACCGTCCAGAATGGCCAGGTACGCGATGTCCTTTCGCGGCTCCGGGCCCAGGCGGCCGCTGGCAGGATCGTAATAAAAGAACAGCCGGTTCAGATCGAGAACCGTGCGCCAGATCGTGTCGTTCCCGTGCCAACTGCCGCCGCCCAGCCACAGGAAGTGCCGGCGTGTGCCGGTGATCCTCAGCGCCGCTGCCGTGGCCCGCGCGCACGCGCGGTAGAATTGCTTCCGGCGCCCGCCATCCAGTTCCCACTCCAGGTGATGGAAGTACCACATCAGGTCCCAAAGAGGACCTCCGTCGGGGTACTCATCGCCGCCGCTGTCCGGACTGCCGTACCGAAAATGCGGGAGGTGGTCCTTGTGTCCGTTGATCCCCACCAGATTCTTCAGCGCCCCCGTCATTCCGGCTTTCTGATGTGTTTTCATCTTGGGCAGATTGATAAACGCATCGCACGAAAGCACCGTCTTGGGAACGACATAAGTGTTCCGATCCGGACTGTGCGCCGCCCGCATGCGCCACCTCGGGTACTGCGTCACGCCAAAAGAGGAATCCGCGCCGCGAGCCATCAGGGGAACCAGCAGACTCTCCCCGGCCAGGTCGATTTCGACATACTCGGTTGCTGAACGCCTGCTCGGTAACCGCTCCGCCACCCATCCCGAGCGGGTGCGGGCCGTGGCCAGGCGATAGTCCTCGATACGGAAGTCAATGCCGGGAAACGCGCGCTGGAAGTGTACCTGAATCTCCGGAAGCCCCGCCATTCGCCGAACCTGTTCCCAATCGGTTCCCTGCAGCGGGCAATCCGCAACTATGATGGTGCCTGAACCTTCGAGCGCCTTTGCGACATAATCCGCAACAACCCTGATGATGCTCCCATGAGTGATCAGACTGACCGTATCGGTCGTCCCGAAGGCCCGGTCTCCAATGTTACGATGGGCGACCAGGTTCGGCTTCATCAGCACTGTCTGGCCACGCTGGATAATCTCACTAAGGGGATTCCAGAGTAGGGAACCGAAATGTGCGCGATCCAGTCCCAGATGAGAAAGTAACTGCCGCACCCCACGGTAAGCGGGATTGTCGATCCTGCCGGTCGCCGTTCCCCGCCACTCGGGCCATTCCTCGGAAGGATGATAAGGTGCCTCCGAGCCGTAAGTCGCCGCCTCTCTCACTACTGCCACGGTGGCATCGTCAAGCCAATGTGTCATTGTGAATGTGTGCTTACTGCGGCTATCTCGAGGCGGGTCCGTCTTGGCCAGGCGTGGTGGCAAATGGACCCATGACTCATTACAAGTCAAATCGCTACAGAATGGTCATGCCCTGACAGCCCTTCTGCGGCTCGGCATATCAACCCACGGCAGTACATTCGAGGCAGAGCTTGCGACTCATCTGCGTCCGTTCGTGATTCAGCAGCCGTCCGAGTTTTTGTGCGATTTGACCGCTCAGTTTGACGTTGCAGTCGGCCCTAATGTTGGCGTCGAGTTGCCGCCAGCCTCGCACACGACATTGCACAGCGCATCTACACAGTGCAATTGCTCGCTGAACTCTTCACGGCAGTGGAACGAATACCGCCAGAATGGATTCGGGCGCAACACCGTGAGCGAGTACCCAAGATCCTGCAGCCATCGCACAATGTCGCTAATTCGCACGCCCGCGGCCTGCGCCGACTCTGGATTGAATTCCATAACGAGTGCGGGGCGGTGCTGCTCGATTGTTTTCTGCGCTCCGCGCAGGATCATGATTTCGGCTCCCTCAGCATCGATCTTGAGCACGTTGGGAACCATGTGCGTGCACTGCACATACGCATCAAGGGCGGTTAGCGGCACGGTGAACTCAACAACCTCATCGCGGCCGGCCTGCGTTGCGAACTCGCGGATGATGGACGAATTCCAGGTCACGTCACCCTGCTGTGCAAAGAACCTGGTTTCGCCCTCACGGTCACTCAGGGCCACCGGTTCGATGCGAATGTTGTCAATGCAGTTCAGCCGGCAGTTGTCCTGCAATATCTTGCACGACTGCGGATTCGGCTCGAATGTGACCACCTTGCCGTGTGAGCCCACAGCCCGGGCCGAAACTATCGCCATAAGCCCGTGGTGGCCACCGACGTCAAACACAGTGCGGCCGGGACGCGCAAGCGCCTGAATGGCCGCGATTACATCCTCTTGGTACAGACCCTCGAAGAGCATGTGACGGGTGAGCAGTTCGGGGAACTGGCGCGAGGACCATCGGATGCCTAGCTGGGGAGACCGGAACACGAAGGTGGGTGGACGCCTTCGGTCGTGCCAGCTTGTGGACTTCCTCACAAAGTGCATTTTGCGGTTGCCAATTGGTATCCATCGCACAACGGCAGAAATTACTCGCAGCGCAATTGGGTGCATACGTTTAAACAATTATTGATGCTGTACTTCCGAGATTGTGTAACGATACTTACCGGAAGGGCTCGGCAGGATATCGGGCACGAAGTCGAGCCGCACCTGGCACGAAGGACCAAGAACCAGTTTCGTCTTGGCGATGATCTCCTCCACTTCAGCCGGGTGGGCGCCTCCCGCGGACCCGACGATCTTGTATTCGACCTCCGAATACCCCCGCTGGACGACCTGGAACTGGCGCACCCAGTTGCGGAAATAAAGCAGATGCGTAAAGTATTCTCCGTCGATGAGAGTGCCGTCCGCGGTCTTGAAGGCATCCACGTTTCTGCCCAGAACGGCCTTCAGCATGGGTCCCTTCCTGCCACAGGAGCACTGCCGGGCGGTCGACATCACGCCCCTGTCGCCGATGGAGTATCTCACCAGAGGCATGGCGTAATTCATGAGACACGTCACCGCGATGTTTCCCTCCACGCCGTCCGTCAATTGTGCGCCATTGTCATCCACGATCTCGATAAAGTGACCGGACGGAGCGATGTGCAAATGCTCGTGTGTATCGCATTCGCACGCCATGTCTCCCACTTCCCGCGATCCGTACCGGTTGAACACTCGGGTTTGAAAGACGGATTCGATCTTCTGCCGCATGAATTCATACAACGTGCCTGCGGAGGTCAAAATGGCGCGCTGCGGCGATACCCGGATCGCGTTCGCCTCCGCAAACCGGGCGAGCTCGTAGATGGCTTGGGCGTAGGCGACAATCAGCGTCGGCTTACTCTCGTTGATGATCCGGATGTAGTCCCTCATCTTACCTGGGCTCATACGGAAGGCGTTCAGAATTCGGGTGTTGGTGCCGAAGTTCCACAGTTTGGCGGTTAAGCTCTCGGTCCCTTCGAAAACGTCGCGTTCGGATCCCCAAACCCGTATCTCGCGATCGCCGCTGTCTTTACCCGCCCATTTGGAGTACATCATCGTCACGGCGCGTGACCTCTCGCGGTACTCCCAATCCTGAATGAACCGGACGGGCTCTCCCGTGGAACCGCCCGAGGTGTTGAGCCGGCAATCCCGGCGGCCGAGGTCCACCGACTGAAGTTCTTCGAAATGCTCCCGGATTAGAGCCTTGGTTAAGAGTGGCAGGCGGGTCAGGTATTCCTGAGGGTCGCACGACCCCGGCGCTACATCCTGCAGCAGGCGCTGGTAATACGGTACGGATTCGCGGCAATGGCGCAAGAGGCTCGAGAGGTTCTTGCGCATCGGTTCCTCGTATTCCCCGAGTGCGTCCAGCCGGAGACACTCATAGTAGTCGTCCACATAGCGGTGACCGCGAACTCGGGAGTAGAGGAACAGTGCTTGCTTTCTAATGGACATGGCTATATACGGCTTGGTGCAGAGCGCCTTCCCAGAGGTCGATGCAGCGTTCGAGCGAGTACCGCTCCAGGACATCCACAGCCGATCTGCCCAGCCGTTTGCGGGTCCCCTCGTCGCCCATCAGGCTCGACAGGGCCTCTGCCAGTTTCGCGACGTCCTGTGGAGGTACCAGAAGGCCGTTCTGGCCGGAAACCACGATTTCCGCGGGGCCACTCGGACAGTCGGCGGAAATGACCGCGCATCCCTGCGCCATGGCTTCCAGCAGAGCATTCGGAAAGCCTTCGAAACGCGAAGGCAATACGAAGATTTCGGCCTGCCGGAGCAGGGCCTCCGGATGAGTCAACTGCCCTGGAAAACTTACCCTTTTGCCAATGGCAAGCTCGTCAGCCAAGCTCTCCAGTTGCGCTCGCGCCTCTCCCTCCCCCAGAATCACAACACTCCAACCGGGGCTTTCGTGAGCGACCTTGGCGAAGGCCCGCAGCAACAGATCGAATCCCTTCTGATGCGTCAGCCGGCCCATTCCGACAATGAGCCGCGACCCCGGCGGCACGGTGCAGCCGGCCGCCTCGCCCGAAACAGGCCGTCGGAGCGCCGGATTGGGAATGACGATTACCGGCTTCCGCCGCATGACTCGTTTTCCCCACACGGCCACCCGCTCGGTCTGCACCACCAGCACCGACGCGGTCGGATAGAGCAGCCCGCGCAGTCCCTCCAGAACGGCGCCAATCCAGCGTTGCGTAGGGTCGATCCGTTCCGAAACAACTGTCGGTATCCGTTTCCCAAGCAAACTCAAAAGAACCTGGAGATTCGTCTTGTCCGTGAACGAGACCACACAGTCCGGGCGCGCGCCCTGAATGGTCTCTCGTAACGCTCGCACCTTCCGCAAGTTGTTTCTTGCGGTGTCCAGCAGCGACAACGATACACTGGACAGTCCCAGCGGCACGTAGCGGATCTCGGGTGCGATCTCGTAGAAGGATGCCGATGCCGGGGCAATCGTGACCAGCGTGACATCGTGCCCTTTCTTGCACCACGTCTCGGCGAGGGTCGCCATCACGCGTTCGGCGCCGCCGCCACCGAGAGAATCGATTACCAGTACTAGGCGCATACGGGTCGCGGCCGATTCACACATTCGAATACAACGGCTTGCCATAAATCCTGGTCCTGGATGCGGCCTCGCATCCGGATTCCCGCCGCAGAGAGCTCGGTCTGAGGCATGCGGCGGTGGAAACGGCTGCCAGGGCGATCCAGTACTCGAACAACTGGTCACTGCTGCCGCTGAGGCTTCCAATAACCATAAACACCAATATTGCCAGCGGCACCCGCGCCGCCGGGACGCGGCGCTTTTTCCACAGCAAAAGCGCCGGCCAGGCATGCAATGCCAAGAATGCCGCTATGCCGGCGAGCCCTTCCTCGAACAGGACTTGCAGAAATGAATTGTGAAAAGTGCCCAACCCCGTCACGGTCGCATCCACCAGGGGCTCGCCTGCGTCGATCCCTTGACCCGCAATCATCTGTGCGGCGCTGCCCTGACGATATTGCGTAAGCATAGCTTGCCAGATCGGCACCCTGAGATTCAAGTCTTCCACGCGGTCCTGGGCGCGCGCGAGGAGGTTCTCCGATCCAGGGAGCGACAGCACGCCGGCTGCTATCGCGCCTAGGCAAATGAGCGCCGCTATTGTGTGCATCACCCGTTTCCGGCTCATTCCGAGTGCCAAGCAGGGGATGGCGCCGGCTAACGCCAACACCTGGCCGCGAGAAGCCAGCAGCGACAGACTGTACAACTGCGCTCCGAGAACGGCAACCATGAGCGCGTACCGCGGCTTGTACAGCCGGCCGAGGTTGGCATAGCAGAACTGAAGGACTGGCAGGGCGCCGATCGCAATCACAAAACTGACATAGTTCCAGTTAATGGTTATGCCGCCGCGATAGCCTGAATTGGTTGTCCATGATGTGTAGATCACCCACAGCGCCACGCAAAAGGCCGACCCCACCTGCGCGAAAACCAGCCCTCGTCTCTGCGCCGGGTTCGTCAGGTTGAGAAATGCGATAGCCCCGAACGCGTACGTGCCGAGCCGCCGCGCTATTTGCATGCTCCCGCTGGTCTGATTCAACAGAAGAGCAAGTAGGGATAACGCGAGAAAGGTGCCGTAACAAAACATGATGACCCGTGACCATGAGGACCTGCTCGTCAATCCGCGCAGTGCGCCGAGTGCGAGGAACGGATACATCGGCGAATACATGCCCTGTACGCCCGGGATAGCGCTGAAAACCGTACTCTTCAAGGTCAGGACGACCCAATATACAGCGATAATATTCGTAAAGAAGCTATTCACGATGACTCAGTAAGTGAAGGCTGCATGCGCCCGGCATGCGGATGTTCTCACCGCGGAGCTGAGGCCGCTCCATGCCATATATACGACCGTACAACTGGCGATGGCATACATCAGCGTGCTGGACAACCCGATGCCCGCTATGCCGGACATCTTGACCAGCCACCCGGTGATAAGGCCGGCAACCATGAGGTTCATGACGCCCACCAGCAGGAGTTGGCGGTTTCTCTTGAGCGTGATCAAAACTCGCGTTCCTATTAATCCCGGGATGGTAAACGGCAACTGCAGAAAGTACATCGTTTGCAACCTGGCGACGGTTGCCGCATCTGCGTCCGTGAAGGCGCCCCGATGGAAAAGTATGCGTACGGTGACGGGCGAGAGCGCGACCATCAGAACGGTAAAGGGAATGAGTGCGCACACGGATACGATCACATATCGCAGGCACGTACCGCGGAACCCGATCCAATCATGGGTTGCGGCGAGATTCGCAAAGTGCGGCAGCACCACGGTGCCCAACGCCATGGTAGTGGCCGATGTGAGCATGTAAGGGACTTTCGACCCAAAGCTCAGCGTTGCCACGCCGCCGGACCCGCAGGTAGCCGCGAATGCCTGCTGAATGATGCCCACGCCCGCCATGGCGATATTGCTGCTGGCGAGATAACCGAATTCGCGCAACACCAGGCGAGTGCTCGCTCCCCATGCCGGCGCTGACGGCCACAGCTGGAACCCCGTGCGCTTGAGTGCCAGTCCCACACAGGTGGCCTCCAACAACGCGCCGCCCGTCGTCGCGAGGGCTAGAAAAATCGCCGGATCGCGTTGCGGCCTCACCAGCAGCGCCATCGCGAGAATCGCCAGCGGCGTTACCGAAGGCGCGACCTGGCTCACGGCGAACCGCTTCATGGAGTTGAGGACCGCCCCCCAGAGCAGCGTCAGCCCGGAGAGCGTGATCACCGGCAGAAGGAACAGCAGGCACTGCCCGGCAGCGTGCACTTTCCACCCCGGAAACCCCGGGGCAATGAGCGCCAGCATTCGCGGACCACCGAGCGCCAGGAAAGCGCCCAGACCGGCTGTGGCGAAAACGTTCGTGACGAGGACACCGGAATAGAAGCTGTGAACGTTCTCTTCGCCCGTAAGGCGGAGCTTTTGAAACTGGGGAATGAACGACGACGCCAGACATGTATTCGCGATGTTGATCACCGTGGTGGGAACAATGAACGCCGTCAGGTAGATATCCAGGGGATCGCCCACACCGATCCACGCGGCCAGCGAGGCCTCCTTCATGGCCGAGACAACCTTGCAGAGTCCGATCAGCAGGCCGACGTAGAGAGCCCGTCGAAGCACGATCCGGTCCCGGTCTATGCTGACGCTACTGACCACGCGAGCTCCGAAACCAGCTGGCGAATTGCTGCAGCCCGTCCTGCATCGGCGTGTGCGGGGCGTAGACGAGAAGTGCCGCCGCTTTGGAAACGCTGGCAAACGTCTGCGGCACATCTCCCGGCTGCGCAGGCACGAACTTGAGCCTCGCCTTGACATCCAGCGCGCATTCGAGCAGCCCAATCAATTCCAGAAGACCGGTAGGATGGCTATTGCCGAGGTTGATGATCTCGTACCGCGTTCGCCGGTAGCCAATGGCGGCGACGATTCCGGCCACAATGTCGTCGACGTATGTGTAATCGCGCCGGGAGGACCCGTCGCCAAAGACGGGGATCTCCTTACCTTCGGTGATCAGCCGGGCGAACTTATGGATGGCGAGATCCGGACGCTGCCGCGGGCCATATACCGTAAAAAACCTCAGCCCTATGAACCGCAGCCCAAACACATGCGCGTACACGTGCCCTTGCAGCTCACCTGCGACTTTGGTGGCAGCGTACGGACTGATGGGCCGCAATCCCGCCTCGTCCTCGTCCCATGGCACTTTCGGATTCACGCCGTAGACGCTGGATGAGGAGGCAAAGACAAACTGCTCTATGGAACGGCGTCGCGCGAGTTCCAGCAGGTTTTGCGTACCACGCAGGTTGACGTCTACGTAGCTGTCCGGGTCTTCGAGCGAGGGCCGGACACCCGCTTTCGCCGCCAGATGCACGATACAATCGAAGCTGCCACTCGCGGCCCGCGACACCGCCTTACGGTTTCGAATGTCGCATTCGACCAGCCGGAATGCGGGATGCTTCAGATGTGCCGATATGTTCGCTTCCTTCTGAGATCGGCAATAGAATGCGTCGAAGTTATCGACCGTAGTTACCTTATACCCATCCGCGAGCAGGCGATCGACCAGATGGCTGCCAATGAATCCCGCGCCCCCTGTCACCAGGATCCGCCCGTTCACCGGATGCCCCCCATCGACGAAATCAGGAAGGGATCGCCACGCTTACAACAGAGTGTCGCCATAAAGCGGCCTATCGCCTCGGCTATCGGCTTCATAAGTCTCGATTCCGGTTGTGATACCTTGCTTCCGAGCCTCAGCCCTGGTTCACGACTTTGCCGGCCTGTAATACCGGGAATAGTATTTGCCGTAGTAGCCGTAGTAGTAATATTGATCGCTCATATCCTCACGAACTTCGTTGAGGGCTACACCGATTACGTTGGCCTTCAGCCGCTTGAGACTGCTGAGCACGGCGGCGACGGCATGCCGGTTGGTCTGCCCTGCCAGGGTGATCACCACTACCCCATCCACAACCGCGGCCATCTGCAGGGGCTCGGCGAAGCCAAGAAGCGGCGGAGAATCGACGATGACCAGGTCATACTCGGCCTCGGTCTCCACCAGCAGCGTCTGGAGCACCGTGCCCAGCCTGTCCGCGGCGCGGCGCGACGCGGGACCGGCGGGAAGGATATCCAGGTCTGGATGGGCGTCGGATCTCTGGATTACGTCGCGCCACTCCACTTCGCCGGAAACTACTGAGGAGAGGCCCCGCTCGTTTGGCAAACCCAGGCGTTCGTGAACTCCGGGACGGCGCAGGTCGGCATCGACCAGGAGTGTCTTGCGCTTTTGCTGGCTGTGAACGATGGCGAGATGAATCGAGGTGGTAGTCTTGCCCTCGCGTGGCGTGGCCGACGTGAGGAGCAGACTTCTAGGGCGTTTGCCGAGATCGGACAGGAGGATCGAATCCCGCAGCGTCCGGACCGCCTCTTCGAACGCCGACGCCTGGCCGTCGTGGCTGCCGGCTTTCACGAGACTGGCGCCGTCGCCATTCATGGCCACAGGCAGGAAGCGGCCGCGCCAGGGCTTGACCACCGGCAACGAGCCCAGGACTTCGGTCTTGAGCCCTTTCTGGATCTGTTCGGGGTCGCGGACAGTGTTATCCATGACGTCGGCCAGGACGGCGGCCCCCACGCCGAGCAGAGTGGACAGGAGTAGCGCGAGAATGCCATTCAACTTCAGATCCGGGAAATCGGGCTTCAACGGGGGCCGCGCGGAATCGGCCAGGCGGATGGAGCTGTTCTGGAAGCTGGAATTGATCCCGGCCTCCTTGATCTTCCGGACCAGCTCTTCGTATAGGCCCTTGTCGGTGTCGGCTTCCTGCTTCAACGCTTTGTACTCGAAAGAACGGGCGTTGATGCGGTCGAACTCGGCCTTGGTTTCGGCCAAAGCTGTTTTGAGCATCGCCTCGCGGCTGGCCGACTCCTGAAAATCGAGCTTCACACGCTGGCCCACGTTGGCCTTCAACGAGTCGAACTGCCGTTCCAATTCCGTGAGCTGTGACGCGGCCTTTTTGTACTCGGGGTGGTTCGCACCGTACTGGACCGTCACGACCGCGAACTTCTCCCGCGCCTCGTCGATCCGGTCGGCCAGCTTGCGCAATTGCTCCCCCTGGCTGGATGCCTGGGCGGCTTCGAGCGAACCTGTCTTCACGTTGTCGAACGCCGCCTGCCTTCGGACACGATCCGCCTGGGCATTCGTAAACTCCGTGTTGAGCTGGAGCAGGCGCGCCGAGAGGATGCTGGTCTTTTCCTCCGGGTTGATGACGCTCAAATCTTTTTCAAACTGCGCCAACGCGGCGGAGGAGCGCTCCATCTTGGCCTTCAGCCCTTCCAACTGTTTCTCCATGAACGCGGAAAGCCCGGCCGCGGCGCGGAAGCGGATGTTATAGGTGTGCTGAATATAGCTGTCGGCAACCGCATTGGCCACGTCGGCGGCTAGATCCGGATCGGGCGAGCGGTAGCTGATCTGCAGCAGGTACGTGTTCACCGGGCGGGCAACCTTGAGCTTCTTGAGAACCACCGGAGCATTTTGCGCGCGCGCGGTGGGAAGACTGCGCTGGAGTGGACCGGCTTCCACAACCGGAATCTTGAAGCGCTGAGCCACGGGACGCAGCACGGAATCCGACTCGATGATCTTGATCTGGGTGGCAAGGAACTGGTCGGCGTCGTTGGGGGCCATGCGCATGGCGTCCTGGCCGATGACACCCGCCGGCATTTGACGGTCGATATCGACGCTGGCGGTGGCCTCGTAGATCGGGGTGAGCCGGGACGAAACCACCACGGTGGATGCGACACCGAACACGACGAATGCCAGGATCTTCCACGTGTGGCGGCGTAGGATCCAGAGGTAGTGGGAAAGCGGCACAGCCGCTTCTTCGGGCTCGGGCTCGCCCCAGCCGAACGGCGGGTAAACGGTGATCGGCTCGGAAACGGCCGGCAGGGAGCCGTTCCCGTTATTTTCGGGAGCGGGGAATGCGCGGATTTGGATTTCTCGGGGCATGGGTTGTTCTGCGCCTATCGCACGGTTCCGTATATGACGGCGGCGGCGGCGGCGGAGCCAAACACCAGGATCTTTTCCAGTGTGGTCACGCTGAGCCGCTTGCCGGCACGATCCGGGATGTAGAGGATATCGTTCGCGGTCAAAGCGACGTCCGGAGCGTGGCGCTTCATGATCTTGTCGAGCGGCACGGCGATTTCATCCTTGTTGCCCGCGGCCTCGCGGCGGTAAATGTAAGCCTGCTTGCCCGCAAAAGGCATCAGCCCTTCGGCCAGCGCGAGCATCTGCAGGACGGTCGTGTCCGCCCCGTCCTGCACGGGGAAGGCGCCGGGCCTCTTCACGTTGCCCACCACGTAGATCTTGCTGACCTCGGGCACCCGGATCTCCTCACCGCCGGTGAGCTTCAGGTTCAGATCGGGATCGGCATCATCGATCAGCGCGCGAATGGAGATGCGGCGCGTGACCATCACCGGCTTGCCGTCGGCGCCGGGTTGCGAGCGGCTCACGATGATTTCGCGGCCGGCGTCTTCCCGCAGGCCTTGCGCGCGCGCCAAGGCCTCCAGCAGGGTGGTGGGGCTTTCCGCCTGGAAGACGAGCGGCATCTTTACGGCGCCGGTGACACTCACGGGGCGGCTGTGGTAGGCGGCGATGGTGACGGTGACGAACGGGTAATTCAGGATCTGTTCGGCCTTAAGGGCCTTTCCGATCGCGGCCTCCAGGTCGGCAGGGTAAAGTCCTTCGGCTTTGATGAGCTCATCGAGCATGGGTAGCCGGATCAAGCCATCCGCGCCCACGCGTATAGTGCGGCTTAATTCCGGCGCATCGTAGACGGAGACCGCGATCAGATCGTTGGCGCCAACCGGCTGCGCGGGAAGATTGGCGCCGAGTTCCGGAACGGGGACCGCGCGCGCGGGCTGCTGCGCGGAGGCGCTTGCGGCCAAAAGCATCAGGGTCATCAGAAAACGCATGGCAACACCTTCACACGGCGATCAGAAATCCGGGAACAGCCCCCGGCGGCCGGACCTGCCGTCACGATGGCGGACAAGGCGGCAGGCAACGCTCAGCCCTTCACCCCGGACGACTCGGAGGACAAGCCCCTGGGAGCAACGACGTCACGCTGGAGGGCCTCGAAATCCGATTCAAGGGCGGCGAGCCTGTGCTCAAACGAGAGCATCCTCCTGTCACAGGACTCATGTGCCGGGGAGGGCGGCGGCGCATCCGCGTTTTCCAGCATGACGGACCGGGCAAAATCCGAAAGACAGCGGCAGCCCCGAACCGCGGAAGCGGTTTTGAGTCGCTCGAGCTCTTCGGCGGTCACCCGGAAATTCACGATACGGCTCCTCAATCTGTACACGGAAAAAAGTCCTGAGCGGCGTGGAGATATCCGGCTGGAATTCAACAGTTGAGCTATGTGATTCGGCTCACTCCGGTATGACTCTTGCTACTTCGGGTGATGCGCCTGCAAGGACATAGCTCGCGCTTTGTGAGTCCCATTTGACTCAACTGATTTTGACTGAACAACCGTGAGCGCCCGTCGCGAGCGGCTGCGGCGACAGGCGCTTACGTTCAGAAATGCAAACGTACTACGTTGTCTACCACTTAGTCGGATGAACGGTTTAAATTCTCAGCAAAAATAATTTGCTCAGGGGGCTGACTATCATTTTGCCGGCCTGCAACTCCGCGCGCCGCGAGCATGGCGATGATCACCACTACCCACGAGCCAAGCGCCGGACGGGAAAAAGGATAGTCCACTGAGGCGTGAAGGAAAACAGCCACCACCCCGAGTCCCCATACGGAACGCCATGCGGCCCGAATCGACCAGGTGAACAGGGTAGCGATCATGAGGACAAAAGGGACGCCGCCTTCGGCCGCCCATTGCAGCCAGTCGCTGTGGGCCTGGTTGACGTAGACGCCGAAATCGGCCAGGGCGTAACGCGGATACACCGTGGGCCACGTGCCCAGGCCTACGCCGATCCAGGGGTGCGCCGAGATCATGTGGAGCGACGCTGCCGCGAACTGCGGCCGCATTTCTTCGGCAATTTGAAAACGGGACCAGACGGCCTCCGGTCCAACCACTAGCGTAAAGACGGCGCAAAGGGCCGCGAGGCTCACCAGGGAGAGTCCGGCAGCGCGACCCGAAGCGCGCCCGCCGAGCCACAGGATCGCAATTACGGCGACAACTTCCGCCGACGCCAGCACGGAGCCGGCGCGGGACCCGGAGGCGATCACGGAAGCGTACATGGCGGCCGGAATTGCGGTATGGAGAAGTGCCCGGCGCTTGCCGCGTAGCGCCTCGTAGAGGGCCATGGGCAGGACCGCCTCGATGAACGCGGCGTAGTGGTTATGGTAAACGATTGGCCCCAGGACGTAATCGGTGTAGCCGGTCGGAAACAGCCAGAACACCCGCCCGCCCGCGGTGAAGTTCTGGAGGGTGGCCTGGACGGAGACGGCAAAAGCGAACCACACCATGGCGGAGCGAAACCACTGGAGAGCGGATGCGTCGCGTAAGACGGAATAACCGATGAGGAAGACCGCGAGCAGCGTGGCCCAGTGCACGATGGCGGTCTGGGTTTTCAGGGCGTACGCGGTGCGGCCGGTGAGCCACTGCATGGTGCCCCACAGCACCGCGAAAGCGAGCGGCGCCAGGGGCCATCTTAACTTCAACGGGCGTTGCGGTGCCTGGAGCACAGCGACTCCCGCGAGCGCAAACACGCCCACCTGGAAGACCGTCACCGGCCACCACGCAGGGACCCACAACGTCAGGATGGCGAAGAAGAAGAGCGCCGCCAGGATAATCCGCATCGGACGGGCCGCCGCAGGTTCCGTGGCCGGCCGGCCCTATTGACGGCTGGCCGAACTGTCGCCGCTAAACGTGCCGGCGGCAGCCATACCGACCGTGGCGGCGCCTACCGCGACGCCGCCGACGATCGCGGCCGTTGCCGCTGCCGAAAGGCCGCCTCCCGCGATGGCCGCGCCGGCCGCCCCGCCCGCGCCGGCTGCGCCCGCGGCGACCGCGAGTTTCGCGCTCGAAACCCGGACCACCTCGGTGGCGGGAGCGAGTGGCGTTGCGTCGGGAACAATCTCGCCCGAAACCTGGGTTTTCTTGCCGACGTACTTCGTCAGATCGGTGCCCACAATTTCCGCCGTGACGTTGGTGGTGACGTCGATCATGAGGAACCTGCCGTGTGTGGCTATGACCTTGCCGGTAATCTTGACGGCCTTAGGGTTCCCCTGGGGTTCAAACGCCAGAGACATGCCGGCGCGCAGGCTGGCCACTAGGATGCCCGATGCGTTGTGGACTTCGGCCCCTCCATCGCGCGCCGCCACGGCCACACGGCCGGGCGTGGGAATTTCAACCTGGACCGACGAAGTGGCGGCCGAGGGGGCGATCCGCATCCCGAGAGCTTCCACCACGTGCTTTCCGGCGCCCGACACCACTTCCGAACCTTTTTGCAGAACCGTGCGGTCGCGGTAGATCGTCGCACGGGACATCGGGAGAAGCGTGAGCTGCAGGTTCCCGAGCTGAACAACCGAACGCGCCTCGGCAGTTTCCACGGTGCTGCCCTCGAACAGAGTGCCGTTGTCCTTTATGACCGCGCCATCCACGCGGAACTCTCCACTTGATCTGATCGTCCCGATGGAGGGAGGGGCCGCCGCCAGGACAAGGGGGCAGCCGAGGGAAATCAAACAAATGGCCGTTTTGAACATCTTTGGCTCCTAAAAGGAATCGACTCTGATTTATAGTAGATTCTTGCCCGGAAATTCGCACTTATTTCTGGATCTTAAGACCTTGTTGCGTCAAGTGTCTTACGCCTGCTGCGATATCGCAGGGAACGCACATTGAATTATTACGAAGAATTCGGCGTGGTTCCGAACGCCTCCAAGGCGGAAATCCGCCAGGCGTACAAGACCCTGGCGCGACTGGTGCACCCGGATGGGCAGCCGGACGAGAAATTGAGAGCGGCGGCCGAGCGGCAGATGAAGCGGATCAACGAGCTGTTCGCGATCCTGACGGATCCGCGCCGGCGGCGCGCATACGACGATGGCTTGAGGCGGGAGGAGGCTCGCGATGCGAGGCTTGGCCACCGGCGGGAGGGGCGGTTGGTTCCGTGGGTGCACAAAGTGAACGTGGTTGTGCCACCGCCCAAGCCGGGATCCTGGACCCAGATTGCCGCGCGTTATTGGTTCGGGATTCTGATCGGGACGACAGGCCTAGTTACCGCGATTGCGTGGTATGCGATGACCCTGGTTCCGGGCACGGAGGTCCTGCCGATGGAGAGCTCGCAGGCGGTTCGGCTCGAGAGCGCCGCGCCCGAGAAGTCCGAACGGCCTCCGAAGGATGCCGCCCCCCGGAATCGTGAAGCGTCGTTCTTTCGGGGGAAGTGGCTGTATGCCCCGGGAAACCAGCCGGACGCCAATTCCGGGGAGTATCCGGCAATGTATATGGAATGCTCTCTGCGGGAAGATGGGGACGCGATTGTGGGAACTTATCGCGCGCGGTATAGACTTTTGGACCACAGCATGTTACCGGACGTGAATTTTCAGGTGCGCGGCTTGTCCTCGACCGCGAGATCGGCCCGCTTGGCCTGGGCGGCAAGCGACGGGGCCACCGGGGTGATGGAGTTGACGCTGCGGTCGCCCCAGCTCATGAAAATGGCATGGTGGACCACCAGCGAGGGCCGCGGGGCGGCGCCCAAATCGGGGGAAGGATTGTTGATCCGGCAAGGGGAGCCATGACGGGGGTTGGCGCGGGACGGGTGCTCGTTGGTGCCGGGCTGGCGGCCGGTTTCGCAATTGCGGCGGTTTGGTCGATGCGCGTGGGATGGGCCGATTACCAGGCGCGGAAAGACACGTTGGCGGGAACGGAAGCGGCCCTCCGATGGATGCCGGACCAGGCCGAGTATCATTTCCGGCTTTCTCTCTTGACTGCCGATACCGATCCGGCGAGGTCGATACAAGCCTTGCGGCGCGCGGTCGAGGTCAATCCGTTGGATTCGCGCTCGTGGATCTCACTCGGTCTGGGGTGCGAAGCGGAAGGTAACCTGAGAGAGGCCGAGAGGTGCCTGCTGCGCGCCGCCGAGGCGGACCGGCAGTATCTCCCCAGGTGGACGCTGGCAAACTACTATCTCCGGCGCAATGACGCGGCTGGGTTCCGTTTATGGGCCAAAGCGGCGGCGGAAATGGTTTCCGGGGACGCCTCGGGGCTGTTCCGCCTGTGCGGGAGTGTGGTGGAAGACGGGCAGCTGATCGACCGCATCGAAATCCGGAGGCCGGAGGTGCGCGCGGGCTATCTCTCTTACCTCCTGAATCGGGGACGGCTTGATGTCATGATGCCGGCCGTGCGAAAGGTGATCGAGGGAGGGCGGGAAGCCGATGTACCGCTGCTCGTGGCCGCGTGCGACCGGCTTCTCGAAAGAGCGGGTGCCGGCGAGGCTCTGGAGATTTGGAACCGCCTGGCGGAGGCAGGCCGGATTCCGTTCGGAACCCTGGATCCGAAAAGCGGCCGGGTGCTGACGGACGGCCGTTTTTCCACGACATCCGTTTCGAGCGGGTTCGCCTGGCGCATGCCGGCCGTCGAGGGTATTAGCGCTTCGGCGGAGGACAACGCCGGCGGACTGCGCTTGACGTTCTCCGGGGGTGAGCCGGAGGATTTCGAGCTCCTCGCGCAGATTGTTCCGGTTCTCCCTGACACCGGATACGAACTCGGATTCAGGTACCGCACGTCGGGAATTGCGGCGGAAACGGGCCTGGGATGGCGCGTCACGGAACTGGGCCGGGACACGGTACTGGGCCAGGCGGAGAGCCTGTCTTCGGAAGATGAGCGGTCCAGCGCCATCTGGTTTCGGAGTTCGGCACGGTGTCGGCTGGCGCGCCTCGCGCTGCGGTATAGCCGAAAGCCGGGAACCACCCGGATTGCGGGATTCCTGGTGCTGCGCGAGATCGCCGTGCGGCCGTCTCCTCCCTGACGGTCGCGGTTCTCGGGAGGAATTCCTAGTGCGGATCCGCGGAGTAACCGTTATCGTGGGTGAGGTAGAACAGGTAGGCGAGGAATAGCGCACCTGCCCCGAGCCAAAGGACAAACTCGCGCCGCTTGACCTTCCGCCGGGCAGCGGCGCGCGTGGCACGGATTTCAGACCCGGCGGCCTTCGCTCCCTTGGTCGTCTCGACCGCGGGCGGCGCATAGCGCTGGCTCCGGAAGCGTGCCCCACACTTGCACCGGTAGGGGTACCAACCGAAGAGGCTCAGCACGTTCTCCTTTAAACCCTGTCTGTGGGAACGGTAAGCGGATTCGACCTTGCATTTCGGGCAAAGCATAATTCAAATGTCCAGAAGCCGCATAGGATTGAATTCGAAAAAAATCAAAACGGCCACCATCGCCGCCCGGGAGTGGCGGCCGCCAGCATGCCTCGGGCCACGGGAAGGCCTTGTATGACGCAGTTCGGATTGTGCGTGAACAGGAGGTCCGCCGTGTCCTCGTCAAAACTGCGCCGAACCACGGCGTACGCGGCCGAAAGGCGTGGGTGGCGGTGCTTCGAATCGTGCGCGTCGCTGGCAACCATGTGCGCCAGGCCGCGCTCGATAATCTTCATTGCCGCCGACCGGGGCGGCCCGCCGAATCCGCCGGTGATCGATAGCGACGTTACTTGAGCCAGGCAACCCAGTTCGATCCAGCTTTCGAGGCGGTTGAGCGCTTTCTGGAGCTGCGGATTGCGCTCCGGATGGGCCACGATGGGCACCAGGGCGACGTCGATCAGCCGCTGGAGAACAGCCTCCGTGTGCCTGCCAATGTGGAAATCCGGGCATTCGAGAAGCAGGTAGCGGGTGCCGTTGATGGTGAAGGCGGTGTGATTTTCCAGCAGCTGGTCGACGTTGTCGAAGGTGAGGTGGAACTCGCATCCGCGATGGATCCTGGGATGTGCCGTGCATCGGCCGAGTTCCGCAATCCTGCCCTGCACCAGTTCCGCATCATAGGCGTACCGCTGGTTGGAGTGAGAGGTGGCGACGATATCGGTCACGCCATCCGCGGCGGAAGCCTGGAGCATGGCCAGGCTTTCCTCCAGACTGGTTGGCCCATCGTCAACTGCCCAGACGACATGGCTGTGGATATCGATCACTGCACTTGGAGAGTGTCATGCCGGAACGGATAATCTCGGGATTTTTCGCTCTGAATTTTTTGGATTTATTTCATAGAGAAGAGAAGATGCGAGACGAACGCTGCCCGGTTGCGGCGATATTGTCGCGACCGAGCATCGATAATATTCCAAAATGTATTGCGGGAAACGGGACCTTCTTGTATGATATTTACAAATATCCTTCCTGGCAGTGGTCAGAGCCTGCGGACCTGCCAGAAGCGCCTCGCTGTCGCCGGTGGATTTTATGAAAACGCGAAGTACGCCCGACCCTCAAGCCTCGTGGTTTGCTGTGACCGTCAAGCCGCAGCATGAGAAAGCTGTTGTGGAGCAGCTCCAGGCGAAAGCCCTGGACGCCTATGTCCCGCTCTACCGCGCGAAGCACCGCTGGTCCGATCGCGCTAAGACCGTGGAACTCCCGTTGTTTCCCCGTTACGTTTTCTGCCGCATTGGCTCGGGAGAGCGCTCGAAGGTCCTGACCACGATGGGGGTCACCTCGATCGTCGGTTTCAACGGAAAGCCCTGCCCGGTTCCCGACGAGGAAATTGCGGCCGTCAAGACGATGGTCCGGTCGGGTTTGGCGCTAAAGGTTTGGCCATCTCTTGGCGTGGGACAGCGTATCCGAATACGAGAAGGCGCAATGGCAGGGCTGGAGGGTATTCTCGTGAGGGAGAAAACGAGCTACCGGATAGTGGTAAACCTCGAGTTGCTCAACCGCGGCGTAGCCGTTGAAGTCGATCGCGATAATCTCGAGTCGGTCGCGTACAGGCCATCCGCCACTGCTCGCCCATCTAACGACGTCACCGCGACATTCAGGGCAATCGTCGCGTCGAATCACCCCTTTTGATACTGAGCGCGACCCGTTGCCTCATGAAAAAACATCTTTCTTCGCGGCCCGGGGGAATTGTGGCGGGAATCTACTCGTGGCGAGTTGATTGGGTGTCGGTAAATTGTCGATTCTGTGGTGCGCCCGGCGTGACTCGAACACGCGACCTTCTGGTTCGTAGCCAGACGCTCTATCCAACTGAGCTACGGGCGCTGATTTTCTCCAGTGTACTACAATCGCCGCCGCCCCCGACACCGCCGGGCGCTACAATACGTCACGGGTAGTGCATGGATACTCTGGCTGAACAACTCGCCCGCCAGACCCGCCAAGCGGAACTGTACCAGCCCCTCGACCGCAATCGCGTCCTGTGTTTTGCCTGCGGCCATCGCTGTCCTGTCCCCTCGGGATTCGCCGGCGTCTGCAAGGTCCGCTTCAATCGCGGCGGCAAGCTTTACGCGCCCTACGGTTACGTCAACGCGGTCTATTGCGATCCCATCGAAAAGAAGCCGTTCTTCCATGCTCTGCCGGGCAGCCGCGCCCTCAGCTTCGGCATGCTCGGCTGCGACCTCCATTGCGGGTACTGCCAGAACTGGGTCTCTTCGCAAGCTCTCCGCGATTTCCGTTCGACCCTCGACTCTCGGGAAATTACGCCGCAACAGCTCGTCAAGCTCGCCCAACGCCAGGGCGCCCGAAGCATCGTGAGCACCTACAACGAGCCCCTCATCACCTCGGAGTGGGCCGTCGCCGTCTTCCGCGAGGCCAAGGCGGCCGGGCTGATCACCGGTTACGTCTCCAACGGCAATGCCACTCCCGAAGTGCTCGATTATCTTCGCCCCTGGGTGGACCTCTACAAGGTGGATCTCAAGAGCTTCGACGACCGCCGCTACCACGAATTGGGCGGCCGCATCGCGCCGATTCTGGAGTCTGTCCGGCGCATCCACGACATGGGCTTCTGGCTGGAAATCGTGACCCTCGTGGTGCCCGGCTTCAACGATTCCGACGCCGAGCTCCACGCCATCGCCGAATTCCTGGCCGGCATCTCGCCGGACATTCCCTGGCACGTCACGGCGTTCCACCAGGATTACAAAATGATCGGGCCGGACAATACCCCGCCCGAGACGCTGATTCGCGCGGCGAAGATCGGCCGCTCCGCCGGCCTGCGCTTCGTCTATGCCGGAAACCTGCCGGGCAATACCGGCGATCTCGAGAACACCATGTGTCCCTCCTGCGGCCGCCCCGTCGTCGAGCGGCTGGGTTTCCGCGTGCTGCGCAATCGAATTTCTTCCGAAGGTGCGTGTCCCCATTGTGGGGTCCGGATTCCGGGCGTGTGGGGCGAGTTGCCCCGGCGCCCCGGCGAGGCCGGCGGCCTGGTTCATATTCGCTGCGGTTGAGTCATGCAGTCTGTTCACTTCTCCCCGTTCCAGGGTACGTGGTACCCGGAACGGCGCGCCGAGTTGGAGCGCCTCCTGCAGGATCGGTTCGAAGAATCGCGCGCGCGCATCGGCTGTTTTCCTTTCACCGAGGCTCTTGCCTTCGTCACGCCCCACGCCGGACCCGCGTACTCCGGGGCCGTGGCGGCCGCCGCGTACCGCGCCCTTCAGCTCTCTAAGCCCGAGCGAATCGTAGTGCTCGCGTTTCCGCATCATGGCGGCCTGCGCGGAGTCGCCGTGCCCGACGTGGACGCCATCTCGACTCCCCTTGGCGAGGTCGCTATCAGCCCCGAGTTCGCCGGAGCCTTCCCGCGCGCCGCCGAGGAACGGGTCTGCGATCACTCGTTCGAGATCCAGTTGCCCTTCCTTCAGCAAGTCGCCCCGCGGGCGCGGGTGGCCCCGTTGTACGTGGGTCGCACGACTGCGGAGGAACGGGCTCGCGCGGCCCACGCGCTGGCGGCCGAATGGCGTCCTGGCACGGTTTTCGTGGCATCTTCGGACTTCACGCATTACGGGCGCGATTTCGGTTTTGTGCCCTTTCCCCCGGATGGCTCCGCCGCGCGGCGTTTGCGCGAGCTGGATTCCGAGTGCATCGATGCCGCGGGCAGCCTCCACTCTTCGTTCTTCCGCGCCACCCTGCGCGAGACCGGCGCCACCGTGTGCGGATCGGAACCGATCGCGCTCCTCCTCGATATCCTGGCGCGTCTCGGGGACGACGATATCTACCAGTCAACCTTGGACTACCAGACCTCCGGCGAAATCACCGGCGACTACCACCATTCGGTCAGCTACGCGGCCCTGGCATACTGCCGCCGCGAGGCGCTCCAACTGACCCCGGCCGATTGCGAGGCGCTGCTCGACAGCGCCGCGGAAACGCTCGCATGCCTGCGCGGGTCCGGCCGCCGCCAGCCTGTCGAGGCGCGCGGATCGAGCGCCCTCGGCGCCCAGCGCGGCGTCTTCGTCAGTCTGCACCAGGGCGAAAAACTGCTGGGCTGTCTCGGCAATTGTTC
>DASQZT010000101.1:0-37188 GCA_035638575.1 Bryobacteraceae bacterium
GGCGGGACAAGAGAACGCCGCGGCCATGGGCCGGCTGCTGGGCGGACGGAGGTTTGCCCTGGTGCTGACCAGCCCGCTCGAGCGCGCGCGGGAGACATGCCGGCTGGCCGGTTACGGAGCGGAGGCGCGGATCGATCCGAACCTGATCGAGTGGGATTACGGCGATTACGAAGGCCGCACCACGTCCGAGATTCAGAAGGATGTTCCGGGCTGGTCGCTGTGGGTCTCGGGAGTGCCGCATGGGGAGACTGTGGAGCAGGTGGGGGCGCGCGCCGAAGCGGTCATTGAGCGGGCGTTACAGGCCGATGGAGATGTCGCGCTCTTCGCGCACGGGCACGTTCTGCGAATTCTCACGGCGCGGTGGCTGGGCCTGGCTGCGGATGCGGGCCGGCTGTTCGCGCTCGGCACGGCATCCATGGGCACGCTGGGGTACGAGCGCACGACGCGAGTCATCACCCGCTGGAATCTCAGTGTTTCGGGGTGACCCTCAGGACACGATCTCACCGCGGAGAAGCGGAGGCACGGAGATAAGCGCGGAGGAAACCGAGAGAAAGACTGTGTTTACGACTCGCTAGCATCGCTAGCATCCTGGCGTGACCTCAGTGTTTCGGGGTGATCAAGCTTACGCGCGCGGGCTTGCTGCCGGGCGGAACCTTCATCACCTTGCAGACCAGTTGCAGCGACTCGACCGCGGCAATCACCCGAGTCAGGTTGCGGTCCTGGTCGGTGCCGCTGAGCACGGCGACCTGGCGCGAGGGCGCAAAGATCTCCATCACGCGGAGGCGCTCGGCGCCGGTGTGGAATAGCACGACCAGCTCTTCGTCGTCCTTCAGCGCCTTCTGCATGGCGTTGATCTGTCCCAGGATGATGGCGGAAACCGGGTCGGGAGCCGGCGGCGGGGCGGGTTCCTTGGGTGTGGGCGCGGTGGCGGACAACAGCGCCTGTTGCGCAATCTGCTTGGTCAAATCGCCGAGTGCCATGCTGGCTTGATGCTAACATGCGGGAGGAGCGAAAGGCGCCCCACATGAAGAAATCGGCGAGCGTGACCCTGACAGTGGTGGCCACCGTCGGGTTGGCGGCGTGCGGCCGGCGGCGCCCGGATCCCTGCGAGGCCGCTACCTTCAGCCAGCAGGCCTGCCAGGAAGCGATCGACCGCGGGGGCTATTTCTGGCAGGGGACGTGGTACCCGATGAGCTATCATTACCCCTACCCGTTCTACTTCGATTCGTACCGCGGGTATGTGTCGCGCGGAGGGACGGTCACGGCGGCGCCATCGACATCGTATGCCGGCTCGCGTTTTGCCGATCCGCCGGGCGGCGCGGGGCACTCGCCGGGTACGGCAGCGCCCAGCGTCGAGCGCGGGGGATTCGGGTCATCGGGCGCGGGGCATGGAGCGGGGGGATAATGCGACGGATTCAAGCGACGCCACGAGCGGACTGGCAAAAGAAGGTCGAAGAAGCGGGGCTTACCTGGCATTCGGGCGAGCAGCCCTACTGGAACGAGTCCGCGTTCTACGAGTTCACGGCCAAGGAAGTGGAAGTTCTGGAAGCGGCCACCAACGAACTGGAGAAGATGACACTCGCGGCCGCGCAGCACGCGATCGACAACCGGCTGTACGGGAAGATGGGCATTCCCGAGAGCGCGGTGCCGCTGATCGAGAGTTCCTGGGAAGCGGAGCCGCCTTCGCTCTACGGACGGTTCGACCTGGCGTACGACGGAGTCCATCCGCCCAAGCTCCTGGAGTACAACGCGGACACTCCGACCGCGCTGCTGGAAGCGGCGGTGGTGCAGTGGTACTGGCTGCAGGACACGTTCCCCCAGCGCGACCAGTTCAACTCCCTCCACGAGAGGCTGATTGCGTTGTGGAAGGAGCTGGCGCCGTACCTTCCGGGCCAGCGCATCGACTTATGCTCGATGGACGATGCCGAGGATGGCATGACGGTCACGTACCTTCAGGACACGGCACAGCAGGCCGGGCTCACGGCTTCGATTTTTCCGATCGACGAGATCGGCTGGGACGGCAAGAGGTTCGTGGGACCGGACAACCAACCTCTGGGCGCGGTGTTCAAGCTCTATCCGTGGGAGTGGATGGTGCGCGAGGAATTCGGGCGGCACCTGGGAACCGCGGGCACTCTGTGGATCGAGCCGCCGTGGAAGATGCTGCTCTCGAACAAGGGAATCCTGCCGGTGCTGTGGAAACTCTACCCGCGGCATCCCAACCTGCTGGAGGCGAACTTCGACGGGCCGGGTCTGCTGATGTCGTGGGTGCGGAAGCCGCTGTTGGGGCGGGAGGGCTCGAATATCACCTTGCATCAGCCGGGGAAAGACCTGGAGACGGGCGGCGACTACGGTGCGGAGGGTTTCATTTACCAGGACCTGGCGCCGCTGAAGAGCTTCGACGGCGCGTATCCGGTGCTGGGCAGTTGGGTGATCGGGCACGAGGAGGGGAATGCGGCGGGTGGCATGGGGATTCGCGAATCGGACACGCCGATCACCACCAACGTCAGCCGGTTTGTGCCGCACCTGTTCGACTGATGGAGGACACACAGGCAGGAATGCCTGTGCCACGACACACAAGGCAGGAATGCCTGTGTCACGGACACACAGGCAGGAATGCCTGTGCCACGACACACAGGCAGGCCCGGTGACGGGTCAAGAAATGCCTGTGCCACGACACACAGGCAGGAATGCCTGTGCCACGACACACAGGCAGGAATGCCTGTGCCACGGACACACAGGCAGGCCCGGTGGCGGGGTCAAGAAGTGCCTGTGCCACCACGCTTCAGCCCAGAAAATCGAACAGGGTGCTGGTGGGCATCTTGGCCTGCATCTGCAGGGCGGCCTGGAGCTGGGTGCTGGACTGGGTAAGCTCCATGGCGGCGCTGGTTACATCGGCATCCTGTGCGGCGCTGATTTCGGTCTGCAACCGGGTGTCGTAGCTGCTGGCATAATCGGTCGCGGTCTGAATTCGATCCTGGACATTGCCATAGAAGGATTCCATGGCATTCAGATGGTCGGTGGCCGCCTTGACGGAAGTGATGGTGTTGGCAATCTGGGTGGGGTTGTTGGCGAGCAGGGCCAACCGCAGAGTTTGCAGGGAGTTGAAAACGTTGTCCGCCGCAAACGTGCCATCCGCATTGCGCCCGTCGTCGAAGATGGTTTGCGCGGTCTGGGTGGCGACGAACGATCCTCCGGCGGGATCCTCCACCTGTTGCGTGGCGGTCTGGGCCGTCAAGAGCTGATCGACCCCATTGGTGGGAGGCGGCATCGTACCATCGGGATTGGCAACGGGGGTGGCCAGGTCGAGGGCGTAGGCGGGGCTGCCGTCCTGGTCGCCGCTGAAGATGTACTTGCCTTGGACCGTGGTCTGGCTGAGGTTCACCATCTGCTGTTGCAGGGCCTGCACCTGCTGGGCGAGGTTCTGGTAGGTGGTGGAGTCCATGGTGATGTTGGTGCCCTGGGTGGCGACGGAAAGCGCGCTGTCCATGAGCTGGATGGCGCTCGAGAGCGCGCCATCGGCCGCGTCCGCATTGGATTTGGCGAGTACGAGATTGGCTTGGATCTGGCTATTGTGCGACTGGTCGGCGCGAAGCTGGAGCAGGGGAGCGATCTCATCGGGCGCATCCGACGCCACCGATATTTTCTTGCCGGACGAAACCTGGTTGTTGGCGTCGGCGATTCTCTGTTGGATCTGTCCGATTTCGGACAGATATAGTGAAGAGGCGGGATCGAGGTTGGTGATCATGCGGTTCCTGGCTGGATGATGTTGATGGCATCCAGGCTAATCTGGTCGAGCACCGAGATGAGCCGCGAGTTGGCGTCATAAGCCCTCTGGAACTGGACCAGGAGCGTGGCCTCTTCATCCAGGGATACCCCGGACGTCTGCTGGCGGAGGTTCTGGGCTTGTGCCACCGCAGCCTGCTGGACCGTCTGTTGCCCGGTGGCTTGGTTGAGCGCGCTGCCGACCGCGGATGCCATGCCACCGAAGTACTGGTTGTAGGTGTCGCCATCGATCTGGTCGGCGCTGTCGGTCCCATTGGACATAGCGGATAGTGCCAGGGGAACCCCGTTGGAAATGCCGGGCGGCCCGGGATCCACCGCGGTCAATTGGTCCGGCGCGACTTGGGGATCGACGGCCAGCGTCTGCGCCACGTTGGTGTCGTTGGTGGTGTCGTAGGTGAAGATGGGAACACCCGTCTGGACCGGTGTGCCGCTGGAGTTGTCGACCGGTGTCAACAGCGTGTTGACGCGGTCGGCGAACGTTTTGGCCAAGATATTAAGCGAGCCGGCTTGGGACGAGTCACCCAGATAGGAAGGGATTACCGTGTTCCGGATATTGAGCAGGGCTCCGAGTTGGCCGCCGGTGGTTTGTGCCGTGATGTCGGTGCCGTCCGCGGCGGTGATTTGCGCGGACGCATGGCCCGCGTAGAGCGGAGTGGCCGCCCCCGCGAGCCGGTAGGAAATCCGATACTGCTGGCCGGCCACCAGCAAGGGCGTCTGGCCATTCATCAGAACCGTCACCGTTCCATCCGGCTGCTGCAGGGACGTGATATCGGCGTACTGCGACAGTTGTTCCAGGGTGGAATTCACTTCGGCGTCCAGGGAGGGATCGTTTCGCGAACCCTGCAAAATCTTGGTGTTGAAGCCCTGGAGCTGGCCCACCAGTTGGTTGATCTGGTCCACCGTCCCCTGCAGTTGTTGCTGGGTTTGCTGCTGCGCGCCGGCCAGCCCGGTGGCGGTTTGCTGGAACGCACTCGCCAGGCTGGTGGCCTGCTGCAACACCGTTTGGCGCGCCACCGTGTCGCTGGGCGATTGTGCCCAGGCGGAGAAGCTCTGGAACAGGTTGTTGAGAGCTAACGGAATGCCGGATTGGCCCGTGACATCGAACAGCGATTGCAAGGAGGTGAGGCTGGTGACGTTTTGCTGCGCATTTCCGAGCAAGGTGGTCTGGCTGCGCACGGCCTGCTCGGCATACTGATCCCGCGAGCTTTGGACTTGGCCGGCGCGGACGCCCCCGGTTGCCCCTGTGGTCAAATCGAAGGGCATGGCCTCGAGAACCAGGCTTTGCTTGGCATAGCCGGGCGTGGAGGCATTGGCTACGTTGTTTTGGGTGACCTGCAGGACCTGATCGATGGCGTCGAGCGCGCCCGCCGAAGAGCCCAGAGTGGCGAGAATGTTCCCCATAGCTTCTTAACCCGTGAGACAGACCCGTGCCGGCCGAATGACCGGCGCCGGATCGCCGCGGCGCGTGTAGCCTCCGGTCATGGCCCCCAGTATGCGGTTCCATTTGGCGTGGTATTGCCACGCGCTTTCGAGCAGCCTCGCGGCGTGGCGGATTGCGAATTGCAGCCGGTACGCCTCCGCCAGCGCATCGGGGTCGCCCTGGACCTCGCGCAGCCCCGGCCGGAATTCCGCGATCGCGGAACAGGCCCTTTCGAGCAGCGCCGGACACCCGTCCAGGGACTCGGGAGATGCGGCCACCAACAGCCCGCACGCCCGCTCCACCTGGAAGCGCGCCGCCGCCAACCCTTCGACCACGTTGGCTGCCGTCATGGCTACTTGCCGCCGGCCGCCAGCGCCTCCGAAATCATGCCCCGGCTGGTGGCCAGGGAGTCGGGCTGGTATTGGCCGCTCTGATATTGTGCCGCTAGCGCTTGCACCCGGCTGGCCCGATCCGAGCCGTCTGCCGCCAGGGCTTGGGAGAGACGTCCCAAGGTGCTGGAAAACTCCACACGGTCGCCATTTCCGGCCGCGCCCGAACTACCTGCCCGGCCGCTACCGGCCCGATCGGCCTTTTGTGTCTCGGACGCCCGCCCGGACTCGGCCGCCGAAGTACTTGTCAGATTCACATCGTAGACTCTCATAACCGACGCCTGCCTCTGGCTGAATGACATATCGGCGGGCGGGTGAGGAGGCTTTAGCCTTTTTTTTCGAGAGGACGCTGAGGTTTGGTCCTAAAGTTTGCGGGAGTTCCGCCGATTGCTGCTGTGTACGCGCCGTTGATGGATGAAGACATTGCTTTAATAAAGACAGGGTTGCATAAAGACAGGGCTGTCATAAACACATGCCGGGCTGTATAAACACATGATGGATGCCAAACAAGTGTCGACCTTCGGCTCGCCGCTGCCCTCGGAAACGGCGGACCGCAGCACCTGCGATCTGGTTCGGCTCGCCACCTGCCTGGAGCGGGAGGAATGGGAGGGGCTGCTGGTCGGGGAGAGCGCGGAGATGCGGCAGGTCAGCCACATCATTCGAATGGTGGCCGGCCGCCGGTCGACGGTCCTGATCACGGGCGAAACCGGCACGGGCAAGGAGATGGCCGCGCGCGCGGTGCACCTGGCGGGTCCGCGCCGCCGGTCGCGCCTGGTAGCGGTAAACTGCAGCGCCTTACCCGAAAACCTGCTGGAAGCCGAGCTGTTCGGTCACGTCAAAGGAGCGTTCACGGGGGCCTTTCAAAACCGGGTCGGCCGGTTCGAGCAGGCTCAGGGGGGCACCCTTTTTCTGGATGAAATCGGAGATCTGCCCCTGGATCTTCAGGCCAAGCTCCTGCGGGTCGTGCAGGAGCGGGAGCTGCAGAGGTTAGGCAGCTCGGAGACGGTCCGGCTGGACATTCGCGTGGTGGCGGCCACCAACTGCGACCTCGCGCAGAGAATCGAACAGGACCGGTTCCGGGAGGACCTTTACTACCGCCTGAACGTGGTGCCCATACACATGCCGCCCCTGCGGCAGCGGCGCGAGGACATCCCCATGCTGGCCTGGCATTTCGTGGAGAAGGTTTGCCGGGTGGAGGAGATTCCGCCCAAATCGTTCCGGCCGGAAGCCATCGAACATCTATGTGGTTACGCCTGGCCCGGCAATGTCCGGCAACTGGAGAACGCCGTGGAGATGGCGGTGGCGATGAGCGGCGATCGCGCGGTTCTGCTGGCGGGGGATTTTCCCCTACCCGCAACTCCGGCGGCACGGCCCCCGATCCACGCCGTCCCGGCCGTCCCGGCGCCCCCGGTGGTGTCGGTTCCGGACAACGGCCTGGATTACGAACAGACGCTGGCGCTCATCGAGCGCAGCATCCTGGAGCAGGCGCTTTCGAAGACCGGCGGCAACAAGAAGGCGGCCGCGGAGATGCTCCGGCTAAAACGGACCACTCTTTCGGCCAAGATGCGGAGCCTGGATGCGACGAATAGCTTTCAGCGTTCAGCGCTCAGCGATCGGCTCTCCGCGGCAGCGGCGGACGCACACGGCACACGCACGGCCGCACTCGCAGGCTGACCGCTCGATGCCGATGGCTGATACCTCTCAACGAATAGACAGCGTTCAGCGATCAGCCTTCAGCTCTCCGCGACACCCGTCGACGCACCGGCGCAGGCACGGCCGCAATCGCAGGCTGACCGCTGAAGGCTGATCGCTGACAGCTCTCAATCGCCGACAGCTCTTGATCACCACAAATAGTCCTTGGCGATTTCCCGCTTGTCGTAGCCGTCCAGCACGTGAACCACGCGGATCTTCTTGAGCGAGACCGGGGAGAGCTGGCCGATGGGGATATAAATGATGGTGCGGCCCGCGCGCGAGGCGATGGTCTTGAAAATGCTCCGTGGGGGTTTCGCGGCGACGTAGACCACGTGCCGGTGGATCGAATAGTCGAGCGCCGCCAGCAGCAGCCGCTCGGATTTCGACTCCGCGAATTCGTAGTCCGCGTCCTGCCACACGTCGTACATGCGGCGGGGCGGAAGGCTCATCAGGAACCCGCCGTATTCGGCCCGGCCCATACCCGGCCCTACCAGGTTGTCGAACGGGAAGGTGGAATAGAAGGCCATGTCGGACTCGTTCTGGTTCTCGCCCAGCCAGGTGGTCATGTAGGAGTAGCGGTTGTCGCGGTCCTCGTCGAAGATGACCACGATCGAGCCGACCTCACCCTGGATCTTCTGGTACTGGCGCACATAGATGCGGCCTTCGTACCATTTACGGATGGTTTCCCGCATATCGATGCCGTCCAGAATGGACGTGGTAAACGGCTCGACTCGCACCCGCTCCTCGGAGAGGATGCTTTTGCCTTTCTTCTTCAGATAGCGGCCGTAGTCTTCGACTACCAGGTCCTCGGGCGGGTAGGAGCAGATGCCGGCGCCATTCAACTGGCTGGCCCATTCTCCGGGGACCTTCTCCTTCCGGCGCGCCTTCAAGCCCAGCGGCCGCAGCCTACGCTTGGTGCTGGGGAGCCGCCGGCGCAGGCGGATGCGCCGCGTGTCGAGCCAGACCTCGTCGCCCGAGATGCGCACGGTCATGGGGTGCGAAGTGATCTGCTGGGGCGGATAACGGCCGGCCGCCTCCCACACATCCCAGGCGAAATTGTCGTCGGCCACCCCGCGGGCCGCCACCGTGAGATCGAAGATGCCGGCGGAAAGTTGCTGCCCGGCGAGCGCGAGGTTGCGGGTGTAGCGGGCCAGCAGGCGCCGCTGCCAGTGGGCGATGCGCTCGCCGGTCGAGATTTCGTATTCCTTCTCGGCCTCGCGGAAGACGGCCAGTTGGGCGTGCCGGCGGTCGATGAGGCTGGCATCCGTCAGGAGCTGCCGGAAGGTCTCGAAGCGCCATTGCAGCGCGGGGTACTCGATGGTGATCTCGCCCAGGGATTCGGGATGGGGGTTGAAGAGCTCGACGCCCTCGCGGCGGGTGCGCGCCAGGGGCTGCGCTTGCGGCTCTTCCATGGCGTCCAGCACGGCGTCCAGCAGGTTGAGCGACAGCACTACCAGCACATCGGCCTGGGGATGGGTGCCCTGCAGCTTCCAGGCGATGCCCGCGGCGTGCCGCGAGATTTCCTCCGACCGCGGCTGCGGGTAGACGCGGTAGGCCTCGACGTACCGCGCCAGGCCGATGTGGCGGAGGGCGTAGGTGTCCGGATAGGCGTCCTTCAGATGCGGCCGCTCGCCGGCATCGGGATCGGCGAACACGATTTCCGCTCCGGTCTCGAGGCCCGTGCGGATGGCTTCGGTAAAGGGGTCGGCGGGCTCGATCGGCACGTAGACCGCCTGGTCCTCGCCGGCCGTCTCGTCGGGGTAGAAAATCAGCGACATCTCGGGCAGGCGCGCCACGCCACCCATCCAGGCCGACTGCAGGGTCGACGGCAGCTCCAGCGCGATGGCCTGGGGACGCTCGCGCAGAATCGCCTGGCGCACTTCGATGGCAAACTCCAAGCGGCCCGGCACGACCGGGAAGTAGGTGAAGCGGCCGCGTTTCAGGCTGCCGAAATCGGGGAGCGGGCCGAAATCGGGGAGCGTCCCGCCGTCAGGAATTGGGCCGGTTTCGTCGGGCATAGCGCAGGGCTTCCTCTCCCAGCACCTGAACGATGGCGATTTCGAGAGCCTCCGTCTCGTGCGTCCGCTGGGTGGCCAGGCTCTTCAACTTGATGGCGTAGCGGGCCACGTTGATGCCGTCCCGCACGGTGTAGCGTTCGTCGGCGGCGTGCGCCAACTGGAGGAAATCCGTCACGTAGTTCAGGATGCGCTCTTCGGCGAAAGGAAGATTCTCCTTCAGGATGTGCAATTCTTCATCGCGTTCCGGAAAATCGATGAAGATCTGGGGCTGCAGCCGGGAATGGATGTATTCCGGCAGCTCGAAGGTGGAAGCGTCGTCGTTCATGGTGGCGACCATCCGAAAATGCGGATGGGCCTTGATCTTGATGCCGGTGACGATGGATTCCACGTAGCGCCGGTTATCCAGCAGGGGCGCCAGGCTGGCCCAGCTCTTCTCGCTCATGCGGTTGCCTTCGTCCACGATGGCGATGCCCCCGCGGATCATGGCGGTGACCAGCGGCGACGCCACGTAGCGCAGGCTGCCTTCGCCTTGGATCACGGGAGTAACCAGCAGATCCTCCGGACGCGTGTCCAGGGTGGCTTGCAGGATGTAGACATCGCGCCCCATGCGCTTGCCGGCGGCGTAGGCGAGCGTGGTCTTGCCCACGCCGGGCTTGCCGAGCAGGCGGGGGTTCATGGGCAGATCCTGATCGTTCACGACCATCCAGGCGGCCAGCAACTGCCGCATGAGTTCGTCCTGTCCCACCCACTGGACCGCCAGTTCGTCCGGGTGGGCAAGGTGCAGGGTTACGCCTTCGATCTCGACGGTCATCTTCCCTCATTATGGGGCACGGAAGCCCGCTGTGCGCGGGTGCCGGAAGAGGGAGGGGTCCTGGCCGGCCAGGATTTCGAGCCGCCGCGCACCGGCCGCCGCCGGGTCAGATGTTGCTGATGACGATTCGATGGACCTTGAGAAGCAGATCGATTTCCTGAAGCGGGACGCCCAGGGCCGACGCAATCTCGACCGGGGCATCGCCACGCCGGTGCATGCGCAAGGCCTGCGACCGTTTGCTCAGATTCAATCCAGGCCTGGGAAGGCCGGGCGCCGCGGGAGGAGGAACCTCCAGGCGAGCTTCCTGAAGTCGCGCCGCCAAGCCGTTCAATTCCAGACGCAGGGATTCCACGGCAGCTTCACCATGCGCATGGTCCGCCCTGGAAGCTTCCATGGCGTCTCGAACCAGGGTCCTTGCGCGGCACAGGACCGCCAGGCTCAAAGCCACCGCGGCCAATACCAGGCCGCTCAGAATCGCGAATGGGAGGATAGCGGGATTCGCCGCCAGCGTGGTAAGAACTACGGAATCGACCGCGGGCGTCACCGCAGACTCCGCAGGCGGTCTTCACGGCTGGCGATTTCCTGAATCCGCACGCCGTAGTTTCCCTCAATCACGACCACCTCGCCCCGCGCGATCAGGCACTGGTTGACCAGCACCTCGACCTGTTCGGCGATGCCGCGGTTGAGCTCGACGATCGATCCGGTAGTCAGTTTCAGGACGTCTTTCATGGCAAGCTGCGCCTTGCCGAAGGAAATGCTGACGGGCAGATCGACATCCAGCAGGAGATCCATGGTGCGCGAGATCGCCGGCGCCGATTTGGCGGGGGCCGGCTGCGCATGCGAGGCCGGCGGCTCCGGGTGCCGTTCGGCTTCGGCCGTGGGCGGTGGCGCGGCGGCCATAGCCGCCAGTTTCGGGCTGAGGGTGAGGAGCAGGGGAGCCAGCGGGGTGTCGGCAAATTGCAGCGAAACGGACGCCCATTCGCGCACGTCCGGTTCGGGCGCGCGCTCCACGCCGGCCTCGCAGGTGACCTCCCGCCCCAGGAGAGCGCCGATCGAACGGGCCATCGCGGACAGAGACTGGCCGAGAATCTCGAACCAGGTATTCTTGGCTTCGCCGGTCTCCACGGTTTCGAGACCGGCCGCCTTGAGCGTGAGGGTTCCGGCATGTTCCCACGACGCGCGCGGCGCCGCCACCCACACCACCATCTCCGGCGACAACTGGAACGGCTGCTCCCACCACAGCATCTCAGTCTCCGGGCCGGCCCCGGTGGCTGCGGCCACTTCGGAGAGAGGCCCGCTCACGGCTTGCCAATGGACTCCCGGCCGCTGATCGGTCATGGATTCGAGAACCTGTTCCAGGCTCTCCCCCCACTGGTTGAGGAGCAGCTTCACATTCTCCGCTGAGTCCAAGCGGAATTGCCCTGGGTGCTCGACCGTGCTCATGCCGTTAACATGCCTCTTGAAGCGGGCCATTGCTCGGACAGGTGGCTCCGCAGCCTGAGAATCGCCTGGGACTTCAACTGCGAGATGCGAGACTCGTGCAGGTTGACGACCTGCGCGATCTCCCGCAAGGTCAGCTCTTCGCGATAGTAGAGGCTGAGGACGGTTCGTTCGATGGCGGGAATGCCATCGATCCCCTCCGCCAGCAGCCTCTCCAGCTCGGATTTCTCCAGAATCGTGGACGGAAGACTTTCGCGCTCATCGGGAATGTAGTGCAGCAGGTCTTTTCCCTGGTCGCCGCCGGCGTACTCCAGGCTGGCGATGTTCAGCCCGCGGATCTCCACCAGCCACTGATGATACTCTTCGAGGGAGACTTGGAGCTCCGCGGCGACCTCCTCCTCGACCGGCGACCGCTGTAGTTTCTGTTCCGCCGAGGCGATGGCCGCCTCGATCTGTTTGGCCTTGCGGCGCTTTTGCCGGGGGGCCCAATCCAGCCCTCTCAGGCTGTCCAGGATAGCCCCGCGGATCTTGTATTCCGCATAGGTTTTGAGTTTGACATTGTGGCTCGGGTCGAAGTTATCGATGGCCGAGATCAGGCCGATGACCCCGGTCGACACCAGGTCTTCCAGGCTGATGTTCTCCGGCAGCCGTTCCTGGATCCGCCGGGCAATCAGCCGCACCTGCGGCAGGTGCTCCAGGATGAGCCGTTCCCGCTCGTCGTCGCTAATCATTTCGGACACCGCGTACGAGTACATATGCTTCCGCCATGAGCCCTTCCATCGGCCCTTCCTACGCTGCGCTCAACACCTGGCCGCGCTGACCCTTGAGGATCAGATCCACCAGGCCATTCCGGCTGGCAGCCTGCAGGTCTTCCGGGATGCGTTGTCCGGTGGTAAAGAAGGACAACGGTTTACCGGTTCGGCTGGCTTCGTTGAAAATCGGCCCGAACGAACCGGTTTCATCGAGCCGGGTAAACAACAGGCGCTGCGGCCCGAAGACCTCAAACGAATCGACCACATGGGATAGATCGGCAGATTTCATCGATGACGACACGACCAGTTGCGTGTCGATATCGCCGCGCGCGGAAAGAAACTGCGCCAGGCCGGCCGCGCTGTCCATGTCTCCCGCAGCGACCCCTGGGGTGTCGATGAAGATCAACTCTTTCCCGCGGTTCTCCTCGATGGCCTGCGCGAGCGCCGTGACGGTCTCCAGCAATTGAAAGCCGACACCCAGGATGGCCGCATACGAGCGCAATTGTTCGGCGGCCGCCACGCGATAGGTATCCATCGAAAGCAGGAGCACGGGGCGCCGGCTGGCAAGCCCGTAGTTGACCGCCAGCTTCACCAGCGTGGTGGTCTTACCGGCTCCCGGCGGCCCGACCAGGGCAGTGATCCGGGTGCGCGACTCGCCCCTGCCCAGTGCGGCCTGGACCGCGAACCGCGATTCCATCTCTTCCACCAGGGCGTGTTGGAACGCGGCCGCGTCCGCCGGCGCCCGCGCACGCTTGCCTGCGGGACGAGCTCCCGCGAGGCGCGCCTCGGCCGCCTGCACGATTTCTCGAGCCAGTTCCGGCGCGACTTCGTTGGCCGTGAGCAAGGCACAGGCGTCGGAAAGATCCGGAGGGGCCCCGGCCCAGGGCGCGGACGCGAACACCGACCGCGTGATCGCCCGCCGCATGCCTTCCAGCTCCTTCTTGAGCTCCGCCACCTCTTTGGACAGCCGGTCGCCCATCGGCGGCGGCGAGGAGAGGGCCGCTGCGGCAGCCTCCGGCAGAGCATCGGCGGCGCCGGGGGAACCCGTGGCGAAGACTACTTCGTACTCGCCCAGGTGGCGGGCCTCGGGGGGCGCTTTGCGGCTGTTCATCAACATGGCGTCGGCCCCCAGCTCCTGGCTGGCCATCGCCATGGCATCTTCCACCGTGTGAGAAAAATAGGATTTGATCTTCATCGCATGGGGCCTCGATCCTTCACACGCGGGATCGTATTCTGTCTCCCAGGGATCTATCGTCAGTCGGGCCGAATTCCTGTAGGGTGGGAAGCGAACGGCGTTCAGCGGTCGGCTTTCAGCAGCCGGCAAGCGAGTCCGTGACCGGGTGCGCTCATCGCCGGCGCGCGAAAGCTGATGGCTGATCGCTGAAAGCTGATGGCTGATCGCTGAAAGCTGACAGCTTTTTTATTGAATGTTGCCCAGCGACTGCACGCGCAGCCCGGGGGGCACTTCGTTGTGCGCCAGGAAGAACAGATTGGGCAGCGTAGGCTCGCCGATCTGCCGCAGGAAATAGCGCGCCCCGGAGGAGGTAATCGCCACCACCGGGGTCTCCGGCGTGGCGACGCGGCCCGCAATCCGGTTCAGGATCTCGCGGATGGCCTGCGGCGGCAGGGTGAGATGGCTCGACTGCTCCCCATGCTCCACCGCCGATTCCACGGACTGCTCGATCGCCGGCGCGAGGAACCACGCCGGGAGCTCTCCGGAACGGTTGAGGTAGGGCTTGACGACCGTCCGGCGGATCGCCTGGCGCACGTACTCGGTCAGGAGAATCGGATTGCGCGTGGCGGTGGCCGCTTCTCCCAGCGCTTCGAGGATGGACACCGCGTCGCGAATGGACACGCGCTCGCGCAGCAGGTTTTGCAGCACGCGTTGCACCGCGGCCAGCGGCAGGAGCTTGGGGACCAGGTCTTCCACCACCTTGGGGTGCTCTACGCTGACGCGATCCAGCAGCCGCTTGGCATCCTGGCGCGAGAACAGCTCGTGGGCGTGGCGGCGGATTAGCTCGGAGAGATGCGTGCCGAGGACGCTGACGCCATCCACCACGGTGTAGCCGGCATCGCGCGCCCGCTCCGCCCGTTCGGCGGGAATCCACAGCGCGCTGATGCCGAAGGCGGGCTCGCGCGTGGCCTGGCCCTCCAGGGCCCTTTCGCCTCCTGCGGGGGCGTGGCCCATGGGGATGGCCAGCTCGCAGCCTTGCGGCAGGTCGTAGCGCGCGATCTCGACGCCTTTCAGGGAAATGACGTATTCGCGGCTGCGCAGCGAGAGATTGTCGGTGACCCGCACGGGCGGCAACAGGTAGCCGAGATCGGTCGCGAGCTGCCGCCGGATGGTGGAGATGCGCCGCAGCAGCGGCGATTCCTGCGCCCCCTCCACCAGCCCCACCAGGCCCAGCCCGACCTCGATGGAAAGCGGCTCGACGCGCATCAGCGATTCCACGTTCTCCTTGGGGGCGGCCGGCTTGCCGGCCTCCGGCGCCGCGGCAGCCCGGGCGGTCTCCTTGCGGCGCATCTTCCAGGCCACGGTTCCCACTCCGCCACCCATCAGCAGAAAGGGCAGCTTGGGCATGCCGGGCAAGGCGGCCAGAGCGATCAGGACGCCGGCCGCCAGCAGCAGCGGCTGCGAGTTGGAGAGAATCTGGCGCTGGAATTCCGCGCCCAGCCGGCCATCCGCGCTGGCTCGAGTCACGATGAGGCCGCCCGAGATGGAAATCATGAGCGCCGGAATCACGGTGACCAGGCCGTCCCCGATGGTCAGGACGGTGTAGGTTTCGAGCGCCTTCTGGAAATCCATGCCGTGCTGCAGGACACCGATCAGAAAGCCCGCCACGATGTTGATGGCGGTGATGAGGATAGCGGCCACGGCATCCCGCTGCGTGAAGCGCGACGCTCCGTCCATGGCTCCGTAGAACTCGGCTTCGGCGGCCAGTTGCTTGCGGCGCCGCTTGGCCTCGGCCTCGTCGATGAGCCCGGCGTTCAGATCGGAATCGATGGACATCTGCTTGCCCGGCAGGGCGTCCAGGGTGAAGCGCGCGGTGACTTCCGAGATACGGACGGCGCCGTGGTTGATGACCACGTACTGGATGGCGATCAGCACCAGGAAGATCACCGCGCCGATCACGTAGTTGCCGCCCACCACGAAGCTGCCGAAGGCGCCGATGACTTCCCCGGCGGCGGTGGTCCCGGTGTTGCCGTTGAGCAGGATCAGCCGCGAAGAAGAAACGTTCAGGGCCAGGCGGAAGAGCGTCAACAGGAGCAGCGTGGTGGGAAACGAAGAGAACTCCACCGGCCGCACCACGTACAGCGAAACCATGAGCACGGTAACCGAGACCATGATATCCGCGACGATCAGCAGGTCCAGGACGAAGCCGGGGAGCGGGGTGATCAGGGCCATAACGATCCCCAGCACGGCGATGGGCACCGCCATCTCGCGCAGCATGCCGAGCGGCAGGGCCTCGGTCCACTTGGGGCCCGGGAGGATCGCGCCGGGCGCGGCGATGGCTTTGGCGGGTGTCATCTTTCCGACCTCTTGTGCTCAAACCTGTGATGCTCGAACCTGTGATTTTCTGGCATCGGGATCTCTAGCCGGGCAGCCTCCCGTTCATGAGCTTGAAGATGTAGGCCAGGATCTCGGCCACGGCGCGGTAGAGGTGCGGCGGAATCTCCTGGCCCACTTCGACCATCTTGTAGAGCGCCTGCGCCAGGGGCGGGTTCTCGACGATGGGCACCTGGTGTTCCAGGGCCTTCTGACGGATCCGCTGGGCCAGGTAGTTCTTGCCCTTGGCAACCACCAGGGGAGCGGCCATGCTCTCCATCCGGTAGCGAATGGCCACCGCATAGTGCGTGGGATTCACGATCACCGCGGTGGCGGTGGGCACGTCCTTCATCATCTGGCGGCGCGCCCGGTCGCGCTGCAGGCGGCGAATCCGCGCCTTCATTTGCGGATTGCCTTCCATCTCTTTCATCTCTTCCTTGAGCTCGTGCTTGCTCATGCGCAGATCCCGCTGGTGGCGCCGCATCTGGCGGAAGAGATCCACGGTCCCGAACACCAGGAATACGAACGCGGCCTTCCAGAACAGCTCCATCAGGGAAGCGCCCAGGAAGGCGAACCCGCTGGGCACGCCCTCGAGGGGGAGCGCCAGAAAGGCCTCCAGCTTGTCGCGCGCGATGGCATAGACCGCCCACAGGAACAACGGCAGCAGGACCATCGCCTGCAGGAGCGACGGCAGGTTCTGCCGGGGCAGCTCGCGCAGCTTGGCGGCGGGGTTGAGGCGCTTGAGATCCGGCGCCAGCTTCTTGAGACTCAATCCGAAACGCGTGGTGACCAGCCGGATCGCCAGCGTGGCCGCCGCCACCGCCGCGCCGCCCATGGCCAGCGGCAGGAAGTGCTTCCAGAAGATCTGCCAGGCGATGTGCGAAAGTTCCTCGGCCCGGAGGTCGCCGGTGAAAGCCAGGGTAAACAGCCAGCGCGCGGTCTGGCGGAACTGGGCAAACCAGCGCGCGCCTCCGGCTCCCAAAAGGCCGAGGAAGACCATGAATTGCAGGGCTTGTACGAACTCCCGGGCAGAGGGATACTGCCCTTCCTTGCGGGCCTTTTCCAGGCGCCGCTGGGTGGGTTTCTCGGTTTGTCCGGACTTGTCCGCCATGGCTCGTCATCGGACCCGCGTCATTTAGCCGCCGCCCCCGTCCCCAGCATCTGCTGCGCCACCGAAAAGGCGCGTCCGCCGAATTCCAGAAGAATGCGTGGAAACAGCACGGCCACCCAGCTCAGCACCGCGAGCGCGGTCAGCATCTTGGCCGGGAAGGCCAGAGACAGCAATTGCAACTGCGCGTTGAGACGGCCCATCAATGCCAGCGCCACGTCCACCATCACCAGCAGCGCGACCACCGGCAGCGCCATCCGCACGCCCACCGAAAACAGGTTCGCGCCCAGCCGGATCAGCGCCTCGGCCGACGGCGGCGAGAATACATAGGTTCCCGCCGGAACTTTCTCGAGGCTCCACGCGAACAGCCGCAGGATCTCGCGGTCAAGGCCCAGGGCAAAGAACAACATGCCCGCGAACAGTTGCGAGAATACCAGCAGCACACCCGAATCGGCCTCGGTATTGGGGTCGACCGTGGAGGCGTACGCATAACCCGCCTGCAGGCCCAAGACCTGCGCCGCCAGGGCGAACGACTCCAGCACGATGGCCACCGAGACCCCGATCGCGATACCCAGCGCGGCTTCCGCCGCGGCCCAGCCGATGAGCGTGGCCGGGGTGATGCCGGATGCGCCCGCCTCCGGCCATCGGGGAAACAGGGCCAGCGTGAATCCCAGCGCCAGTGCGGCTCGTACCGGCTCGGGCGCGCCTTTGACCCCCGGCAGCGGCACGAATACCAGGGCGCCCGCGACCCGCGCCAACACCAGCAGGAAGCCGTACAGCGTCTGGGCGGAAAGCGTCAGGCTAGCGGGCATAACGGCCCAGGTCCCCCAGCAGCGAGGTCGTGTAGGACACGGTCTTCTGCAGCATCCACGGCAGGAGCAGCAGGATCCCGACCAGGAAAGCCACCAGGCGCGGGATGGTGCTGAAGGCGTTGTCCTGCATGGACGTGGCGATCTGCACCAGGCTGATCACGATCCCCGCGACGAAACCGATCGCGAGCAGCGGAGCGGCCAGCCAGAAGGTGGTCATTAGAGTCTGCCGGATGATCTGGACCACGGTTTCGGGGGTCATGAGTAGAAGCTCTTCATCAGCGATCCGACCACCAGGTTCCAACCGTCCACCAGCACGAACAGCAGGATTTTAAAGGGCGCCGAAATCATGACCGGGGGCAGTTGTACCATGCCCACCGAGAGAGTGACCGAAGCCACCACCAGGTCGATCACCAAAAACGGCAGGAACAGCACCGCGCCGATCTGAAATCCGGTCTTCAGCTCGGACAGGATATAGGCCGGCATGAGAACCGTCAGATCCAGATCCTCGGGCGAGTGCGGCGCCGGCCGGCGCGTCATCTCGACGAACAGGCGGATGTCCTTCTCGCGCGTGAAGCGCGCCAGGAAGTGGCGCAGGGGCTTGGCCCCCTGGTCCATGGCCTGCTGCGGGGTCAGCTTGCCGGACTCCATGGGCTCCCACCCCTGGTGGTACATGTCGGCGGCGACCGGCTGCATGACGACGATGGTCAGAAACAGCGCCAGCCCGAGCAGCACCTGGTTGGATGGGGTCGACTGCGTGCCCAGGGCCTGGCGCAGGAAGTGCAGCACCACCGTAATGCGCAGAAAGGGAGTGACCGACATGACCGCCGCGGGCAGCAGGGTCAGCAGGGTCAGCAGAATCACGATCTGCATGGGGACGCTGATGGTGGAGCCGTTCTTTCCGGCCGATATGCCGAGAAGGGAGAGGGGTTCTGCTGGCGAGGCCAGCGCCGGAAGGGCCGCCACGAGCGTCGCCAGGGTGCGTAACGGCTTCACTCGGCGGCCTCCCGCGAATCCTCGAGCTGGCGGCGCGGCACGCTCTCGACCAGCGTACAGCCCGCCGGCGTCGACACCAGCAGCAGCGCCCTCTCGCCCAAGCGGACAAGGTGCAGGGTGTGTTGCGGCCCCAGGGCCAGGCGTTCCAGGCACTCCAGCCTGCGCCCGGCGGTCTTGCGAGCCGGCAAAACCCCGGCGAATCCCTTGCGGCGAAGCCACCACAGCGTTGCGGCCAGCAGGGCCAGCACGGCTCCTGCCGCCGCCATCTGTTGCACGAAATCCATCGGGATCGGTCCTCTATACCAGCGGATCGCCCGCGCTACGGGCCTGCCGCCGGCGCTAATCGTCGCGGAAGTCGGTGATCCGCACGCCCAGCGTGTTTTCGATCACCACGATCTCACCGGAGCCGCACAGCACGCCCCCGATGTAGATGTCGATGTTCTCGCCGGCCGAGCGCAGCGTAGTGATCACGCTGCCCTCTTCGAGCTGCAGCACCTCGCGTGTGCGCATGATGCGCCGATCGAGCTCGACCTCGATCTCGATCGGAATCTCGCCGAGCGATGCTATCTCTTCCTGAGGAGTCATCGGCATTCTAGCGGATTAAGTTGATAGTGTCCTGGCTGATTGTGTCGGCCGTGGTGATCACCTTGGAGTTGGCCTCGTAACCGCGCTGGTACACGATCAGGTTGGTGAATTCCGTGGCGATGTCCACCGTGGAGGCCTCGATCGAGCCGCCCGAGATGGAGCCGCGGCCTCCCGTCCCGGGCATGCCGATGGAGGGCGTGGCGGTGCGCGAGCTGGGTACGAAGGCGTTGTTGCCGGCGGCTACCAGGGTATCCGCATTGGGGATGGACGCCATGGCTACCTGGCCCACCTGCACCTGCGTGCCGTCCGAATAATGCGCCAGGATCTGGCCGCCGTCCGCCAGGCCGACATCGCTCAGCTCCGCCGCCGGAGAACCGTCCTGGGAATTCGCCGAAGGCGCCGAAGGCTGGCCAAACTGCGTAATCCGCCCGACCCCGGCGCTGGTGTATGGATTCCAGCTAAGGCTCATGTCCGAGGCCCCATCCGTCAGCCCGGGAATGGAGAAGGCGATGGGGCTTCCGGATGCCGGGCTGGTCAACAGTCCATCCTGGTTGAAAGTCAGGGTGCCGCTGGCCCCCGAGATCGGAAAGGGAGTACCCGCCGTTCCGCCGCTGATATCCTCGCCCGGAATCGTAACCTGGTAACTCCAGGTATTGGCAGCGGTCTTCTGGAAATCGAGCGTCAGCACGTGGGAGGTTCCCAGGCTGTCGTAGACCGTCACCGGCGTGGTGAAGGCGCTGGTCGCGTCGGCCGTCGCGGCGGAGTTCAGGTTGAGATCCGCGGTGAAGCTCTGGGTGGCGATGGGCGCTTTGACGGAGCCTACCGGGACCACAATATTGGTGACCGCGCCATTGGTATTGATCTGGCCGGTGGTGGGATCGACCGTGGTCCATCCCAAGACCTGCTGACCGGTGTCGGTGAGCAGGTTGCCGGCCTTGTCCACCTGGAAGTTGCCCGCCCGGGTGTACTGCATGTTGCCCGAACTGTCCTGCAGGACAAAGAAGCCGTCTCCCTGGATGGCGGCATCCAGCAGCCCGGCGCTGGGTTGAATGGCGCCCTGCGTGAACTGCCTCACGGTCAAGGGAGTGCCGGTGCCAAACCCGACCTGGGTGTCGCCCAGGCCCGCTCCCAGGGACTGCGTCACCATGTCGCGGAAGCACACTTCGCTGGTCTTGAAGCCCGGCGTATTCAGGTTCGCCAGGTTGTTGCCCACCACGTCGATGGCGGTGGAGGTTGCGTTGAGCGCGGAAAGAGCGGTCGAAAATGACGTAGTAAACATGACAATTCTCCGTTCACGATTGAGAGACTGTGCCGCTGCCCTGGGCCGCGACGAGTTGATCGAGATCCGTGCGGATCGCGGTGATATCCTGACCCGAGTTGATGGACTGCTCCAGTTGCTGGAACTGTGCGAGCTGCGACACAAACTGCGTGCCGTCGGACGGGTTCAGGGGGTCCTGGTTCTGGAGTTGCGCGACCAGCAACTGCAGGAACATGTTCTTGTCCACGGTTGGCGTGGCTGAGCTCGTGGTGGCAGGCGAGCTCTGGTTGGTGGCCCCGCTGGCGGGGACGGACGATGAAATCATGGGCATCATAAGATGTGTTCCTCTAGGCGTTCTGGACTTCGCATGCGACCATCATGTCGACATAAGACTGCGGATATCCGTGGTCGTAGAACGAGGCGACCAGGCCCGGGTTGATCATGCGGCCATCCGCCAGTTGCACCATGTAATTGGGCTGTTGCTGCTGGAACGCTCCGCCGCTTCCCGTGAACTGGTTGGATTGGACCACCTTCCCTCCCACCATCTGGGCCACGGTTGCCGCAGTCTGCGCGGTGGCGAAGTAGTAGGGGTTGTAACTGTACGTGGCGCCGTTCGGCCCGATCCCCGTGGGGTTGCCGATCCAGGGGTTCGGCCCGAAAACCGATTGCGCGGTGGGCGCAGGCGGAGGAGGAGCCTGAGGCGGCGGAGGGTTAGAGGCAGCCGACCCGGTGGTTTTTGAGGTGAACAGCGCCAGAAAATCGGCCGCTCCCGAATCCGTCGATTCGCCCGCGGCGGTCGCAGCGCCGGCGGTGGTCGAAGTGCCCGTGGTACTGGAAGTGCCCGCGGTACTCGAGGCTTTGGTCGCGGCAGTCCGCGCCCGGGTGATGGTGGAGACGGGTTGCGCGACCGGTCTCACGGTTGAGGTGACATGAACCATGCAAATTCCTTTCCTTTCTCTTTCCGATGGGGTTGTTCTTCGTAAACTGGTGTTTCCCGCTTGGGGGATTGGCGCCGTTGGGGATCGCCGGACTGCTCCCGGCCGTCCTGGGCGGGCCGGCCGTTCGAGCCGTTCGAACCGCTCCCCGCCGGGTGCTCCACGTCTCTGTGCCAATCGCCGCCCGCCGGCGCGGAGGTATGCCAGCCATCCGTGCGCAGTCCCGTCTGCTCGAGGCGCGAGGAGAGGGCCGGCAGATCGTCGCGCAGCGCCCCGGCCAGGTCCGTGTCCGAGGTTCGCACCGCGACGTGTACGTCGCCGCCGCGATCCGCCACTCGAATCTCTACCCGCTGGCCCCCGCTCAAGACCTCGAGTTTGATGTCCTGCGGTACTGCGGGGGGTTGCGGCGGTTCGGATTCGATCCGGGTCTGGATCCGCTCCGGGTGCTCCGTCGCCTGGGGCTGGCCGGGAGAACGGTCAGGCTGGGTGGGAATGGCAAGCGTGGCGCTCGTGGCGGCGGCCGCGGAGGCGGACTCATCCGGGAGCGCCGGCAGGCTGGTGGGTTTCCGGTCGCGGGCGGGCACCGCCCGGTCCTCTTCGGGAGGGGGCTGCGGAGCATCGCTTTTCGGGTGCGGTGCGGCCTGCGCTCGGCCGACCGGGTCGAGTGGCGTTTCGCTCGCGGAATCCGCCGGCGCGGCCACCAGCGAGGCGGCGGCAATATTGGCCTTCCCGGCCGGCTTGGACATCGGCTCGACTGGCCCGCTGGGCGCGCGTTCATCCGCCGCCCGCAGAGGGATCAAGAGACCTTGAAATGCAACTTCTGTCACGGGGTCCGGCCGGGCCGGCGTCCCCGTGTCATCGCCCGACGGTGGCGCCGGCTGCAGCCGGGGTTGATCTTCGGCCGCCGGCGATACCCCCTCGGAGGCTTCGACGCCGGGCTCCACCGGGGACGGGCGATGCGGTCCTTGGGATTCTCGGGGCAACGGGTGAAGTTGCGGCTGGCTGGGGGTGGCGGGCGCATTCCATCCAGCCACTGGGGGAACCGGAAATTGCCCCGCCGCCGGCACAGAGTGCCCCGTGGGCGAAGCATCGTCCGAGTTTTTCGGACGAGCCCCGCTATTAGCGGGAGGAGCCACCCGGTCATAGGCGCCCGGCGGGTCGGGTTTCCGGGCCGTACCATCCACCGGCTGCAATTCCGTCGGCAACGGCGGGCCGGGTTGAGCTGACTCGGTTGGCGCAAACCCCGCTTCGGCGGCCACCATCACCGGGGGGAAGCGCACCGCCGGGAATCGAATCGTCCCCGGGTCCCGCGTTAAGAACTCGGAACCAGGGATCGCCGGGCCGCCCGATTCGGCTGGCACTTGCACGGGCTCACTGGCAGACTCCACAGTCGAGGTCCCTGCGGGCGGACCGGCCGGCGGCATGCCACTCTCTGTCGCGACGGCTGTCTCGCGGGCCGGCCCGGGACCGGCGGACCCGGACGCGAACGAAACCGGGGTGACCGCCTCCGGCTCGCCAGATGGCGCCTTCGCCTTCGAGGGCTCTGTGCCGGAGGCCGCGGTCCGCACCACTCGGTGCGTCGGACTGACCGTGCCGCGCTGCTCCATGCCTTGGCCGGGCGTGAAGAGGCGTGGTACAAACTCGATCACGGCAGCCGCCGGGGTGGTCCCTTCGCCCGGCGCCGGACGGGAGAAGGAACTGCCGCCGACGGTCTCGGCAAACCAGTGTGCCGGAATGGCGGCCGGCGCTGGTTCGAGGCCGGGCGCCGCAGCGGCGGAGACGGAGTGCGGCCATGCCGCGGGGTCTTGACTGGGGCTTCCGCCCGTCGTAGAAACGCGGAAGGCGCCGGCTTGCCTGGCAGCCTGACCCGGCGCAACGACCGGCGCCGCAGCCTCCTGCGCATGCGGCAAAGCTGACGGAGCGGGAGACAGCGTCGCCAGTGGTCCTCGGCCGGCTATGCCGCTGTGATCGAGAGGCTCCGCCTGGCCCGGCTTCGATGACGGATCGGCCAGTACCCGGAATGACGGCGCAGCGACCGCCTCTCTCTGTGGAGACTCTGGCCCTCGGGACGCCGGGCTGGTGGCCACCGGGCGGATCCTCTGCGGACCTGCCGGAGAAGCCGCGGGGCGCGAACCCGGCGCGCGAGACACTCCCGCACGCAACTCTCGACCGATACGGCCGCTCGACGCCGCATATTCGAGGGAGCCTGCCGCTTTGCCTCCATTCGAAGACGGATCGGCCGGGACGCCGCCGGCTTCCTGGCGGATTCCCTCTGGCACGGCGAGCGAAAGCCGCAAACCCGGTGCGGGAGGTACTGCCGTACGGGGCCCCGCACCCGCCGTTTCGCCCTGCTCCGCAGATACCGGGCCAGATGCTTTAACCGGCTTCGATGACCGATCGGCCGGAACCGCAGAAGACGGCGCGCTGGCCGCTTCCTTCCTCGTGGGAGACGCCGGGCCCGCAGGCGTTTCAGGGATTCCCACCGGCACCGCGGGGGAAAGACCCGGCGCGGGAGGCGCTGCCGCCCGCGGCTGCTCACTCACAATCCCGCTCTGCGCCGCAGATTCGTGGGTACCGGCCGCGTTGCCTGGCTTCCACGACGGATTGGCCGGGATCGCGGATGGCAGCGGGCTGGCCGCCTTCTGTGGAGACGCCAGTCCGTTGGGCCGCTCCGGCACCGTGGGGAAAAGCGCATGCCCCAGACCCGGCGCGGCAGGCACCCCACTGCGGCCAGCACTCGCAACTTCGCTCCACGCCGCCGATTCGAGGGAACCAGCCGCCTTGCCTGGCTTCCATGACGGATCGGCCGGGACCGCGGATGGCAGTTCGCTGGCCGCCACGTGCTTCTGTGAAGGGGACGGGCCGGCGGCCGCGAAGCGGATTCCTTCCGGAGCCGGCGGTAAAGGTGCGCGCCGTAGACCCGGCGCTGAAAACACCATCGTGTGCGGCCCTCCACTCGCAACTTCGCTCCGCGCCGCAGATTCGAGGAGACCAGCCGCCTTCTGTGGCGACGCCAGGCCGCTGGGCTCTGGATGGACTCCCTCCGGCACTGCCAGGGAGAGCGTATGCCGTAAACCCGGCGCGGGAAGCCCTGCCGGCGGCTCTGCACTGGCAATTCGGCTCGGCGCCGCCAATGGGAGGGGGCCGGCCGCTGGGCCTGGCTTCCATGACGGATCGGAGGAGACCGCGGGTGGCGGCGTGCCGGCCGCCTTTTCTGGAGTCGCCCGGCGGCTGGGCTCTGGATGGATTCCCTCCGGCGCCGCGGGGAGAACCACGGGGAGCGGCCTGGCGCTCGCCATCTCGCTTTCCGCCAGCGACTGCAAGGGACCGGCCGCCCTGCTCCCGATCGGCCAGGGATCGGCCGGGACCCCGGATGAGGGCGGGTTGGCCGCTTCGTTCTTCTGTTCCGCCATCGCATGGAGTAGAGAAGGTGCCGGAGGCGCCATCCGGAGCGGCCCCGCTCCCGCAATTTCGCTCTGCGCCGGAAGATGCTGGGAACCCGACGGCATGCCTGGCCTGGATACCGGGTCGGCCGGCATCGGCAATGACAGGTTGGCGGCCTCCTCCTTTGTCTGTGGGGACCCTGGCTGTCGAGACTCGGTACCGGTCGGTTGCTGGCGTTCGACTACGCCCTCCAGAACCGCCGGGAAAAGCGATGGTTGAGCACCCACGCGGTTGGCGCTCCACTGGCTGGCCGGCTGGCGGCCGCTGGTCGATGGCAGCGCCGTCGCCGGAAGCTCGACCCAAAAACCGGCAGGGAAAGAGGCCAGTGGCGGAAATGCGTTCACGCACCGGGCAGGTGCAGATCGGAGGCCAAACCTGCCCCGCACGTTTTCAAAGACTTACTGTCCCGCGGCGCGGCAAGAATTCGTCTCGGATCCGCCCACCGGCAAGATCTTGCCGCCAGGCCGCAGTTCCCCCACCCTGCTTATCGGCCGGTCCTCGCGTAGTTTGAGATATTTAGACCTGTTACTAATCTTGGCCCCCCGTTTGCTCATCCTCCAGGCAATGGACTCCATGACCGCCATCGCGGCGAGCGGCCTTCGCGCCCGGATGGAATCGCTTGACCTGCTGGCCAACAACATCGCCAACGCATCCACCGGCGGATACAAGGCGGACCGCGAATTCTACAGCCTGTATCGAGCGCCGGAAGCCCTCGATGCGGACCCTGTCTCGACCATGCCGGTAATTGAACGGCCATGGATCGACCTGTCCCAGGGAGTGATACACGCCACCGGCAACCCTTTGGATGTGGCGCTCTCCGGCAATGGTTTCCTCGCGGTCCAGGCGCCGGGAGGAACTCTCTACACGCGCAACGGCAACCTGCGGCTGGCGGCCGATGGCAGGCTGGTCTCCGCCGATGGCTACCCCGTGCGCGGCGTGGGGGGCGCCAGCCTGACCTTGCAACCGTCGCGCCCCGTCGACATCTCCCAGGACGGGACCGTCCAGCAGGACGGGAACGTCATCGGGCAACTGGAGATCGCCGATTTCACCAGCACCGCCGGCCTGGCCAAACAGGGCGGCAACTACCTGCGCGTTACCGACCCCACCCTTCGTCCCGCCGCTTCGCCGGGAACCTCGGTGGAACAAGGCAAGCTGGAATCTTCGAACACGGGCAGCGCGGAAGCCGCGGTGCGGCTGGTGAGCGTCATGCGCCAGTTCGAAATGCTGCAGAAGGCCGTGTCCATGGGCGCGGAGATGGACAAGGAGTCCATCGAGCAGGTGGCCAAGGTCGGTTCATGAAAAAGCCGGCGCATGAAGTTTGGTTCGTAAGTAACGAGGAGATCGCATGATTCGAGCACTGTACAGCGCCGCCAGCGGAATGAAGGCGGAGGAAACCAATGTGGACAACATCGCCAACAACCTGGCGAATGCCAACAGCGTCGGGTACAAGATGCGCCGCGCGCAGTTCCAGGACCTGATGTACCAGAGCGTTCTGCAGCCGGGGACCGCGTCGGGACAGCAAACCATAGTGCCCACCGGTTTACAGCTCGGCCTGGGCACTCGCGCCTCCTCCAACGAGATCGTCTTCACGCAAGGGGCGTTCACCGAAACCGACAATCCCCTGGACCTGGTCATTCAGGGCGCCGGGTTCTTCCAGGTGCGCATGCCTTCGGGCGAGCTGGCCTATACCCGCGCCGGACAGTTCCACGCGGACAAGACCGGAAATATCGTGACCTCCGACGGCAACCCCCTCGAGCCGGCGATTACCATTCCCTCAGCCGCCCAGCAGGTGACCATTGCGTCCGATGGCACCGTCAGCTACACCCTGCCCAACCAGACGGCCGCCCAGCAGTTGGGACAGATTCAACTCGCCAACTTCCAGAACCCCGCGGGGATGAACAGCATCGGGCACAGCCTCTACACACCCACGGACGCCTCCGGGGACGCTATCGTCGCCGCGCCCGGCGGGCAGGAGGGCCTGGGAACCCTGCTCCAGGGCTACATCGAACAATCCAACGTCTCGATCGTGGACGAGTTCGTCAACCTGATCCAGGCGCAACGCGGCTACGAGGCCAATTCCAAAGTGGTGCAGGCTGCCGACCAGATGTACCAACAGATCAATAACCTCTCGCGGTGATCAAAGCAATGATACCCCTGGCTTCTTTCGCGCTGGCCGGCTGCCTCGCCGTGGGCGCCGGCTCGGATCGCATCACCGTTGGCGACCTGGCGCCGGCGTTTCCCGGTCTCCAATCCATCGATCCGGACACGCCGGTGGCCCTGGCGCCAGCTCCGGGCGTCGAGCGCGTGTTTCGTGCGCCCGAGTTGCGCCAGTTGGCCGCACGCCTGAAGACGGCCGTGCCCGCAGCCGGCTCACTGTGTGTCGAGCGCCCCGTGGCGCCGCTCGATGCCGCGCGCCTGCTGGATGCCATGCGCCAACAACTGCCCGCCGCCACCATCGAGATCCTGGATTACAGCCGGATGCCCGCGCCCGAAGGGGAGCTGGAATTCCCGGTAAGCGGTCTGCGCCCGGCTCCCGGGGTGGGCCCGTCAGGCCCAGTGAGCCCGTCAGGCGACCAACGTCGCGGCTTTTGGACCGGCGCGGTGCGCTACGCCGGCAGCCGCCGCTTCACCATTTGGGCCAGAGTGACAGTGCTGGTGACCGAACCTCGCGTGATCGCCGCGGTGGATTTGAAGCCCGCACGCCGGGTGGACGCTTCCGATCTGCGGCTGGAGATGCGCCAGGAATTCCCGGCCGCCGGGTTCGTGACCTCCATCGAAGAGGCCGCCGGCCGCGTGCTGCGCCGGCCCGTGTCCGCCGGCACGCCCCTGACTTCGCCGTGGCTCGACCCCCTGAAGGACGTAGTCCGCGGCGAAACCGTAAAGGTCGACGTGTGGAACGGCGGCGCACACCTGGAACTGGATGCGGAAGCTGAGGCCTCGGGTTCCATTGGGGAAATCATACCGGTCCGCAACCCCACGTCGAAGAGCCGTTTCCAGGCACGCGTGGAAGGTCAGGGCCGGGTTTCGGTAGGACAAGCTTCGAAGCAAGAAGGTCGTTTATGAAAACTCTATTGTGCATCCTCCTGCTGGCGGGCGTGGCCGTCGCCGGCAAGAAGGACAAGCCGGCGCCCGCGGCTAATCCGCTGGATCGCTATGTTTCTGACGCCGAGGCCCGCTCCGCAGTGGCGTCCACCACCACGCCGGGCTCGATCTGGCTGCCCGGATCGCGCCTCGCCGACGCGGCCCGCGACGTGCGCGCCAGCCAGGTGGACGATCTGCTCACGGTAGTGGTCAACGAGCAGGCTTCGGCGGTCGCCACCGGCACCACCAAAACGCAGCGCACCTCCAGCACCAAGAATTCGATCACCGCTCTGGCCGGCGTCACCAAGGCCACCGGGGCTTTGGCCAACCTGGCCAACACCTCCGGCGATACCGAGCTCAACGGCCAGGGAACCACCAGCCGGACCACCACCCTGACGACCACGCTCACCGCCCGGGTCACCCACGTCCTGCCCGGCGGAGGGCTGGTGGTCGAAGCTTCCAAGGACCTGATGGTCAATTCCGAGCGGCAGACCATCACCGTCCGCGGCGTGGTCCGCCCCGCCGACATTGATGCCACCAACAGCGTGCAGTCCAACCGCCTGGGGCAACTGGAAGTGCACATCAACGGCAAGGGCGTCGTAGGCGACGCCGTGCGCCGGCCCTTCATCTTATATCGCCTGCTCCTGGGATTGCTCCCTTTCTGATCATGCCTACTCTGCTCATCGCATTACTTGCCGTGGCCTCCGTGGCCGCACCGGCGCTGTCCGCGGCGGAGGACCCCAAGGCCGGCGCCGCACTTCTGAATGGCGTCCGCCTCAAGGACCTGGTGTCCATCGAAGGCGTCCGCGAGAATCAACTCCTGGGTTACGGCCTGGTGGTCGGCCTGAAGGGCACGGGCGACAAGCAGCAGGTCCTGTTCTCCGCCCAGAGCCTCACCAACATGTTGGAGCGCATGGGCATCTCCGTCTCCCCGACGCTGCTCCAGGTGAAGAACACCGCCGCCGTCATGGTCACCGCCACCCTCCCGCCCTTTGCCCAGCCCGGCATGCGCATCGACACCACGTCCGCCGCCGTCGGCGATTCGAGCAACCTGCAGGGCGGAATCCTGGTGCTCACTTCGCTGCGCGGGGCCGATGGCCAGGTGTACGCCGTGGCGCAGGGCCCCGTGGTCACCGGCGGATTCGCCTCCGGCCGCGGCGGGGCCACCCAGAGCGTGAATCACCCCACGGTGGGCCGCTCGCCGTCGGGCGCCATCGTCGAGCGCGCCGCGCCCACCGTCACGCCCCACGGCGTCGTGCGCCTGCAACTGCGCCAATCCGACTTCACCACGTCGGCGCGCATCGCCGAGGTGGTCAACCGGAAGTTTGCCAACGCTTCCCCCGCGGCCCGCACCGAGAATGCCGGCCTGGTGAGCGTGACCATTCCTCCCGAGTACGCCTCGCGGCCCACCGAGTTCATCGCGGAGATCGAGAACCTGACCGTGGAATCGGACCGTCCCGCCCGCGTCATCATCAACGAGCGCACCGGAACCATCGTTCTGGGCAAGGATGTCCACATTTCGCCGGTAGCCATCATGCATGGCAACCTGAACGTCGAAATCCAGACCACCTTTGCGGTGTCGCAGCCCGCGCCGCTATCCCCGCAGGGCGCCACCGAAGTGGTCCCGCAGACCACCGTGTCGGCCAAAGAAGAGAAGGCGCGCAACGTGGTGCTGAAGCAGGGCGCCACCGTCGAGGAATTGGTGCGCGCTCTCGCGGCCATCGGTTCCACGCCCCGCGATGTCATCGCCATTCTGCAAAACCTGCGCAGCGCCGGCGCCCTCGAAGCCGAATTGGAAGTCATCTGAAAATGGAGGTCACCCCAACATGAGCCCGCTAGGAATGAAGATCTCGCCCGCCGCCGCCGAAGTCGACCCCGCCACGATCGCCGGCCCTGCCCAGGCTAACGACCCCGCCAAGATCCGCGATGCCGCGCAGCAGTTCGAAGCGCTGCTCTTGGGACAGATTTTGCGTTCCGCACGGGAGAGCGGCGACGGAGGATGGTTGGGCAGCGGCTCCTCGAGCGACGGCCTCACCGAATTCGCCGAGCAGCACCTGGCTTCGATAATGTCACAACAGGGCGGCCTGGGCCTGAGCACCCTGATCACCCAGGGCCTGGAGCGCGGCCGCTAGCCGGCGCCCGGTGCCCGACTAAGGCGCCACCGCCGTGGTGTTGCGCTTGGGCACCTGCCCGACCTTGATCCGGGCCACCTCTTTCATGGTCTTCATGTCGATCGCCGAGACCGAATTCGCGCCGGCATTCGACACGTAGACCTTCCGGCTGTCGGGCGTGAACGTCAGCCAATCCGGAGTCCGGCCCACGTCGACTCCGCCCATCAACTTCAGGTCGGGAAGCGAGTACACGTACACCTTGTTGTTCAGGCTGCTGTCGACCCACAGCGTCTTGCCGTCCGGGCTGACGCCGATTCCGTGCGAGGGCGTCGCGTCGATGTCCGGCTTCTTGCCCTCCGGCCCCGCCGGCAGGTTCACGCGCGCCACCTCCTTGCGCGCCGCAAAATCCACCACCGCGAATCCATGCACGTTCGAAAGCTGGATGAACAGCCGCCTGGTGGAACCGTCCGCATTCTGCTCGAAGGCGATCGGCCTTACCCCGTTATCGAATGGCAATTCCCACACCTTCTGCTCGGTCTTCCGGTCGATCACCGTCAGGATCTTCCCGACCACCGAGCCGGCCACAACAAATTTGTCGTCCGCGGTCACGTACGTGTTGTGCACCCCGCCCTTCATGGGGAGCGTCTTGACCTTTTCCAGCGAGCCCGTGTCGATCACATCCACCGCCCCCGGGGCCTGGATGATCGCCACGTACACCCGCCGGCCGTCCCTGCTAATGGCGATGTTGTTGGGGTGGCCGCTCAGCGGTATGTTGCGCGTCACCTTCAAGCTCTTCGCGTCCACCACGTCGAGCGTGCTCTCGGCCTCGTTGCTGATGTAGTAACGGCTTCCGTCGGGAGCGGCCGCCGCCCCGTGGTTCACCTCGATCCCCGCGATCTCACCCACCACCTTGTCGGTGGCCGGGTCGATGATATCGACACTGTCCCCCGCGCTATTAGTCTGGATGATGCGAACGCTGCTCGCCGCCAGAGGCAGTGCGAGCAGAAGCAGAAAATACCCGGATCTGCGGCTCATCTTGTGGAACCCTCCCTGATGTATACTGTAAGCCCAAATGCACCGTCGCCGCTTTATGCAGTTTCTGGCGGGGAGCCCCCTGCTGGCATCCGTGGCGCCGGCGGCGTGGGCCGCAACCTGGGCCGCCGCCGACCTGGCCAGCCCGGCCGATCTGGCGAGCCCCAACGATGCCCTCAACGTCATGGATTTCGAGGAGGCCGCCCGCAAGGCCGTCCCGCCGGCGCACTTCGGCTACATGGCCACCGGCGTGGACGACGACGCCACCCTGCGGGCCAACCACGAAGCCTACCAGCACATCCAACTCCGCCCGCGCCGACTCGTGGACGTGCGCCAGGCCGACATGCGGACCGAGCTTTTCGGAACCGTATGGGACACCCCCATCTTTATCTGCCCGTGCGGCAGCCAGAAAGCTTTTCATCCCGATGGCGAGTTGGGAACCGCGCGGGCGGCGCGGGCCAAGCGCAACCTGATGGCCCTTTCCACGGTTTCCTCCACGTCGGTGGAAGACGTGAATCGCGCCTACGGAGCGCCGGTCTGGTACCAGCTCTATGCCACTTCCAAATGGGAAATCACCGAGAAGCTGGTCGCGCGCGCCGAGAGCGCGGGCTGCCCGGTGCTGCTCTGGACCGTCGATCTCCCGGCCGGCCGCAACACCGAGACGCAATCGCGCTTGCGCCGAACCGACACGCGGGACTGTTCCACCTGCCACGGCCAGGAGTCGCCCGGCTCCCTGCGCCGCAGGCCCATGTTCGCGGGACTGGATGTGACGGGCGTGGTCAACGCCGCGCCCGGCCTGACTTGGGACGCCGTCGACCGCCTGAAAAAGCTCACCCGCATGAAGCTCGTGATCAAGGGCATCGAAACCCGCGAGGACGCGCAATTGTGCTGCGATCGCGGCGCCGATGGCATCATTGTCTCGAACCACGGCGGCCGCGCCGAGGAGAGCGGCCGCGCTACCATCGAATGCCTGCCGGAAGTGGTCGAGGCGGTGCGCGGCCGCATCCCCGTGATGGTGGATGGCGGCATCCGCAGGGGCACCGACGTCTTCAAAGCGCTGGCGCTCGGAGCCAAGGCCGTGGGGATCGGCCGCCCGTACCTGTGGGGCCTGGGGGCCTTCGGGCAAGCCGGCGTGGAGCGGGTGATCGATATTCTGCGTGCCGAGTTCTCCCTGGTCATGCGCCAATGCGGCACACGCTCGATCGCCGAGATCGGCCGCAATTCGGTCACGTGGAGCGACGGCCGCCGCGGATAGCTGTCAGCCGCATCCGGGAACCGTGCTCCTCCGCTGCCTCCGCGTTCTCGACGCGAACACCCAATCCTTCAACCCAGGTAACGGCTCTCTCGTCGGTGTGGTGAGGCAGGCCTTGAGGCCCGCACTTGACGCCCTCGCCCCGCTGCCCGCACCGAGCCGCGGTCCACCCGAACTCTCCCTCTCCTCAGCTCGCCTTCGTTTCTCTCCGCGCTTGTCTCCGTTACTCCGCGGCTCCGCGTCGAGATCGCGTCTTCGAAGTACGCGTGCCCCTCAGAAATTCAGCCGCGCCTGCAGCACAATAATCCGATACGTGCTGGCCGTCGACGTGATCCGCCCGAAGCTCGCGTTCCCGATCGCCGTATTCGGCGCCGAAAACTGCGGCGTGTTGCGGATGTTCTCCGCCGTCGCCCCCACCTGCGCCGTGAACCGCTCGTTGATTTTGATGCGCTTCAGCAGGTTCATGTCCAGCCGCCAGGTGCTGGGCGCCGTTCCCGTCCCTAAGGCCAGGCCGCCTAGTTGTCCGGGAAGAGCGTTCACCAGAATCGGGGTGCCGTTCGCGTTGGCGATCGCCTTCAGGCCCGAGAGCGCCCGCAGGTTGCCCAGCGTGGTGATGTTGGCCACCGATGGGTCGGTGATCTGGGTGATCCCCGGGTAATAGACCACGCCGTTGCCGACCTTCTGCACCGAGCCGCCCGGCATCGGCCCAACCTCGGTAGCGGTGGAAGTGGCAAGCGACGTATTCAGTCCGTTGGCCCCGGTGAAGGTGATGGGCGCGCCGGTGAAGTAACTGAAGATCGCGCCGGTCTGCCAGCCGCCGATCACCCGCCCCAGCACGCCGTGCGAGCCGCGCCCCAGCGCTTTGCCCGGGCCGAAGGGCAGCTCATAAAGGCTGTTGACCTTGAAAACGTTTTCGTGGTTGAAGGCCAACAGCTCCTTGTCCAGGTTTTCATTGCGCAGCGTGCGGTAGTCCGAGAAAAAGATGGCGCTGTCCCCCGCGCTGTCGCTGCCCAGGGCCTTGCTGAATACGTAGCTGCCCTGCACCGTCAAGCCGTCCGCCAGCCGCTTGTTCAGCTCGATTTGCAGCGAGTGATAGGTGGAGTGGCCGGTATTGTCGGTCATTACCGAACCGGCAAACTGCGGATTGACCGAGAAGTAATTCTCCGGCAATCCCGCCAGCGCCAGCAGCCTGCCGCCGACTGGCGCCGTCAACAACGAGCTTTGCAGAAGCGCCGCCAGGGTCGCCGGATTATTGTTGGCGAAGTACGTCTGGAAGATCGAGTTGCTCCGCACCGTGGTCGAGTTCAGGCCAATGGGCGCCAGGATCGAATCGATCAGCGGAGAATCGCCGCCGGTCTGGACGGTCTGGTACGCCTGCAGGAAGCCGTTGTTGAGGATGTTGATCTCGTCCACGTCGTACGCGCGAACCAGCTTATTGCCGGTGCTTCCCACGTAGCCTACCCGCAGCGACAGGTTCTCCGAAAGCGCGCGCTGGATGGAAAAACTGAAATTCTGGATATACGGGTTCCGCAACCCGCTGTTGAACGCGTAGAGCACCTGGTTGCGCGTACCGTCGAGCGGCGTTACCGAGAGCGGCGTCGCCGTGGTGGGAATGGGAAGCGCGATGTTGCCGACGTTCAACAGCCCCGTGGATTGCAGAACCGGCGAAGTGGTCAGGCCATTGGGCGCGAACTCCGAGTTCATGTGCGCCAGGTAAAGGCTGTCGCGCTGGTACGAGATGCCGTAGCCCGCGCGGATCACGGTCTTGTCCTTGCCGCCGGTGAGCCAGTGAAACGGCCCCTCTCCCGGCACCGACCACGCGAATCCCACGAATGGCGCGAAATCCTTGTTGTCGTTGTTGTAGAGCTTCGTATTGGGGTGATCGGTGCCGGGGCCGATGAGCTGAAACTGGGTCAGCGAGCCGTTCAGCACACCTGGCTGGAACAAGGCCCCCAGGTTCGTGCCCGAAATCCCAAAGATCCCGGCCGTGCCGCCCACCGGCGCCACCGCCCTGCCCAGGCCGTCGTAGGGCACTCCATACCACTCGTACCGCACCCCCAGGTTGAGCGTGAACGAGGGAGTCACTTTGAAATCGTCCTTGAAGTAGCCGCTGTATTCGGGCGTCACCAGGTCGCTGTAACGGCTCTCACCGGCCAGATACGTAGGATTCTTGCCGCCCGGCGAGTTGTAGGTTTGGGTGACGCTCGAAATCGACCCGGCCAGGTCGATCAGCAGATTCTGTGCTCCGCCGGAGTTCGATCCGATCCCCGGAATCGTATTGATGCCCTGCACCGCTACGGCGCCCGCGCCCGCCGTGCTGGTGGGCAGCACGCCCCCCAAGTCATAGCCGTCGTTGGCGATGAAGCGCGCGATCACGCCGCCCTTGAACGCGTGGCGGCCGCGGATCCACGTGAGGTCGTCGCCCAGTTGCCAGTTTTGCGTCATGCGGTTGCTGCTGCCGGTGGTGCCGGGCGCCACCAGCGGATTGGTGATGTTCCCGGTGACTCCCAGGTAGTACGGAACGCCCGTGGCTCTCGGCAGAAGCGCCTGCCCCGCCACCCCCGTGGGCCCTGCGTCCGGATCGTACTCGGTCCAGATGATGGTCCGCGGCCGAAACACCCCTATGCGAACTTCGTTGAGCAGGCTGGGACGGAGCGTGCTGGTGAGCGCCAGGCTGAACTGGGTAGTCTCGGTGGGCGCGAGGCCTCCCGGCGACTGTGGAAACGGCTGCGCGGCGGAAACGTTCAGACTGTAGTAGGCCTGGTGGTTCATGGTCAGCGAAATTCGGTGCTTCTCGCTGAAGATGTGATCGATTCTCCCCTCGTAGAGCTGGAACGTGTTAATCACCGGACGAGCCCACAGGAAGCCGGCCGTGTTCAATCCATCCCCCACCAGATAATTGTTCGGCGGCGGCGCCAGCCCGAGGTACTTGGCTATAATGCCGGTCGCGTCCGGAGCCGGGCGGTTGGGGTCGCGGCCAAAGACACTGACCGTCTGCAGCGGGCCCGTGGCGTTGGGCGGCGCGACCGGGTTGCCCGAGGTGTCCACCGTGGGAACGATGGCCGAGGCGTTGGCGTTGACCGCGCCCGGAAAGAACCGGTACAAGCCCTGCATCGCCGTCGGGGTGTAGACCGTCTGGTTCACGGCCACTCGCTGGTTCTGGTGATCTCCTTCCCAAATGCCGTTGAAGAAGGTTTTGTTCTTTTTGAGCGGACCGCCAAACCGCAGGCCGAACTGATTGCGCACCAGAACATTCCGCGGCGCCTGCTGCTGGTGCGTGATGGGATTCACTCCCGCCTGGTTGTTGAACCAGTCGTTGGCGTTGAGATCCGTGTTGCGCAGTTCTTCCCACGCGCTGCCGCGGTATTGGTTGGTGCCGGCGCGCGTGACCAACTGAACCTGCCCGGAGCCGCGGCCGTACTCGGCGTCGGCCGGCGAGGTCACCACCCGGAACTCTTCCACGCGATCCACGCTGACTGTATTCGCCACCAGGGTATTGAACGCACCGTTCAGGAGGTTGTCCTGGGTGTTGATGCCGTCGGTGGTGTAGTTGACGGCCCCCGTCTGGCTTCCATTGATGTTCACGCCTTCAGCGCCGTTGATGACCACTCCGGGCTGGGTTGCCACCAGGTCGTACGAATTGCGGCCCACCAGCGGAAGGTCCAGGATCCTTCGCGATTCCACCACGCTGCCCACCGAGGCGCTGCTGACATTCACCTCCGTGGCGGTGGCCCGCACCTCCACCGTTTCCGTGCTCTGGCCGAGATCCAGCGACACGTTGACCGTGATCTGCGATCCCACCGCCAAGTCCACGTTATTGACGGCGGCCCTCCGGAAGCCGGGATGCTCGGCCGTGATGCGGTACGTGCCGGGCGGCAAGGACGCAAACACGTAAACTCCCGCCTGGTTGGTGATGGTGGAAGTGGTAACTCCCGTGGCCAGGCTGCTGGCCGTGACCGCGGCCGCGACTACATTCGCGCCGGACGGATCTGTTACCGTGCCTGAGACAGTCGCTTCGGTGGTCTGCGCAGACACCGCGGAAGCGAAGAGAAGTGTTCCGAGCAGCGCGAAAACGTGGCGCTTCGAACCCATAGTGAACCTCCCCGAGCTTGGATGGACCTGTGGGGCAAGTTTACCCGTGCCCGGCGGCCATGTCAATGGGTATCGACTATTCAGATGTGTAAAGCCTTGATCTTTCCGGGAACCATGTGCGCCCATTAATGTGATATACCTACGTCGAGTGAGGTGAAATGAAGGTCAGGCTCGCGATCATGGGAACCCTCGGGCTGGCGGCAATTGTCGCCCAGTCGCCCGCGCCGCGCTCGGTGTGGGACGGCGTCTACACGGCCGAACAGTCCAGCCGCGGACAGGGGCTTTACAACACGCAGTGCGCGGCGTGCCACGGCGACACGCTGGGCGGCGGCGAATCCGCGCCTCCTCTCGCCGGCGCGGAATTCCTCTCGAACTGGAGCGGCTTGACCGTCGGCGACCTCTTCGAAAGAACCCGCACCTCCATGCCGCAGAGCAAGCCGGGAAGCCTGAGCCGCGAGGTGAACGCCGATATCCTTTCCTACATCCTGAGCGCCAACCAGTTTCCCGCCGGAAAAACCGAACTGCCGCACGCCGCCGAGGTCCTGAAAGAGATCCGGATCGAGGCGTCCAAACCCGAGCCCAAGTGAAACTGACTGTCATCCCCGCTCAGAGGTGGGGCAGGCGCTTCCGCCT
>DASQZT010000102.1:0-107586 GCA_035638575.1 Bryobacteraceae bacterium
GCCAGCGCGGGCCACATTTTGTGGAACGGGGAGGACATCCGGCGGGACCTCATCGGCTTCAAGCGCCGGCTGGGGTATGTGCCCGAGGAGGCCTTCGTCTACCCGCATCTCACCGGCCTGGAGTACCTCGAACTCATCGGCCGCCTGCGCCAGTTGCCGGAGCGGGTGGTGACGCGAAAAGCCAACGAGCTGCTGCGGCTGCTGTGGCTGTATGATTACCGCTACTCGCCGATTTCCTCCTATTCCAAGGGGATGAAGCAGCGCGTGCTGATCGCCAGCGCGCTGCTGCACGATCCCGACCTGCTGATCTTCGACGAGCCGCTCTCGGGCCTGGACATCAGCTCCGCCCTGCTGCTCCACGAGCTGATCGCCGAGCTGGCGCGGCAGGGTAAGACTATCCTTTATATCTCGCACGTCCTGGAGGTGACGGAGAAGGTCTGCTCGCGGGTGATCATGCTCTACCGCGGCAAAGTGGTGGCCAACGACGAGGTGGGCCGGCTGCGCGACCTGATGCACCTGCCGTCGCTCGAGCAGATCTTCCGCCAGCTCGCCATTCATGAGGATGCGAGCCTCGCCGCGCGGCAGATCGCGGCGGTCATACGGGAGAGCTGATGAACTCCCTTTTCGTCCTGCTGGTGCGACATTTTTTCGGCCGCTTTTTCGACAACGAGATCGTCTCGCAGCAGGGGGACATGCGCACGAACGTGGTTCAGGCGCTGGGTCTGCTCGCGGTGCCAGGCATGTTCGTGCCGTTTTACATGCTTCCGCAGCGGGTGCGGTTCTTCCACCCATTCGAAGCGAATTGGCTGCTGGTGAGCGACTACTACTTCTTCGTGATGTACTCCATGATCGTGATGGGGCTGGTGATGGTGTTCCAGTGGGACGCGCTGTTTCCGGACCGCAAGGACTACCTGATCCTCACGCCGCTGCCGCTCGGCGGCGGCTCCATTTTCGCGGGCAAGACGATGGCGCTGCTGCTCTTTCTGGGGCTCTTCGTGGTGGACGCGAATTTCTTCGGCACCGGGTTGGCGCCGCTGGTTTCCGGGGGCGAGGGCACACCCGCGGTGGTCATCTGGCGCCTGTTCACCATCCACCTGCTGGTGGTCCTTTCCGCCGGCGCTTTCGTGACGCTGGTGTTTGCCGGGCTTCAGGGCGTGCTCATCAACCTTCTCACGGGCCGCGCGTTCCGGCGGATTTCGCCGTGGGTGCAGATGGCGTCGATGGGGCTGCTCATCACGGTGCTGTTCCTGACGCCGCTCACCCAAGCCACGCTGCGCCCGCTGTTCGAACGCCACAGCCCGCTGCTCCGATGGTTTCCGCCGTTCTGGTTTCTGGCGCTCTACGTGGACCTGCTGCCCGGGAGGCCGGGCGGCGCCATATTCCACGACCTGGCGCCGATGGCCGGGCGGGCGCTGGAAATATCGGCCGCGGTCTTCGCGGTGACCTACCTGGCCGGCTACCGGCGCCATTCGCGCCGCGTGATGGAGAGCCTGGAAACGGCCGGTGAAGGCCCCAGCCGCTTGCGCCGGGCTTTCGACGCACTGGTGAACCGCCGGCTGCTGCCGCACCCGCTGGAGCGCGCCACCTTCCACTTCATCAGCAACACCATTCTGCGCAGCGCGCGGCACCGGCTGTTCCTGGCCACCTACCCCGGCATCGCGGTCGCGCTGGCGGTGCCCAGCGTCCTCGTGATCGGCGCGAAGCCCGGCCTGCCGATCCTCATCCTGTCCGCCGCGGGGCTCCTGCCGATTCCGCTGACGCTCTCGTTCTTCACCGTATCGGGACTGAGGGGCGCGTTCAACCTGCCGGCGGAGCTGCGCGCCAACTGGGTTTTCCAGGTTTGCGAGAGCGAGGATTCGGCCGCCCACCTCCGCGCCGCGCGGAAATGGATCGTCACCATGGGGATCGTCCCGCTGTTCGCCCTGCTGTCGCCGCTGGAGTTCCTGTGGGCGCCCGGATGGGTCGCCGCCCTGGTCTACCTCACGTTCGCGCTGCTGCTCTCGCTGCTGATGTTGAACCTGCTAATGGTGTGGTTCCGCAAGATCCCGTTCACGTGCTCGTATTTTCCGGGCAAGACCAGCATGGCGGTGATGGCCGCGCTTTACCTGGCGGGCTTTACCACCTATGCCTGGAGCATGGCGTCGCTGGAACAGAAGCTGATGCGCTCGCCGATGGAACTGGCGCTTTTCTACGCGCTCGGCCTGCTGGCGCTCTTCGGGCTTTTACTGCTGGAGAAACGTGAACGGGGTGTGGACGATTCGCTGATCTACGAGGACCAGCCCGAACCCATCGTGCGCACGCTGGAATTAAGTTAAGCCCGCGCGGGTCAAACTCCCGCGAAGGGCCGGATCACTCCCAGGGCGACGCCGGTGATGAGGATCCCGGCGCAGGTGATCACCGCCGCCGAGGCCACGGGCAGATAGCGGAACGCCGCGTGGCTGGCGGTCTTCTGGTTGCCGGGCAGCAGCTTGCGGTGCGGTTATCGGAGACTTTGGGTTTGGTTGGGGAAAAACCTGGGAAACTTATCCTTAACTTTTTGACCAAAATGTCACTACAGCTCCTTATGTTTCAACTACTTAGCATATGGCAGCGTGCGTGCTAAGGCCTGGGCAACCCGGAACAGTGTCCTCGCAGAGAAGGTGGTGCCGGGGCTGCAAATGACGTACAGACTACGCCCAGCGAGGTCACTGCTTGCCGTCAGACGTGTGGTTTCCTTGGAGGAAAAATGAGACGGTTTAGTTTTGGTTTGTTGGTTCTTTCGGTGTTGGCATTCAATGCCTATGCCACCCCCTTTCTGGGAAGTGCGGGCAGCTTCGCCGTCCTGGGCGCTTCGACGGTGACCAATACGGGAGCGACCACCCTCGGCGGAAATCTCGGCGTCTCGCCTGGAACCGCGATTACTGGCTCGGGGACTATCACCCTCACAGGAACGATATACACTCCGACCGTGGGCCCATCTGGGGTTGCGGCTCTGGCCCAAGCCAATGCAAGCACAGCGTACACTAACCTGGGACTCCTGACACCCACGACGTCCCAGGCGGGGGTGGTCGATCTGACTGGGGACACTCTCGGCGTCGGTGTCTATAATTTGGGCGCCGCTTTACTCGACACCAGCGGCGTTCTCACTCTCAACTTCGGCGGAGTAGCCAATCAGGACATTGTCTTCCAGATAGGGAGCACGCTCACGACCGGCAGCGGCTCTAGCGTTGTGGTTGAAAATGTCGCTGCAGGTGACAACGTGTATTGGCAGGTTGGTAGTTCCGCGACCATCGGGACCAGCACGTCGTTCGTGGGAGATATCATTGCGCTCACGAGCGTGGCCATGCAAACCAGTGCGAAAGATTTGTGCGGCAGCGTCATCGCGCTGAATGGCGCAGTGACCTTGGACACTAACACCATCTCCACTACTTGCCCCATCGTCAATTCAGGCGGCACAACTATCGGAACTCTGGGCAGCGGTGGCACCACTACTCCTACCACCGGTGGTGGCACGGGCTCCACAGTGGCGCCGCCGGTAATCACAGGCGGCACAACGGTGGCGCTTCCGGAAGGCGGCAGCACCTTACTGTATTTGTGCTTCTTGCTTGCACCAATCGGAGCGATGCGGGCTTTTCGTCGAAGAAGTGTTTGAAATCGTCAAAGAGAACAACCCAGCGTGAAGCGCAGGCGGACGCCACACGCGACGATGGATGCGCGGCGAGAGGACCGCATTTGATGTCAAAGCGAGGGCTCTCTTACGCCTTGGCGCTGGTGGTGATGTTGTCCGCCTGTACCTTTGATCCGAACAAGAAGAAGCTGGGTGACCTGAACCGGGGCGAGAAGTACTTCAAAGCGGGCAATTACGCTGCGGCGGAAATTGAATTTCGAAATGCGATCATGCTCGACCCGAAGTTCGAGCAGGCCCACTATCAACTTGCCAGGACGTACCTGAAGCTGTCTTACCTTAATGACGCTTTCCACGAGCTGAAGACGACCGTCAGTCTGAACTCCAAAAACTCTGAGGCCGAGCTACAACTCGCTGGCCTGCTCCTCCGCGGGAAGCAGTACCAGGAGGCCGAACAGCTCGCCGAAAAACTCGTTGCAGCAGATCAGAGAAATGTTCCGGCTCGCGAAATGTTGGGCGCGACGTACGTGGCCATGCGCGACTTGCCGAAAGCCCTTCGAGAACTTCAAAAAGCCATTGAGATCGACCCCCAACGCGTGGATAGCTATCTGAACCTGGCCGCAATCCATGTTTCCGCGCGCCAACTCGCCGAGGCCGAAGGCGTTTACAAGAAGGCTGTGGAGGCAAACCCGAAGTCTTCCCAGGCACGCGTGGCAGTAGGCCAGTTCTATTTCTCTGTGGGGAAAATGGCCGAAACTGAAGCGGCGCTACGGGCGGCGATCGAACTGGACCCGCACGCGGTGGTCCCGCGGCTTTCTCTCATGCCGGTATACCTCGTGACGGGAAGAGTGGCCGACGCCGAGAAACTGGGCGCAGAGCTGAAAACGATCGCACCCGACAATCCGGAAGCGTACCGGGCGCTGAGTCTCTTCTACATCTTCACGGGTCAAAAGGAAAAGGCGGCGGTCGAGCTTCGGGCGCTGTCGAAATCCAAACCGAAGGACACTACGGTTAAGATGCTGTTGATCGATACCCTGATTGAACGGGGGCAAATCAGGGAGGCCGAGGCTATCAACAAGGAACTATTGACAGCCAACCCGGGCGATCCGGAGGGCCTGTTGTTCAACGGTCGCATCCTCATCGCGGAAAGGAAGTATAACCAGGCGCTGCCCGAACTCGAGAAAGGCCTCAAGGGCGAGCCCAAATCCGCCGCTGGCAATTACTTCCTCGGTGTTGCCCAAAACGCGCTCGGTTTCCCGTTTCAAGCCAAGTCTTCTTGGGCGCACGCACTACAATTACAGCCCCAAATGACTGACGCTCAACTAGCTTTGGCGGACCTTGACGCAAACAGCGGCAACTACGACGAGGCCCTCCAGTTAGCCGGGGACGCGCTTATAGCGCATCCTGAATTGCCGTCGGCCCATCTGATTCGTGCGAAGGTGTTGCTTGCGAAAGGAGACAAGAAGGAGGGAGAAGCGGAGCTTCAAGCCGGATTGGACCGCGACCCGGTATCTCTACCGGCGCTGACAATGCTGGCGAACCTTCGCATAGCGGAAAGAAGAGCCCCCGAAGTATTACCTCGGATTTCGAAGTTGGTTGAGCAATATCCGCAGAATGCCGCTCTTCCCTTCCTGCTGGCGGCAGTGTATCTCAGCCTGAACGATTTAGGGAAGGCAGAAGCCAGTGCGAAGCAAGCGATCATGCTGGATCGGCAAGGGGCGGATGGATATAGTTTGCTGGGCGACATTCACGCGGCCCAGGGCTCAGTGGAGGAAGCTAAGGCCGACCTTCAAGCCGCGATTGACAGGAACCCTCGTCAGGTCGCGAATTACCTGGCTCTGGATACGTTGTACGAAAAAGAAGGGAACTGGGAGCGGGCAAGGAAGGTTTGTGAAAAGGCCCACGAGGTCGATCCTGATTCCCCACTCGTGGCGAATAACCTGGCTTATCTTTACCTGGAGCACGGCGGCGACGTCAACGTTGCGCTGTCGCTGGCGCAAACGGTCCGGCAAAAAATGCCCGACTCTCCTCAAACGGCCGACACGCTTGGATGGGCCTACTACAAATTGGGATTGGCCGAATCGGCTGTCGGTCAACTAAAGGAAAGCGCTCAGAAGGATCCGAAGAACTCCACATACCAGTATCACTTGGGTATGGCCTATATGGCCGCCCGTCATTTCAACCTGGCCGAGCGGTCTCTCCAGAAGGTACTACGGGACGATCCGACTTTCCCGGATGCAGCGAGTGTCAGGGCGGCTTTGGCCAAGATTCCGAAAGGCCAATAATCGTAATCTCTCTGGGACCTCCGGCATTACATGCGCCTACCAGAAGGATCCCGGCTGGGGAGGTGAAACCGGTCGCGGTTCGCTTGTCCTGCACGTTGTTGCTCGCATTCAGAATGTCCACCCGCTCGCTGCGCCCGCCGTCCCAATCCAAGGAATACTATTAATTGGGAACAAAATTCCCAATCGTGTTCCTCATTGCAAGCACCGGCTCTTGCGCACCTCATCGGCTATCTCTTGAACCGATTGACAGCAAATCGTTTACGCCAATAGTTTTCGTTGGCACTCAAGCTGCATAGCCGCCCGTCGAAGCGATCGATGAGCCCGGTGGGCTTCCATGAAGCGGAGTGCCCGTGAAGACAGATCCAATTACCACGCTCCGCTCTTACCTATCTGCCAGCCGGCTCCGGTCGAAGCTCTTAAGTTCCGACTCGACGGAAGCCAGGCCCGCGGCGTTGGACCGCACCGATTTCAAGCAACCCGGCGTTGGCATGCCGGATAAGCTATCAAAGCGCCATTTCTGCTACCTGGCGTTCTGGATGGCGTCTCTCCTGGTCTTCCACACGCCGTTAACGTCGGTTTTGGCGCTCTCGCTGGGCGACCAGCGCTATCGCCACATTCTCGTCATCCCGCTAATCTGCGCGTTTCTGATCCATTCGGAAAGAAGGCGGATCTTCCGCGTCTGCCAGTGGCGCCCCCGTCTGGGAGCGGTCCTGTTGGCCGCGGCCGTGCCCGTAGTTGTCCTACCCCGCCAGATGTTCTTTGCGAACGCGGATACCGCGCTCTTCTCTGGCGTCTTGGCGACGATTCTCGTTTGGGCCGCGGGGTTTGTCTTCTGCTATGGGACGCAAGCCTTCCGATCGGCTCTCTTCTCATTTTGCTTTCTTCTCTTGACGGTTCCCCTTCCCACAACCTGGCTGGATCAGATCGTCTTTGCCCTACAAAAAGGTTCCGCGGAAGCTTCGTACGTTCTTTTCAGGGTCTTGGGCGTCCCAGTGTTGCATGAGGGATTTCATTTTTCCCTGCCCGGCGTCAATATCGAGATCGCCCAGGAATGCAGCGGGATCAATTCCAGCCTGGCTCTTTTCATCGCCGGACTGCTGTCTGCTTACTTATTCCTTCGATCCACCTGGAGCAAGGCTCTGCTAATCGCGGTGGTGGTCCCTCTGCTAATTGTAAAGAACGCGCTGCGCATCGTTACGATCTCCTGGCTTGCGGTTTACGTGAGTCGGGACTATCTCAACGGTAACCTTCATCACCACGGCGGGATTCCCTTCTCCCTTGTGGGACTCGCACTCCTGTTTTTGTCGGTAATGGCGCTGCGGCGGTCGGAAGCGTGGCTCTCGCGACGGATTTTCGAGCCAGTTAAACTGTGGCGTCACTGAGGCTGTCATCGAGGACACCGCCCGACGGGTGCGCGACTTGAAAGTGATTAACGTTGCTTCCTGACCTTGGCGGAAGTGGTAAGAGGAGGCAAACCGGTTCAACGATCGGTTTTAGGCGACTCCACCAAGCCGGCGCTGCCCTCCGATCAGCGCAACGTCGACCACTGGTTCAACACCGCGATTTTCGACCGAGCCTCGGGCGACCAGTTGGCGAGCAACATCCGCACTTGCCCGCTGCGTTTCAGCAATGTGCGCTACGACTCGCACCGCCGCGCTCCTTCCAGTTCTCGCTGAACCTGCAGTTCTGATCGCTGGCTTCTCCACGGCGGGTGCGCACGCTGGAACCAGGCGGGGCGGGTCAAACTCCCGCAAACGGCCGGATCACTCCCAGGGCGACGCCGGTGATGAGGATCCCCGCGCAGGTGATCACCGCCGCCGAAGCCACGGGCAGATAGCGGAACGCCGCGTGGTTGGCGGTCTTCTGGTTGTCGGGCAGCAGGTGCTTGGCGTAGAGCACCACCAGTCCGATGCCGCTCAACACCACCGCCAGCCCGGCGCTGAACGCCACCAGCAGCATCAGCCCCAGCGTGAGGCGGCCGAGCGCTACGGAGCTTAACAGCAGCACCAGCGCGGAGGGGCAGGGCACCAGGCCGCCGCTGGCGCCGAGAGCCACGAGGCTGGCCATGCTGACGTCGCCCTCCGGGACGTGGCTGTGCACGTGCCCGTCGCCGTGATCGTGAACCAGCGGATTGCCGTGGTGGTGATGATGGGGATGATGCGCGGCGCGCAGGCGCTTGAAGAACAGGGTGGCGCCGATCCACACGATGGACAGCCCCGAGATGGCGCCCAGCACGGGATAAATCTTCTCGGGCAGCACGTAGCGCGACAGGAACAGCGTGGTCAGGCCCAGGAAGAACACGCTGATGGTGTGGGTGAAGGTCACCATCCCGCCGAGAAAGATGGCGTGCCGGGGAGTGCCGCGCGCGCCCACCAGGTACGCCGCCACGATAGTCTTGCCGTGTCCCGGCGAAAGCGCATGAATCGCGCCGAGGCCGAAGGCGACCGCCAGCCCGGCGATCATCATGCCCCAGCCGATGTCGCCCTGGTGCAGCATGCGGGAGAGGAAATCGTCGCGGACCACCATGCCCGGCGCGTTCTGGCCGGGCTGCTGCACCGGCGCCGGCGGCGCGTTCTGGGGCGGCGCGGCGGACACGGGCGGCGCGACCGCGGTCTCTTCGGTGACCGGCGCAGCGGTGGAATGCCACGCGGCCGACGCGCGCAAATCCTGCGGCGGGGCAACCAGGGGATCCTGCGGGTAGGCGGTGAGGCCCTGGCTGCGGTCCTCGCCGGCGGGCGAGGCGGAATCGATGGCCGCATCCTTTCCGGCCACGATCACGATCTCCTTCCATCCCGCGCGGTCGGGATAGTTGGTGTCTTCGTAAGCCAGTTTGCCGGGCGCCGCGGCTACCAGCAGGCCGGCCGTCACGCGCATAATGGCCATGCCTCCCGCGCCCTTGTCCAAGGTCACCGCGGCGCGCTCGAAGCGTGGCGTCACGGCCCTGCCGGCTACCTGGATCCGCAAACCGCGCGCCCATTGCCGAGCCTGCTCCGTGGCCCGCCGCTCGATCTCCTCCTCGGGGGCGGAAGCGTCCAGCTTCCATTCCTGGAGGAGCTGAAACGTGGGGATCTCGGCCAGGTCGAGCACGTAGCGGACCTCAAAACCTCGCGCGGTCACTTCGATGCGGCTATAGTGGCTCACGCTGAAGTTGCCCATGGGATGACCCCAGAGCACACCGGCAACCAGAAACACGGACAGCGGCAGGCGATGTTTCATTACAATGGTCCTTACGAATTGTACAGCGTTCCCGGATTTAGCCGCCGGGCCGCTCCGCGTATGAAACAGGTCATCACCGCACAGGACGTGCCGCCGGGCGGCGAGATGCGCATCGCCATCGGGTCGATCGTAACGCCATCGGCGCGCGAGGCCGCCGCCGCGCGAGGGGTGCGCATCCTCGAACTGCCGGAGGACCAGGTCTCCGCGCTGGCGCTGCCGGATAAAACCATCGCCATCGGCGCCGATCACGGCGGCTTCCAGCTCAAGGAGGCGTTGAAGCCGCTGCTGGAAGGCCTGGGCCTCCAGGTGCGGGACGTCGGGGTGTACGAAGAAAAGCCCGCCGACTATCCCGACCTGGCGCTCAAAGTGGCCGAGCTGGTGGCTGCGGGCACGGCCACGCGGGGCGTGGTCATCGATGGGGCGGGCATCGGTTCTTCCATCGCCGCCAACAAGGTGCCGGGCATCCGGGCGGCCCTATGTTATGATAAAAGCTCAGCCCGCAATAGCCGAGAACACAATGATTCTAATGTACTTACATTAGGCGCACGGCTTATTACCCAGACTCAGGCGGAAGACGTATTGCGCACCTGGCTGGCGACGGCTTTCGGCGGCGGGCGGCACCAGGCGCGGGTGCAAAAGATACTGGACATCGAGCAGAAATACCTGAAGAAGGCTTCGTCGTGACCGAGACCGAACTCGAAATCCTGGTGGCCCAAATCGGCGAGGAGATCCTCGCGCGCGTGGGTCCCGCCGCATCGCCCGAGTCCAAGAAAGGCGAAGGCCTGAACCTGCCCGACCAGGTGTGTCCCGGCTGCGTCCAGCGCTGCGTGCAAACCTGCGCGCGCAACTCCAAACAGATCATCGCCGCGGGCGCCGACCGCGTGTCGGCCAGCGAGCGGCTGACGAAGATCGATCCGACCATCGCGGCGCTGATCGACCACACCATTCTGAAACCGGAGGCCACGCGCGCGGACGTGACGAAGATTTGCCGCGAGGCGCGGCAGTACAATTTCGCCAGCGTGTGCGTGAACCCTTACTGGGTCCCCCTGGTGCGAACGGAATTGGCCGGCTCGCCGGTCAAGGTCTGCACGGTGATCGGCTTCCCGCTGGGCGCGACCAGCAGCGAGGCGAAGGTGGCGGAATCGGCCGCCGCCCTGCGCGCCGGGGCGCAGGAACTGGACATGGTGATCAACGTGGGGGCGCTGCGCTCGGGCGACCACGAGGCGGTGAAGCTGGACATCAAGGGAGTGGTGAAGGCGGCGCACGAGGCCGGGGCGATCGTCAAAGTGATTCTGGAGACGGCGCTGCTGGACGACAACCAGAAGGCGGTGGCCTGCACGCTCGCGAAGCTGGCGGGCGCGGATTTCGTGAAGACCTCGACGGGCTTCGGGCCTTCCGGCGCAACGGCCCACGACGTGGCGCTGATGCGCAGCGTGGTGGGGCCGGAGATGGGGGTGAAGGCCTCGGGCGGCGTCCGCACGCTGGAGGATCTCAAGACCATGACCGCGGCGGGCGCCACGCGCATCGGGGCCAGCGCCAGCGTGAAGATTGTCGAGGCAGCCGCTGCCTGAGGCGCGGCAGCCACTAGAGAAGACCATGCAAGCCACGCGCAAAGCCAGTGTCCGATTCCGAGAAAAGTCCGAGCTGCTGGACTTCCTGCTGGAGGTCTCGGCGGCCACGTCCCAGACCCTCGACCTGGATCCGCTCCTCGCCAGCGTGGGTGAGATCATCCACCGGGTGCTTCCGTACGATCTCTTCGCCATCCTGCTGTTCCACGAGAAGCGCCAGGATCTGCACATCCGCTACGCCGTGGGCCATCGCGAGGAAGTGGTCCGCACGCTGTCCATCGCGCTGGGCGAGGGAGTCACGGGGACCGCGGCCGAGCGCCGGGAGGCCGTGCTGGTGGGCGATGTGCGCAACGATCCGCGGTACCTGAACACGGTGGACGCGGTGCGCACGGAACTGGCGGTGCCCATGACCGCCCGCGGGAAGCTGGTGGGCGTGATCGACCTGCAATCCACGCGGCTCAACGCCTACACGGAATACGACCGCGCGCTGCTGCGGCTGATCGCCGCGCGCGTGAGCATCGCCATCGACAACGCCCGGCTGTACCGGCGGGCGGAGAAGCAGAATCGAACGCTGAAGACGCTGGCCAACATCTCGCACGAATTCTCTTCCATCCTGGACCTCAACGAGCTGTTGGGCAAGATCGCCAGCACCATCCGCGACCTGATCGATTACGACGCTTTCAGCATCCTGTCGGTGGACCGCGAAGCCAAGGCGCTGCGGCACCTGTTCAGCATCCGCATCGACCAGCGGGTGAACATCGACAACGTTCCGCTGGGGCGGGGCATCACCGGCGCGGCAGCGGAGTCGCGCCGGGCCGTGCGCGTCCACGATACGGCCAAGGACCCGCGCTACATCGCCTCGCATCCGGACATTCGCTCCGAGGTGGCGGTGCCGCTGATCGTGCAGGACCGCGTGGTGGGGGTCCTGGACCTGGAAAGCGACCGCGTGGGCTACTTCACCGACGACCACATGCGCACGCTCGCACTGCTGGCGCCGCAGGTGGCATCCAGCGTGGAGAACGCGCGGCTTTATCACGAGCTGTCCACGCGGGAGCGGGCCATGGAAGAGGACCTGCAAGCCGCGCGCGAACTCCAGCGGATCCTGCTGCCGGACGCCGAGCCGGAGATCGCGGGCCTGGAATCCGCCGTGCGCCTGCGGCCGGCGCGCGAAATTTCCGGCGACATCTACTACATTTTCGAATTGCGGGATGGGGCGACCCTTCTGGCGTTCGGCGACGTCAGCGGAAAGGGAGCGGCCGCGGCCCTGTACGGCGGACTGGTGAGCGGACTGCTGCGCACCATGGCACCGCGGCGCCGGCGTCCGGCGGAGCTGCTCCGGGCGCTGAACGAGGTGCTAATCCAGCGGAAAGTGGAGGCGCGCTACGTCACGCTCTGCGTGATGCTCTGGGACCCGGCGACGCGCCGGATCGAGATGGCCAACGCCGGCGCCCTGCCGCCCATGATCTGCCGCGGCGGCGACATTCTCAAGGTGCGGGTGGAAGGCGTGCCGCTGGGCCTGCTGGATTCGCGGGAGTACGAAGAGGTTCCGTTCGAAGCGCGGCCCGGCGATACGCTGGTCCTCTATTCCGACGGCATCACGGACCACCTGAATGCCAACTGCACCGAGTTCGGCCGCGGGCGCCTGGCGCAGGTGATCCGCGGGCATTACGAGAAGCCCGCGGCGGACCTGGCGGCTGCCATCTTCAGCGACCTGGACAAGTGGTCGACCAAGCCATTCGACGATCAGACGCTGTTTGTCATGAAGGTGAAGTAGTGTTCCATTCCATCGAGAAGCGGGTATCGGAAGCATTCCACCAGCACATCCAAATACGCTACGGCATCGACCTGCCGGTGGCCATCGAGCAGCCGCGCCAGAGCGATTACGGCGAGATGGCGGTGCCCGCGGCGTTCCAGCTCGCCAAACAGTTGCGGCAGGCGCCGAAGAAGATCGCCGCCGAGCTGGTGGATGAGGTGGGCCCCATCCCCGGCGTCGCGGCCATGGAAGTGGCCGGCAACGGGTACATCAACATCCGGCTGGACCGCGGCGCCTACGGCGCGGCGCTGCTCGGCGGTGAGGCGCGGGAGAGGGCGCCGTCCGCCGAGAAGATCATCGTCGAGCACACCAACATCAACCCCAACAAGGCGGCGCACATCGGCCACCTGCGCAATGCCGCGCTGGGCGACACCTTCGTCCGCATGCTGCGCGCCCGCGGCTACACCGTGGAGGTGCAGAACTACATCGACAACACCGGCGTCCAGGTGGCCGACGTGGTGGCGGGCTTTCATCACCTGCAACACCAGACCCCGGACGATGTGAAAGCGATGATCGAAGATCCTTCCGTGCGCTTCGACTACCACTGCTGGGACCTGTACGCCCGGATCTCGGCCTACTACAAGGAGCATCCCGAATCGCTCCAGTGGCGCACCGCAACCCTGCACGCAATGGAGGCCGGAGAGGGCGAAGCCGCCGAACTGGCGCACCTGGTGGCCGATGCGATCGTCGAGGCGCACCTGGCCACCATGCTGCGGCTGGACGTGGAGTACGACGTGCTGCCCCGCGAAAGCGAGATCCTGCACCTGCAGTTCTGGGCCGCCGCCTTCGAGCTGCTGAAGGAGCGCAAGGCCATCTACTTCGAAGAAGAAGGCAAGCACGCGGGCTGCTGGGTGCTGCCCGGAATTTCGGAGGACGGCAAGGTCATCGTGCGATCCGACGGCACGGTGGTCTACACCGGCAAGGACATTGCTTACCAGCTCTGGAAATTCGGGCTGCTGGGCAAGGACTTCTACTACCGGCCGTTCAAGACCTACGCCGATGGGCGTGTGCTGTGGGTGACCACGGACGCGCCAACCGACAGCGGCCAGCAGTTCGGCCACGGCACGCGGGTCTACAACGTGATCGACTCGCGGCAATCCTATTTGCAGGATGTGGTGGTGGCCGGGCTGCGCGGCCTGGGCTACCAGCGGCAGGCCGATCAATCGGTGCACTTCTCCTACGAGATGGTGGCGCTCACGCCGCGCTGCTGCGCGGAGCTGGGCATTCCGCTATCGGAGGAAGACCGCCAGCGCACCTACGTGGAAGTTTCCGGCCGCAAAGGCCTGGGAGTGAAGGCCGACGACCTGATCGACAGCCTCATTGCCAAGGCGCTGGAAGAGGTGGCCTCGCGCCACGCCGAGGCGCCGGCCGAAGAGCAGCGCCAGGTGGCCGGCCAGATCGCCATCGGCGCGCTGCGTTATTTTCTGCTGAAGTTCACGCGGAATTCGGTAATCGCCTTCGACCTCCAGGAGGCCCTGAGCTTCGAAGGCGAAACCGGCCCGTATGTGCAGTACGCGGCGGTGCGCGCGCGGAACATCCTGCGCAAGCTGCGTGATCGCGGCGAGGCGGTGCCCGATTTCGCCGCCGAGCTGAGCGCCGCGTCGGTGGCGCGGCAGCTTCAATCGGAGGACTTCTGGCAGGTGCTGCTGGCCGCCTCCAAGGCCGATTCGGCGCTGGAGCGCGCCGTCACCGCCGGCGAGCCCGCGCACGTCGCCAAGTACGCCTTTCAGGTCGCGCAGGCGTTCAACAACTTCTATCACCAGTACCCCATCATCCACGAAGAGAACCGCGAGAAGAAAGTGTTCCTGCTGTGGATGACCGATTTCTTCCGCCGCCAACTGGAACGCACCGCCGGGGTTTTAGGGATTCAGATTCCGGCTTACATGTAGCGACCGCCCGCAAACGCGATATACTGGTCGCAATTTCCACAGCCGCCATGCGCCGATCGACATATTACGGCTTGGGTGCAGTGTCGCTTCTGTTGTGGGCATCCGTGTGGGTCGCGGGGGCCCCGCCGGCTCTGAAGGTCAGCTTCGGCGTTGCGCCTCCGATGACCTACCGCGACGACGCGGGCAAGCCGGCAGGTTTCGTCGTCGAAGTCCTGAACGAAGCGGCCCGCCGCGCCGGATTCACGCTCGAATGGCTTACCGTCGGCGACTCACAGGCTAATAACGACGCGCTCCAAAGGGGCGATCTGGATCTGATAACCGGCACCGACACGCCCGAGCGCCGCCGCCTCTTCTACGTTTCGGAGCCCTGGTGGTCTTCCGACCTGGTGGCCTTGACGCCCGCGGCCAGCCCGATCCGCCAGGACTCCGATCTGAACGGGCGCCGTCTCGCGGTGCCAGCCAGCACCTTGGCGCCCGTCGCGCAACACTACCCCGGCAGTACGATCATCCAGGTGCGAAGCGCGGTCGAGGCAGCGGAAGCGGCCTGCACCGGGACCGCCGACGCGGCGATCATTGCCGACGTGTACCTGCGCGACATCCTCTTGGCCGGCTCTTCGGCGTGCCGGGGCGTGAACCTCCGCACGGTGGACACGAGCGCCGACGTCGACTACGTCCTGATCGCGCGGCACGAGGCGTCCGGGACGGTTCGCGCATTGAAGGGCAGCCTGGACGAGATCACGGCCGATGGAACGCTGGAGTCCCTGGCCGCCCGGCATCCGCCGGTTTCCACGCCGTATGCCGAACGGCTCTCGGAACTGTTGCGCTTTGGATTCCAACGACGGATCTGGGTCATCAGCCTGGCTGCATCGGCCATCGTCATGCTGTTGGGCGCGGTGTTCGCCTCCAGGCAATATCGCTCCCGCCTGCGGCTCCGGGCGGCAAACGAGCGGCTCGAGCAGGAACTGGCCGCGCTTACCAAGGCGGAAGCGGCGTTGCGCAACAGCGAAGCCCGGTTTCGCGCCCTGTTCGATTCGGCTCCCCAGACCGTGCTGGCGATCGATCGGGCGGGCGTGATCGTGTTCGCCAATAGAAAGTTGGAGGAAGTGTTCGGACGCGCGCGCGAGGAGGTGATTGGCAAGAACGTGGAGATCCTGCTTCCAGAGCGGTTCCACGTTCCTCCCGGACAGGGTCGCAGCGCGTTGGCGCCCCATGCGGCGTTTTCCGCGCCCGCCAGCCAACCCGGCGTCATTGGCCTGCGCGGGAACGGGACGGAATTCCCCATCGAGGTCAGTTGGGGCTCGGTGGAAACGGATGAGGGGTTGACCCTGGCTTTCATCACGGACATCTCGGAACGGGTCGCGCTCCTGCAACAACTGGTGCAATCGCAGAAGCTGGAGAGTATCGGGCGTCTCGCCGGCGGTGTGGCGCACGACTTCAACAATCTGCTCACGGTCATGACCGGGTACTCACAAATGGTGCTGGACGAACTGGGACCGGACGACCAGTTGCGGGAACCGATCAACGAGATCTCCCAGGCGGCGGACAGGGCGGCGGCCCTGACGCGCCAACTGCTGCTGTTCAGCCGGCGGCAGATGGCGACTCCGAAGATCCTATCCCTGAACGAACTGGCAAGAAATCTCGAGAAGATGCTGAGGCGCCTGATCGGCGAGGACGTTGAACTCACCATGGCGCTGGATTCGAGGGCCGGCTTCGTGCGCGCGGACCCGGGACATATCGAACAGGTAGTCATGAACCTGGCGGTGAATGCCCGGGATGCCATGCCCGATGGCGGCAAGCTCATCATCGAGACGGCTAACTTCCACGCCGATGAAGATTACGCGGGCGAGCACACGGAACTGGCGCGCGGAGATTATGTTTCGCTGATCGTCAGCGACAGCGGGATCGGCATGACGCCGGAAGTCAAGGCGCACATTTTCGAGCCTTTTTATACGACCAAAGAACAGGGCAAGGGAACGGGCTTGGGGCTCTCCACGGTTTACGGCATCGTGAAGCAGAGCGGGGGCGCGGTCTTCGTTTACAGCGAGTCCGGGAAGGGCACCACTTTCAAGATCCTGTTCCCACTGGCCGAAACGGCTCAGCCGGAAGCGCGGACCGCAGAGACGCCGGCCAGCCTGTCGGGCAACGAGACGATTCTGGTCGCCGAGGACGAGGCCGGCATCCGCAAGTTCATCCGCGAGGTCTTGATCTCCCACGGCTACACCGTGCTCGAAGCGCACAGCGGGAGTGAGGCGCTGGAAATGGCCGGTAAGCATCCGGGGCCGATCCATCTCCTGGTTACCGATCTGGTGATGCCGGAAATGAGCGGCGAGGATCTGGCGGAGCGGTTCAGCAAGCTGCACTCGAGCACTCCGGTTCTGCGCATGTCCGGATACAGCGACCGGTTGTGGCAGCGAGACATACCGGCAGACTTCATCGAGAAGCCGTTCACGCCGTCGGCGTTTCTTCGCCGCGTGCGAGAGGTGCTCATCGCGTCCAGGAAGAATTCCGGCACGGAGTCATGAGGACTTCCGGGGCTCCGCGCAGCCTCGCCGAATGATGAGGGAGTCCCGGAAAACAATTTCGAGCCACAGATCAACACGGATGAACGCCGATAAGCAGATCTTTTATCGGCGTTGATCTGTGTTCGTCCGCGGCCATCCACCTTCCGGCCTTCTTCAGCAGCCTGCTGCTAGAGGATTCCGGCAAGCGCCGTGTCAATGTGGCGCGGCTGTAATTTCCGGCGAGGGCGGACGACCCGGTTCATCGGGCAGGCGGACTGTTTTTCTTGGCGCGCCGGCGGCGAACCGCGCTGACCTCCGCGTTTATTTCGCGCATCGTGAGCTTATCGGTGCCGCGGCGCTTGGAGGCCGCCCAGGTTTCCTTGAGCCAGTCCGGTGCCTCGTCGCGGAGCTTCTTGAAGAATCGCTCGCGCGCCGCCTTGCCGGGGGGAATCCGGTCGATGACGGCCTTCGGGGTGTAGGTGAGCCGGCCGCGTTCCGCCTTCGCCTCCAGCACGTCGCCGCGACTGATGCCGAGCTTCTCCCGAATGGCCCGGGGGATGACCACCCGATATTTATCTTTCACGGTGACAGCGGCCATAAAGGTGTCGAACGGTTGAACCGTTCCTCTTCACCTTAGCAAGCCAACGGAATCTGTCAAGGGCTTGACCGCCTGCGCCGCGCGGAGCCTGGCCCGCCGAAACCGCACCGGCGCACTCTCCCCGCTACGTCCCCCACCTTCCCTTCCGTTTCCTTATAATAGAGAGGAAACAGTGTCCTGGGTCACACTCCCGCAATCAAGGATTCCCTATCGATGTCAACGCTAGAGGTCTCGCCGGTTGAGCCTTTGTCCGGCCAATCGGCCCACACGGTAGTCAACGATTTCAGCATTCAGATAGCAACGGTGAACGGTTCGGGGAGCCAGACCGCCAACACCGTCCTGATGCGCTCGATCTTTCAAATGGGCATTCCCGTGTCGGGGAAGAACATGTTTCCTTCGAACATCGCGGGGCTGCCCACGTGGTTTACCATCCGCGCCAGCCAGCACGGCTACATCGGCCGGCGCAAAGAGATCGATTTCCTGGTGGCCATGAACCCCGAAACCGCGCGGGAAGACGTCCTGAAGCTGGATGACGGCGCCGCAGTGGTTTATGACGAGCCGCTCAAGCTGAACGAACTTCGCAGCGACCTGCACTTCTATCCCGTGCCCTTCGACAAGCTGGTGGCGCCCGCCTGCCCGGAAGCCAAGCTGCGCAAGCTGGTGCGCAACATGATCTACGACGGCGTGGTGGCGTGGCTGCTGTCGATCGACATGGACGAGATCCGCAAGGCGCTGGTCAAGCAGTTCGGCAAGCGCAAGGCCAAGGCCGCCGAGCTGAACTGGGGCGCCGTCAAAGCCGGGTTCGAATACGCCGCCAAGACTTTCACCAAGACCGATCCCTACCGCGTCGAACGCCGGAACCAGACCGCGGGCAAGATCATCATCGACGGCAACGCCGCTTGCGCGCTGGGCGCCATGTTCGCCGGCGTCACGGTAGTGACGTGGTATCCCATCACGCCTTCGTCTTCGCTGGTGGAATCGCTCCTCGGCTACATGCGGCGGCACCGGCTCGATCCGGAAACCGGCAAGGCCACGTACGCCATCGTGCAGGCCGAGGACGAGCTGGCCTCCATCGGGATGGCCCTGGGCGCCGGATGGGCGGGCGCCCGGTCCATGACCGCCACCGCCGGCCCGGGCATCTCGCTCATGTCGGAATTCATCGGGCTGGGCTACTACGCCGAAATCCCCACGGTCGTTTTCAACGTCGAACGCGTGGGGCCCTCCACCGGGCTGCCGACGCGCACGGCGCAGGGCGACATCCTCACCACCGCCCTGCTCTCCCACGGCGACACGCACCACCCCATGTTCTTCCCCTGCTCGCCCGAAGAGTGCTTCTCCCTCACCATCGACGCCTTCAATTTCGCCGAACAGTTCCAGACCCCGGTCTTCGTCATGACCGATCTCGACCTGGGGATGAACAACTGGATGGCCGATCCGTTCCCCTATCCCGAAACGCCCATCCGGCGCGGCAAGGTGCTGACCGCGGAGGATCTCGATAAGCTCGGCGGTTTCGCCCGCTACAAGGACGTGGACGGCGACGGGGTGGGCTACCGCACGCTTCCCGGCACCAATCACAACGCCGCCGCTTATTTCACCCGCGGCAGCGGCCACAACGACAAGGCGCAGTACACCGAGCGCGAGGACGACTACATCGACAATATGGAGCGGCTCGCCCACAAGTTCAAAGTCATGCGCGGGCACGTTCCCGAGCCGGTGATCCATATCGCCGAGAAGGCCAAGATCGGATTCGTGTACGTGGGAACCTCCGACTACGCCGTGCGCGAAAGCTGCGACCAGCTCAAGGCCGAATACGACCTGGATGCCAGCACCCTGCGCCTGAAGGCCTATCCCTTCACGCATCACCTGGTGGACTTCATCCGCAGCCACGACCGGGTCTACGTGGTGGATCAGAACCGCGACGCGCAATTGCTCGGCCTGATGCGTCTCGAACTGGACCCCGAGCTGATCGCCAGGCTGCGCAGCGTGCGCTATTTCGGCGGCCTGCCGCTCGACGCGCGCACCGTCACCGACGACGTCATCCGCCAGGAGGGCAAATGAGCACCACCGTGACGCCTCCGCCCAAGAAGGTCAACCGCCTGGGGCTGGAGGTCATCAACTACAAAGGCAGCAAGACCACGCTGTGCGCCGGCTGCGGGCACAACTCGGTGTCCGAACGCATAGTGGAGTGCTTCTACGAACTCGGCGTGCCGCCCTACACGGTGGCCAAGTTCTCGGGAATCGGCTGCTCGTCGAAGTCGCCCGCCTATTTTCTGGGCCTCTCGCACGGTTTCAACGGAGTTCACGGCCGCATGCCGGCCATCGCCACGGGAGCCATTCTGGCCAACAGCCAACTGATGGGCCTGGGCGTGACCGGCGACGGCGACACCGCCTCGATCGGCATCGGCCAGTTCATGCACCTGGTCCGCCGCAATCTGCCGATGATCTACGTCATCGAAAACAATGGCGTTTACGGCCTCACCAAGGGGCAGTTTTCCGCCACGGCCGATCTGGGCTCCAAGCTCAAGAGCGGCACGCCCAACGACCTGCCGCCCTTCGATTGTTGCGCCCTGGCCCTGAAATGGGGCGCCACCTTCGTGGCCCGCTCCTTCAGCGGCGACAAGAAACAGCTCCTGGCCCTCATCAAAACCGCCATCGCCCATCGCGGCCTTTCCGTCATCGACGTGATTTCCCCGTGCGTCACTTTCAACGACCACGACGGGTCAACCAAGAGCTACAGCTACATGAAGGACCACGAGACCGTGCTCCAGGAGCTGGATTTCGTGCCCTCGTTCGAAGACATCACGGTGGAGATTCCGGAAGGCCAGGTGATGGACGTCCAGATGCACGATGGGTCGCACCTCCGCATCCGCAAGCTGCACCGCGACTTCGACCCGACCGACCGGCTGGCGGCCCTCGCCGCGCTGGAGGTGGCTGAAGCCGCCGGGGAGGTACTTACTGGCGTACTATACGTCAACACCCACAAGCCGACCTTCCTGGAACTCCTGAACCTGGTGGAGGAGCCGGTGGCTACCCTGCCGGAATCTCGCGTGCGCCCGTCCAGGGAGGCCCTGGACGAGCTGATGGAAGAACTGCGCTAGTTCTTATCCGAGCTGTCGAATTTCACCTCACTGCCAGATTGATTTCAAATTAGACTGGTGGTACTATTTGGTCGGTCTGCCATCCTCCGAGGCAGACCGCAGTACAACCTTAACAGCTCCACGTGCGCCTTAGCCGTGGAGCTTTTTTTGGTGTATGAGGGTAAAACCCTACCTGCTGGCGGCGTCGCGCTAATGCCGCATCTCCTGAATCGTCCTTAAGGTTGGATGAGCCTGATAGGATGAAAGCGATAATGGCTGCCCCCAAGGAATCGGCCGATGGCTCGATTGCGGATCTGGAACGGGTCTTCGCCGAGAACCACGCCATGGTCTTCCGTGCGGCATACCGCGTCACGGGCAACGCCAGCGACGCCGAAGACGTTCTCCAGACGGTCTTTCTGCGGCTGCTGAAACGCGATGCCGCCGCCGAGCCGGTCGGCAACATGACCAGCTTTCTGCACCGCGCGGCCGTCAATGCGGCGCTGGACCTGGTCCGCAGCCGGCAGAACATTCGCAACATACCGCTGGACGAGCTGGAACCGGTACTGGCTGAACCGGCCCACCGCGGCCCCGACCGCGCCCAATCCTCGGGCGAGATCCGCGAATGGCTGCGCGGCGCCATCGCCAGGCTCAATCCGCGAATCGCGGAGATGTTCATGCTTCGTTTCTTCGAAGGAAAAGAGAATCCGGAAATCGCGCGTCTGCTCAAGACCACGCCCGGAACGGTGGCGGTGACCCTGTCCCGCACGCGCGACCGTTTGGAAAAAGAATACCGGGCCTATATGGGAGGAGTGGCATGACCCCCGAATTCAACCCCATCGATCCCGCCCTGGAGCGAGCCGTGTCGGAAATACGAAATGATGCCGTCGATCCCGCGCTGGTTGAAGCCGCGGCGGCCCGCGTCTGGGCCAACCTCGTGGCGCAGGCCCCGGAGCTGCACGAAGCCCATCCCCACCTGCGCACCTGCGCCGACTTCCAGGCCTTGATCCCCGACTTTCGCGCCGGGCGCCTGCCCGACGCCCGCGTCACCCTGGTCCGCGACCACCTGCACGAATGCGTGGCCTGCCGCAAGGTTTACGAAGGCAAAGTGGTGACCATGCCGGCGCCCGTATCGCGCCGCATCCTGCACCCGGTGCGCTGGGCCGCCGCCGCGGTGGTGGTGGTTGCCGCCGGGATGTCGATCTGGATCGCCGTCGACCAGTACGGCGGGCACACCGGCCGCGCCATCGTTCAATCGGTAAACGGCGCGCTTTATGAAGTCTCCGCCGCGGGGATTCGCCCGCTGGCCGCCGGCCAGGACCTGCCGGATGGCATCGAGCTCCGCACCGCCAAGGATTCCGGCGCCATGCTGCAACTGCGCGACGGCTCGGTGATCGAGCTACGGGAGCGCTCGGGCCTCTCCACCACGCAGACCGCCAGCGATTTGACCATTCACCTGGTCCGCGGCAGCGTGATCGTGCAGGCCGCCCGGCGCCGCTCCGGACATCTTTATGTGGCCACACCCGATTGCCGCGTGGCCGTCACCGGCACGGTATTCAGCGTCAGCGCGGGGGTGAAGGGCTCGCGCGTGTCGGTCATTCAGGGCGAAGTTCACGTGACGCAGGACAACTCCGAAGTCATCCTGCACCCGGGAGATCAGAAGGTGACCAGCGCCGCCCTGGAACCGGTCTCCGTCAGCGACGACATCCAGTGGAGCCGCGACCGCGAGCGCCTCACCGCGCAACTGGCATCGCTGCACGCCAGCCTGCAGGAACTCCACCTGCCCGCGCTGCGCTACTCCAGCCGGCTGCTGCCGCGCCTGCCCGCGACCACCGTGTTTTTCGCCAGCATCCCCAATCTTGCGCAGTACCTGGGAGACGCGCAGTCCGTGTTCCAGCAGAAGATGGCGGAGAGCCCCGAGCTGCGCGCCTGGTGGGCCAGCCGCGGCGCCAACATACAGCCCGTGATCGAGAAGCTCCGCGCCGCCAGCGAATACCTGGGCGACGAGATCGTCATCGCGGGCTTCACCGGCGCCGGCGGCGAGATGCACGGCCCCGTTCTGCTTGCGGAAACCCGCCGCGACGGATTCCCCGAACTCCTCGAGAAAGAGATCCCGCAGGTGGCCATCGAGACGCGCCCCGGCCTGGTGGCGTTCGGTCCGGACCGCGAGGCGGTGGCCCAGGTGGCGCAAAGCCTGGATGGGCCCGGTTTCCAGGGCACGCCGTTTTACGCGGCCATCGAACAGTCCTACCGCGAGGGCGCCGGCCTGCTGCTGTGCGCCGATTTGTCGCGGCTCAACAACCGTCCGCTGCCTGGCGCCCGCTATTTCATGGCGGGGCAGAAGGAAGTGAACGGCCAGATGGAAACCCGCGCATCGCTGGGCTTCGACGGCCCGCGCACGGGGATCGCCGCCTGGCTGGCCGCGCCTTCGCCCATGGGCTCGCTGGACTACGTTTCGCCCGAAGCCACCTTCGTCACCGCGTTCGTGGTGAAGAACCCGGCGGCCATCGTGGACGAGGTGCTGGGCGTCGAGCAGCGCTCCGAGGCCGCGGCCCAGAAGGCGCTCGACGAGTTCCACCAGGAGTCCGGCATCGATATTCGCAACGACCTGGCGGCCAGCCTCGGCGGCGAATTCGCCGTCGCGATGGATGGTCCCGTGATCCCCGTGCCTTCCTGGAAGCTGGTCACCGAAGTCTACGATCCGAGCCGCATGCAGAACACCTTGCAGAAGGCGGTGGACGCCTATAACCAGAACGCCGTGAAGACCGGCGGGAAGCCCCTGCGCACTTCCCAGGAGACCGTCGAGGGCCGCACCTATTACATGATCGGCGGCGCCGACGCCAATCCGCTGACCGAAGCGCACTACGTCTTCTCCGACGGCTACATGATCGCGGCTCCCAGCCGCGCGCTGGTGACGCGCGCGTTGCAGGTGCGAGCGGCCGGCACGTCGATTACCCACTCGGCCCAATTCCTCGCCATGACCCCGCGCGATCACTATACGAACTTTTCGGCGGTGGTCTTCCAGAACATGGGCACCACGCTGGCGCCTTTGGCGGGACTGCTCGGCGCATTCGCTCCTCCCAACCAGTCGAACCACCCCAATCCGCTGCAGAACCTCGGCAATATGAAGCCGGTGATGTTCGCCGTCTATGGCGAACCGGACCGCATCACGCTCTCCGGCAGCGCCGGAGGGCTCGGCGGCAGCCTCACGGGCCTGCTGACGGGAAACCTGACGGGCGTGGTGGGCAGCGCGCTGCCCTTCGGCCAAATGATGGGAACACGGCGGCCTCAACCTGCGTTTCAATATAGGTGATGGACCCCGTTGTTGAACTCGACGGACTGGAAGTACGCTTCGGCCAGCGCGTCATCCTCAAGAAGCTGAAGGCCTCGCTCACCGGGCGGTCCATCGGGCTGCTGGGGCCGAACGGCGCGGGGAAATCCACCCTGCTGAATACGCTGCTCGGCTTTCACAAGCCCTGCGGCGGAACGGCCCGCATCTTCGGCCGCGACATTCGCACCCACGCGCGCGAGGTTCGCAGCCTGATCGGCTACATGCCGGAGAACGATTCCTTCATCGCCTCAATGAGCGGCGTCCGCTTCGTGCGGCTTATGGCGGAGCTGGCCGGACTGCCGCGCGAGCACGCGCTCGAACGGGCGCACGAAGCCTTCTTCTACGTGGGGCTGGGCGAGGTCCGTTACCGCGCGCTGGGCACGTATTCGCTGGGGATGAAGCAATCCGCCAAGCTGGCGCAGGCCATCGCCCACGGCCCCAAGCTGCTGTTCCTCGATGAGCCCACCAACGGCCTCGACCCGCCCGCGCGCGCCCGCATGATCCAGCTCATTCAGGAGATTCGCGACCGCGGCGACCTGAACCTGATCCTTTCCTCGCACCTCCTCCACGACGTCGAAGAGTGCTGCGACCAGGTGCTGATTCTCAAAGACGGCAATGTGGCCGCTTTCTGCAACCTGGAGGAGGAGCGCCGCGCCAACCGCCAGTTCCTGGAAATCGAAACGCGCGGCGGGGTGAACGGATCCTTCCTCGAAAGCATGGAGAAACTGGGCTGCGAAACCGCCTCCGGCGTGCAGGGCCGGATCAAGCTGATTCTTCCGGATGGGCTGGACGTTCGCCGCCTCTACGAAGTCGCGGCCGAGCAGAACGTGCAGATCCGCCGCCTGAACCACAAACGCGATTCGCTCGAAGACATCTTCCTGAAAGCCATGGAGACCGCCGATGGCCGTTTATAAGAAGACCTACCGGCCCTACGATGGCGAGCTCACCTCCTCGTGGCGGCGCTTCCTGGTGATCCCGCGCTACGCTTTCGAAGACCTGCACCGTTCCCGCTTTCTGACGACGTTCTTCATCGCCAGCTTCATCTATCCGCTGATCTGCGTGCTGCTCATTTACGTGCAGCACAACACCAGCTCGCTGAACCTGCTGGGCGTGGGGGGAGCCAACCGGCTGATCACCGTCAACGTCGTGTTCTTCTTGACGTTTCTCGGCTGGCAGGGCATGCTGGCGCTGTTTCTGGCGGCCTTCATCGGACCTGGCCAGGTGTCGCCCGACCTGGCCAACAACGCGCTGGAGCTCTACCTGGCGCGGCCGTTTTCGCGCACCGAATACGTGCTGGGCAAGATGAGCGTGCTGCTGATTTTGATGTCGCTGATGACCTGGGTGCCCGGCCTGCTGCTGTTCTGGCTGGAGGGATACCACGAAGGCTGGGGCTGGATGAAGGACAATGCGCGCCTCGCCTCCGGTGTGTTCTTCGGCGCGTGGATCTGGATTCTCATCCTGGCGCTGCTGGCCCTGGCGCTCTCGGCGTGGGTCAAGTGGAAGCCCGCTGCCGGCGGCCTGATGTTCGGCGTCTTCTTCGTGGCCGCCGCGTTCGGCGGTATCATCAACGCCGTGCAGCGCACCGCCTGGGGCAACGTGTTCAACATCAGCTACCTGGTCGGGCGGATCTGGGTGCAGTTGTTCGAGGGCAGCAACCAGACCACCACGGGCGCGTTATTCTTCCGCGCGCGCGCCGAAGAGGCCATTCCCATGTGGTGCTGCTGGACCGGCCTCGCGGTCCTCTGCCTGATCTGCCTGTACATGCTGGCCCGCAAAATCCGCGGCACGGAGGTGGTGCGGTGAGCGACAATCTGATCACCTTCAGCGGCGTTTCGCGCTTTTACGGCGAGGTGCTGGGCATCAACAAGGTGAGCCTGGCGATCCCCCCCGGCATCACCAGCCTGGTCGGTCCCAACGGATCGGGCAAGACCACGCTCATGAACCTGATGACCGGCCTGATCCGCCCGACGCAGGGCGATATCCGGGTGCTCGGCGTCGCGCCCACGCATCCCGAGCGCCTCTGCCGGCTCATCGGCTACTGCACACAGTTCGACGCGTTTCCCAAGGGCCTCACCGGATACCAGTTCATTTATTCGTACCTCCTGATGTTCGGCATGAGCGAAGCCGAATGCGAGCAGCGGACCAACGCCGCGCTCCAGTTGGTCGGCCTGCTGGATGCCGCCGGCCGCCACGTCGCCGCCTACAGCAAGGGCATGCGGCAGCGCGTCAAGCTGGCCCAGGCCATCGCCCACGATCCGCAGGTGATGATACTCGACGAGCCGCTGAACGGCCTCGACCCCCTGGCGCGCGCCGAAGCCATCGCGTTGTTCCGCCAGTGGGGCGACAAGGGAAAGCACGTCATCGTGTCGAGCCACATTCTCCACGAAGTGGACCGCATCTCCGACCAGGTGATCCTGCTGAGCCACGGCTACGTGGTGGCCGAGGGCCAGATCCAGGGCGTGCGCAGCGAGGTGAAGGAACAGCCCATGCAGATCCTGGTGCGCTGCGACCGCCCCGGCATGCTGGCCGCGCGCCTGTTCCAGCAGGACCACATCGTGGAAGGCAAGGTCAGCAGCGACGGCAAGGGCCTGCTGCTGCGCACCCGCGACGCCGACGGCTTCTACCTGCTGCTGAACCGCATCGTCCTGGAATCGGGCCTCGATGTGGAATCCATCGCGCCCGCCGACGACGACGTGAATTCGGTCTACCAGTACCTGATCGGCGCCGAAGGAGGCACCGTATGAACTCCGTCTGGGTCCGCCAGATCGCCGCCGTGCTGCGCCTCGAGTTGAAGAAGACGTTCCTCTCCAAACGCGGCTGGTGGATTTATTTCCTGGCACTGGGCCCGCTGGTTCTCACGGCGCTGCACTGGCTCTGGGAAGGACACCACACGGGCGGACGCCACAGCATGGGCGAAGACAGCCTGGTGTTCGCCGGCATCTTCGTGTTCTACTACTTGCGCGCCGGGATCTTTTTCGGCTCGATGGGCATCTTCTCCAACCTTTTCCGCGCGGAAATGCTGGAGAAGACGCTGCACTATTATTTCCTGACGCCGATGCGCCGCGAGGCCCTGGTGGCCGGAAAGTACCTGGCCGGCCTGGTGGTGGCGCTGGTGCTGTTCGTGGGCAGCGTGGGGCTCTCGTTCATCCTGATCGGCAAGCATTTCGGCCCCGCCTGGACGGACTACCTGCTGCACGGTCCCGGCCTCAACCAGCTTGGCTCCTACATGCTGGTCACGGCACTGGCGTGCATGGGCTACGGCGCGGTGTTCCTGATGTGCGGCCTGCTCTTCAAGAACCCCATGATCCCCGCCGCCGTGGTGTGGGTGTGGGAGAACCTGACGCCCTTCCTGCCGACGCTGCTGAAGAAGATCAGCGTGATCTTCTACTTGAAGAACCTGTGCCCGGTGGAGGTGCCCGTGGGGCCGCCCTTCAACGTGATGGTAATCGAGGCCGACCCGACTCCGTTCTGGGTCGCCGTCCCCGGCCTCCTGATGGTCACCCTGATCCTGCTGGTGTACTCCGCCATTTCGGCGCGGCACGCGGAAATCAGCTACGGGGAGTGAACTCCGCCGTTGATGAGCCGCACCCGTCAGAAGCGGTTTTTGCCGGCTCTTGTGAACTTCCGGTCCCCGCCGTTCTACAATCGGCGACATGGACTTGTTCTCAGGAGACTTCTGCCCGGAGAGGACGGTACTTTGGCGGTGTCAGACACTGGCGTCTCTTCTATCGGTGCTGGATAAGATCCCCGCGTTGCTGTGGGCCACGGACTTCGAGCCCCGGTTCACTTCACTAACGGGCGCAGGGCTGCGGGCCACCGATATTTGCGCCAAGGACTATGCCGGGAAACCCATCGACGCTCTCTTCGACTGCTCGAAGTTCGGCCAGAAGGCTGCGCATGCACACCGCAGGGCTTTGCAGGGAACCGGGAGCGCCTTCGATGTGGACGTGGGCGGGCGCGAACTGGAGGCCCACGTGGAACCCCTGCGGGGACAGGATGGCGAGGTGGTGGGGGTGATCGGTGTGGCTTTGGATGCCACCGAGCGGCTGTTGGCGGAGAGAGCGATGCGGCTCTCCGAGCAGAGCTACCGGTCCCTGATCGAAGAAGCCCCTTATGCCATTTGCCGCGCCACGGAGAGCGGGCAACTCCTCCAGGTCAACCGCGCCATGCTGGAGATGCTGGGATACGATCCGGGCGCCGAGGCTGACCTGCTGGTTCGAGACCTGCCTCTCATTTTCGCCGCTCCCGAAGGTTTCGATGCGCTTCGCAAGGGACTGCTGGGCGGGAACTCCGCCCAGGGAATCGAAAGCACGTGGCTCCGCCGCGATGGGCAGGAGATCCAGGTGCGCGTGGGCGGCCGGGCGATCCGCGATTTGGCGGGAGCGGTCCTGTATCTGGATGTCCTCGCCGAAAACGTTACAGAACGGAAACAACTGGAAGCGCGGCTGAGCCAGGCACAAGAAGATGCAGGCCATCGGACAGCTCGCCGGCGGAGTGGCACACGACTTCAACAACCTGCTCACGGTGATCGGCGGGCAGGTGGAGCTGATCCTCGGCCGTGCCCTGGATAACGATCTGCGGAATCGCCTGGAGGATGTCAAGCGAGCCGCGGAGCGCGCAGCCGCGCTGACCAGGCAGCTGCTGGCATTCAGCCGGACGCAGCTGCTGCGAAGCAAGGCCGTGGATCTCAACCAGGTAATCGAGCACATGATTCGCATGCTTGCCCGGCTGATTCGGGAGAATATCGAGCTGACATTCGTGCCGGGGAACTACCTGGGATTTGTGAGGGCAGACCCCGACCAGATTGAACAGGTGCTGATGAACCTGGCCGTGAACGCTCAAGACGCAATGCCCGAAGGGGGGCGCCTGACCATTGAAACCGTGGCGGTCCGAATGGATGCCGACTCCGTCCAGCAGCCCGGAGCGTTGGATCCCGGGGAGTATGTGCTGATCACCGTGCGCGACACGGGCCACGGAATGGACCGGCTGACCCAGTCTCGCATTTTCGAGCCCTTCTTCACCACCAAGCGAATCGGCGAGGGAACCGGCCTGGGGCTTTCCATGGCGTACGGAGTGGTGCGGCAGAGTGGCGGCCACATTCAGGTGGAGAGCCAGCCCGGGCACGGAAGCACCTTCAGGATCTACCTGCCGTGCGTTGCCGGAGCGGACCCGGCGGGGCGGGAGGCAGGGTCCGCGGCCGCGCCGCGAGGGTGCGAAACCATCCTGCTGGCGGAAGACGAAGAGGGCGTAAGAACACTGGTAGCCGCCTACCTGCGAAGCCTGGGATACCGCGTGCTGCCCGCGCCTGACGGCGCAGCGGCGTTGGAGATGGCCCGTTCCCATCCGGGCACGCTCGACTTGTTGCTCAGCGATCTGGTGATGCCGAAGGTGGGAGGCCGCGAGCTTGCGGTAGAGCTTCGGCGGACGGCCGCCCGCCTCAAGGTACTCTTCGTGTCGGGGTACGCCGGCCACAGCGCGGCGGAGAATGACCCCGACCTTCCCGGCGCTTGTTTTCTCGGGAAACCCTTCACCATGCAGCGGCTGGCCCAGATGGTTCGCGAGGTGCTGGATGGCATTCCACAGCCGTAACTGCCGAAGCTCGAATCCCCGCCGGCCCCCGGCTGAAACGACGCCGTGTGGAGGGCCGTGCCGGCCCCCGCGACCTCAGGCCCTGGCGCCCCCGGCAGGCGGCTGCCGGCAATTCTTGTGTAACCCCCATTTCCGGCGACACGTCAATTGCTAATATATTGCTTCAAGTGTCCGACGGCGAAGCTGGTGGTGTGCCGGGTGGGTCTATGGGGCGTCAGGCTGTATTCCACCCTTTAGAGAGCGGCTTTCGCGCTGGGCTAACGCCGGGCAAAAGCAGAAATGGAGGTCACGGTTGTCTCGGTACTCGGTAGTTCGCAAAAGGGGTCTTGACTGCAAGATCTTCGTCTGGCTCTCCTGCGTCTGTTTTTTCCTCGTCCCGGCTTTGTGCGTGGCCCAGAATACTTCGTACACCATCTCCACGTTCGCCGGAAGCAACAGCCCAGGTTACTTTGGAGACGGAGGGCCGCCGACGAGCGCGAGACTGAATGCACCAGTCGCCATAGCGCTGGACTCATCTCACAATCTGTATATCGCGGACCAGGCCAACAATCGGATCCGCAAGGTGGCTGGGGGCAAGATTTCGACGGTGGCCGGAATCGGCACGTCCGGGTATTTGGGAGACGGCGCTGCCGCCACCAGCGCCTCTCTCAGCCTGCCGTTCGGCGTGCGACTCGACTCCTCCGGCAACATTTATATTTCGGACTACAACAACCACGTGATCCGCAAGGTGGACTCGAGCGGCACGATTACGACCATCGTGGGCAACGGTGCCTGGGGCAGCGGCGGGGATGGCGGCCCCGCCCTCAGCGGAACCCTCAACCACCCCGCAGGGTTGGCCATCGGCGCCTACGGCAGCTTGTATATAGCCGACAGCACCGAGAACCGGGTCCGAATGGTGGCGTCGGACGGAACGCTGTCCACGGCGGCCGGGAACGGCTGGAACACGTATCAGGGCGACGACGGCCCCGGGCCCGTCGCCAGCGTGAATGATCCGCACGGCGTCGCCGTGGATGCGGCCGGCAATCTGTACATCGCCGACAGCGATAATCATCGGATTCGCCGCGTGGGGACGAACGGCACCATTACCACCGTGGCGGGGACCGGCACAGCCGGCTTTTCGGGAGACGGCGGCCCGGCCACCAGCGCTCAGCTCTACCGTCCCTGGGATGTGGCGCTCGACGCGGGCGGCAACCTCTACATCGCGGACGCCAACAATAACAGAATCCGCGTGGTGTCCACCAATGGCATCATCACCACCGTCGCCGGAACCCTCAGCCTCGGCTACCTGGGAGACGGCGGCCCGGCGGCCGGTGCCAGACTGAACAGCCCGACCGGCGTCGTCGTGGATAGCACGGGCCTGGTATACGTCGCGGATTCCGGAAACAACGTGATTCGGTTGTTGACGCCGACAGCGCCCTCGATCAACGCGGGTGGTGTCCTGACGGTGCAAGACTTCGGCGGCTTCACTTCGGCCGCGCCCGGGTCCTGGATCGAGATCTACGGCACCAACCTCGCGGCCGGGGGGCGCTCCTGGAACGGCAACGATTTCAAGGGCGTGAACGCTCCCACGTCTCTTGACGGAACCAGCGTGACCATCGGCGGCCAGGCCGCTTACGTCGGCTATATCAGCGGAGGCCAGGTGAACGTGCAGGTGCCCTCCAACGTCGCCACGGGCTCCCAGCCGGTGGTCGTCAAGACCGCGGTCGGGAGCACCGCCTCCTATTCCCTGACCATCAACGCCACGCAGCCGGGCATGCTGGCCCCGGCCTCGTTTCAGGCCGGTGGAATTCAGTATCTGGCGGCCCTGTTCACCGATGGAGCGACCTACGTTGTGCCGCCCGGCGCGATCCCCGGCGTCACGTCGCGGAGGGCCAGCGCCGGCGACACCATCGTCATCTACGGCGTGGGATTCGGCGCCGTAACGCCAAACATCCCGGCGGGCCAGGTGGTGCAGCAAACCAACGCGCTCGCGGCGCCTCTCAGAGTGTTCTTCGGCCAGACCGAGGGGACAGTGACTTATGCCGGCCTGGCTGCCGGCGCCGTTGGCTTGTACCAGTTCAACGTGGTCGTGCCGCAAATCGCCCCGAGCGACCGGGTGCCGGTTACCTTCACTCTGGGAGGAACCAGCGGGACACAGACCCTGTACACCGCCGTGCAGTAAGCGCCGCGATTCCGAGCCGCGCGCGTCGGCAAGCGGTCAATCCGGCCGCGGAGTCAGGTCCTCGGCGGGAACGATTCTGGTGAAAGGGATCCGGGCACGCTCGTTGGCTTCGCGTACATGCTCCGCGTTCGGCGCCTCGAACAGGCACATGCACTTGTTCTCCCCCGGCACGAAAGTGGAGCGGATGTAACGCACCTCCCGGCCTTGGGCGGTCAGCTCCTTGCCCACCTGAATCGCCTTTTTTTGAGCCGCGGCGAGTTCTTCCATCGTGATTCCAGGCAAGTCGCGCTCCACCATGTACACCGGCATGAGAACCCCCGAAAGGACCATTGTCGCATGCCCGGCCGTCCTTTAAACATTAACCCTTACTATCCCCGCTGCCTATCATTTGTTATCGCCCTGCTATCGCCTATTTCCAACCTAGTCTGGGGCCTTTCGAAAGCGTACATTGACGCTTAGGAAAAATGATGCGTCATCTCGCTATTGCCGCGTGGGGGGCGATCCTCTGCGCTTCGATCGCCGGCGCGCAACCGGCGCCGCACAAAGAGCCCGCCCTCTACGTCGCAACCGAACGTGCCTCACGCGTCGAGGTACGGCCGCCTGGGGTCCGGCTTGGTCTCCGCAGGCCACGGGAACTCGCTCTCGCGCCACTGAGCGAAACCGAGCTTGCGGTTCTGGCCCAGCCGGGTCCCCGGCTCAAGACCGGCATCCAACGGAGCCTGCCGTCCGAGGCGCTCTCCACCGGCGCTTGGGAAATCACCAGCGAAGGTGCGCGCCTCTGGCGCATGGCCATACGCTCGCCGGGCTCCACCGGCATCCGCGTCGAGTTCCGCGACTTCGCGGCAGGCAGCGGACAGGTCTGGCTGTATGACGGAAGCCAGTACGCCGGGCCATACACCGGGCGCGGCATCTTCGACGACGGCCGGTTCTGGAGCGGCACGGTTCTCTCCGATTCCGTCACGCTGGAGTACGAGCCGGCTCCCGGAACCCCGGAAGAATCCGGCCCGCCCTTCCACATCCGCACCATCGCGCACCAGGTCCGGCCCCCTTCGCACGCGGCCATTCGTCCGTACGCCGCCGCGCCGGCACCCGTCGATACCGCCGACTACTGTAATCTCGATCCCAACTGCTACCCCGAGTGGCAAAGCGCCATGAGCATGGTGGCGGAGCTCAGGTTCGAAGATCAGGGCGACGAAGTCGCGTGCAGCGGCACCCTGGTGGCTACCCGCGACAACAGCTTCAAGCCCTATCTGCTCACCGCCGGCCATTGCTTTAATAGCGAGGATGCCGCGCGCACGCTCGAAGCCTACTGGACCTACCAGACCTCCTCTTGCGGCGGACAGCCTCCCGTGCTGAGCGACAGCAAGAAATCGACCCTGGGCGCGCACCTCATCGGCTGGGGCACCATTGAGGCGGGCGACTACAGCCTGCTGCTGCTCCAGGACGTTCCGAGCGGCGTTACTTTTGGCGGGTGGGACACTTCCGATCCGCCAGTGACCACGCCGCTGACCGGCATCCACCATCCCATGGCATCCTGGAAACGAATCTCTTTCGGCGAGCGCGTCGACGATTTGACCGTCGATGTGGAAGGCGACATCGCGCCCGCCGACAAGTACTTCGAAGTGCTGTGGGATAAAGGCCGCGTCGAACCCGGCTCCTCCGGTTCGGCCCTCTTCTCGAGCCCCGGAGTCATCACCGGCACGCTGACTTACGGGCCTTCTTCCCCCGATCTGACCGCCTGCCAGATTGACCCGATGATCGTGGGCTACGGCAGGTTCTCCGTGGCATATTCGGCGCTGCAGGACTATTTCGAAAACCTGCCGGCCGCCGCGGTGCTGCCCGATAAGGCGAACCTGAGCTTCTCGGTGGTCAATCACGCAGCACCCGCGGGCCAGGTGGTCCGCCTGACGACCCAATCCACCGGCCAGATTACCTACAAACTGCGGGCCGACGCGCCGTGGATCCTGCTTTCCAGCATGACCGGCACGCTGTCGGCGGCCTCGCCGGCCCCGGTGACCATCAGCATCGACCCGACACAGTTCAGCCGCGCCGATCGGTATCCTGGCACCGTCACCATTTTCACCGGCGCCGCGGATCCGCAGTTCATTAACGTGACGGCCACGGTCACGATGACCCAGTCCAATGTGACGGCCTCCATCGCTCCCAACCCGGTGGTGCAGTCCGGCGGCCAGTGGAGTTTCAAGATTCGGCTTGCCGAGACGGCCGGAGTGGCGACCAGCCTGACGGCCATCGCACTCAACGGTACGGACTATTCGGCCAACATCCAGAATTGGTTCGGAACCAATCACATTCCGGCCAATGGCTCCATCGAAGCACCGCTCTCGGGCGCGGGATTGTTCCCAAGCGGCGCTCAGTACTTCGAGTTTTCGGGCGTCGACGACACCAGCGGCCAGCACTGGTACCGCACGGCGACGGTGGTGTTCCAGTAGGGCGGTCCCCTACTTTTTGCAGACGGCCGTCAGGAAACGGACGTCCGGACTGCAATATTCCCTGAGGATCTCGAGCCCGCCCTGCTCGGTGACGAGCCAGCGGAAAGCCTCGGGCGTGTAGACATACTGAAAATTGAGTCCGATTCGCTCGCCGCGTTGGAGCTGAATCTCCTGGCCGCCGACCGTGGCCGAGAGATCGCGTTCCGCCCGGAAGGACCGCGTGATCAGGTGCAGCCCTTCGTGGCGGTCGTCGCGCTTGTGATTGAAACGGAATTCGCCGTCGCCGTCTTCGATCCCCACGCTGGCCAACAGCGCCGAAACGAACCCGCGCACCGAGGGATTGTCGCGCCGCGCCAGGCTCTTCTGTTCGTCGTAGATTTCGCCGTCGATAATCAGCCGGTCCTCGGGCTTCATGCTCTGCGCCACATAGCGGATCTCGGCCAGCGGATCGAACGACGCCATGGTATTGCCGGACATGATGAACAGGCGCGGCGGTTCGGCCGCGTCGGCCGCATAAACCAGGTGCACGGGGCTGGAGATGTCGGCCTTGATCCCCACCGTGTCGATGTCGTTGTCATCGGCCGCGGCGCAGGCCATTTCGAGCATCGTCTGGCTGGCATCCACGGGAAAATACTGGCATTCGCGGCCGGCGTCCTTCAACGCATCCAGCAGCATCCGGTCGCGCGTGCCGTCGCCCGCGCCGAAGCTGATCACCGGAACGCGTCCCTTGAAGTGTCTGGTCAATTGCGGCGCGCCGCGGGCGATGTCCTTCCAACTCTCCGTGAGGCCGCCGTAGAGCCCCGCATCCGCCGTGAGCGCGGCCCATTCCGCTGCCGAGCGGGGAAACCAATAGAAGAACTTTTCGGGCAGATCGCGAGCTTCCATCGCCTCCGCAAATTCCTGCGCGATATCCGCTTCCGTGAGAACCACTTCCACTTTCATATTGAAAGACTATGGTAGCGCCGATTCCGAGCCGCGGCCGTACTGGCACTTTGGCGAGCACTCGCGCTTTGGCGAGCCAGGGAGCGGTCCAGCCGAGATCGCATTACCCACAGAACCAATGCCGTCCACTTGACGCATTGGGCCCAATTCGCTCTTGGCTGCCCACCGAGATGAAGAAGGGATTCGTTGAAGGACTCGTCTCCAAGAGACTTCTGGCCAGGAAGAAAGCGGCAAATCCGCGGGTCGGGCGTTTTGCGGTCAACTGGGCCGACGGGCCGTGTTGGTTGAGTCGGAGGCCTTGGTGATCGCGCCTTCGAGAGCTTCATTTATCCAATGGTGATGATCTGATTCAGCGTCTCGCATGCGAGAGCAAATATGTCTTCCGGAATCTGCCTCCACGGGTGAGGCTTTGCTTGCCGGACACGCCAGTCGAACGACTTGGGCTGGTGCCCGAGAATATAGCTCGCCTTCCCTCGGGGGCCGGCGAACTTCACAGCGAAGGGATTTGTTTCGTTGAACGCCGACGTCGTCATCGGCAGACCAATAACGATGCTGGTCCGCTCATTGAATGCCTTCGGAGAAAGGACCAAGAACGGGTGGATGTCCCTCATTTCGCGGCCGGCCTGAGGATTACAATTAATCCAAATCATGTCGCGCCGGTCGGGAGTCCAAAGCCTGCGCGCCGCCATCAAAGCACCTCATTCCCGGCGCGTCTTGTAGCCATGGCCTCACCGCCGTGCCGGTTCGGATCGAAACGGGCGAGTTTCTGCTTTAGTGTTAGTCGGGGTTCCCCGGCCGCCACCACTCGCACCGCCGAGTCCTGTGTCGAGACTTCAACGGGTTGCCCGACTTTGAATCCGACAGATCTGGCAATAGAAGATGGAATCCGTACTGCCAAGCTGTTGCCCCATCGCTGAAGCGTCAGAGTTGCTGTTTTCTCCAAATTAACCACCGTATAAACCAGTATATACGTTCGGTGATGGACAGCCGGCACGGCTTGGGAATTGGCCAAATCCTTAACTGCCGATTCGGGTGCGTGCCGGTGCCTCAAAACGGTACCACTTCACCCCGCGCGAACAAAGGCGCATGGTCGCGAGCACTCCTTGTCAGTAAGGTTTGGCGTAGGTCATCCCTTCGTTGACAGATTCAGGTTTGGCGTTCCGCGGACAAGTGATCGGCGATGATCTTCGCTCGTGAAGGCTCTCCCTCATTTTGTCGCTGTCAGGGACGGTAGAAGATCTTGTCGACAACGCGCGAAAGGGGCTGGCCACCGGCCGGCTCCCGCAATTGTCGATTGACTGCGCCGGGCGTATCGAGCCTGCTTAAATCGGGGATTGTCAGACCGTGGGTGTCCGAGAGCTTCCTGATATCCGCGAACAGTTCTCTGTTCATTGCTAGGAAATCTTGTGCCGGGCTGGAATACCCCGCCCTCTTCATTGCCGCTCTGGACTTGGTATCGAACGGCACGATGGAATCGTAGAAAAGCTGAGACCACATCTTTGCTTCATAGAGGTTGGTTACACGGGCCGCAACCAAGGGAATAGCCGAGTCACACAGGCCACACCCGCCGTATCTTTGCACCCCGTCGAGAGTAGATTGCCAGTTGGCCCGGAGGTTCCTCAGCGGTTCTACGGCGGCTTTCTGGCGACCTTTGAATAAGAAGCCGTCGAGCACTGCCCGCTCCACGCACTGACGTGAATTCGGGGGAATCCAGAGATTCAGGTACGTCGAAAGAAACGCCTGGAACGTGATTTCTTTAAGTCGATAATGGCCGGCACATGCGTGCCGCTTGCACCAGCAGTCGTCCCTGCATCCGCACGCTACCAACTCGTAGTCCGAACATATGGCCGATGCTTCTCCGTACACGTACTTTGCTCGACCACCGGCCGAGCGCCTGTTTGAGTCCACTATTCGTTGGCGGATTTCGTCGGGAGACAGCTCCGAGACATGGCCGCGTGACTTTTTTGTCATTCCAAACCCTATTTTATGACGTCGACCCCAGCGCTATGCCGTTCCGTTTTCATTTTGGCCGCGTTGTCGCCGACTCGTACACTGGCCCCAAACGGCGACGTGGGAAGTGCCGGGACGCTCGTCCCTTAGGCGAACCGTATTGCCTCTTAAATCAGAACCCCATCACCTGCATCCCCGCGTCCACGAACAAAATATTCCCCGTGACGCCGCGGCCCAGATCGCTTGCCAGGAACACGGCGGCATCCGCCACCTCGGCCGGGTCCGTGTTCCGGCGCAGCGGCGCGCGGCTTTCGACCACGTCCAGAATGCTCGAGAAATCCTTGACCGCGCGCGCCGAGGCCGTCTTGACCGGCCCCGCGGAAATCGCGTTCACCCGGATCTTCCGCGCTCCCAGGTCGCTCGCCAGGTAGCGCACCGACGCTTCGAGCGACGCCTTGGCCACGCCCATCACGTTGTAGTTCGTCACCACCCTCGTCGCCCCCAGGTAGGTGAGCGTGCTCAGCGATCCGCCCTCGGTCATCAGCGGCGCCACCGCGCGCGCCACGGCCACCAGCGAATAGGCGCTCACGTCCTGCGCTAGCAGGAATCCAGCGCGCCCGGTCTCCAGGAACGGCCGCGACAGGTCTTCTTTGTTGGCGAATGCCAGGCTGTGGACCACCGCGTGCATCGGTCCCCCGAGCCCGCCCAGCGACTCCGTCAGCGCCCTGAGTTCTTCGTCCTTGGTGACGTCGCAAGGCAGGATGGCCTTCACGTTCAGGTCCGTGGAGAGGTCCTCGATCGACTCCTTCTGGCGCTCGCCAAGATAGGTCAGGACCAGCGCGGCGCCCTCCCGCGAAAATGCCTGCGCGATCGCATACGCCAGACTCCACCTGTTGGCGATACCCAGGATGAGGGCGGTCTTGCCCTCCAGCAATTTAGACATGAATCTTTTACTCTAGCGCAAAGCCACGGGCCTCCCGCCCTGCTCCTTGCTGCGCTGCGCGGCGTCCAGGAAGGCGAAGATTTCGAGGGTCTCCTCGTTCGCCACCGGCGGCTTGCGCGTCGCGAAGAACTTCACGATCTCGATCACCAACGGCCGGTAGTCCGTGGCGGCGGCCGCCTTGGGATGGCTCTCCACCACCTCTTTGGCGCGGTATACCACGGCTCCGTAATCGCTGTACGGGCGGACGGCGCGGACCGAGCCGATGCGCCCGTCCTTCCATCGCCCCACCACCACGTCGGCGTCGGTTCCCGAGATGCGCGTCACCGTCTCGCAACCCGGACCCATGATGGTGTACAGCATTTCGACAGGATGGATGGCGTACCAGGCGAGGTCCAGGTAGTGATGCGGCTCGAACGGGCCCGGCCCCCACGTGGCGGCGCCGGTGGTGTCCGGGAATTTCATGCCGGCGCCTATGGCGCCGAACCGCAGGCTGGAGGAACTGAACCACGCGGTGCCCGACTCCTTGGCCAGCCGCGCGATCTCGCGGGCGTCTTCGAGCGTGGCGGCCAGCGGCTTGTCGATGAACAGCGGCTTGCCCGCCCGAATCACCGGCCGCGCCTGCTCCAGGTGCACCCTGCCATCCAGGCTCTCGAGCAGCACCGCATCCACCTTGGAAAGCAGCGACGGAATATCGGGCACGATCTCGACGCCGTACTTGGAGTGGATCTCCTCGGCGTATTGATCCACGCGCTTGAAGCTTTCCTCCAGGTCCTTGCTGCCGCCCTTGTAGGCCGCCACCACCCGCGCGCCCGCGACGTGTTCCGGCGCGGAAGCCTCGCCGTTCAGCAGCCTGGTGAACGCCGGGACGTGCGACGTGTCCGTTCCGATGATGCCCACGCGCAGGTCGGCGGCGGCGGCCGATAGCGCGCAATAGAGAAGAATTGGTATAGCTCTCACGTGGGCATTGTACACTGGGAACCGGCAGGCGGGAATGCCTGCTGCCACGCCGGCATGGATCTCACAACTCCGCTCACTTATGTCAAAGGAATCGGCCCCGCGCGCGCGGCCATGCTGGAGGCCAAAGGTCTCGTCACCGTCGAAGACCTGCTGGCCTATGTCCCCTTCCGCTACGAAGACCGCAGCAACATGAAATCCGTCGCGCAGCTCGCTCCGGGCGAGATGGCCACGGTGATCGCGGAAGTGCGCTCGGCCAAACTCTCCGGCTTCAAGCGCCGCAATCTGGGCCTCTTCGAAGCGCGCTTCAGCGACGCTTCCCGCGCCATCCTGGTGGGCAAATGGTTTCACGGCGGGTACCTCGCCAACGTCCTGGCCGAGGGCATGAAGGTGGCGCTGTACGGAAAGGTGGAGTTCGACAGCTACGCCGGGGAGCTGACCATGCTGCATCCGGAATTCGAAATCCTGGCGGGCGACGACGATGACGGCGAAGCCGCGCTCCACGTGGGCCGCATCGTTCCCATTTACGAAGCCGTCTCCAAGCTCACCACCCGGATTCTGCGCACCCTGACGCACCGGATTTTCGAATCGCTCACGCCCGAAGAAGACCACCTGCCGCAATTCCTGCGCGACCCGCTCAAGCTCCCCGACCGCTGGACCGCCCTGCGCCACACCCACTTCCCTCCGCCCGATTCCGACCTGCGCCTGCTCAACGCCTTTCGCTCGCAGGCGCAGTTCCGCCTGATCTTCGAAGAGTTCTTCTGGCTGGAGTGCGGCGTCGCCTTGAAGCGCAGCAAGGCCCGCACGCTGCCGGGGATCGCGTTCGAACTCACCGATCGCGTGCGCTCCCAGATCAAGGCCATGCTGCCTTTCAAGCCCACGGAGGCGCAGAAGCGCGTGATCCAGGAGATTGCCGGCGATATGAAGGAGCCGCGCCCCATGAACCGTCTCCTGCAAGGCGACGTGGGCAGCGGCAAGACCATCGTGGCCGCCGAGGCCGCGGTCATCGCCATCGAAAACGGCTACCAGGTGGCGATCCTCGCTCCCACCGAAATCCTGGCCACCCAGCACGGGCTCTACTTCAAACAGATTCTGTCCAAGCTGGGTTACGTTACGATTCTGCTCACCGGCTCGTTCAGCAGCCACGAAAAGGCGCAGCTCAAGAAGCTGGTGGCCGAAGGCCTGGCGCAGGTCGTCATCGGCACCCACGCGCTGCTCGAAAAGAATGTCGAATTCAAGCGGCTGGGCCTCGCCATCGTGGACGAGCAGCACCGCTTCGGCGTGCTCCAGCGCCTGGGCCTGGTGCAGAAGGGCGTGCATCCCGACGTGCTGGTCATGACCGCGACTCCCATCCCGCGCACCCTCGCCATGACGCTATACGGCGATCTCGACGTCTCCGTGATCGACCAGTTGCCGCCGGGCAGAAAGCCCATCATCACCAAACACGCCACCGACGATCGCATCGAGCAGGTCTACAGCTTCATGAAGAAGCAGATCGAAGAGGGGCGCCAGGCGTACGTCGTTTACCCCGTGATCGAGGAGTCCGAAACGCAGGCCATGAAGGCCGCGGAGAAGATGTACCAGCACCTCTCGCGCGAGGTCTTTCCCGGCCTGGCGGTCGGCCTGATGCACGGCCGCCTGGGCGCCGACGAAAAGGAATCGGCCATGCAGCGCTTCAAGGAGGGCGCCGTCAAGATCCTGGTTTCGACGACGGTCATCGAAGTCGGCGTCGATGTGCCCAATGCCAGCGTGATGGTGATCGAGCAGGCCGAGCGCTTCGGCCTCGCCCAGTTGCACCAGCTTCGCGGCCGGGTGGGCCGTGGCGCCGCGCAGAGCTACTGTATTCTGGTGACCGAGAAGATGAACGACAGCGCGCGCGAGCGCATTCGCACCCTGGTGGAATCGACCGACGGCTTCTACATCTCCGAGATGGACCTCCGGCTGCGCGGCCCCGGCGAGTTTTTCGGGACGAAGCAATCGGGCCTGCCGTCGCTGCGCGTGGCCAACATTCTGCGCGACACCGAGATTCTGGAGATCGCGCGGCGGGAAGCCGTCAATCTCATCGCGCGCCCGCCTTCGGAGGAGGACCTGCGCCGCGCGGTGGCCTACATCCGCGACCACTGGCAGCGCCGCTACGGCCTGGTGACGGTAGGCTGATGCGGGTCATCGCCGGAGAGTTCCGTTCGCGCCGCCTGAAGAGCATCCCCGGCGCCGCCACGCGCCCCACGCCCAACCGCCTGCGCGAAACCCTGTTCGACATTCTGGCGCCGCGGATGGAGGGCGCCACGTTCGTCGATGGCTATGCCGGAACCGGCGCCGTGGGCATCGAGGCGCTGAGCCGTGGCGCGTCCCACGCTTACTTTCTGGAACAGAATCGCGCCGCTCTGGACGTAATCCGCGAAAACCTGGCGTCGCTTGCGCTGGCAGGCCGCGCGACCGTGCTCACCGGGCCCGTGCTGCTGACCATCTCCCGCTGCCACGGCGAAATCGTATTTCTCGACCCGCCGTACGGGCTCGAGCAGGAGTACCCGGCCGTGCTGGAGGCCCTCGCTGCCGCGCCTCCGGGGTTGACGATCGTGCAGCACTCCGTGCGATTCGCTTTGGCAGAGTCTTACGGCGGGCTCAGCCGCACGCGGGTCGTGAAGCAGGGGGATAACGCTTTGAGCTTCTACTCGAGAGTGGATGAGTGTTGAAACCCCGCACCGGCCCCTATTCCAAAATGCCGGTCCCGATCAAGCTGAGCTGCATGAGAACCGTATCGATCCATCCGCCGAACTTGAAGCCAACCTCCTCCAGGACGCCCACGCGGCGGAATCCGGACGTCTCGTGCAGACGAATGGAGGCGGCGTTGCCCCGGCCGCCGATCACCGCAATCATCTGGCGATAGCCCCTGGCGCCGCACAGCTCGATTAATCGCGACAGGAGCAGCCGCCCGAGACCGCGGCCGGCAAAATCGCGATGCACATAAACGGAGTCTTCCACGGTGTATCGATATGCGGGGCGGGCACGCCAGGGACTCGCGTAGGCATAGCCCGAAACTTGCCCGTCGAGATCGGCCACGATATACGGGAATCCGCGGCCGGTCAGTTCCGACCAGTGCCGGACCATCTCCTCCGCGCCGGGCGGGTCGGTCTCGAAGGTGGCCGCGCTGTTGTGAACGTAATAGCTGTAGATGCCCGTGATGGCGGTGATGTCCGCTTCGGTGGCAGTCCTGACGAGCGGCTCTCCACTCATGGGTGCGGCTCGGGCTTGCGGGCGAAGGCTCCGAAGAGCGCGGTGGTGAAGATGCCGGCGCGCAGCGCGACCACCTCCTCGCGCAGGCGCGAGGCCAGCGTGTCGACATCCATTTCGGCGGCCGTGGCGAGGCCGAAACTCTCGATGGCGGGGAGCAGGCTGCGCACGGTTTCGGTCAGCATCTCGTAGGCCGGACTCCCGGGTCCTCCGGCGATGACGCTCTCCAAGCGGCAGTCGGGGGTCTCGAGCCCGGCTTCCAGCATCAGGTGGAAGAGGCGGAGGCCGATGTCGGGGTACGGAACGGCGCGGCCCATCACGCCGCCCACCACCTCATAAACGCTCCGGAGCAAGGGAGATTCCGGGTAGCTTACCGCGCCTCCGGACTTCACGAAGTAGCCTTCCTGAAAAGCGACCACGCCGCCCGGACGAACCAGCGACGCGGCGTGGCGGACAACGCCGAGCGGATCCCTGGTGTGGACCAGAATGAGCCGGCCGGCGAGGGCATCGTAAAGCTGCCCGGGACGATGCGCGGCGAGGTCCTCGTGGAGGAGAGTCACGTTGGCACGGCCGTCTTCGGCGGCGCGGCGGCCGGCGATCTCGAGCGCGGCGCCATCGATATCGATGCCGGTGACGTGGCCTTCCGGGCCCACGAGGCGCGCGAGGATCAACAACACTTCGCCGACACCGCAGCCCGGTTCGAGGACGCGCATGCCGGGGCCGATTCCCGCGCGCCGGAGAAACTGCTCCGTGAGAGGATTCAACACGAGGCCCTGGAGCGCCAGGCGGCGCCGCTCGTGGCCGGTGTGGCCCATCACGTACGAAGAGGGCGACGGTTGGGACATGGAGGTAATTCTATCGCGCCAGTGCCGCCTTCAGCGGCGCCGCGCGGCGATCACGCGCGGAATGCCCGACAGGTCCGGCTCGATTCGCACATCGTCCCAGGCGCGCAACAGGTTTGCCACGTAATCCCGGCTGCCGAATCCCAGTTCCAGAATGAGCCAGCCGCCGGGGCGGAGGACGCGCGGCGCGCCTGCCACGATGCGGTCGTAAATCTCGAAGCCGGTTTCCCCCGCAAAGAGCGCGACGTGCGGCTCCCAGTCGCGGACCTCGCGCTGCAAACCTTCGCGCTGCGCGACCGGGACGTAGGGCGGATTGGAGACGATCAAGTCCACGGTGGCCTCGCCGATAGCGGACACGATGTCGCACGCTACCAGTTCCACCGGCGCTCCCAGCCACCGCGCATTGGCGGATGCCACCTCGAGCGCCGCCGGTGAGATATCGGTGGCCACTGCCTCCAGGCCGGCCTCGAGCCGCAGCGTGATCGCCAGAGCCCCCGAGCCGGTTCCCACATCGAGCACCCGCTTCGCGCCGGCAGCCAGCCTCAGCGCGGCCTCCACCACGTGCTCGGTCTCCGGCCGCGGGATCAGAACATCGGCGGTGACGCGGAACTCGCGCCCGTAAAATTCCTGGCGTCCCGTGATGTACTGGGTGGGTTTGCCGTTCAGCCGCTCGTGCAGGTAGCGGCCGTAGTGCAGCCACTCCAGCTCGGCGAGCTCCTGTTCGGAGTGTGCGTATAGCCAGACCCGCTCGTGGCGCATGGCGTGGGCCAGCAGCACCTCGGCGGTCAAGCGCGGCGCGGCCACGGAGGCTTCGTCCAGCAGGCGCGCGGCCTGGAGCAGCGCGGTCTGTACGGTCATCAATCCGCGGCTGCGCCCTGCCCGCCCTCGTCGCCCAACTTCTTGGTGCGGTAATAGGTGGTGAGCGCTTCGATGATGGCGTCCAGTTTGCCGTCGATCACCTGGTCGAGCTGATGCAGCGTCAGCCCGATGCGGTGGTCGGTCACGCGGTTCTGCGGGAAGTTGTAGGTGCGGATCTTTTCGCTGCGGTCGCCCGTCCCCACCATGCTGCGCCGCTCCGCGCCCACAGCGGCCTGCTGCTTCTCCAGCTCGATTTCGTAAAGGCGCGAGCGCAGCACTCGCTCGGCCTTGGCGCGGTTCTTGATCTGCGATTTCTCGTCCTGGCAGGAGACCACCAGGCCCGTCGGCAGGTGGGTGATGCGCACGGCCGAGTACGTGGTGTTCACCGACTGGCCGCCCGGCCCGGACGAGCAGAACGTGTCGATGCGGATATCCTTGGGGTCGATCTTGATTTCGACTTCGTCGGCTTCCGGCAGCACCGCCACGGTGATGGCCGACGTGTGCACGCGGCCCTGCTGCTCGGTGACGGGAACGCGCTGCACGCGATGCACGCCGCTTTCGTACTTGAGCTTGCTGTAGACCTTGTTGCCGCTGACCAGCGCGATCACTTCTTTGAGGCCGCCCACGGCGGAATCGCTGTTGGAGGTGACCTCGATCTTCCAGCCTTGCGATTCGGCGTAGCGCGCGTACATGCGGAAGATCTCGGCGGCGAACAGGGTGGCCTCGTCGCCGCCCGTGCCCGCGCGGATTTCGAGCACCACGTTTTTCTCGTCCAGGGGATCCTTGGGAAGGAGCAGGACCTTGAGCTGTTCCTCGATGCGGGTCAGCTCCGGCTCGAGGCGGGCGATTTCCTCCTCGGCCATGGCGCGCAGTTCGGGATCCTGTTCCAACTGCATGGAACGCGCCTGCGAGAGGCTGTCTTCGGACTTTTTCCACTCGCGAAAGTTGCCCACGATCTCGGAGAGTTCGGAGTGCTGCTTGGTGATCTTGCGGTACTGCTCGGCATCGCTGATCACCGCCGGATCGGCCATCAGGCGGGTCAATTCCTCGAAGCGCTTTTCGAGCTGCTCGAGTTTGGGAGCGAATTGCATGGAGAGTTACGCGATGACCAGTTGCCCGCCCTGGGACTCTTCGAGCGCCATGGCGCCATCGAGCGCGCGAATGGCGACTTCCGTCTGGTCGCCGGCCGGAGGCTTGGTGGTGATGCGCTGCATCCACAAGCCGGGCGCCGTGACCCAGGCGAGGGCCGATCCGCGCCGTTTGGCGGCGAACCGGATGATCTCATAGGACAGGCCGACCACCAGCGGAATCAGCGCCACGCGGCACAGCAGCTTCAGCAGGAAGCCGTCGAAGGGGATCAACGTGTAGAACGGTATCGACAGGACGAAGACCACGAAGAGGAAGCTGGTACCGCAGCGCGGGTGGAACGTGGTGAACCGCTGCGCATTTTCGACCGTCACGGGCTGGCCCGATTCGAAGTTGAAGACCACGCGGTGCTCCGCGCCGTGGTACTCGAAGATGCGCCGGATGTCTTTGAGAAGCGAGAGCGTGTACAGCAGCGCCAGCAGGATGAACAGGCGGATGACGCCATCGGCCAGGTTGAACGCCACGCGGCCCTGGAGCACGGGATAGAACTTTTCGAGACTGGTGACGGCAAACAACGGCACGAATTTGTACATGAAGATGAAGAAGGCCAGCGAGAAGATTATGGGCAGCGCCATGGCCCAGCCCGGCACTTCCTTGGGCGCGTTCTTCCCGGCGAGGGAGGGATCGTCGAGGGCGGCGTTGGCGGAAAACCGCAGCGCCCGTCCGCCCAGCTTGAGCGCCTGGCCGATGGTTCCCACTCCGCGGAAAACGGGCAGCCTGAAAATGGGGTACTGTTCCGACATGCGGGCCAGGGGCATGTCTTCGGTGACTACTTCGCCGCCCGGCTTGCGGACCGCGACGCAGTAGCTATGCGGCGCCCGCATCATCACGCCCTCCATGACGGCCTGACCGCCGACGAGGGTCTCCTCGCCGCTTTCCAGGATGGGCAGCATTTGCAGATGGGTGAACAGGCGGAAGAAGATGCTTGGCGACACGGAACCTCTCTGTACCATTTCATTATATCAGTGGCGCAAGCCCGTGCTTCAATTATGCCGCTCGCCGTACAATCTTCCTATGGTGCATCCTGCCCTGATACTGGCCTTTTTGCCGGCTGCGGTTCTTGCCGCCGGGCTCCAGATCGACCACGTTACGGTGGCCGGCAACGATATCCAACAACTGCAGGCCGCCCTGCGGAAGGTCGGGATCACCCCGGTCTACGGCGGGCCCCACGCCAACGGGACGACCGAGATGGCCCTGGTCAGTTTCCCTGACGGCTCCTATCTGGAGTTGATGGCGATCCGGCCCGGCGCCGATGCAGGGCAGATCGGCAAGCACGTCTGGGCGAAGTTTCTCCAGGGCAATGCCGGCCCGTGTGCCTGGGCCGTGCGTGAAAAAGACATCGCCGCCGAGGTGAAACGGCTCCAGGGGGCGGGTATTTCGGTAGCGGCCCCCGAGCGCAGCGGCCGTCAACGGACCGACGGGGTGCGCCTCGAATGGGAGACCTCCGACGTCGGCGCCGGGCCGCGCGGCACGTTCTTCCCGTTCCTCATCCACGACCTCACCCCGAGAGACCAGCGCGCCTTTCCGACCGGCAAGCCCGTTACTCGCGATTTCCGATCCATCGCCAAGGTGGTGATCGCCGTTCACGATCTCGACGAGGCGGCGAAACGCTACCGCCAGGCGTACGGCCTTCCCGCGCCGATCAAACAGGTGGACAAGTCTTTTGGCGCCTATCTGGCTTCGCTGGGCGGCGGCCCCGTGGTGCTGGCGCAACCGCTCACCGCGGATTCGTGGCTGGCGGAGCGTCTCGACCGGTTCGGCGAAGCGCCGTGCGCCTTCATTCTGGACGCCAGCGAACCCGGCCGCTACCGGGCTGCGTCCAAGACTCGCTGGTTCGGCGCCGATATCTCGTGGTTCGACCCGGCGGTGCTCGGCTGGCGCCTGGGCTTCGAGGCTGTCAGCCACTGAGGAACTTGGGCAGTACGGAGCTGGCGGAGCGATTTGGACCCTCAAAAACTGCCGGGGCATGCTTGCCTTCTACCTCAAACTGCAAAAGCGCCGCGTTATCGAGGAGCGCGACGAGCCAGCCGAATCAGACGATCTGGATTCTGGGAGTAACTGGGTTACATTTCTTACGTGACAACCGAGACCCTCCGGGTGACATTTTAGATGACCCAATTCGGCCGATTGCAATCGCTGGAGCTACCGTATATAATCCTGACCACGAAATCCCGCCGCCCAGTGGGCGTCGGGGCGAGCAAGCGGAAGGGAGGTTTGGTTATGGCACTTCAGCGAATGGCGCAAGTCCTTAGCGCCTTAGTATTCCTATGCGGCTGCGTTTTCGCCCAATCTACAACCGGCACCCTGGTCGGGAGCGTGGTGGATCCCGTCGATGCCGCCGTCCCTGGAACCCAGGTCGAACTGAAGAATACTGCGACCGGCGCCATCACCACAACCACCACCGGAACTGAGGGCCTTTTTCGTTTCAACAGCCTGGTTCCCGCGACATACACCTTAACCATCAAGCCCGCCACGGGTTTCAAGACCTACACACAGGCGAACATCGATGTGACCGCGGATGAAGTCCGCGATTTGGGGAAAATCACCTTGGAAATGGGCACCATGACGGAAAATGTTGCGGTTACCGCGGTCGCCACTCCCATTCAGACGGCCTCGGGCGAGAACTCCAAGCTGATCGACAAGGACCAGTTCGCCAACGTCACGATGAAGGGCCGGGATCTTTTCGGCCTCATGCTCACGCTTCCCGGGGTAACCGTCACACAGGGCCAAACCACCACCGAGAGCAGCATCGGGTCGGTGCGCATCAACGGCGCCCCATACGCCAGCTCGAACTTCACCGTGGATGGAATCACCGACCTGGACACCGGCTCGAACGGGACCACGCACTTCGAGCCGAACATGGATTCCATTGCCGAAATGCGCGTGCTGACTAGCAACTACCAGGCCGAGTACGGCCGCAACACCAACGGCGTCATCAGCGTGGTGACCAAGGGCGGGAGCACGGAATTCCATGGCAGCGGCTGGGCCAACAAGCGGCATGAGATGTTCAATGCCAAGAGCTTCTTCCAGAACTACAACGGCCAGCCGAAGAGCGTCTACCGCTACTTCATGGGGGGCTACAGCATCGGCGGCCCCGTCTACATTCCCAGGCTGTTCAATACCCAGAAGAAAAAGCTTTTCTTCTTCTGGTCGCAGGAGTACACCGTTCAAAAGCCGGCGACTCTGTCGGGATACGCCAACATGCCCACGGCAGCGCAGCGGGCGGGCGACTTCTCCGGCTACACCGACCAGAACGGCGTGCCGGTTGCGCTCACCGACCCCACCACCGGGAACCCGATTCCCAACAACAACCTCACGGGTCTGATGGCTTTGAATCCAGCGGCCGCCAAGGCCGGTCAGGCGATCCTCGATGCCATGCCGTTGCCCAACATCTGCGGCCAACCCGGCGTTGCCTCCACCGGCTGCATCCAGGACGCGCAATTCGCCAGCCAGCGATACCAGCGCAACTATTACTGGCAGTACAACGAAACGCACCCGCGGCGCAACGATACCCTGCGCATCGACTACAACATCACTCCCAAGCTGAACACCTGGGTGCGCTATATCAATGACTACGACCTGGACACTACTGCCACCTTTGGCGCGCTGAAGAACTCCTCGGGCCAGTTCGCTCCTTTGGCCATCGATCACCCCAACCCCGGGCATGGTTACGGCGTAGGGATTACTTACACGATCAACTCCACCATGGTCAACGAGTTCACCTTCGGCAAGAGTTACAACACTTGGGACTACTATGCGCACGACCAGTCCCAAATCGACCGTTCGACCATGGGCAATCCCCCGTCGTTCAACAACTTCGCGACCGATCCGAATTTCCAGGCCGATCAGAACAAGCCGCGCCCCACGCTCTCGCCGGGCAGCCAGAATTTCCAGGTCGGCATCCCGGATGTCAGCTTCGGCGGCGGCCAGGAACCCAATGAAGCCAGTTACAGCGCTCCATGCAGCGGCGATTGTCCCTACACCAACTGGAACGACATCTACAGCTTCAACGACAATCTCAGCAAGGTGATCGGCCCGCACAACCTCAAGGCGGGACTCTATTACGAGCGGACCGGCAAGGTGGAACAGAACCAGTTCAGCAGTCCGTACCTGGGGTCCTACAACTTCGCCAGTTCGTCGGCCATGCCGAATAACACCCAGGACGGGTACGCGAACGCCTTCCTGGGGGACTTCAACAGTTACAACGAGGGGGGGGCGCGTTGTAGGGAACTATTGGTTCACGGACGTCGAGGCCTTCATTCAGGATAACTGGCGTGTCAGCCGGCGGATGACCCTCGACGTGGGAGTCCGGTTCTACCATCAACTTCCCACCGAGAACCTGGACTACAACACTACCGAATGGGTCCGCTCGTCCTACAATCCCGCGCAAGCCATGCGGCTCTACCTCCCGGGTTGCACGGTGTCCACGGCCACCAAGGCCTGCCCGACTGCCAACCAGATCGCGGTGGATCCGGTGACCGGATCGAAGACGTTCTTTGCTCTCAACGGCACCCTCGTACCGGCTTCCGTGGGCGGCTATGCCACCACCCCGGTGCCCGATCCAGGCATGGAAAGGGCCACCGCCAGCAATCCCAACCTTCCGCTGACGCTGTGGACGGTGCAATCGGTTCTCCCCGCTTTCCGGTTCGGGCTGGCTTGGGATGTATTCGGCGACGGCAAGACAGCCATCCGCACTGGCTTCGGGCAGTTCTACAACCTCAGCTCGACGCAGAACGCCCAGAACTTCTCCGGCAACCCGCCGGATATCTACAACCGGGCGGTTTATTACTCCACCGTCGACCAGATTCCCAGCCTGGCGTCGAGCGCCGGAATTACGCCCATCACTCCCGGTGGGACGGTCGGCGACCAGAAGGTGCCGGGAACTTACAACGGGAGCTTCATGATCCAGCAGAAAGTCGGCTTCGGGACTGTCCTTGAAGCAGCTTATGTGTTTAATATGAGTAAACATAGATCGCTGACACACCAGATCAACGCGGTTCCCATGTTCGCGGAGTACAATCCCGCTAACTACAACCCGAATGTGGCCTATCTGCCCTCCAATACAAGTGGCAAGAACCTGAACGACAATTATTTCCGGCCCTTGCCCGGCCTGGGTGCCCTGACCTATATCGACTATGCCGGTAGCAGCACTTACAACTCCCTGCAAGTAAGCGTACGGCGCAACTTCACGAGGCACCTCTCGTATGGCTTGGCGTACACCTGGTCCAAGACGATGAGCGCATTCGGCGCTTCGGAGTTCCCGACCCAAAGTCCCTACTTCACGGACAGCCGCAACTACGGGCCGGTGTATCAACCCACTCCGCACGTTCTGGTGGTCAACTATATTTACGAGCTGCCCAACCTCGGGGAGAGGTTGAAGTTCAAACCGCTGGGGTGGGTCACGGATCATTGGACCATCTCCGGCATTACCCAGTGGCACAGCGATCTTCGGGTCGCCGCCCCGGGCATCTCCTTCACGGGCAACACCTCCACCAACCCGCTGATGAACTGGACCGGCAGTTATGCGAGCGGGAACGAAGCGGCCAGGATGATAGTGACGGGAAACCCGCAGCTTCCTTCCGGCCAGGTGTCGTTCGCCGGAAATACCACGCTCGTTCAGTCCCCCGGCGCCAATGCCAACGGGACGCCCGGCAACCAGATCCTCAACGAAAGCGTATTCGTGATTCCCTTCCCGTGCAGTTGGACGCCGGGACCGACTCCGCAGCAGGGCATCGGGCAATCGCTGTCCTGTTTCGGAAACGCCGGAGCCGGCAGCATCATCCCCCTCCCCGGCACACGGATGTTCAACTCCGATGTAACATTCGGCAAAGCCTTCCATATCAAGGGCGAGAAGCGCCAGATCCTGTTCCGGGCGGAGATGTACAACATCTTCAACCACACCCAGTTCAGCGCAGCCAACATCGCCCCTTCCTACTCCTGGCCTCTCTGGCAGGCTGGCGTCCTGCAGCAGACCAACGCCAACCTGGGCCGCTACACCAGCTCTTTGGCACCGCGGCAGATGCAGATGTCGCTGCGGTTCCAGTTTTGAGTTAGTGTAGTGCGGCAGTTCCGTCCGGCCGGTCAGACGCTCAGCGTCTTCAGATAGGCCACGCTCTGCACCGTGAGATCCCAGTTCTGCTCGACGAAGTAGTTCTTCAGCCCACCGGTCTTCGCGGCAGCGAAGATTTTGGCCCAGTCGAGGCTGTCCTTTCCGACTGCCAGCCCGGCACGGCCGCCGGCTCGTCCACCGGCCCGTCCCCCGGGTGCGCCTTGCGCCCCTCTCGCCGCCGGCAGCGGTGCGTTCAGGTCCACGCCCTGTAAGTGCATCGAGATGAAGCGCCCGGGGTACTTGGTGAAGTACATCACCGGGTCTCCGACGGTTCTCATCGCAGACATCTGGAACTGCATCTTCACCAGCTTCGGATCGAGCAGTTCCAGCAAGACTTCGTAGGTCAACCGGTCATCGACCTTGGAGAGCTCGAAACCCTCGTCGTGCAGGATCTGCTGAAGACCGGCCTTGGCCGCCTCCGCGCCGATCTTGTTATATTGGTCCGCCGCTCTCTTTACGGCATCCATTGTGGTGACGCCGTTCTGCATCTGCCCGCCAAGGCTCGCCGTGCCCATCTGGGTCATGCCAATGTCCTTGGCCCAGGCAATCATCTCCGGTTGCCGGGTCCGGAGCTCATTCATCTCGAAGTGAGCGCTCGGACACTTCAGACCATGATCCTCCAATACTTTCCTGGTCTGCTTCCCGTCGGACAAACTGGCGAACTCGGAGTACCCCGGCGAGCACAACTCCAGGCTCCCAACGCCAAGGTCGGCCATATCCTTGCACAGCCCGGCAAAATCGCCGTCCTTAATTCTCTGCCGATGCGGATACGTCTGGCTCCCGATGGGTATCCCAAGCGGATTCCCATGCAGTCCCCGTGCGGCCGCGCAGAGCAGCCCCGCCGCAGCGACATCCGACGCCGATCTCCTGACAAACTCTCTTCTCGTAGTTGCAGGCACGCACACCTCCTGATGAATGAAAACAGTCCGGAGCGCGGATCTCCATTCGCATTCCGGCCGGACACAGACAGTATCCACCTCTGGAACTCTTGAAACAAGGCCAACCCGCAGGCGTCTGTCTGGCCTCCCGCGGCTGAAACCGTCCTGCGCCTCTCCCTGATGTATACTGTGGTCGCGTGGGAAGTCCACGCATGAATCCTGCCTCGTCTGCGCGCTCGCGCCGGCGAGTGAGACTACGTGCCGATCCGCCATTCAGGCCCGACAAAGGAGATGCAGAATGGTTCCCAAAGAGGATATCAACCGTCGAGAATTTCTAGCCCCCGCAGCCGCTGGAATAGCGCTCACGCTGGTTCCGAGACACGTGCTGGGCGGGCCCGGATACGTCGCGCCAAGCGATAAGATCACCCTGGCCTACATCGGTTGCGGCACTCAGGGAACCAGGGAGATGCTGCGGCTGATCGCGACCCCTGAGGTGCAGATCATTGCCGTGTGCGACCCCGTCAAGGACGGTACGAATTACGTCGACTGGGACAAGACCGGCATTCGCGACAGCGTGCGCAAGGTTCTGGACAAACCCGGTTGGGGAGCCGGAGTCAGCGGGATACGCGGCGGCCGCGATATGGCCAAGGAGATCATCGAAACCTATTACGCGAACAAGAGGTCGGCGGAGAACTTCAAGGGAGTTGCCTCCTATGCGGATTTCCGGGAGCTGCTCGAAAAAGAGAAGGACCTCGACTCCGTCAAGATCATGACGCCCGACCACCTGCACGCGACCATTTCGATTGCCGCCATGAAGAAAGGCAAACACGTGCTCGTGCACAAGCCCCTGGCCAATCGTGTGGCGGAAGTCCGCATGGTGGTGGATACGGCCCGCAAGACGGGACTGGCCACGCACCTGCTGGCTTGGAGGGCGCCTCTCACGGCGGTTCGACAGATGATCCTCGACGGCGCCATCGGCAGCTTGAAGGAAGTGCACAATTGGACCGACCGGCCGTTCTGGCCCCAGCAGCTCGCCCTTCCCACCGACCGGCCGCCCATTCCGGCAAATTTCGACTGGAACCTGTGGCTGGGACCCGAGCAGGATCGTCCATACCACCCAAACTACACGCATGCCGTATTCCGCGGCTGGTACGATTTTGGCGCCGGCAGCATAGCAGATATGGGCAACTACAGCATGTGGCCTATTTTCATGGCGCTCGACCTGCCCGTTCCGAACAGCATCGAGGCGCAATCCAGCTCCAGTTGCGAGATCAACGACCAGGTAAGCACGGTCAAGATGAACGACTTCGCTTTCCCGTACGCCAACCGCGTGTGCTTCAAGTTCGCGGCCCACGGCCAGTGGCCGGCGATGAAGCTGTATTGGTACGACGGAGGGATGCGCCCCTTCACGCCGGACGAACTGTTGGAGGACGGCAAGTCCATTCCGGCGACCGGGACTTTGTTCGTCGGCGACAAGGGAGTGATCCTGAACAACGAGATCATTCCGGCGAAGAGGATGCAGGAGTATCGCGCCGCCAAGGGTCTTCCGCAGCCCCAGGGGGGCCGGGGAGGCCGCGGGGGCGGCGGCGGCGAATCTGAGTGGATCGCGGCTTTTAAGGGCGGACCGGCATCGCAAGGCAATTTCCTGAATGCGGCGAATTGCTCCGAAGCCATTGCTCTGGCTGGGATGGCGATCCGGTACAGCAGGAAGGTCTTCAACGAAAACCGCTGCGCGCCGGCGTTGCTGTGGGACCAGCAGAATATGCAAGTCACCAATGTGGCTGAGGCAAACCAATACCTCACCCGCGAATACCGCGACGGATGGAAGCTGACGAGCGCATAGGGAAACGTGCAGTGGCCGCTGACGTTTATCCGACTTGAAGGCTCTGGCCGGTCGCCACTTACTTGAGAAACTGGGCTGCGTTTTCTTTCGTAACCAACGTCTCGCCGACGTCGATCCGTTTCTCCACCGGTTCGCCCCGCGCCGCCTGCAGCGCGGCTTCGACCGCGCGCCGGCCCAGCATCTCGGGATACATCGCTACATCGCCCGCCAGACGGCCGGCTTCCACGGCTCGAACCGCTTCACGGGTCGCATCGATGCCAATGACCGCGATTTTGCCTGTCAGATTTCGAGCGGCAATCGCTTCCACGGCTCCCAGCGCCATCTGGTCGTTCCCGGCGAAGAGGGCAAGCAAATCGGGATATCTGGTCAAAAGATTCTCCATAACCGACATAGCCAATGCGCGCTCGCTGTTCGCCGGCTGCACGGCCACGCACTCGATTCCCGGCGCATCCCGGATGGCATCCCGAAAACCAGCCACACGATCTTCATGGGTTGTGACCCCCAGGATCCCGCGGATCACGGCCACCTTGCCCTTGCCGCCGAGAATCTTGGCGATATACTCCCCGGCAATGCGGCCGGCCCGGCGATTGTCCGATCCAACGTAACTCAGCTTGGACGGCCAGTTGATGTCCGTGTCAAAGATAACCACCGGGATTCCGGCCGCACGGGCACGCTCGAAAACGGGAATCAGCTCGGCTGCGCCCGTGGGCGCGACGGCCAGCGCGGCCACCCTTTTGGTGATCTGATCTTCCAGAATGGAGACCTGCTGGTCGATATTCACCTCGCGCTCCGGCGCCAACACCGCCAGCCGGACGCCGGGATTGGCTTTGGCGGCTTCCTCCGCGCCGGCTTTGACGCGCTGCCACCATTCACTGTCGAGAGCCTTGGCCACGACCGTGATATCGACTGTTTTGTTGGGGCTCCCCCGCCCACAAGATCCTGACACAAGAGCACTGATGCTCACCGCAACGGCCAGCGCGTGAAAACGCCTGATTGTCATGATTGGTGCGGTTCTGCCGCCAACTCCTGGACATCCACGGCGCGGCCTTCGAGCATCGACAGGTTCGCGGCCAGGGCGATGCGCAGCGCCGCCATGGCATCCGCTCCTGTGATGGAGGGCTGGAGGCCTTTTTGCACATGCTCCACGAAGTTCTGGATCTGCGCGAGGTAGGCGTTTTCGAACCGCTCCATGAAGTACGGCACGGCGTCGTGCGTGATGCCCTCCGGAGTCAGCATCAGGATCGGGGTTTGGCGGTAGTAACCGATTTGAATCGAACCTCTGGTTCCCCATATTTCGCCGCGAATGTCATATCCCCAAGCAGCATTGCGGCTCAGTTGCACCACGCCCAAGGCGCCGTTCCGGAACACCAGATCGACGATTGCATTATCGATATCGCCCACGGACTTCATTTCAGGGTATGCCAGAATCCCGCCGATTGCATGCACCTGCTTCACATCTCCCATGTACATGCGCGCTACATCAAAATCGTGAACGCCCATATCGGCGATCAACCCGCCGCTCACCTTGGGATCGCAGAACTCGATCGGGGGCGCGTAAGGATCGCGTGAGATGGATGTGAACATAACGGGCTCGCCGATAGCTCCAGCTTCGAGCTTGCGTTTCGCGGCAAGGTAACCGGCGTCGAAACGGCGTTGAAATGCCATCTGGAAAAATACGCCAGTGGCCACCACCGTTTCGAGCATTTCGCGAGCGTCATCCAGGGTGAGAGAAATCGGTTTCTCGCAGAAGATCGCCTTTCCACTTTTTGCCGCGTCCATCACGACTTGCTTGTGAGTGCTGGTGGATGTGACGATGGCTACCGCATCAACCTGGCGGTCGCCCAGCAGATCCTGGTGATTCGGGTACCACCGCGGGACTCCCAACTCGCCGGCGAACGATTCCGCAAGCCCCGCCTTCTGGTCCGCGACCGCAACCAGGTCTACGCCCGGCACGCGGCGGGCGAGGTATTGGCCATACATGCGGCCGAGCCGGCCCACGCCAATCAGCCCTACTCTCAGTCTTGTCATCCTATTGCTCCGTCCTTTCTATGAGAATGCCAGAAGGCCTCTTCCGTATCCTGCTAGCCGGCGCTGCCCCTCTCGGCGGCGCGCTGGCGCACGATGTCCACCCAGACGGCAGCTACGATCACGATCCCGATCACTACCGTCTGCCATGCGCCGGACACGTTGAGGAGGTTGAGCCCATTCCGCAATACGCCCATGATGAGCACGCCCACCAAAGTCCCGCTTACGGTGCCGACGCCGCCTAAGAAGCTGGCGCCGCCAATCACCACGGCGGCAATCGAATCCAGTTCGCCGCCCACCCCGGCCAGCGGAAAGCCAGAGTTCATGCGGCCCGCCAGGACGACGGCGCCGGCGGCCGCGGTCAGGCCGCTCAGCGCATAGACCAGAACCAGACGGGCATCCACTGGAACTCCGGACAACCGCGCCGCCTGCTGATTACCGCCGATAGCATAGACGTCGCGCCCGATCGTGGTACGACTCAGGAACACGTGGAACGCCCCGCAAAACAGCGCCACGAGAATCACCGGCGCCGGAATCCAGCCAATCGAGCCCGCCCCCCAAAACCGGAACCCGGAGGGCAGCTCGGAAATCGGAAAGCCACCGGAAATGACCAACGCCAGACCGCGTGCCACGTTCATCATGCCGAGCGTCGGAATGAATGGGTGCGGCAAGTGGAGCTTGGTCAGCAGAAGCCCGTTGACGGCGCCAAGCGCCGAGCCGATTGCCAGCGTAGCCACTACGGCGATCGGAGGAGGCACACCCGCGTGCATCAACAGCGCCACCGTAACGCAACAGAGTCCCAGGATCGAGCCCACTGACAAATCGATGCCGGCGGTGATAATGACGGCCAACTGCCCCAGCGAAACGAGCGCGTTGACGGCGGACTGGCGGAGGACGTTGAGCAAGTTGGCGGCTGTAAGGAACCGGTCGGACGCGGCGCCCAGCGCCCCACAAAGAATCAGGAGGCCCAATAAAGGGCCGAACCTCCGCAGCAGGCCGGCCGGGGATAGGGCCTGGCGAGGCTTCGCCGCGGGCCGCTCGGCTTCACTCAATTGTCGCCTCCGGTTGCCAGGTGCATGATTTTTTCCTCGGTGGCTTCCGCGCGGGCCAGTTCCCCGGCGATGCGCCCGCGGTGCATGACAACGATCCGGTCCGCCAGTCCGGTCAATTCTTCGAGCTCGGAAGAGGCCATGAGTACGGCCGCGCCCCCGGCGGCCAGCGTTCGGATCATATCGTAGATCTCGGCCTTCGCCCCCACGTCGATACCGCGTGTGGGTTCATCCAGGAGAAACACGCAGGCGCCGGCGACCAGCCACCTGGCCAACACTACTTTTTGCTGCGTGCCGCCGCTCAGATAAACCACGGGCTGGCTCAATCCCGCCACTTTGATGCGCAGGGCGCCAACCCATTGCTGCGCCGCCCGCTCCTCTTGGGCGCGGCGGATAAAAAATCGGGTGCGCCCGCTGGACAGCGCGATATTGTTCAGCACGGAAGCGCCCAACACCAGGCCTTTGGTCTTCCGATCGTCGGGCACCAGGGCGAGGCCGTTGCGGACCGCGTCCACGGGGGTGCGTAGTCTCACCCGCCGGCCGCCCACAAAAACCTCTCTTGCGGGACGAGTGTCCTCGCCGGTCATTTTCCAATTGGCTCGGCGGGCCCCGAACAACCATTCCAGCAATCTCGTTCGTCCCGCTCCGGCGAGTCCCGCCAGACCCACGATCTCTCCGCGATGGACGGTCAAACTGATGGAACCTTCGATCCGCAAAGCTTCCTCGGATCGTGCGCTCCCCGATGCCGCCGATTCCAGCCGTTCCTTCAGCTCCCTTCCGATCATGGCGCGGACCAGTTCTTCGTGCGTGACCTGCGAGGTCGGCTGCGTCAGTACGTGCTTGCCATCGCGCAGCACTGTCACGCGGTCCGAAATTTCGAAGATTTCCTCGAGCCGGTGAGAAATGTAGATCAGGCTGACACCGCGGGCACGCAACAGCCGGATGGATCGGAACAAAGACTCCGCATCGTGGTCGGCCAAGGGAGCGGTGGGCTCATCCATGATGATCAACCGGCTTTCGAAAGCCACCGCGCGGGCGATTTCCACGAGTTGCCGCTCCGCCAGGCTCAATTCCGCAACGGGCCGCCGTGATTCGATCCCGCGCCCCAATTCTTCCAGGACCTGGCGTGTCCGCTGGTGCATCTCGCGGAAATTCACGAGGCCGCGTGTAGCCGGGTGGCGGCCCAGAAAAACGTTTTCCGCCACGCTCAACTGCGGCACGAGCGCCAGCTCCTGGTGTACAAAGCTGATCCCCAGCGCCTGCGCGTCGCGCGGCCCCTCGAGGCGGACAGGGCGGTTCTCCCAGAACATTTCTCCCGCATCCGGGCGCACCACGCCGCTCACGATGTTCATCAGCGTCGACTTACCGGCGCCATTCTCGCCCACCAGCGCATGCACCTCTCCGCGCCGCAGGTCGAAGGTAACCGACTGCAGCACTGGTATCCCGCCGAACGATTTCGAGATGTTGCGAACCTCCAGCAACAGGACGGATTGATCCACGTGGTTACACCGTTCAAAGTATAGTCCTGGCAGTCTCGTTAAAGCATTCCACCTGCGCTGTCATCATGCCGCGTGCGGAGCCATTTCGATAGCATCTTGGACCTGCTCATGGAATGAGTCACCCGGAAGACCGCCCCGCCACAGGTCACACCCGGCTCCGACTCGGTGCGGAAGCGGCGCTCCGCACCGAACCGGGAGGCTGACCGGGCGGCCTGCCGGCAATTAGAAAATCAGCTTCAGGGCGAACTGCCCCTGCCGCGACGGGTAGGTGGTGCGGATGGTGCCGAAGGCGGCGTTGGTCGTTTGTGTGTTCGGTATTCCGAAATTCGTGTGGTTCAGGACGTCGAAGAACTCCGCCCGGAATTGCAGCCGCGCCCTTTCGCGGAGCCGGAAGTTCTTGTCCACTGAAAAGTCCCACTGATCGAAGTTGGGAGCGCGGAACGAATTTCGGCCGACATTCCCGTACGGCGCGCTGGCGGGCGGCGTGGTGAATGTGTACCCGGCGAAATAGGTGTTCAGCATGGCGGAGCGGCTCTGGCTGGTGGCATTGCCGGTAACATTGGGGCGCAGGAACGGCTGGCCGCGATAATCGTTGGAAAGGGAGCTGACAATGTTGGCCCCCGACGCGCTGTAAGTCACGTCGAGCGGTGTGCCCGTGTGAGCGGTGTTGATGCTGGTGAGTTCCCATCCGCCCGCAAACGCATCCAGTACGGGATTGATGTTGGCGCCGTATTGGCGGCCTTTGCCGAAGGGAAGCTGGTAGACCACGCTGGTGACATTGTTGAGCTTCACGTCAAAGCTGGAGGGCCCTTTTTCCGCCGCCAGGTCGCGAATATTCTGGGGATTGGCCTGGTAGTAGCCCGCGTAATACTCGAGCGCCTGCTCGGAATCACCCATTGCTTTCCCCCAGGTGAACGAGTTCAGCACGTACAGGCCCTTCGAGAAACGGTGCTCCAGACGGGCCGAGAGACCATTGTAGTGATTGTTACCCGCCGGATCGAGCCACGTAATCGGCCCGAAAGTCGGTATTGGCACGCGGGCGGTGACCGGCAAGCTTTGGCCCGGCTGGTTAGGAGATGCCTGATTGTAATCGGCGATGATCGGAAGCCGCAGGCTGTGGTTTCCGTTGTAGGACAGATCGAGTACCGTATCTTTGGGGAGTTGGCGCTGCACCGAGAAGAACCAATTTTGTATGTACGGCCATTTGCTGTCCGGTGGAGTGTAGACGACGTTGGAAACGGCCGGATTGAAGCTCGAAGGACTAGAAATGCCCGTGGTAAAGCTGTTCTGGGTTGTCAGGAAACTCGCGGGCACGGGGCCGCCCGCGGGGATCGACTGGCTGAGGACGCCGAAAAGGGCCTGAGGAGCATTGATCCCCTCCTGGGCGCTTCCGGGCCGGTTGAAGAAAGTGTAGCTGATCCCATATCCGCCGCGGAGCACCGTTTTCGAGTTGACGCTGTAAGCCAGGCCAAGCCGCGGCCCATAGTCTTTGTAGTCGGGATTGACCAGGCCGCGGTTAAACAGGCTCCCGCCGGTGGCCTTGACCATCGTGTTGGTGGTGGGGTCGAAATTGGAGTAATTGTTGTCGCGCTCGTACAGCGGCGACGCGAACTCCCACCGCAGCCCGGCGTTCAGAGTAAGCTTCGCGCTCAACCGATAATCGTCCTGAAAATACATCGAATGCACGTATTGCCGCAGATTGACGACCGTATAGCTCCCCAGGTTGATCTGGTTCGGCGTGCCGAACATGAAATCCGCGAGGCTATAGCTGGTCGCGTCGCTCGGCACCGAGCAAGTGGAAGGCTGGCCGAGTTGCGCGCAGGTGGGCTTGCTGAATCCCCCGCTGTACGTGTCTTGACCATAAAGCGGATTGGTGTCCAGAATCTCGGTGTGGATCAGCAGGAATTGGTAACCCACTTTGAGAGAATGCCGGCCCAGTGTCCTCGAATAACTAAGTACCGGATCCCAGGACGTGGGATTTTGGAACTGCGGATTGCTCGTTTGCCGGCCCAGGGCAGTGAGTCCGGTGATGGTCTGCGTGTTGATTCCGCCGGTGAGACTGGGTGTCGCCGGCAGGCCTTGAAAACCGCCGAACATGGCAGACATGCTCGGGCCGCCCAAATACGGCGGCACCTTGCCGCCCAGGATATGGGAGAAACCCAGGCGAGCCTGGAAAAGCGAGGTGGGCGTGACGGTCCAGGTGTAGCCTACCGAAGCGTTCTGATCGGTCACGTGAATGTAGCCGTTGCCGCCCCCGCCGGACGGCCCGGTGAGGTCGGGTTGGTAATACTGGAGGTCCTTGCGCTGGCTGAAGCGCAGGAACGCCGACATGCGATCGTTGATCTGGCCGTCGAGTTTCGCGTCGAACTTGTCTCCGTAGTCGCGGATGAGCAGCAGCGCCTCGTCGTTGTTGGAGCGTCCGGGCCCATTGGTTGGCGGCAGCCCGCTCAGGACCGTAGCGGCGAACGGATTCAACTGCGCGACCGGGATCTGCGTGTTCGCCGGATAGACGACGCCGGTCAGGGGATTGACGACCGCCACGGGGAGGATGCCCTGGCGGTCCGTCATGCTGGGGATGGAGTCGAAATTGAGATAGCGCTGCAGTTGGCGGAAGCCTTCGTAATCGGCGAAGAAGAAGAGCCTGTTCTTGACAAAGGGTCCGCCGATGGTGGCGCCGAATTGGTTGCGCTGGAGGGTGGGCTTCACGAAGACGGCGGGACTGAAGAGGAAGCCGGTGGCGTTCAGGTCCGTGTTGCGGAGGTACTCGTAGGCGGTGCCGTGCACCTGGTTGGTTCCGGACTTCATGACGGCGCTCACCACCGCGCCCCCCACGCGCCCGTATTCGGCGCTGTAGTTGCTGGTGATGACCCGGAACTCGGCGAGCGCGTCCGGAGACAACTGCACCAACTGGGCGGAATAGCCTTGGTTGCTGGTCCCATAGGCATTGTTATCCAGGCCGTCCAGCAGAAAATTGTTATACGTGCTGCGCATTCCGTTTACGTTGAACGCACCCTCGCGCGGCGTGCCGCTGGGCGAGAAGGTGGCCGAGATCGGAGACTTCACGGCGTTTGTCGATAACAGCGCCAGGTCCGCATAATTGCGGCCGTTGAGCGGAAGTTCCGCTACCGCCGCGATGCCGACCACCTGGCCGTGTTCGCTGGAATCCGTCTCCAGCGCGGCCGCCGCGCCCGTCACTTCCACGGATTCCGAAACGGCGCCGACCTGCATGGAGACATCCACGCGCTGCCGCGCGCCCACCGCAACCTCGACGTCCGTGGCGGTGAACTTCGAGAATCCGGTATGCTCCACGATAATCGTGTAGCGGCCGACTTTCACGTTGAAGAAATCGAAGTTTCCGCCCTCGTCGGTGCTGGTTTGCACCTTGACGGCCGTGTCCTGGTTGGTCAGCGTGACGGTGGCCTTCGGCACGGTCGCACCCGACGGGTCGCGCACCGTTCCCAGAACTTCTGCATTTTCAAACTGGGCGAAAAGCGCAGTCGCGATCAGAAAACACCCGAAGAACAGCGTTATCTTTGAGAAATTGTTCACGGCCTAACCTCCAACAGATTGTCTCAAGCATGTATTGACGGATGTTTACATCCGGGTTACAGGTGCGTGACACTCGTGGAGCCGCGCGTCGAAGCAGGCTGGAAATCGCGCGCATTCGCTCCACGGTTGTCATGCGTCCTCTCCTTTGGAAACTGCCGCGGTATGGGCCACCGGGTGCTGTAAAGGACCGGCGGCGCCAAGTTTCAAGCTCCACGTCAGTGAGAGTAACAGAATGCCCGGAAAAGTGGAAACCAGGATCCCACAACGCGGCGTTCCGTCCTTCGAGTATATAGTGCGCCTGCGCGAAATCCGGTTGCCAGGCCACCGTTCGCAGACCGGCTTCGATAGCCCCATCGATCCGGTTCTGGCGCAGGTCGTCCCGGGTCGTTGCGGTGGATGAAGCGCAGCGCATACACCGCGCCTGGCGATGAGTTGGCGTACCGGCCTCCCCGCACGGTGTCGCTTTCCACAACCAGGCGGGACTGGCACTCCGAAAATACAATGCACTATATAGCTGATTCTAAGAGGCTTATGGAGCTGGCGGAGGGGCTTGAACCCCCGACCCTCTGATTACAAACTACAGGGTCGGGCGCCTGAGGGCGTGCGGCATGGAAATAAATCAACCACTTACGGCCTGGCGAGTGTCGCGAATGTCGCCCGTGTTCAAGCCCGTGGCTCCCTCGGTGGCTTCCTCTCCCCTCTTAGACCGCACCCTCTGGCTTTCAGCGCGTCCTAGGCGCCGGATGTCGTGACGGGGGATCCGCGTTGCCGCCAAATCAGGACTGAGCATCCACCAATCGGGCACCTGGTACCGTCCCGCGCGTTGCTACAGGGCGCGCCGCACGCCTCCAGGTCCTCCAAGCGGCAGGTCCCCGGCATTGGTCAGTGCCCAGTAGCCTGGCAGGCGGGTCGCCCAGTTCCGGTTCGCGCAATGGCGCGGCCGCCTGGAGAGGATCGAGACGGAGATGCCACAACCGTTACTCGAAGACCAGCAGGCTGATCTCCGGGTTGGTGATCACGGCTTGCAGACCCAGCAGGCGCAGACTGTGGCTATTGTCTTGGTGCGAGAATGTAGGGCTCGGTAGCCTCCATGGCCATGGAGACTACACCGGCTTTGACAAGATGCCGACGGGTCTACAATTGACGGTTGGATGTTTAATCGAAGGTGGGCCGGAGACCAAAATGGAAATCCTCGGGGATGTGACGCGACGTAGCCTACTCGCCGGCGCGACTGCGCTCGCGACGGCGCGATCTTCGCGTGCGGCGCCTCACGCGAACGTGCATTCGATCAAGACTATCAGCAGCCAACCGGAGTTTTACCACGGGTGGGCCACCCTCGTGCGGCGAAAGAACGGGGAACTTCTGGTTGCCTATTCGGGCGGGCGGGAAGCGCACGTCTGCCCGTTTGGCCGGGTTGAGCTGATTCGATCTTCGGATGAAGGGCGCGCCTGGAGCTGGCCTCAAGTTTTGCTGGATTCCCCGATCGACGACCGCGATGCGGGAGTCTTCGAGACTCCCTCGGGCACGCTCCTGGTGACCACGTTCACTTCGTTGGCTTACGAGGTCGAGTTGGCGAAGGCGACCGCTTGGGCTCCGGATCGTCTGGCGCGCTGGCAGGCAGTTCAGCGGCGCGCTTCGGTTTCCGAGCGGCAGGCGCTCTTGGGGGGTTGGATGCTGCGCTCGACCGATGGCGGCATGACTTGGTCTGCCCCGTTTCGTACGCCGCTGAACAGCCCGCACGGCCCGGTTGCGATTGCGGACGGTCGCCTGATCTATGCCGGCAAGCGACTTGCGGCGGGAGAGAAAGTCGGCGTGGCTGAATCGGTAGACGACGGCGCGACGTGGCGTTGGCTTTCCGATATTCCGGCTCGCCCGGGCGACGACGGGCTTCAGTATCACGAACTCCATGCCACGCAAGCCGCCGATGGGCGCATCGTGGTGCAGATCCGCAATCACAACCCGGCGAACCTGGGCGAAACGTTGCAGTGCGAATCGAGGGACGGCGGAAAATCCTGGACCACGCCGCACTCCATCAGCGTATGGGGCCTTCCCTCGCAATTGCTTAAGCTGCGAAACGGCAACCTGCTGATGTCGTATGGATACCGCCGGGCGCCGTTTGGCAACCAGGCACGCCTCAGCGCAGACAACGGAGCGTCCTGGTCCGAGCCCATGACGATTTCCGCGGACGCTGCTGGTACGGACGTCGGGTATCCGTCTACAGCGGAACTAGCCGGCGGCGACCTGCTGACCGTTTGGTACGAAACTATGCGGGACTCCCCGCGCGCCGTGCTCCGCCAAGCGCGCTGGTCCCTCGCGATGTAGGAGGGCGCTTCCGGTCCGTACGGCACGACGGCGGCGCGACCTCATCCTGCACCGGTTCCCCGTCGCTCGACCTTCGTGGTCCTGAGTTCCCTGGCCTCCTGCGACCTGCACCGCCGCGGCCCCCCGGTCAGGCAGTCTGACTTCTTGACATAGCCGACGGTCTGCGCCAGCGTGATCCTCTGGTTGGGCCGAAGGTTCAGAGCTTTAGCCAGCTCGGCACGATTCGTGGAGCCGCGTACGACTACGCCCAGCCCATCGTGGGCAAAACAGGTACACGTTCTGGGCGATAAAACCCGTGTTCGCATTCGAGGTGGCGATTTTGGCGTTCTCGTCGCTGCCCGACAGCTTTGATAAGTCGGCCACGTACACCACGGCGCCTCCGCGACAAACGCCACCGTCCCCGTGACTTTTCGGATGTCGCCGTTGGCTGCAGGTTTGAGGCATTTCCCTTGGCGTCGTACACATAGGCTCCGTCCGCCGTGACCACGTAGATGTCGATCTCCTGCCGGTTTGATGCCGACGGCGCAGTCCGTCGGCCGTCCTCCCGATTGATCCCCCACGCAGCCCACAAGAGATTCGAGAGCCGTGGCGACAGCTTCTCGGGACTGAACTCGCGCGTCGACTTCCGCTCCTTGAGCGCCTGCATCAACGGCTTGCCTCCGCTGGTCTGCGGAGCGGGCAGCACAATTGGCTTCAGTTCCTGACCGATGACCAGTCGCGTCGACAAGCAAAAGAGCAAAAAAGGACCTGGACATCACGGTTCTCCTTCCAGGCAGTACAGCCCGCCCCGTCTTTGCGATGTCCGGCGCGCCCGCAACGCCTTGCGTGTCCCGGTCGATCACAGGCTCAACATCGACTGTGTCGTCTGCCTTGATCGCCTTCGCGACAGTCTCAAGCGCCTCCTGGATAAATGACCGGTTAGTAGCGTTCGGCAGATCAGACTGCCAGGAGTAGAAGACGACACGATGGATTTCGGGACTGGTTGAGAACATACGCATTCTAGCAAGTGGCGGTGGATGCAGGTGGCGATGACCTACCAACCTCTGTACAACTGTACGGTTATTTGCTCGCAACATCCCTAGCCCGGACTTGTGCCGCTCGCAGTCCGTATACGCCGTTCTGAGAAGTGTTCGAACCAAGGCTCCAAGCAACCCGCCGGCGATCCAGAAACTGGGCCAGTAGTCCAGCCCGAACTCAGCCGGGCAGCACGCTCCGCCACTCCTCCGTCAGCGGCACCATTTCATCCGCCCGTTTTGCGCGTACGCCCATTGTGCAACCCGGTTCGACGCTGCCAGTTCCGCCACGATTCCGTGCCGCTCCAGGGCATCGCCCAACTGCGCGCCGCACTGGGCGTTCCGCTCCGCCCAGGCGGCCAGACGGTCGCAGGCCGGAAGCCGATCTCGCTTCTTGTTGTTGCATCGGCTGTCGGCCAGCACGAAGTTGTGGGCCAGATCTACGGGGTATCGAGCCCAGGCGACGAAATGGTCCACGTGGGATGTGGCCCCGGTGATCCCGCCCTTGCAGTAGAACCACCGGCCCCGCTGGATGTCCAGCAACGCCGGGCGCACCAGCGCGAGGTTGTTGCGAGCGTGAGGAAGTACCGGCCGTCGAGTGCGGGGCAGGTAACCGGGACATTTCCCACAACAGACTCCTGGGGCGTTTGCTGGAGCGATGGGGATTCGTAGCAGCCGGCGGATACTGCAATCTGAGAGGTTTACGGCCGGCCTCCGGTTCAGTACCCTGAAACCGACAAGGTCAGCCCATGGCTAGGCTCGGCGCGCCGCACACCCGAGACATTGAAGACAACGAGATCCTGCTAAGACTCAGCGGAAAGTCGACCATAGGATCAGCGTACAGATGAACAGCACGCCAGCCCAGATCCGATAATCCGTTCCTCCCAGACTCTGCTCCGCAGCGGAAGCGAACACGCTACTCTCGACTTTGTACTCAGGCGGCGGCGCAGTCAGAAGGCTGACCACAACCATCGTGATCGCCGCGAAGAACCATATCAGGATCGAACGATGGAGGAACGAGGCCAGGTACGGGTGCGCCACCAACGCCCAGCCGAGGGTTTCATCGAGGAACAGGAACAAACCGAAGCCGAAGCCTGCCGCGCCTCCGGCAATTGCCCCGGCCGTGTTTCCGCGCTTCCAGAGCAAGCCGACGAAGATCACCGCACCCAACGGTACGCCAAGATACGCCGAGAGCATCTGCAGGTAATGCCAGATGGTGACCGAGAGTCCCACTAAAGGAGCCGCGAGCACGCCAAGCACGGCCATGAGTACGGTAACCCTGCGCCCGATGACGACCTGATCCTGATCAGAGAGTCCGGGTTTCCAGCGCATGAAAAAATCGCGGACCACGAGCGTGGCGCTGGCGTTGTAGCAGGCGCTCATCGAGGACATAAGGATGGCGATGAGGCCGGCCAGTACCAGCCCGCGAAGCCCGACGGGGAGCAAATCAGTGACAAGGCGCGGATAGGCCATGTCGGCTTTGCGGAGATCCGGATAAAGGGCATGGGCGATGACGCCCGGCAGCACCAGGATAAACGGGATGAGCAGTTTGAGGAAGCCCGCGAAGATGGCGCCCTTCTGGCCCTGGTCCACGGAACGCGCGCCCAGGACGCGCTGCACGTTGGTCTGGTCCATGCACCAGTAGAATATTCCGCCAAACAGGTTGCCTATGAGGAAGCCGGTGATGGGAAGCTCCGAATCCAGCGGCTTCACCATATGGATGAGCCCGGGATCAACGCGTGCGGTCAGGCCACTCCATCCGCCAACGGTCACAAGCCCGACGAGCGTAAGGACGATGCTGCTGACGATGAGCCACGTCCCCTGCACCATGTCGGCGTAGACGACAGCGCGCAGGCCGCCCTTCATCGTGTAGAGGGCCGTGAAAGTGGAGAGGCCGATCATGACCGCCATCTGGTTCCAACCAAAGAGCAGAGCCAGGAGCAGCGAGCCTGCCCAAAGATCGATGGCGTTCTTGGTGAGCACGTTCATTACGAGCAAATTGCCAGAGAGGAAGGCGCGCAAACCCCATCCGAAGCGGCGCTCGAGGAATTCAGGGACGGTGTAGATCCTGTTGCGCAGATAGAGAGGGGTGAACAGAGAGGCGAGAATGATGAGGCACCAGGCAGCCATCCATTCAAACCCGCCGGTGACCATGCCGACGCGGTATCCGTCGCCCGCCAGGCCGACCACGTGCTCGGCTGAGATATTGGAGGCCAGCAGCGACATGCCGATAAACGGCCACCGCAGATCGCGCCCGGCCAGGAAGTACTCGGCGTCCGTTGGCTTCTTGCCCGCCGCACGCAGAACCGCGCCGACAACGAGCGCCAGACTGATGACTATGATAATCGAATCGACGATGCTTAACACGCGCGAAGCGCTCCCTTCTGACAGCGAATCCGTGGTCCCTTCAATTCTATTCGTTAACCGGGGCTACTGATTTTGGCGATCGTCGCCGGCCTGGAAACGGGAAGACCGTGCCGGAATCGCCTGAACTGCTCGGGCCCGCCACGTCTTGCGTGTATATCAACCGCGTCAGTCCGCGGCGCCGTGCGCAAAGCCGACTTCGTACATGACGTTCCCGTTGAGCGCAGGCTGAACGTGCGGCAGGCGTCCACGGACAGGCACTGGAAACCCTGATCGACGATCACCTGCGCTTTCTTAGGACCGGTCGCAGCACTCATGGAATCTCGGCCAGGGCCCCGTGAGGCGTTTACCATCCTATCGGCCTGGATCCCCAGCTTCGACCGAGGACCTTGGCTGGCGGGCTCCAAGCCGACAAGAGCTGTCGATAACAAATCAGGGCTGTCTCGGCAGTGCGCCGGCGGAGCGAAGCCCAGGTACGACGCGAAGGCTGTGCGCCGGTGCACTGCCGATACGGGCTGTTGTACTTAAGCCCCGGTAGGCTGATTATGGGGATTGAATCGTGCGGCGTCCTTGGGGCTGTTGGCGAGCAGGTTGAGTGACCGTGAAAATCTGACTTCCGGGCTGGCTGCAAGAGCGGATAGGAGCTTTAGACAGGATGATCTTAGCCGAGGAGCGGCTTACGAGGGCAGCTTTGGGCGGCGAGATTCCGTTCCGGGCGCACGAATAGCGAGGGCTCGCGCAAGGCGGGCCTGGAGTGCCGGAGTGAACAATCCGGGAACTCACGGTCATGAGGAATCAACCTGCGCTGCCGGTGATCGAACTGACCGGCGGTTCAGGGCCTGCTCTGCCGAGAGCCACTCGACGATTCGAAGTACGCCGACATGGCAGACCGGGCAGCGGTGTTCGTCAACGGAAGAGTTCGGCTCGCGAGCCGGGACCACACCGGACCCGGCGGCGTCTGCTGAAGCGTTCAAAAGCTGCCGACACAGGTCGAGAGCCGAAGATCGATTGCGGTTGGCCAGGAAACCGAAATGGTGGATCTTCACAAACCCCGCGGGCAGGATGTGCAGCAGGAAGCGCCGGATGAACTCGACCGCTTCCAGCGTCATAATGTGGACCGGTTGCTGTGTCGGGAGTCGCGCCACCGGAAAGTGACCCGGCCGTTCTCCATCGAGACCAGACGACTGCTGGAGATTGCCACGCTGTGCGTGTAGCGGGCGAGGTATTTCAAAACCTCCTCCGGTCCGCCAAAGGGCGGTTTGGCGTAGACGACCCACTTCGTCTGCTTGAACTTTTGGAGCCACGCATCGAATCGGGCAGGCTCGGCGAGATCGGCTGACTGTCCGAAGAACTCCACCTTGCCGCCGGCAAAAGCCTGCCGCAAAAAGGCCAGCAGTTTCTTCCGAAAATCGGCAGCTCAGAGCTTGCACGGGCAGAAAGAACTTCGGATGGCAGGGAACCCAGCGCGTTCCGTCAGAGGATAATCCGCCTGCCCCGGCCATCGCTCGAACGCATCGGCGTCGAAACGAAAGAGATCGTGGACGTTGGGTCGTTTACCAGCGGCCAGAACGGATTCCTGGAGTTCCATCGCAATTCGGTATTGCTGAGAGCGGCGCGTTAGCTCCGGTGCTCTCTCGCGGTTGGTCCACCCCCAGATCAGGGTGAATTCCTTGGAATGCGTCTCGGGCGAATCCCGGTTGGCCGACAGTCCGTGCGGAGTCCGGGGCTTTCCACAACGGCGTTTGGGGCCACCAGACCGGATTGTTGACGGGAGGGGCTGTTGTACTAAGCCGCTTGAGCGGCCCGAGGTCGGGCGTGAGTAGGCGTGATGTCTACGGCGCCGCGCGATGAGTCGCCGGCACCGAGGGCAATGTCGACCTAGTGCCGGACTGTCTGCGCGCAGCGATCACTCGGCCGGGCGGATGTTCTGATTTACCCGGAAGAAGTTCCCGGGGTCGTACTTCTTCTTGATGGCGGCCAGACGCGGATAGTTGTCGCGATAGGTGGCTTGAACGCGGTCCTGGCCTTCTTCCATCATGAAGTTTACGTACGCGCCACCCGCCGAATACGGATGCAGGGCGTCCCAGTAGTCTTTGCACCACGCCGTGATTTTTTCGCGGTTGGCGGGGTCGGGGTCCACCCCCACGATCACTTCGGCGAATAACGCTTCGCGGAAACTGTACGCGGTATCGTTCTTGCCGACGCGCTGCGCCGCGCCATTGACGGGATAGAGGTGCATGGTCGAGAACATGGTCGGTATCTTAGACCCGTGCTCGACGTGCCGGGCAATGGCTTCATCGCTCAATTCCGTGAAGTTGTCCCCCCGCCAATACCATTGCAGGCCGGGACTGTACAGCGGGTCAAACAGGCTTTGCACGACCGGAAACGGCGCGGGCCCGACGGCGTGAAGAAGCGGGTTGCCCACCGATCGCATCGGTTTCAGGGCTTCCTCCGCCTGTTCGGCAGACCCGGTGCAACACCACACGATGCCGCATACGTTCTTCAGGTGGAGAGGCTCGGGGAACATAGGAGTGGGCGGGACGACCAGAAAAGCGAAGAAGCCGTTCACCTCCTCGGGGGCCTTCTGGATGAAGCTTCGATAGGCGCGGAGGACATTCGCGGCCTCGTCGAGCGGCCAGAAGGTCGGGCCGAACTGGACCATCTTGACCGGTTGGAGCCGGAATTCGAAGGAAGTGACCACTCCGAAGTTTCCGCCACCGCCGCGCACCGCCCAAAACAGATCGGGATTTTCCTGACTGCTGGCCGTCACGAAGCTCCCATCGGCCAGAACCATGTCGACGGAGAGCAGACTGTCGATGGTCAGTCCGAACCTGCGGGTGAGATAGCCGATGCCTCCTCCCAGGGTGAGCCCAGCCACTCCGGTGGTGGAGATGAAGCCGCATGGCACGGCCATGCCGAAGGCGTGGGTGGCATGATCCACGTCGCCCCACACGCACCCTCCCTCGACGCGGACGGTTCCGGCCGCGGGGTTGACGCGAATGCCCTTCATCCGGGAAAGGTCGATCACCAGGCCGCCGTCGCAGGTTCCCAGGCCTGCGCCGTTGTGGCCGCCGCCGCGAATCGCGGTCAACAGGCCGTTTCCCGCGCCGAACGCCACCGCCGCCATGACATCGGCAACGTCCACGCACCGGGCAATGAGACTCGGGCGTTTATCGATCATCCCGTTATAGACTTTGCGCGCCGACTCATAGGCGGCATCCGCGGGCTGAATCAGCTCCCCGCGGAAAGAACTTTTCAATTGATCTATCGATTGTGCAGACATAGAATTCTCCTCCATCAGCGTGACGTGGCTGCGCGAGCCACGAGAGAGTATATCAGTTTCCGGCGGAGACCACTCCCTTACGGCCGCGGCCCGGAAACGCGGCGAGGTTTACCGGGTTCCCGCAGTTTGAGGAAATGCAGCGTGCCGGAGGCCTCACCGGCAAGGAACGTCAGGCCATCGGGCAGTGCCGCGCAACAGAGTATGGCCCCTTCGCCGCCGAAGGATGCGATGGCCTCTCCCGTGCCGAGGTCCCACAGCTTCACGGTGTTGTCAGCCGACCCCGAAACAGCGCGCTTGCCGTCCGGCGTCAGGGTGACCGCATTGACCCCATCGGAATGGCCCTCCAGCGTGCGGATGGCCTCTCCGCGCTCCAGGTCCCACAGTTTCACGGTATGGTCGGACGAGCCCGAGACGGCGCGCTTGCCGTCGGGCGTCACGGCCACAGCACGGACCCAACCGGAGTGGCCTTCCAGCGTGCGGATCGCCACCCCACGCCGCAGGTCCCACAGCTTCAGGGTCTTGTCATCCGAGCCCGAGACGGCGCGCTTGCCGTCGGGCGTCACGGCCACCGCGTTCACTTCACCGGCATGGCCTTCCAGCGTGCGGATGGCCTCTCCGCGCGCGAGGTCCCAGAGCTTCAGGGTGTTGTCAGACGACCCCGAGACGGCGCGCCTGCCGTCGGGCGTCACCGTGACTGCATTGACCCCGTGGGAATGGCCCTCCAGCGTGCGGACAGCCTCGCCGCGCTCCAGATCCCACAGCTTCAGGCCGAGGTCGGAGGACGCCGAGACAGCGCGCTTGCCGTCAGGAGTCACAGCCACGGCATTGACCCAACTGGCTTCCAGGGTGCGGATGGCCGCGCCGCGCTCCAGGTCCCACAGCTTCAGGGTATGGTCGGACGAGCCCGTGACGGCTCGCTTGCCGTCCGGCGTCACCGACACCGCACGGACCGAATCGGCATGGCCCTCCAACGTTGGGATGGCCGCGCCGCGCTCCAGGTCCCACAGCTTCAGGGTATGGTCGGAGGACCCCGAGACGGCGCGCTTGCCGTCCGGCGTCACGGTCACCGCAAGAACCCCGCCGGCATGGCCCTCCAGCGTGCGGATGGTCTTGCCGCGCTCCAGGTCCCACAGCTTCAGGGTATGGTCGGACGAGCCCGAGACGGCGCGCATGCCGTCGGGCGTCACTGCCACCGCAAGGATTCCCCCGGCATGGCCTTCCAGCGAGAGGGCCGCCCCGCGCTCGAGGTCCCACAGGATCAGGATCTTGTCGGACAACCCCGCGACAGCCCACTTGCCGTCGGGCGTCACGGACACCGCCCAGACCCAACCGGCGTGGCCTTCCAGCGTGCGGATGGCCTTCCCTCGCTCCAGGTCCCATAGCTTCAGGGTATGGTCGGACGATCCCGAGACGGCGCGCTTGCCGTCGAGCGTCACGGCCACCGCCCAGACCCAACCGGCGTGGCCCTCCAGCGTGCGGACAGCCTTCCCGCGCTCCAGGTCCCACAGCTTCAGGGTATGGTCGGACGACCCGGAGACGGCCCGCCTGCCGTCCGGAGTCATGGCCACCGCATTGACCCCGCCGGCGTGGCCTTCCAGCGTGCGGATGGCCTTGCCGCTCTCCAGGTCCCACAGCTTCAGGGTCTGGTCATTCGAGCCCGAGACGGCGCGCTTGCCGTCCAGCGTCATCGCGACCGCATTGACCGAATCGGCATGGCCCTCCAGCGTGCGGATGGCCTCTCCGCGCTCCAGGTCCCACAACTTCAGGGTATGGTCAAACGACCCCGAGACAGCGCGCCTGCCGTCGGGCGTCACGGCCACCGCGCGGACCCGGCCGGCATGGCCCTTCAGCGTCTGGAGTAACGGGCCGCCGGGCGCTTTCAAGGTCTGGTAAACGGCTTCCAGCCACGGGGCGCGCTGGCTTTGCCTGGCGATCTCCAGCAGCTTGTGGACTTCCGGCGAGGCCGTGGCACCCAATCGGCCGGTCAACTGGCTGGCCAGGAGCGATGGATCGTTCGCAAGGGTGTGCGCGGAGAGCCGCAGCGCATCCTTCACTAACTGGAAAGCCGGATCATCGGCAAGGTAGTCGTAATCGGCGAGCAAGGCGGGGATCTCTTTTCTCGCGAGCCTGGCACGCATCCACGCCGGGTCCAGAAGCAATTCCCGCAGCTCGTCGGTTCGCCCAACCCGTGACAGATGATAAGTCAGCCAAGTGAAAAAATACCCGTCATCCGGACCGGATGCCCAGCCGTCGGGGCAACGCGCCCGATACCGCTCCACGAGAATCCGGTGAAGCTCCGCCGGGTCGGCGGCCTGCCTCTTTACGAAATCCATTTGCAGGCCGTGCAAAGTGATGCCAGCTTCAGCGCGGTTCGCGAGCGATGCTCCTACCCAGGCGCTCACCACGCACGCCACGGAATCCGCGTCGGTGTTCCAGAAGGTCTCCAGGGCTTTTGGCGGAACCGGAGCGCCAGGCCGGAACACCGCGAAGTCGAGATAGCGGGAGCGGTATTCCTCCGGCTCCAGGGCGGCGACACTCACCTGGATGGCGCGATAGAGAGTGGGATAGGGGACCTTCCGCAGGTCCGCGTTCTTCAGCCGCTCCAGAGCGCGGCGCCAGGCGTCGCCGGTCTCCGCCGCCACGAAGGCGCCGGCCATGGCGATGGCCAGCGGCAAGCGCCCGCACTCCTCGATAATCTCGGACGCGACGGGGGGAAGATTCTCTTCCGCGGTCTGGCTCCAGCGCGCCAGCAAGGCTCTCGCCTGATCCGGCTCCAGCACGTCGAGAGAAAACTCCTGCGCACTGGCGGCCTTGACCACGTCCCGCTGGCGGGTCGTCAGCAGCAGGCGCGAGCGCGAGGCGTCGGAGAGGAAGGGCTGAACGTCGCGAGCGTCCCAGACGTCATCGAGAACGATGAGCGCCGAGCGGTCGCGGAGGGTCGTTCGGAACTGATTGCCGCACGCTTGCAGTGTGTCGTAATGCGCCGGATCGCCGCCCAGGGCTTTGGCGATTGCGCGCATCTGGGTGGCCAGATGCAGGTCGGTGGGGTTTTGGCCGATGGCGGCCCAGAGCACGCCGTCGGGAAAGGCGTCCTGAATCGCCCAGTCGTGGCACAGCGCCTGCGCGAGTGTGGTTTTCCCGATACCACCCATGCCTCCCACTGCCGTTAAGGCGATGCGACGCCCGGAGGCATCATTGATCAGGCTTTTCCGCAAGCTTTCCGACTCGGCGGGCCTGGGAACGAAATTCAACGGCAGCGGTGGAGCAGTGACATGGGGACTGCGATACGTTCCCGTGGCGCTTCGATCGGCGGCGATGGCATCGAGAAGAACCCGAAAACTCTCCTGATAGCCGCGCCGATCATGGAAAGGAATGTACTGCGCCGCCTCCAGGTAAAGCGGGTGATTCGCGTCCGGGTGAACGAGTATGGGGATCAGCCGCTTCTTCAGACGCAAGGCCCTCGAGTGCTCACAACGGCAGATATCGGAACGATACGAGGCGCGACTCACCAGCGCAACGACCGCATCGGCGGCATCGATGTGGTCTTCGATCCGGCGGCTCCAGCTCGAGCCTGGCAGGAACCTGTCATTGTCGAGCCAAACTGCGTGCCCGCATGCACTAAGATCGTCGGCAAGACGGCGCGCCAGTTTCTGGCCATCCGCGTGGGCGTAGGAGAGGAACAGGCTGGCCATCGAACAGAGGCTAGCATACGGCGGCGATTTGCGCGGTTTAAGCCGGCGCGGCCGGCCTATCGGCGGCCGGTTCCCGGCGTGGGGGATGTCGACGCGGTCCTCGCGGACCTGGTGAGCTGGGACCTGCCGGGCTATGCCGCAGGCGGATTCAGCAAGAGCTTCTTTTCGATTTCCACTAAACGGTTTTCGACGGTGGCCAGGCGGGATTCCACGGCGGTCCCCCTGGCCTCCAGGGCGGAATCGCGCAAACGCGCCTGTTCCTGAGCGGGAAGGTACGCCTTCAGCAGCTCCGTTTGCATGTCCCGCATGCGCTCGATCATACGGGCTTCGAGTTCCGTCATCCGTTCGCCCAATTCCGTTGTCCGTTCGCCCAATTCCGTAATCCGTTCGCCCAATTCCGTCATCCGTTCGACCAGGCGGACCTCCATCCCCTGGAGGTAACGCTTCAGCTCATCGTCCATTACGACTCCTTTTTGTGCCTCGGGCACCGGCCCGGTCGCGCGTGTAGGCTCTGCACGGCGAGCCGGAAATTCCTCTCTGCCGGTAGCATAGCAGACGGCCGGGGGGCCGGTCTCCGCGCCGAGGCCGTGTACCTTAACATGAGGGTCGAGGAGGCAACGGTGGTCCAGAAACATGCAGGCGTGGCCGCGGCGGCGATGGCATGTTGCGCTGCGGCCTTCGGCCAACCGTTGCGCGACCTGGCCGATCAACGCGCCATCCGCGTGGGGGCCGCGGTGGACCCCTCGCACTTCAGCGAGACCTCCTCCGGCACGCTGGCGCGGGAGTTCAACCAGGCGGAGTCCGAGAACGCCATGAAGTTCGGGCAGATCCATCCCGGCCCCACGACTTACAGTTTCAGTCAGGCGGATGCCATCGTGTCCTTCGCGCGTGCCCACAACATAGCGGTGCGCGGCCATACGCTGGTCTGGTATTCCCAGAATCCCGATTGGCTGATCAACGGCGGCTATACGGCCGCCCCAACTTTCGCCGATCCTGCCGGACCACATCGATACCGTAGCGGGCCGCTACGCCGGCCAGGTCTACGCGTGGCACGTGGTGAATGAAGCGTTCATCGACGATGGCACGCTGCGCAGTACCATCTGGAGCGACTCGCCGGGAATCGGGCTCGCCGGCACGACTTATATCGAACAGGCTTGCCGCTGGGCTCACGCCGCGGACCCCAAGGCGCTCCTGTTTTACAACGACTACGGCGCCGAGCCGATCAACGCGAAATCCGACGCGATCTATCAAATGGCGCAGGACTTCAAATCCCGCGGCGTTCCCCTCGACGGCATCGGCATGCAGGCGCACTTGACCACCAGCACGGCGCCGCTGGCCAGTATCGAATCCAACGTGAAGCGCCTGACGGACCTGGGGCTTCAGGTCCAGCTCACGGAGTTCGACGTGCGGCTTCCCGTGGATTCCCCGGCTGGTGCCACCGCGGCTTCCGCTCGCGACCCAGGCGCCGATTTATCACGACATAGTGGCGCTGTGCCTGGAACTCCCGCTCTGCACGGCGTTCCAGACCTGGGGGTTTACGGATAAGTACTCGTGGGTTCCCGGCACTTTTCCGGGCTTTGGGGCCGCGCTGGAACTCGACACGGCATATCGTGCGAAGCCCTCCTACGATTCGATGGTCTCCGCCCTGGGCAGCGCGCCGCCCGTAATCCCGCATCCGGATTGGCGAGCGCCGCCAGTTACGCCAACGACGGCGTCGCGCCCGGCGAAATCGCGGTGCTGTTCGGGGCGACATTCGGCCCCGGGGCCCGCCGGATTACTCAGACCTTCTCGGGAACTACGTAAGGTTTGCGGTACACCCGCGTCGCCAGCTTGTTGGCTTCCGGATCGTTGACGCAAGTCAGCGTAGCGGGATCGAAATGGATGGTGCGGCCCAGCCGATAAGAAATGTTGGCCAGGTGCACCAGAACCGTCGAGGCCGCGCCTTCCTCGATTTCGCAGTTGAGAATTTCGCGCTTGTGGGCGCGCACCGCGTCGAGGAAGTTCTGAAAGTGGGTGTCGCTCTTGGTTGCTGTCGGACCGGGCTTCTGTTCCCTGCCGATAAAGCTGAAATACTTGTTGTAGTTGTCGATCACCAGGTAGCCGTTGGAGCCGTAGAACAGGTTGCCGACGGTGCCGCCCAAACCCCCGCCCGGAGCGGAACTGGGGTATTCGCGGTTGGTGATCCAGTGGCGCACTTCGAATTCCAGCATCTTCGCCTTGCCGCCCTCGTTGAATTCGAAGGAGGCGTTCAGCGTGTTGGGCGTCTCCTGGTCGTCGTCGAACATGAAATGCCCGCCGATGGCGCTGGCCTTGATCGGAAACTTGACGCCCAGGCCCCAGCGCGCTTTGTCCATTTCGTGGATGCCCTGGTTGCCGATGTCGCCGTTGCCCGTGTCCCAGAACCAGTGCCAGTTGTAGTGGAACCGGTTCTTCGTAAACGGACGCATCGGCGCCGGTCCGGTCCAAAGGTCGTAATCCACGCCCTCGGGCACGTCCGAAACCGGCGTGCGCCCGATGGTGTTGCGTGTCTTATAGCACAGCCCGCGCGACATGTAGACGTCGCCGATGACGCCCTCGCGCATCTTCTGCACGCCTTCCCGCAATGCCTCCGACGACCGGCTCTGGCTGCCCTGCTGCACGATGCGGTCGTACTTGCGCGCGGCCGCCACAATCTGCTTCGCCTCGAAGATGTTGTGGGTGCAGGGCTTCTCCACGTAAACGTCCTTGCCCGCCTGGCAGGCCCAGATGGTCTGCAAGGTGTGCCAGTGGTTCGGCGTCGCGATCGAGATGGCGTCGATGGACTTGTCGTCCAGAATCTTGCGCATGTCTTGGAAGGACTGCGGCGCCTTCTTCCCGCTGGATTCCGCGCGCTTTACGAAAGCGGACATGTGCGACTGGTCGACATCCGAAACCGCCACCAGCTCCACGTTGGGCAGGGTCGTCCACTCCCGGAGATGGCTCCCTCCGCGGCCTCCGCACCCCACAATCGCGATGCGCACAGTGTCGCTGGGACTGGCAAACACGCGCCTTCCGGCGGTCACCGCCGCGGCGCCCATGAGAAAGTGTCTTCGATCCATAAATCTCCTTCACCGACCGGGCGCAGTCCTCTCCGGCTCCGCTGTAATTAGCTCATTCAGATGACGGGGCAATTCAGGCCGATGTTACCCGAAATATGCTCCGCAATGCATCAGAATTCGATGCGCAGGTTCATCTGAAGCTGCCGCGCCCCGTTGGCCTGTGAAGTCACGGCGCCGAAATTGGTGGCCGTGGGACTCAGGACGGGCGCGCCGAATTGCGTGTGATTCGCCAGGTTGAGGCCGTCGATTCCGAGATTCAGGTTCAGCCGCTCGTAAAGTGTGAACCGGCGGTAGATTTTCACGTCCCAGTTGCGGATCGGGTCCGCGCGCAGGGCGTTAACGTATTGCGGGAACTCTCGGAGCTGATAACTGCCCGGCTGCAAGGCCGAGCGCCCTTCAAATCCCACGAATCCCGACGGGATCGCACCCGTGGCCGAGTCCGCCGGGTTGAAAACGGGGCTGTAAACCGCGGCCGTGCTGTACTCCTGGCGGGAATTGGCGGAGTGCGTGGCGCTCTCGTTGAGCGCCTGCACCACCTGGTCCACCGTGCCGTAGTAAAACAGGTTGCCCCAACTGACCGGCGCTCCGGTCTGGTATTGGTAAACCCAGCTCAATTGCCAGCCGCCCACCACGTGCTGCATCGGGCCGTGGGTCAGCCACTGCCGGCCCTTGCCAAAAGGCAACTCCCAAACCGCGTTCCATACCAGCCGGTTGGGACGCGTATTAGGATTCAGTTCCCAGGAAAGCGATGGGTTGAAGGAATTCGGCTGCCACTCCTGGCGGCCAAAAGCGCGCGTGTAAGTCAGCGACGACAGGATGCCGTGGGAAAAGCGCTTGGTGTAGAGGAACTGCATGTCGTGGTACCAGGATTTTGCCCGGACGGCTCCCGCTTCGGTAAGTCCCGCGCCGGAATTCAGGTTGGCGCGCAGCAACTGCTGCGTCTGCAGGGTCTTCGACGTGAACCAGGAAATCGTGCTGAGGTAGTTATAGAGCGTCGGATTGGATTGTTGCAGGCTCGTCAGGTTGCCGATGTAAAAGGGGTTGGTGACGTTGGTGGTCATCGCCGCCTGCTCGGCCGCGTCGTAGCTATTGCCGTAAGCCCAATACTGCGCGGGCAGAAAACTCAGGCTCTCGTTGAACGGGTAAGTGGAGTACGATCCGTTGTACGAGACATCCAGAACCTGATCGCGGAAGAGCTCCCGCTGAACGCTGACTTTCCAGCGCTGCGAAATCGACGGGGCGTAGTCGCGGGGATAGTAAGTGTAGCCCTGGCCATCGAGAGTGTCGGGGCCCAGCGAGCTGCCGAAGGGCTGGACGAGCCGGGTGCCGCTCGCCAGCACGGGGAACGGGTTGTCGATCGGAGTGGTGGTGGAAAGGCCGGTGTTCGCGCCCACGCCGCAGCAGAACGTGAGACCGTTGTCGCTCGAAACCGGGGTTGTCGTCGTCTGGCTGTAGCCGTTCTGCCCGGGACGGCTGTTGAAGCCGTTAAACGTATCGGAATACCAGCCGTAACCGGCGCGCATCACGGTCTTCTGGTCCCAGGAGTACACCGCGCTGGCGTTGGGCAGGAAGCGGTTCGTGCCATCCGTCCAATTGGGATAATTCTTTCCCAGAAAGTTCACGCCGCCCGCGACCAGGAACTGGCTGGCCGTCAACTGAGGGATCGGATTGGCGGCGTAGGCCGCCTCGACGGCCTGCGCGTAGGGAGGCACGTAGGCGGAATTGAATCCGCCGGCGATCCCGCGATTGAAGCGTTCGGAAATGCCTCCCTCCCGCTCGAATCGCAGCCCGAACCCGAAGCGCAGCTTATTAGTGACGCGGAAATCGTCCTGGATGTATCCGGAGTGGTAGCGGGTGGTATAGTACCCCGTGTCGTTTATCGTGGCCTGGATGGTGGAAGGAAGGCCCACTTCGAAGGCCGCCCACGCGAGGCCGATATTAGTGGTCTGACTGCCCGGAGTATTATCGGCCTGCTTCATGTAGCTGTTGTCGAAGTTGAAGTAACCGGCGGGATACCCTCCCGGAACCGGGGCCGCGTACCAGTAACGGCGTTCGTCGGTGCCGTATTTCAGCGTGTGGGATCTCCAGATCGTAGTCATCTTCGCGGTAAGCTGCCCGGTGGTGCCGATCTGAGACAGGCCGGGATAGGTCAACCCGCCGTTATTGACGGTATAGGTATTGACCAGCACCGCGGGTAGGGCGTCGTAACCTCCCAGCGAATCCTGATAAGTGGCGGGAAAGCCGGCCTCTTTGGCGCTGCCGCCCGAGATGATGGGCTTTACGTTGCCTTCGCCGTACCGTGTCAGGCTCACCCCGATATCCAGAACGTTGTTGGAATTGATGGTGTACAGGAAGTCGCCGCTGCCGCCTTTGTTCTGGCGCACCAGGCCGTTGGACTGCAGGCCCGCGAGCGGCGTGGTGTGGCCCCAGTCATAGGCATCCTGGTGCCGGTGATTCCAGTACCACTTCCCGTTGATCCGCATCTTGTCGCTGATCACGTAGTCGTAACGGTTCACAATCGAGTTGAAGTAATCGTTATAAGGTTGCGACCCGTCGTAGTAATTGTTCGTTCCGTCGGGCTGCACATAGCCGGACGGATTGTTGGGCAGCGGGTACTCCTGCGTATAGTACTTGTAGATCGGATTGGAGGAGATGAAGTTTTGGGGGATGATGTTACCCGGAAAAGGCGTGCGCGTAACATGGCCGTTCACCAGGCTTCCCGAACGCGGGTCGTAAACGATATAGTTACTGGCGTTGGGCACCGACAGAAGCGCCGAAAAATCGCCCGTCCGTTCCGCCGCCGTCGGCATGGTGAAGATCGGCGTATTCGGATTCGCCTGAATGTTGGTGATCTTGTCGTATTCGAAATAGAAGAACAACTTGTTCTTGCCGTTGTAAAGCTTCGGGATGCGGACGGGACCGCCGATGTCGAAGCCGGGCTGGCTCAGCTTTCCGGACGACTGTTCGGGAGTGCCGGGCGCGATGGTGCCGTTCGCGATGCCCGCCTTATAGTTTTCCCGGGTGAAGAACGGCGTGGCGTTCCAGCGGTAATTCTGCGCCTGGTCGAATCCCGAGCCGTGGTAGGTGTTGTTGCCGCCCTTGGTGGTGGCGCTCACGAAGATGCCGCCCGTGTGGCCCAGCGAGGCGTCGAAGGGTGACGTCTCCACGCGCATTTCGCCGACCGCCTGGGAAGAGGGCACAAACCCCGCGCGTCCGCCGTTCGTCCCCGTCACCGGCGCTCCGTCGAGCAGGAACTCGTCGCCCGCGATGATCCCCTGCCCGGCCACCAGGCCATATCCCCCGTAACTCGCGGTTCCCGCATTATCGAAAACCCGCGCGATGCCCGGCGCGCCCTGGAAGATCACTCCGGGCGTGATCGCCTGCAGGGAAAACGGATTCATCGTGGTGTAAGGTAACTGCGCGATTTCACGGTCGTCCAGCACCCGGTCGCCGCCCGCCGACGTGGTGTCCAGGAGCGGCGCTTCCCCCGTGACCTCGACCGACTGGCTCGCCTGGCCGACTTCCAGCTTGAGATCGATCTCCAGGCGGTCTCCGGTTTCGAGAACGATTCCCGAGCGGACCAGGGTCTTGAATCCCGCCATTTCCGCCGAGACGGAGTAGGTCCCCGGATCGAGGAAGTTGACTTCGTAGTAGCCCGTCGGATTCGTGACGCTCTTGGTCATGACGCCGGTCAGCACGTTCTTGATGGAGACGCTCGCGCCCGGCATGACGGCGTTTTGCTGGTCCACGATTCTTCCCGTGATGCTGCCGCGCGAGCCTTGCGCAAAGCAAACGGAAGAGAGAGAAACGAAAGTGAGCGCGATAGCGCCAACCAACTCGACACGCAGACGAGGCATGTGACCCCTCCTATTACGGTTTGGGGTTAGTATACACCGAATTTCCACGGCTCAACACATTAAGTTGCAACTGTTGCGGGTGCCCGCTCACTCGACCACGACGGTGACTCCCGCCTGGCTGCCGGTATCGCCGATCGCCACCACCACGGCCTGCTCGCCCGGAGGAACCCCCGGAGCCACTCGCACGTTGATCTGAACGGCGCCGGCCGCCAGGCCCGAGCGCTGCCGGCATAGAGGACCGGACAATCGACGCCGCCGATCATCACCGACGTCCTGGCCGCCAGAACCGGGAACGCCGGCGCGAGTGCGATCTGGCCGTCGGCGCCGGGCGGGATGGTGATCCCGCCGCCGGTGGCGAACAGCAGCAGGACATCGCCTTTGCGCGCCGGGTTGTCCTTGGAGATCACGCGATAAGAGGAATCGAGGATCGCCCCGGAGCCCTTACCGGAGTTATCCAGCGTGAAGAGACTCGCGGCTGTCGGCTCGACACGCACGGGAACCGCATTGGAAGAGATGCCCTGATATTCGTACTGCACTTGTGTGGTCCTTTGCCCGCGGCCGCGAAGGGAACGATCGCGCTCACCTGGCCCACGCGGGTGTACAGCAACGGCGCGGGAGTTCCGTCAAACAGCACGCGTACGCCGGAGAGTTTCACCGGTAACATGTGCGCCGCATCGGCCTGCGCGGCCGCCAGAGTCGCGGGGCCAAGCCGGCCAGGCCGCCGCAGAGCGCAGCATTTTTGCCAGGCGCCGAAGGCTCGTGATAACCTGAACACAACTGGAGGCTCGATGCGATCCCTTTGGGCAGTGTTGCTGGTTGCCGCCGCACTGGGCGTCTGCGGGGCCTTGCGGGCGCAGCGGCCCTTCCAACAATACCAGGCCGCCGAATACGTCGATTTTCCGCTTCCTCCCGACTGGAACCAGAAGACCGAGTGGACCCGCGCGCGGCTTCGCTATCCCAGCGTCTATGGGCAACGCCGCTGGGGACTCGACCTCAACTGGACGATCGATTATCCGCGCTCGGACCGGCATTTGCTCCAGGGCATTCGCCGGCTGACGCGGATCGACACGCGGTCGGTGGAGCAGATCGTGGATCTGGACGGCACCGGCGACGTTTACAATTGGCCGATGATGTACGCGGTGGAGGTGGGGCACTGGAACCTGCCGGACAGCCAGGCGGCCCAGTTGCGCGAGTTCCTGCTGCGCGGCGGATTCCTGATGGTGGACGACTTCCACGGCGACGAACCCTACCACAACGTCTTCAGCGAGTGGCAGGTGTTTGTGGCCAGCATGACCAAAGTTTTCCCGGACCGTCCCATCGTGGACCTGCAAAACGCCGACCCGATCTTTCACACGGTTTACGATTTGAGCGATCGCTTCCAGGTGGCCGGCTGGCAGTGGTATCGCAGCGGCCGGACTTATGAAGCGGGCGAGACGGGAAAGACTCCGCACTGGCGGGCGATCTTCGACGACAAGGGGCGCGTGATGGTCGCCATTTGCCACAACATGGACCTGGGGGATGCGTGGGAGTGGTCGGACGATCCGCGGTATCCGGAGAAGTGGGCGTCGCTCGCATATAAGATCGCGGTGAATTATTTCATTTACGATCTGACGCACTGACGCCCGTGTGGTAGCCTCTGTTCGATGGCTCGCCTGTTCCTCTCGTACGCCCACGCGGATGGCGGGGGACTGGCACGGCGGCTTGCGGACGATCTCGGTGCGCGCGGGCACGTAGTTTGGCTCGACGAGAAGAGGCTTCTGGCGGGGTCTAGTTGGAGCCTCGAGATCGAAGAGAACATCGATGGCGCCGACGCGGTTGTGGCGTTATTGAGCCGGGCTTCGTATCGGTCCGACATCTGCCGGGGCGAGCAGTTGCGAGCGCTGCGGCAGAAGAAGCGGGTCGTTCCGGTGCTGATTCAAGCGGACGCCGACCGCCCGGTCTATCTCGAATCGCGACATTACATTCAGATTGATCCAGCGGCGTATGAGGACGGGCTGCGCGAACTTCTGCGCGCTGTTGAAGGCGGTGACAGGGCCGTTCTGGCGCCGAGGTATCACACGACCTATGTCACGGCTCCGCCCCTGCCGTTGAATTTCGTGCCTCGGCCAGCCGAGTTGGAGAGCTTGCGGAAGAGCCTGATCAATGATGCGTCCGAGCGTCGAATCGCATTAACGGCAGTGCGGGCCATGGGCGGCATCGGCAAGACCATCCTCGCGCAGGCGCTGTGCCACGACCGGGCGATTCAGGACGCCTATCCCGACGGCGTGATATGGGCCATCATGGGCCAGAATCCCACGGAGTTGCACCTGACCACCCAGATGCGCGAGATCGCCAAGGCCCTGGGCGACGATCTCGCGCATTACGACACGCTGCAAGGGTGCAGCAACCAGTTCCGAACCACCCTGCGGGACCGGTCGGCGCTCATCGTTCTCGATGACGTCTGGGATGCCCGGGATGTCCAGCCCTTCCTCGCCGACGCCCCCCGCTCTCGCCTCCTGTTGACGACTCGCCAGCGAGATGTGGTGAAGGCCACCGGCGCACGGGAGTTCTCTCTCGATGTGCTGGAACCGGATCAGGCCAGAGCCTTGCTGGCGCAGTGGAGCCAGACCGCGGAAGAGAATCTTCCCTCCATGGCGTCCGAAATTATCGAGGAATGCGGGCGGTTGCCGCTGGCCATTGCCATGATTGGGGCTCTCGTGCACGGGGAGACGAACGACCCCTGGGGCCGGGCTCTGCGGCGGCTGAAGAACGCGGATCTGGAAAAGATACGCATGCAGTTTCCGGACTACCCGCATCCCACTCTCTTTCGCGTCATCCAGGTGAGTGTCGACGCGCTGGAGCGTGAGGAATACCGCTCCCGCTATCTCGATTTCGCCGTGTTTCGGCCGGACACGCCGGTTCCGCAAAAGGTGCTGGAGACCTTTTGGAACCTGGACAAGGATTCCGCGGAGGACGTGGTGGGCGCCTGGGTGGGGGCATCGCTGGCGAACCGTCTTGAAGCTGTCATTACTCTGCATCCCGTGCAAATGGATTTCGTAAAGAAGCATGCGAAGGCCCCAGCAGAGCTTCAACGGGTTCTGGTGGAGCGGTACCGGGCGCAGTGCTCGAACGGCTGGGCCTACGGTCCGGATGACGGGTACTTTTTCCCTTGGCTTACGTATCATCTGTCGGCGGCTGGGCGGATAGACGAGCTGCGGGAATTGCTTCTGGACTCGAAGTGGATGCGGGCCAGACTTGCGAGAAAGGAGATTCCCGCCTTACTGGCCGATTATGACTACCTCTCCGATGATCCGGCTTACCAGTTAGTGAGCGATACCCTGCGGCTCTCCGCGCACATTCTAGCGAACGATCCGGGGCTCCTGACCAGTCAGTTGGCGGGCCGATTGCGTTCGTCGGCCTCAAGGGGAGTCGGCAAGCTGCTGACATCTGCCAGGGAAAGCCAGCACGGGCCGTGGTTGGAAGCGACCTACCAGACCTTGAAAGCGCCCGGCGGCCCGTCTCGGGGTCAGATGACAAGACCCTGAAGCTGTGGGACTTGGAGCGAGGGGAGACAATCCGCACGCTGGAGGGCCATGCCGGTTTGGTCAATGCAGTGGCGGTGACGCCAGAGGGTAAGTGGGCCGTCTCGGGGTCGCATGACCATACCCTGAAGCTTTGGAACCTGGAGCGAGGGGAGACAATCCGCACGCTGGAGGGCCATGCCGATTCGGTCCTTGCTGTGGCTGTGACGCCGGACGGCAAGCGGGCCGTCTCGGGGTCAGATGACAAGACCCTGAAGGTGTGGGACCTGGAGAGCGGGGAGGCGATCCGCACGCTGGAGGGACATTCCGATTCGGTCCGTGCAGTGGCGATAACGCCGGACGGCAAGCGGGCCGTGTCGGGGTCGTCTGACCAGACTCTGAAGCTATGGGACCTGGAGAGCGGGGAGGCCATCCGCACGCTGGAGGGCCATGCGAGTTGGGTCTTTGCGGTGGCGGTGACACCGGACGGCAAGCGGGCTGTCTCGGGGTCGTATGACCAAACCCTGAAGCTGTGGGACCTGGAGAGCGGGGAGGTCGTCCGCACGCTGGAGGGCGGTGCCGGTTGGGTCTGGGCGGTGGCCGTGACCCCAGACGGCAAGCGGGCCGTCTCGGGGTCAAATGACCAAACCACCCTCAGGCTTTGGGATCTGGAGCGCGGGGAGGCCATACGCACGCTGGAGGGCCACGCCGACTCGGTTCGCGCGGTGGCAGTAATGCCCGACGGCAGGCGGGCTATCTCGTGCTCGTACCAGACCCTGAAGGTGTGGGACCTGGAGCGCAGGGAGGCCATCCGCACGCTGGAGAGCCATGCCGGTCGGGTCAATGCGGTGGTGGTGACGCCGGACAGCAAGCGGGCCGTCTCGGGGTCGTATGACCATACCCTGAAGCTCTGGGATCTGGAGCGCGGGGAGGCCGTCCGCACGCTGGAGGGCCATGCCGATTCAGTACGTGCGGTGGCGGTGACGCCGGACGGCAAGCGGGCCGTCTCAGGCTCGTCTGCCAGGACCCTGAAGCTGTGGGAGTTGGATCGCGGGGAAGCCCTCCGCACGCTGGAGGGCCATGCCGATTCGGTCCTTGCGGTGGTGGTGACGCCGGACGGCAAGGGGGCTGTCTCGGGGTCGTCTGACCATACCCTGAAGTTGTGGGACCTGGAGCGCGGAGTGGCCATCCGCACTCTGCAGGGCCACACCGGTTGGGTCCTTGCGGTGGCGGTGGCGCCGGACGGCGACCGGGCCCTCTCGGGCTCGTGGGACCATACCCTGAAGCTATGGGCCCTGGAGCGTGGGGAGGCCATCCGCACGCTCGAGGGCCATGCCGGTTGGGTCAACTCGGTGGCCGTAACGCCGGACGGCAAGCTGGCCGTCTCGGGGTCGTCTGACACGACCCTGAAACTGTGGGACCTGGAGCGCGGGGAGGGCATCCGCACGCTGGAGGGCCATACCGATGTGGTCCGTGCGGTGGCGGTTACGCCGGACGGCAAGCGGGCCGTCTCAGGGTCGGATGACAAGACCCTGAAGCTCTGGGACCTCGGCACGGGAGAAGTGATCGCATCGTTCGGCGGCGAAGGGGCGATATGCTGCTGTGCCGTACTGCCGGATGGCGTGACGTTCCTTGCCGGCGAGGCCACCGGCACGCTGCATTTCCTCAAATTGAGGGAGCCCGGCTACTTCTCGCCCGTGCCCAGCAGCGTCTCGAAGTGAGGAGCATCCGGCTCGCGGTAAACAATCGCGGTCTCCACGTTCCGAAACCCGGCGCCTTTAAGGTACTTTTCGATGTCCAATTCGGTGAAGCCGAGCCAGAGGTCGGCATACATTTCCCGGGCTTCCTCGAAATGATGGCGATTGAGGTCGAGCACGGCGATGCGGCCGCCGGGCTTGACGATCCGAAACGCCTCGGCGACGGCACGGTCGGGATGCACGGCGTGGTGCAGGGCCTGGCTGAGAAACGCCAGGTCCACCGTGCCGCTGCGGATGGGCACGTCTTCCAGATCGCCCAGGCGATATTCCAGGTTGGCGATGCCGTGACGACGGGCCAGGTCGGAGCCGAACTCCACCATCTTGTCCGAATTGTCGATGGCGATCACCTTTTTGGCGCGCTGGGCCATTAACTGCGAGATGGTGCCCTCGCCCGCCCCCAGGTCGGCGATGACCATGGGCGGCATGAGCTTCAGGAGGGCCTCGGCAATCCCTTTCCACGAGCGTCCGGGGACGTACTGCCGGCCGAACTTGCCGGCCAGCTCGTCGAAGTAGCGCCGCATTTTGTCCTGGCGCTTGCGCATGGCCAGGCGCAGAGCCTGCAGGTCGCCATCGGATTCGGGGACCTCGTGGGCGGCCTGGCGCACCAGGCCCATCAGCTCGGGCGGGGCTTGCAGGCGGTAGAAGGCGTTCTTTCCGGTGCGGCGATCGTCCACCAGGCCGGCCTGCTTCAACTGCGCCAGGTGGGTGGAGATCTGGCTCTGGCCCTTGGCGAGGATCTCCTGAAGCTCGGCGACCGACAGCTCCTCGCGCTCCAGAAGGAGGAGGAGGCGGAGGCGGGTGGGGTCGGCGGCCAGACGGAGGGATTTCAGGATTGACGCCATGCGATTCTCTTCGTACAATATCAATGTATCAAGATTTGACGATTCGAGGAATAGAAATGAGCACTGCAACGGTGAATCAGACGGCTGCCGCGGCCGGCGCGGATTTCAAGGTCGCCGACCTCTCGCTGGCGGAATGGGGACGGAAGGAGATCTCCGTCGCCGAGTTCGAAATGCCGGGCCTCATGGCCATCCGGCGCAAGTATGCCGCGGAGAAGCCGCTGGCGGGCGTGCGCGTGACCGGCTCGCTGCACATGACCATTCAGACCGCGGTGTTGATCGAGACGCTGGCGGAGCTGGGCGCCACGGTGCGGTGGGCAAGCTGCAACATATTCTCCACGCAGGACCACGCGGCCGCGGCCATCGCCGCCGCCGGGACCCCGGTCTTCGCGTGGAAGGGCGAGAGTTTGGAAGACTACTGGTGGTGCACCTACCAGGCGCTCAATCACGCGGGCGGCAAAGGGCCGCAGCTCATCGTGGACGATGGCGGCGATGCGACGCTGCTCATCCACAAGGGATTCGAACTGGAGCACGGCAGCGGCTGGGTGAACTCGGAGTCGAGCAATCACGAAGAGCAGGTCATCAAGGACCTGCTGAAGAAAGTCCACGCCGAAAATCCGCGGCGCTGGCGCGAGATGGTGGCGGAGTGGCGCGGCGTGTCGGAAGAGACCACCACCGGCGTGCATCGCCTCTACAAGATGCAGGAGGCGGGGAAGCTGCTGGTCCCGGCGATCAACGTCAACGACTCGGTGACGAAATCCAAGTTCGACAACCTGTACGGCTGCCGCGAATCGCTGGCCGACGGCATCAAGCGCGCCACCGACGTCATGGTGGCGGGGAAAGTAGCGGTGGTCTGCGGGTACGGCGACGTGGGCAAGGGCTCGGCGCACTCGCTGCGCGGAATGGGCGCGCGCGTGATCGTCACCGAGATCGACCCGATCAACGCGTTGCAAGCGGCCATGGAGGGCTTCGAGGTGACCACCGTCGAGGACACGCTGGGGCGCGGCGACATCTACGTCTCCTGCACCGGCAACTGCGACATCATCACGCTGGAGCACATGCAGCACATGAAGGACCAGGCCATCGTGTGCAACATCGGCCACTTCGACAACGAGATCCAGGTGGACCGGCTGAACGAATCGGGCGCGGCGAAGACCAACATCAAGCCGCAGGTGGATATGTACACATTCGCCGACGGGCGGAGCATCTTCGTGCTGGCGGAAGGGCGGCTGGTGAACCTGGGCTGCGCCACGGGCCATCCGAGCTTCGTGATGAGCAACAGCTTCTCCAACCAGACGCTGGCGCAAATCGACCTGTGGAAGAATCGCGACACCTACAAGCCGGGCGTGTACACCCTGCCCAAGAGGCTGGACGAAGAGGTGGCGCGGCTGCACCTGGAAAAGATCGGCGTGAAGCTGACGACGCTCACCCCGCGGCAGGCGGAATACCTGGGCGTGGCGGTGGACGGGCCGTACAAGGCGGAGCACTATCGTTATTAAGAGGGGGCCGGGCACACCCGGCTCCTCCATGTTAAATTCAAGGGAAGCAAACCCCAGGAGGCCATTTTGGCAAACGCACAACGACACATTTTCACCTCGGAATCCGTCACGGAAGGACATCCGGACAAGATCGCAGACCAGATTTCAGACGCCGTTCTGGACGCCGTTCTGACGGACGATCCCATGGGCCGGGTGGCCTGCGAGGTCCTGGTGACCACGGGCACGTGCATCGTGGCCGGAGAGATCACGACCAAGACTTACGTGGACGTGCAGCGGGTGGCGCGCGGCACCATCGAGTACGTGGGCTACACCGACGCCACGTACGGATTCGATTCGAACACCTGCGGGGTGCACAACCTGATCCAGTCACAGTCGCCGGACATTTCGATGGGGGTCGACACGGGCGGCGCGGGCGACCAGGGGCTGATGTTCGGCTACGCCTGCGGCGAGACGCCGGAGCTGATGCCGCTGCCCATCATGATGGCGCACAAGCTGGTGCGGCGCCTGTCGGAAGCGCGGCGCGAGGGCATCTGCGAATTCCTGCGGCCCGACGGCAAGAGCCAGGTGAGCGTGGAGTACGTCGGCAAAGTGCCGGCGCGCATCGAAGCGGTGGTCATCTCTACGCAGCACAGCCCCGAAATTTCGACCGAGGAGCTGCGCCGCGAGGTCAAGAAACACATCATCGATCCGGTGATTCCATCGGGCATGGTGGACTCCGGAACCAAGTACCACATCAACCCCACGGGGCGATTCGTGGTGGGCGGGCCGCACGGCGACACCGGAGTGACCGGCCGCAAGATCATCGTGGACACGTACGGCGGGATGGGGCGGCACGGCGGCGGAGCGTTTTCGGGCAAGGATCCGACGAAGGTGGACCGTTCGGCCTGCTACATGGCGCGGTACATCGCCAAGAACCTGGTGGCCGCCAGGCTCGCGGACCGCTGCGAAGTGCAACTGGCGTACGCCATCGGCGTGGCCGAGCCGGTATCGGTGTATGTCGATACGTTCGGCACCGGGGTCATTCCGGACGAGCGGTTCACCGAGCTGGTGCGCGAGAATTTCGCGTTGACGCCGCGGGGCATCATCGACCACCTGAAGCTGCGGCGGCCGATCTATCGCAAAACAGCGGCGTTCGGGCACTTCGGGCGCACGGAAGACAGCTTCACGTGGGAGGCCACCGACAAGACCGAAGCGCTGAAGGACCACGCCGGCGTGGCGCAGGCGGCCGCAACCAAGTAAGGGGCCATGCGCAGCGTAGTCCTGGGCCTCGGCATCAGCCTGGACGGCTACATCGCGCGCCCGGATGGCGCGGTGGACTTTCTGTTCATGCCCAAGGATTACTCGATGGCTCCGTTCTTCGCCTCCGTCGATACCGCCATCATGGGCCGCAAGACGTTCGATGACGCCCGCAAGATGGGCGGATCGTTCGGCGGATCGGCGATGGCCAGTTATGTGTTCTCGCGTTCGGAGCCGCCCGGCGAGCGCGAGGGCGCGGTGTTCGTCAAACAGTCGCCGGCGGCGTTCGTCGCGCGGCTGCGCAAGAAGCGCGGCAAGAACATCTGGCTGATGGGTGGCGGCGAACTGGCCCGCGAATTCCTGAAGGCGGATCTGGTGGACGAGCTGCACATCGGCATCGTTCCGGTTCTGATCGGCGAGGGCATCCCGCTTTTTCCCGCCGGCTTTCCGCAACGCGAGTTCGTGTTGGTGGAGAACAAGACTTACTCCAAAGGTTTGATCGCTCTCCGGTACAAGCGCGCGCGGACGAAGGCGAGGGGGAAGTAGAAGCTGCAGCCGGATCTCGTACCGGTAGGGCGCGCCCCCTTTTTCCGAAGTCGCGGTATCATGCTGAAGATGAGGTCAGGCGCAGGCCGTGGGTAGCCGGTGCCTCGGAGGTCGGGATGCGTCTTTTTCGGGCCACGGTTCTTCCCGTATTGGTCGTTTCATTGGGGACGCGGGCATTCGCCGGTTCTTGCGATGCTCCGCAGTTCGCCAGCTCTTTTGACACGCTCCGCGGCCAAGCAGGGGGTGGAGTCCGGTTCCACGACACTTCGTTAGGTTCCAAGAACCCCCCCGAGTTGACGGTCTACAGTGGCCCCGACGGATACACTATGGTCAAGAGGTATCCGGGCACTAATGACAGCCTCGAAATTGCCCGGAATTACGATTACGCCACGCTGGCACTGATTTTGTCGCAGCTTTGTGGGTCTGACTGGGTAGCCAAGTATCTTCCCGGGTACTCTCACCCGGGCGACCTTCGCGCCGATTTGTCCGTGGCTGCATCCGCGTCACTCCCACCCAGCGGCCAGGCTTCTCAGACCAGCATCACGGCGGACGTCAACGGAGACGGAAATCCCGATACCATTTGGCTCGACCAGACGAGCACGAATGTCGTCGTTCAACTGCGAGGGTCCGATGGCTCCGTTCTCGTCAAGAACGCCTATTCTCTCGGATTCAATCCTTCCCCGGTCAACAGCAAACTGATTGCGGCGGATTTCAATGGCGATGGCAAGCTCGATCTGGCGGTTACATATTTTGCGAACAACGGGGGATTGTACATCCTGCTGGGCAACGGCGATGGCACCTTTGGCGCTGCCAAGACGTTCAACGCCGGACCGAATCCGGGATCGCTGGCCGCTGCCGATTTCAATCGCGATGGCAAGATGGACATCGCCGTGGCGAACACGTTCGGCGCAAACACGGTTTCCCTGCTGCTGGGCAATGGCGACGGCACGTTCGGCGCTCCCACGGCCTACGCGATCGGCGGCAGCGCGGTATCGATTCTCGCGCTCGATCTCAATGGCGATGGCGCTCCGGATGTAGCAGTGGCCGTCAGCAACTTTCCCAGCTCTGGCGTTTCGGTCCTGTTGAATAGCGGAGGCAGGCTGGGGCAGCCGGTGGCGACGGCGATCCCGATCAGCCCGGCGTATATGGCGTATTCGGACTTCAACCACGATGGGAAGCTCGACCTGGTCGTGACCGGGGGGCCGAACGCGATGGTGATGCTGGCGGGCAAAGGCGATGGCACCTTCCAGCAGCCGGCGGCGTACGCCGTCAGCAACAGTCCATCATCCATAGCCGTAGCGCCGCTTCAGGACGGGAACACTCTGCTGATCACCGCCGACAATGTGACCGGCGACGACCTGTTTATCATAGTTTCGCCGCAGGGCAGCGTCGGTGCGCCGCCGTTCAACTTTGCGGGCACTACGCCGGCGGGGATTGTGGCCGCCGACCTGAACAACGATGGCCAGCCAGATGTGGTGATTCCGGATGTTCTGACCGGAAGCGTGTGGGTGATGCTTTCGCAAGGCGGCACGCAGTTCGGCGCACCTCAACAGTTTCCGATCGCTGCCGCAGGCTTGTACGAGCCCCAGGCCGCGGCCGTCGGAGACCTGAACGGCGATGGCAAGGCCGATGTGATCGTCGCCAACCAGCCCTTCGGCGGCAGCCTCGGTTCCGGCATAGGATCGCTGAGCGTACTGCTGGGGAATGGCAACGGTACACTTCAATCCGCGATGGTCACGCCGCTGGCCGGGGCAGGCACGCCGCTGGCCGGCACCGGTTCGCAGATCCTGGCAACCGGCGATTTCAACCGCGACGGCAAGCTGGATGTAGCCGTCGCGGCGTACGGCTCTTCCGCGGGTGCGCCAGGCGTCTTTGTGCTGTTGGGCAAGGGCGACGGAACCTTCCAGGCGCCCACGACCGTAACAGCGCCGGGCGGACTGCATCCCATGGCGGTGGCTGCCGCGGACCTGAACGGCGATGGTATCCCCGATCTGGCCGTGGAGCTGGTTGACGCCGCTCAGTCGGACAACCCTGCGACCCTGGCGATTTTCCTGGGCCAAGGCAACGGCACATTCGGGGCCGCCCGCACCTTCGCGTTACAGTCGAAGTCCGGACGTGCCGGTGCGCTGGCGATCGGCGATGTGAACGGCGATGGCAAGCCCGATATAGCCGTGTGCGGTGGAGACTCCCTTTCCCGATCTGTAGACATCCTCCTGGGCGATGGGGCTGGAGGTTTCCGGGAAGCGTCCACACTTCCGGCCACGTACGACGGGCCCGTGGCTTTGGCAATCACGGACCTGAACGGAGACGGCAAACCCGATCTTGTGGTGGCCGAGACCGATGCCGATGCCGCGTTCCTGCTTGGCAATGGCGACGGGACGTTTCAAGCCGAGCTGCATTTTACGTCCGGCCTGAACCCGTCCGCCATAGCCGTGACGAAGTTCAACGGCAGCCAGGGACCGGACCTGGTGATTGTGGATCAGGGAGGCACGTGGGTTTCGCTGCTGAACGCATTTTCGGTTGGAGGAGTAACAGTTGCGCCCACTTCCGCGGGTCCGGCCTCCGGCAGCGGCACCGGTGGGACGTTTACTTTCACGTTCACCGATTCCGGCGGTTATCAGAACCTGGGTGTGGCAGACGTGCTGATCAATAACGCGCTCGACGGCCGGCATGCTTGCTACATCGCGTTCGTGCCTTCGGGCGCAAACAGCGGGTCGGTGTTTCTGGTGGATGATGCTGGCGACGCGGGCGGCCCGTACCAGGGCTTTGTATTACCGGGTAGCGGCAGCGTCGGCAACAGCCAATGCACCATCACCGGCGCGAACAGCTCGGTGAACGGCAGCGGCAACACCCTTACCCTCACGCTCGCGATCACTTTCAGCGCGAGCTTCCCCGGCAACAAGATCTTCTACCTCTCGGCGCAGGACAAAGCCTCAAACAACTCCGGCTGGCAGGCGCTGGGCACGTGGGGAGTGCCCGGCGCACAGACGAGCGGCCCGGCGGTGGGTGGAATCAATCCGCCGCGCACCGGCAGCCTGGGCCCGACGACTTACACCTTCACCTTCACCGACACCAACGGCTGGCAGGATATCTCCGTGGCCAACGTGCTGATCAACTCCGCCATCGACGGGCGGCGCGCCTGCTATATCGCGTTCGCGCCTTCGGGCGCCGGAGCGGGGGCGCTGTTCCTGGTGGACGACGCGGGGGATGCCGGGGGGCCGTACTCCGGGACGACGTTGCCTGGCACGGGCACCGTGAGCAACAGCCAATGCAGCATCACGGGCGGTTCGGTGAGCGGCGCGGGCAACACGCTGACACTCACGGTTCCGATTACTTTCACTCAGAGCTTCGCCGGCGACCAGGTATTCTTCCTGGCCGCGCGCAGTAATACAGCGAATTCCAACTGGCAGGCGGTGGGATCGGTGACCATTCCGTAGCCCGTGTAGAACACAAGTCGTGGCGCGTCCTGAATGTACATCGGCATCGTTCCGGTTCTGATCGGCGAGAGCATCCCGCTCTTCCCCGCCGGCTTTCCGCAGCGGGAGTTTCGTGTTGGTGGAGAACAAGACTTACTCCAAAGGACTGATCGCTCTCCGGTACAAACGCACCCGAACGAAGGCAAGGCGGAAGTATCCGGACCCTCGAGCGGAGCCAGGCGCCACGCGGCGCGAGCCGTTTATCTGGTCGCCCAATACGACGGGTGGGTCCTGTAGGTTTCGTTCTCCATGTTGGACAGAACGGCGCGCCGCAGGGCAATCACGTCCAGGTCTCCCTGTTGCTCATAGATCACCCTGCCGCCGGGCGCGAGCGCCATGGTGAACGGCGCGGCGGGATTCCACCGAGCATCGAACGTCGTCTCCATAGCAATCGTGTCGGTCGAGTCGAATAGCAGGTTCCGGCTGGCGGCATGCTGCTCCTGGAGGACCTTCATGACAGCGTCCTTGTCATCCGGATTGTTCATGGACACGGTTAGCAGATCGAAGTCCCGGCGGCGGAACATGCGGTAGGTCTCGAGCAATCCCGCCATGGCCTTCACCGAGGACTCGGAGGAAGTGGACCAGAAGCTCACCACCGTCACCTTGTTCGCCGGGTTGGAACGAAGCTTCTTGAGGTCGTCGGCGGTGACCATGTCCAACTTCACGGGCTCGCCTTCGATCATCTTTCTCTCCGCCACCTGGCTGTCGATCTTGGATTTCCACTTCGTGGAGCATCCGAACGCCCCGGTGTGCGTCACCGTCACCGGCTTGCCCGCCAGCAGCTCGTCGAGTGCGGCGCGGGCATCCTGGGTCTTCACCAGCGACTCGCGCTGCGCGTTGTCAACCCGCCCTTCGTACCGCAGCTTGCGCTCCTTGTCGAAGATGTAAACGTGCGGCGTCGCCACCACTCCGAACGCGTTCGAGACTGATTGGGTCTCGCCGTCGTACAGGTAGGGGAAGTTGAAGTGCCGGAACGCGGCGCGGATCTTCATTTCTTCCAGGCTGTCGCTGACGTCCGTGTAGCCCAGCTCGGACAGGCGGATGGCGGAGGGGTCGTTCGGCTGAATGGCCACCGCCGCCACACCCTTGTCTTTGTAGTCAGCCACCAGTTTCATGATGCGGAATTCGTACATCTGCGATGTCGGGCAGTGGTCGCAGATGAACAGCACCATCAAGTACGGGCTCTTCTTGTAGTCACTCAGCTTGTGAACCTTCCCATCAACGCCCGGCAGTGAGAAATCCGGGGCTGGAGACCCGATCGCCAGGACCGGGTGGCCGTTAGCCGGACGAACCGGCGGTTGCGCGGGAGCCACCGTCGAGAAAATGAAGAACGTCAGAATCGCTGTTAGTGCAATTCCACTCTTACGAAAACGGCTTGCCATTATGAACCTCCTTGTTCTTTCCCAGTCTCAAAAGCTGCTCGTGCGGCCGCAGCCCGCCTGAGTGTCTCGCGCTAGTTACACGGCTTCAGAACTTGACCCGGAGCGAGAGTTGCATGTGTCGCGGGACATTGTTTTGCACCGTTACCTGCCCGAAGGCCGTGCTGGTCGGGCTGGTATTGGGAGCGGCGAAATTCACCTGGTTGAACACGTTCAAGGCTTCCACCCGGAGCTCCAGGCCCAGGCTCTCCCTGATCCGGGTGTTCTTAATCAGCGACGCGTCCCAGGAGTTGTACGCGTCGCCCCGTATTCCACCGAATCGCGGGGACAGGTTGACCAGGTTATTGGCCAGCTGTTGCGACGGAATCGTGTTAAAACAACTGGTGTTGAACCACTCATGGATGGACCTCTGGCCCTTGGGGATGGGTATCGCCGAGAGAGGGCAGTAGAGGATGGCGTCGCCGAATCCCAGGGCGGCCCCGCTCTGGTAGGTGAAAATGGGTGCGAGCTGCCAGTTACTCACCAGGATGTTGGCTACCGAATGGACGTGGGGCAGGAACCGCTTCCCCTGGCCGAAGGGGAATTCGTATATTCCGGTAATCGATATGTGGTTTGGATAGTCCTGATTGGAAGGCGCTTTCGACGGCGCGGCGTCCCCCGGGTTCAACAGAGTGACTGCCTCTAGGTACTTGGAAAACGTGTAGTTCAATTGGGCCATGAAGCCGTGTGTGAATCGCTTCTCGACCCTCAGGTTCAGCGCGTCGTACCAGCCTTTGCCGTCGTAAGTGTAGTACGACACGCCGGCGAACTGAGGATAGGGCGAGAGCAGTATGGAGCGCGCAATCGTGTTGCTGCCGCCACGGGTCGTTCCGGCGAATTGCGGAACGCCGAAGAAAGGATTCGGCAGGTTCCCGGTCAGATAGTTGATGGTGGCCTGATCGCGGGTTATGCTCGTACTGAGATACTGGTCGGGTAAGGCGCTCAGGGAGCGTGTGACTTCGAGGTCGTAGTTGCGGGCTCCCGCGTAGCCTGCGTCAATCAGCACGTTTCCCGGGAGTTGGTGCTCTATGTCAACCTGAAACTTCTCCAGGAGGGCCGCCTTCGGATTCTGGTTGAAAAAGCTGATGGCATTGCCGACGTTGGTCTGCGACCCGAGCGTGGCGCCAGTCGGTTGCACGAACCCGTTGGGGAAAGGATTGGAATTGGTGGCGGAATAGGTGACGCCGCCGTTGGTGGAGGGGATCACGTTGGTGGTCGCAAGGAAGCCCGAGTTCTGGATAACATCCTGGAGGCGGGTGCCCAATGAGCCAAAGTAGGATCCGAATCCGCCGCGAATCACCGTGTTCGGGCCCAGTTGGTAGGCGAATCCCAAACGGGGCATCACATTGTTGGTGTCGGGGTGGTACAGCGGCTGCCCGTGCCCGTTGACTCCCGGAAAGGTGAGTCCGCCGGTCAGCAGGAATTGCGATGCCGGGATCTCCGGCGTCGGGCTCTGGGCATAGTTAGCCATCACCTGCTCCGCCCACGGTTGTCCAGCCGTGGGGTTGAACCCCATTACGGCGCGGTTGTATCGCTCTGTCTCGGCAGTCTCATATTCGTACCTGATCCCCAGGTTAAGCGTCAGCTTTCGCGTGACTTTCCAGTTATCCTGAAAAAACGGCGCATACAACTTCGACATATCGGCGAAGTTGCTTGCAGCAGGTAACAGCAGGCTGCCCGAAGTCGGTATGCCGTACAAGAACTGGGCCATTGCCTGTCCCCGCGGGGCGGCCGGGGAGTTATCCAGCGGCCCGTTGGTGTACGTCGCGCCATAAGTCAGCGACAGGTCCGTGGCGGTGCTGCCGGAGATCTGGTCGTCGGGATATTGGCGGTAGTCCACGCCAAACTTAAACTCGTGGTTGCCCCTGACCTTGTCGAAGGAAACCGTCAGTTCGCGGGTTTGCGTCTGCTTGTAGAGAACCGTGCGGGCGGTTATCTCCGGTTGCCCGCTCGACGCTGCTAGATCCGTGATCGAGATCCCCGGGAACTGGTGGAACTGCGGAGCGATCGCGTTCTCAATGGAGGCCGGGAAACCCAGTTGCGTCAGGTCCCAATTCTGACCCGCCGGGTTCGGTTTCTGGGCGCGCAGAAAACGAGCGTCGGAAACCCGAACGTCCATAACCAGGGTCGAGTTGAAGACGTGAGTGTCGTCGATGGCGTACTGCTCCGACTCGTTCCAGAAATCGGATCCAAACGCGGGATTGTTAAATCCGAAATTGTCGCTGTCGGCGATGATATGGTACCTGAAGTTAGCGCGAACCATCAACCGGTTCTTCGGGCCGATGACTTGATCGAACTTATAGAGTTCCGAGTGATACTTGACCCGACTCGGCCATCCCGTCTGGATGTTATTGTTGCCGCCGTCTATCGTGCCGGGACCGGTCGGCTCCGGGTAATAGCAAGTCGTTTGAGGAGTGGAAACATACGCAAGCAGCGTAACTTTCGAGGGGTCGCAGGCAAAGATTTTCGCCGAGATCGGGTTGATCAGGTTCGCCGGAACGATGTTTCCGGGAAGCGGGTTGCGGGAATAGCGGCCACTGGAGTTGGGTCCCGTGGTGCTGAATGGGTCATAAATCTGATAGTTGCTGCCCAACTTCAACAGGGCGGAGAAATCGCCCGCGCGTTCGGCATCGGTGGGAACGGTATCGACCGCGGCGTCGCCCCCGGTGAGGGCCGTGGTCGAGTGGATGTTTTCGTACGTGAAAAAGAAAAACGTGCGGTTCCTCCCGTTGTACAGCTTGGGGATGATGACCGGGCCGCCCACCGTGGTCCCCAACCGGTTGTACTTCAAGCCCTCGATGGGTATGTTTTGGGCGTTGGAGAAGAACAGATTCGCGTTCATGGAAGTAGTTTCCTTCCCCCAGTACGCCGTACCGTGGAGTTGGTTGGTGCCCGATTTGAGGCTCACGTTGACGACGCCTCCCTGAGTCGCCCCGGTCGTCGCGTCAAAGGACGCGGTCTGGACCTTATACTCCGACACCGCATCGCCGGGGGGCGTCCAGGCTTCGGATATCGAGCCTCGCGCCTGGTCGTGAAGGGTATTCGAAGTGCCGTCGAGGGTGAACTCGTTCAAGGCGCCGTGCTCCCCGGCCATGGCATAAGAAATGTTGAGGCTTTGCCACGGCTGGTCCTTGGAGGGGTTGTCCGTGAAACCTACGCCAAGGCTGAGCTTGATCAGGTTGTCCACGTCCCCGTGCTCGGCGGGCAACTGGGTCGCTTCCTGGAAGCCTATCACGCGTCCGATGGAAGCGTTCGTGGTATCCAGCAGCGGCGCATCGGCCGTCACCGTAATCGTCTCCGACGTGGTGCCGAGCTCCAGGGGAATGTTGATCTCCAGCCGGTCGTTGAGGTTGAGAAGGATCCCATCCCGTACAAAGCGCTTAAATCCGGGCTTCTCCACCGTGATCCGATACGTCCCGGGTATCAGGAAGGGCACGACATAGTTGCCCTCCCCGTTGGTGGTGGTTCGTATGGCAACGGTAGTTGCGACATTAGTGATTTGGACAGTCGCGGCCGGAACCACCAGGTTAGTGCTATCCGTGACGCGTCCCAGAATGGTCCCCTTCGACTCCTGCGACCAACCCGGCTGGTTGGCCACTGCAAGAGCGATCACGGTTCCAAGAACGGCGAGGTTCCCTCTGAGCATTTGGCTCCTCCAATCTGGGGCGATTGTACATCATCTCCCGCTTCGCTTGCCAGAGGGAAAAAGGCCAATGCAGGATGAGCCTGAAGGTCGCGGGAGTCGACAGGACGTCGCGGGGTCGCGGAGAAACCGGCCCGAATAGAGCTTGACGCAGGGGGGACTCGAGAAGATAGGGCGTACAATCGAGGAGGTACGCAGTTCGGTCCGGCGCAAATGGGGCATGGGAGACGAACGCGGAAGGAGATTCGATGAAGAAGGTTTCGCGGCGCGCGTTTTCCGGGGCGGTGTTCTCGGCATCGGCACTGGCGAAAGCACAGGAGCAGCGCGATCCGGGAAATCCAGCCAAAGTGGATCTGCCCCCGTGGAAGGGATCTTCAGCAGGTGGCGAAACCTTCGAGTTTCCGGGCGCCCCATCGCCGCGGACCAGGTGGAATGTGCCAGGCGCGCCACGAAGGTACTTCGCCGAATGGCTGCCCGCGCTGTTTGAGCGGACCCTGGAGATCGAGAACTGGAGCGGCGAGAAGCCGCAGTTGCGATGGGTTTTCACGGGGCCGTCCGGTGGCTTTACGGTGGAAGCGGGCGGCGGCAAAGCGCGGCTGGCGGTGCGGTATTACGACTCTCCCGGCCTGAGCAAGGTGCCGCCCGTCGAGCCGCGTCCGGGCCGTCATCCCGAGGGCCTGTGGGAGGAGTCCCGGATCGAGTATGCGGGAGACTTGAAAGCAATTACGGTGGTGGCCGACTACCGGTTGACGGTGCGGGTCCTGTTGAACGGGAAAGAGGCGCTCACTTCGCGCGCGGTGATGGATGTGAACCGGCACCAACTGGCCTTCACGGGGGATGGGTCGGCGCGCGGGAGGCTGCTTCCCCCGGCCGCCGAAGCAACGACGGTGGACGTCGACGACGCGGTGCGGTTTCAGGAGATGCTCGGGTGGGGCGGCACGACGACGCCTCCAGCCTTCGCCGAGTTGAGTCCGCAGGGCGCCAGGGAGTGGTGGCGCATTCTGGCGGAGTACAACCTGCTGCTCCATCGCGAGTATCCCACCGGGGCCCTTCTCAATCGGGAGATGACCAACTGGGACCGGCGGGAGGATGCGTCGCCGCACTATTACGGCGACAACTTTCCGAACTGCGAGACCAGCGACTTCGAATACATACGGCGGATACGTCGTATGGGCGGCAAGGTGATCTTCGAGTTTTGGGAATTGCCGCCGTGGGCCAGGATGCGGGATGCCGCGGGCAAACCGACGGAGGCTCCCGAGATCGAGGCCTATGTGAAGGCCATGGTGCGGTATTGCCAGGTTTCGCGCGACAAGACGGGGCACGCCCCGGAGATTGTAGGGATTCAGAACGAGGTAACGCAATCGGCGGAGAACTGGCGGAAGATGGCGCTGGCGCTGCGCGGGGGGCTGGACAGCGCGGGATTCGGGGCCACGAAGATCCACATGCACAACGCGTCATCCTCGACCGGCGGCGTCGCGGCCGCCAAGGCGTTCCGGCAAGACGCGGCCGTGTGGAAGACGATCGATTACGCGGCATCGAACCTGTACGACTATCAAAACAGTTTTTACGATCCCGACGGCTTCGACGCGCGCCTGGCTCAGTTGCGGGAAGTCACCGGGGACAAGCCGTTCTTTGCCGTGGAATTGTGTGTCAACAACGGGGAGTTTCAGACGCGCGCTTACCGCGTTGCGCTGGCGATGGGGCAACTCTACCACAAGGTACTGACGCAGTTGGACGCGTGCGGCGTGATGTATTGCTGGACGCTGCTCAACGTGGTTCAGCCGTCTTACGCATGGACCCGAACTCTGCTGGCGCCCGATCCGGAGCACGGGTTGAAGCCGGTGGCGTCGAGTCACCAGTTGCGGGTCTTCGGCGCCTACACACGCCGGGTGCGCGCAGGCATGAAGCGGGTGAAAGCGGCGAGCACGAACACGCACGTGCTGGCGACGGCGTTCAGCGGCACGGGCGGCGAGAGGACGCTCATACTGCTGAATCGCTCGGCGGTCATGCAGAACGTTGAAGTGAAGTGGCGGGGAGTGAGATTCCGGTATCTGGAGACGGCCAGCCCGCAGCAGGAGAACTCGGTAGAGCCGAGCCCGCGGCCGGCTGGCGCCAGCGTGCAAGTGTCGGTGGCTCCAGGAGCCATTGTCACGTTGACGAACGTGGAATTAGGCAAAGTGACCGAGGATGCTCCGCGGGCGTAAGGCCGATGCAGGATCCGTCAGAACTGGAACCGGGCCGAGAACGCCATCACGCGGGCCGGCAATGTGCCAGTCGGCAGGCCAACAGCGTTTGCGTTGGACACGGCGTTGGTGGCCGGATTGAACTGGATACCGGTATTCATTGCGTTGAATTCCGAGTGGTTGAACGCGTTGTACGCCTGAGCCTGAACCCTTAGCAGGCGCCTTTCACTGCCTAACGGGAAGCTCTTGGTCAGCGTCATGTCGAAGTTGGTCACTCGTGGATAGGTCAGGGCGCCGGCGCCGCCGCCCTGGTTGCCCAGGACCGGCGGTCCGACAATCGAGTTGTCGGGACCGGTAGCCAGCGCGGGCATGGCATACGCCGCCGGATTAAAGTAAGTGCCCGCGGGGATGTTGGCCAGCGGATTGCCGATCACCTCGCAACGTTGAGAGACGTCCGGCGAACCGGTATAACCGCCCGACACGCCTGGGGAGCCCGAAGTGAGGCTGCAACCCGGATTGAACGGCGCGCCGCTCTGGATGGAAGTGATTCCGGAGAAGGTCCAGTGGTCGGTGACGATCCCCAAGCCCTTGACGCCGAACTTTTGGGCGACGTTGGGAAGATCGTAGGAGTAGGTGATCTGGAGGTTGTTACGGCGGTCCGTGCTCAGCCGCCCGTAATTCCATTCCTCGTTGTTGGGAACAACGGGATTGTAACTGGTCGTGCCCATGGCTCTGGAGAACCAGTACGCCGCGCCCACCACCAGGCCGTGCGACAGGCGCTTCTGCGCCGTGGCGGTCAGAGCGTTGTAGTTGGCGTGCCCCCAGAACACATTCTCCGTGATCGAGCCGTACCCTGGGTAGATGCTTCGCTCGAAGATAGAGCCAATGTCGGCGCTCGTATTCCCCGCCGTTGTCGGGTTCAGATTCGACGGCGTGAACGGCCAGCCCGTTCCTATGGGAATGTAGTTCGCATTGTATGTGAGGTGCTGGTCGTAGCTGTAGCTCAGCGTGTAGCCCAGATCGACAACGATGTGGCTGCCGAAGGTTCGCTGAACGTCAATACTGGCGTTGATGACCTTATCCCACGGAACATTGGCAGGGTAGGCGGTGGGAGCAATAGGAGCGATACTCAAACTACTCAAGCTGGGCGGAGCCCCCCCGTCCAGAGTCGCGATCTGCGACAGGGTGACAGTATTGACCGTCTGCTGATAAGTTGTCGGCGCCTGTCCGGACAGGCCGTAATATTGATTTCCGTCCAGGCGGTTATAAAACATTCCCGCGCCGCCGCGGATCGCCGTAGTGCCATCCCCAAAGACGTCGTAGGCAAAGCCCACGCGCGGCGCGACAGCCAGGGGCGACTGATGGTAAGGCGCCAGGGGAACGCCGTTAAGCCCGAGCACCTCCAACCCCGCCGTGGGATTGCCCGAGTTGGGAACAAAATCCCCGATGAGCCCGCTGCTTGCGGTCGCGCCCGTGCCCGGATCCTTGGCCACCAAGCCGGTGTTGGAAGTACAAGTCGTGCCAGTCAAACAGGCCGGAACGTAGATCCTTGGCATGGCCGACTTGGAATATTGTGCCGGATTGAAGTTGACAAATGTGTCGTTGTGATCGATCTGGGGCGTCTGGTGATAGAATCGCACACCGAGATCGAGCGTCAGCCTGCGGTTGACTTTCCAGTTATCCTGCAGATACCACTCCGCGTTCCAATAGGTGACGTTAAACGTCGTGCTGTTGTTGTACTGGCTGTAGTTGTTGACGTTGCCGAGCAGGGCGTTGGCGTAACCGTCATTGGTGTTGAGCAGCGGAGTTGAGGTCGAGGAGGCAAAACTGAAGGCCCCCATGTAGTTTCTCTGGGCCGGCTGCCACTTAGTGTTGTATTCCAGGAAGATTCCCGCCTTGAGCGAGTGGCGGTCGATGATCTTGCTGATGCTATCCTGCCAGTACCAGGTCGGGTTTATGGTGTAGTCCGCTCCGGCCGACGCGCCGACGCGGGAATAAGACATCGCGTTACTGGGCGTGCCGCCGAAACTGAAGTTAGGCAGGAGGTTCTGGTAACCGTTGAGAGGCGATGCAGGATTTCCAGTTCCGGCCTGCGACGACGTTGGGGGCGGAAACAGCACCGGCAGACCCGGCACCAGCGAGCGGTCCTCGCTCTTATAGTTATCCAGCGATACATAGGTATACTGATCCCAATTCGCGGCGAACGTGAATTCGTTGACCATGGTGGGCGAAATCGTGTAAGTCAGGGCAGCCGCATAGCCGTGCCCCCCATTCGGATGCTCAATGGGGGAAATGCCCTGCTGGCCCAGAACACCGCCTACGTCCGAACTGAACTGGACCCCATCGTACAGGATGTTCGAGGTGTCGTAATCGTTGATAAAGCGGAAGTAGCCGCTGAGCTTCGAAGTTATATAGAAATCGCCCCGATACACGTCGTTGCGACGCGGGTGCGTGGCGCTGCCCTGTTCGAAGTAGTTCACTATATTCAACTGCGCCGCCAGCGTCGGGGTAAAGTTGGGCAGAGGGAAGAAGTTGAGGACGTTCAGGCCCACCGGATTGATCCGCGCCGCCGGTATGACGTTGCCCGGGAACGGCGCGTTGTTGTTAGCCGGATCGAGGATGGTGATCAGGCTGCCGTTGTTGTTCAAGCTTTTCGAGAAGTCGCCCGCGCGCTCCAGCGCGGTGGGTGTGTACTGATTCACCTGGCCGCCGGTTACGAATTGGCCGACCCACTCCTGGGACACGAAGAAAAAGAGCCGGGTCTTATCCCGGTTAAAGTGCTTGGGGATATACACGGGACCGCCGAGGCTGTAGGTCTCGATGTTGTACCGGTACGGCACTCGCGGAGTAGCGGCGCCGTTCTTGACGGTGTGGTTGTTCACCCAGGTGTCCGCGTTGAATTCCTCGTGCCGGTGGTTCCATGCGGCCGTGCCATGAAAGCTTTGTGTTCCGTTCTTGGTTACGACTGTGATCATTCCGCCCGAGTTGCGCCCGTATTCGGCGGCGTAGTTGGAAGTCAGAACCTTCAGCTCCTGAATCGCGTCCAGGTTCGGCTCGAACTGAACCGAAGTGTTCGACCCGGTATCCATGTCGGTGACTCCGTCCACCGTAAAGTTCAGCGCCGACGTGGCTCCGTTGATATTCATGCCGCTGATGGCGCCGTGGCTGGTGACGTCGCGGCTGGCAGCGGTGTCCAGCACTCCCGGAACCAGCCTTCCGTAGCCGAACAGGTCCCGGCCCTTCAAGGTCAGGTCTTCCAGGTTCGTGGCGTCCACCGTCTGCGACTTTTCGGAGCTGGCCAACTGCACCTGCGCCGCTTCCGCCGTAACGGATATCGAATCCGTTGTGTTGCCGATCTGGAGAACCATCCTGCCGGCGTTGTGGGTTTCCTGCGCGCTCACGACAATGCCGGTCTGCGTTTCACTCTTGAACCCCGGCGCGCTGACCGTCACATTGTAGGTGCCGGGATCCAGGTTGACGAACCGGAATGTTCCGAGGGTGTCCGTGCTACCGTGACGAACCGCGCCGGTACCGGCGTCGGTCAGCGTCACCGGCGCGCCCACAACAACCGCGTCCGCCGGATCGACAACCGTACCCACGAGTGAACTCGTGACTGTTTGTCCCAACATTGCCGCGCAGCAGAAAGCAAGCGCGAACACAACACAAGCGTAATTTGTCAGTCTCATAGTTCCCCCCAAAGACTCCCGTCTGAACGCAAAAGACAGTGCTTATGACAGCCCCAGTGCTCTGCGGTTCCCAACCGCGGAGGCCAGTGTATCTGCTGGCATCGCCGGTGTAAAGGGCCTGGGTCGGTTTGACAGGCAGCCGGACTGTTAAGTAACGTACAAATGGGTGCGAAGGTCTGGCCCGACTGCTCCTTGTTTGCGAAAATCGGACATGTGCAGGGGATCATGCGGCTGAAATCGGGCATGACGATTGCCGCGCTGGGAATCGCGGCCGCCAGTCTCATGACGCAGCGGGCGCATACGCAGCAGGCTACCACCTCAGCCGGCGGCCAGTACGCGGGCCCGGCACTTTGCGAGCCATGTCACACGGAGATTGCGAACAGTTTTTGGAAGACCGGCATGGGGCGGTCGTTCTACCAGTTACGGCCCGGGAACACGGCAGAGGATTTCACGACAGGGAAGCCGTTCTATCACGAGGCGTCCGACAGTTACCTGGCGATGACGGAGCGGGGCGGCAAGTATTATCAGCGCCGCTGGCAGAAGGGATTCGATGGCAGGGAAACCAATATCGACGAGAAGCAAGTGGACTTCGTCATGGGGTCGGGCAACCACGTGCGAGCATATCTACACTTGACCAGCCGGAATGCATTGCAACAATTACCGCTCGGCTGGTATGCGGAGGAAGGCGGTTACTGGGCGATGTCGCCTGGGTTCGACCGGCCGGACTATCCCGGGTCGACGCGCGTGGTGACTTACGAATGCATGTTCTGTCACAACGCATACCCCAAGATTCCGCAGGGCCACGAGGAAACCGGCGCGAGCGCGGAGTTCCTGCAGCCGATACCCGAGGGGATCGATTGCCAGAGATGCCACGGGCCGGGACAGCGGCACATCGAGACTGTCGCCAGGGCAGGCGCGAAGGCCGCGGAGATTCGCGCGTCCATCGTGAATCCCAAGCGCTTGAGCCCCGACCGGGAACTGGAGGTCTGCATGCAGTGCCATCTGGAGACCACCACCGCCCCTCTGCCGCACGCGATCCGGCGCCTGGATCGGGGACCTTTTTCCTACGTGCCGGGGCAGCCGCTGGGGGATTTCCGGCTGACGTTCGACCGTGCGGGAGGAATGGGCGACAGATTCGAGATTGCGTACGGCGCCTACCGGATGCGCCAATCCCAGTGTTTCCTCAAGAGCGACGGGAAGCTGAGATGCACGACCTGCCACGATCCGCACAACATCCCGCGCGGAGAGGCGGCCACAGCCCGCTACAACGCCATTTGCGGCGATTGCCATCGGGCGGCATTGGAAGGGACGGCGGCGTCCGGAGCGCACACGGCCGGCGCGAACTGCGTGAGCTGCCACATGCCGAAGCGGAGGACCGACGACACGGTGCACGTGGTGATGACCGACCACTTCATCCGGCGCCGGCAACCGTCGGGGGATCCGCTGGCGGATAAGGCGGAGGAGCGTGAATCCTCCACGGCCCCGTATCGCGGCGAAGTGGTGCCTTACTATCCGGCGAAACTCGCGGCAACCCCGGAGGGTTCGCTGTACCTGGCGCTGGCGCAGATTCTGGAGTGGAGCAATCTGAAGGAGGGATTGCCGCGCCTTGCAGGCTTGATCGAAAAGTACCGTCCCCAGCGCGCCGATTATTATGCGGACCTCGCGGAAGGGCTGAGCACCGCGGGCGAACGCGCGAAGGCCATGCCCTACTTCGACGAAGCCGCGCGGCACGCGCCCGGCTCGGCAATCATCCTGCGAAAGCTGGGCAGCGCGCAGATGGAATCGGGGCAGCCGGCGAAAGCGGAAGCGACGTTGCGGCGCGTAATAGCGCTGGCGCCGGACGATGCCGGGGCATGGGGAATGCTGGGCCAGGTTTTGTGGCGGCAAAACAGGAACGCGGAGGCGAAGGCAGCGTTCGGGAAAGCCATAGGCCTCGATTCCGAATTGCCCGAGTTGCATGACTCCCTCGGGACGCTGCTGCTGGCGGACGGGGACGGGGCGGGGGCGGAGAAAGAGTTCCGCGAGGCGGTGCGGATTCAGCCGGGCAACGCGAAGGTGCAGGCGAACCTGGCGAGCGTGCTGGCAACGCGGACCGAGATCGCCGAGGCGCGCTATCACTTCGAGCAGAGCATCCGGCTGAAGGCGGATTCCGCCGAGGCACGGTTGAATTACGCCCGACTGCTGGCGTCGATCAACGAGACGGGCGAAGCTGAGAAGCAAGTTCAGGCGGCGGTGGCAGCGGATGCGAGTGTGGCGGGCGCGCACCAGTTGTGGGGCGCCCTGCTCGCAACGAGGGGC
>DASQZT010000103.1:0-7392 GCA_035638575.1 Bryobacteraceae bacterium
CCAGATCACGCAGGGCAACTACGCGCACAGCGCCGCGGAGTGGTCCGCCGACGGCGCCACCATCTACGTCTCCGCCATCCGCAAACCGGACGCCGAGTACCTGAAGAACGATTCCGAGATCTACGCCATCGACGTGAAGTCACTCGCGGTGAAGCAACTCACCAGCCGCAAGGGGCCGGACAACAACCCGCGCCCGTCGCCCGACGGGAAGTGGATCGCATACACGGGCTACGACGAGCAGGGGCTGACCAACACGATTGCGAGCCTCTACGCGATGGACCCGACGGGCGCGCACCAGCGCCTGTGGGCCGGCAAGTTTCCCAGCTCGCCGACTGACATTCACTGGGCGCCCGACAGTTCCGGCGTCTACTACTCGATGCAGGAGAACGGCGTCGAGAACGTGTACTTCGCGCCGCTCAAGCTGGATTATCCCGATAAGCCGCGACCGGTCACCACGGGGACACAGGTGCTGACCGGTGTATCTTTCTCGCACAACGGTTTCGCCGCCGCGGTGCGCTCGGGCACACAGGAGCCGGGGTCGCTGGTGGCCTTCCGGGTCGACCGGCCGGGCGAGATCCACAAGCTGGTGGACGTCAACGAAGACGTGCTCTCGGGCGTGAAGCTGGGCGAGTCGGAAGAACTGCGCTTCACCGCGCCCGACGGCCTCAAGGTGCAGGGATGGTTGATCAAGCCCGCCCAATTCGACGCCTCCAGGAAGTACCCCATGGTGCTCTACATTCACGGCGGCCCGTGGTCTATGTACACGGTGGGGTTCAGTTGGGATTTCCAGAATTTCGCCGCCAACGGATACGCGGTGCTTTTCCTGAACCCGCGCGGATCCACCGGTTACGGCCAGGAATTCGTCAACGGCATCCAGCACTCGTATCCCGGCAAAGACTATGACGACCTGATGGCGGGCGTCGACGCGGCGCTGGCCAAGGGTTGGATCGACAAGGACAATCTGTTTGTCTGCGGCGGGTCGGGCGGCGGCGTGCTGACGGCCTGGATTGTGGGACACACCGGCCGCTTCCGCGCGGCGGTCTCCATGCGTCCGGTGATAGACTGGGGCTCCTTCGTGGGCAACACCGATGGCGCCAACTGGTACGACCAGTTCACCAAGTATCCATGGGAAGATCCGGTGCAGTATGCCGAGCGGTCGCCGCTGCACTATGTGGCCAATGTGACGACTCCGACGATGGTGATGACCGGCGAGGCGGACCTGCGCACGCCCATCACGCAGAGCGAGGAATTCTACCGGGCGCTGAAGCTACTCAAGAAGGACACGCTGCTGGTGAGAATGCCGGAAGAGTTCCACGGCTGGCGGCGGCCTTCGCACCGGGTCATGCAACAACTGTACTTGATGGCCTGGTTCGAGAAGTGGAAGAAGTAAGAGCGTCGACACGAGTGTCGACGCGGCAGGCACGAGTGCCTGCGCCACCTAGAACTCGATATTCACGCGGATTTCGATGCGGCGCGCCGTGGTGATGGTGCCAGTGGTCTGCGCGAAGCTCAAGCTTTGTGCGGCCAAAGTGCCCAACCCGAATGCCGGATGGTTGAACACGTTCAAAAACTGGAACTGCAACGTGGCGCGCAACTGTTCCTTGATCGGAATGCTCTTATTGAGCGACATATCGTCGTTGAACCAGTGAGGGCCGTAGATGTAGGGATTGGCGCCGAACACGCCGGGCGTAGTGTTGGGGACATAGCTGCTGGCGCCGATGCCGCCGTTGGCCGCGAGCAGGCTCGGACTTACCGTTTCCACCCACGGGTTGCCGGTGCGGTAAACGCCCACCGAGTTCTGAATGGTGCGGGCAGTGACTCCCTGGGCGAAGTTTACTCCACCGTCGTTGGCATTCACCGTCGTATATCCGCCGGTGATCTGCGAGGGCGGGCCGCTCTGGAAGATCAGGATGGTCCCGAGCGTCCAGCCGCCCACTACTTCATCCGCCAGCTTGCTGTTGTTCAGGAAGGCCTTGCCCTTCCCAAACGGCAGGTCATAGGTGCCGCTGAGGTGGAAGATATGCCGGATGTCGTAGCTGCTGGGACGGTAACTCAAGTAGAAGTTGCGGTCGGTCTGGAAGGAACCGCCCGCGTTCGCCTGGTATCCATTGACCGGTCCTTCGACGAGTGAGTGCGAGAGAGTATAGTTCGCATTGAACTGCATGCCGTGGTTCAGTCTCTGGCGGAACTCCGCCTGCAGCCCGTGATAGTTGGAATGGCCCATGGCATCCAGGTAGTTGAGCGAGGATCCCGCGGTGAAGGGGTTGGCTTCGAAGAAGTTGATGGGGTAACTGGTCCCCGCGCCGCCCAGGCCACGTGACGCGCACGGCGAGAACTTGGCGCCGAACATATTACAGATATAGCTCTGCGTGCCCGCCAGGCTGCGGGCCACGGACCCGGCCTGACCGGTTTGGAACTGGGTAGTGAACTGGTTGTAGAGCGAGCCGGCAATCGTGCCGAAGGCCGCGGCGAAGATGGGGAGCGCGACCTGTCCCGGCAGGCCGTTGTTGGCGAAGGAACTCCCTTTTCCGTTGGCCTGGTTGATCGCCAGGTTACCCTGTGCATTTTTGAACTCGTTCAAAAATCCGTTCTCGAAGATATTGACTTCGTTGAGATTCTCGCTGAACCAAACGTGCTGCGCCATATTGCCCACGTAGCGGACTTCCAATGCGCTGCCGCGGTTTAGCTGCCGCTCGATGCCGAAATTCCACTGCTCCGTGTAGGGCTGGCGGATATTCGGATTCATGGCGAAGAACGAGTTGCCGAAGGTCAGTGTAGAGGCAGGGAGGGTAGGTGCCCAAGTGGTCGGGAAGAGCGCGTAGGGCGGAAGCGCCTGGCCGAGTGTCAGCGATCCGGGTTGGAATGTTCCCACGGCGCCCGTGGTATCCGCCGCCAGGCTACCCGACTGGAAGAAGAAAGACCCGGAATTGGAAGCGAAGGCCCAGAAGTTCTGCGCGCCTTCCTGGTAATTTCGCAGCGACCATCCGGTGCGGATCACGGTCTTGCCGCTGGGGAAGATCTTCCCCAGAAAGCCCGAAGTTTGCGGAGACCATGCCAGCGCAATGGCCGGCTGCGGATTCTTCCACGAGGTGTGATAGGCGTGGACCTTGGCGGTGAATTGCGGATTCGCCACGCCGCCGAGAACTCCCGGCTGGAAGATGTCTCCGACAGGCGTCGGCCCCCAGAAATCGCCTACCGATGCGGGGCTGCTGTAGGCGCCGTTGATATCGTGATCGTCGCCCACGATGTCCCAGCGCAATCCATAGTTAAGAGTCAGGTTAGAAGTCACTCGCCAACGGTCCTGCGCGAACATGTTCCCGGCAAACATGGACTCATCCAGGTTGTAGGATCCGAAGGGCCTGTATTGGCCGGTGGAGGCATCCAGCGGCCGCCCGCCGCCGCCGATGTTCACTCCGGAAACTCGTCCCGTCAGCGTGGCATACAAGCCTTCCGCACTACCCTGCTGCGCCGTGTTGAGACCGGCCGCGCTCAAGGCGGTGGTGAAGGGACTAAGGATCGGATCGTTACCGGTGATGCCCAGCGCCGTGATGGGGTAGCCGCCCGGACCGTTCCAATAATGATCCTGCTCGTGGAAGAGGCCGCCGCCGAAAATAAACTCGTGCTTCCCGCGCTGCCAGGTGAGCGTGTCGGCCGCGCTCAACAACGGGTAGTACGAAGAGATCGGCTGCCGGGGATAGATGTTGCTGGCGTAAACACTGGTTCCGTATGCCCACGATTGCGGGAAGACTTTCGTCAGGTCGATGTTCTCATTCTCGGGATCGAAGACGCTGTACTGATACATGTATCCGCCGTGAAACTGGTTGATCAGCGTGGGCCGGATGGTCCAATCGACGCCCAAGCCGGCGATCTTATTGTTGCTGTTGCTGGACGTCAGATCGGTGGTGTCGATTCCACCGGGAAACACGGCGGCATTGGCGCCGGGGTACACCGTCTTGGTCTGGGTATAAGAGACGTTCAAGCGAACCTTATCGTTCACGTTGTAATCGAAGCGCACCGCCGGGTAATAGATGGTTCTGCGGGCGGCATACTGCCAGTTGAGCGTCGAAATGTTAGGATCGGACGTGGGTGAAAGAATGCCATCGCCCAGTATGCCGTTGATCTGCTGGAACTGCGTCCCAATCGTCGAATTCACGCTCCCCGGTCCGCCGTTGGCGGCGCCGATTTGCAGCACGTTCACGCTTTGAATGCTGCCGTTGGACGCCTTGTACTGGAATGTGCCGGCTTGCGCGCCGGCGCTCAGCACGGATGCGCTGGCGGAGATGCTGGCCGGTTGAATGGATTGCGCATAGGTGCCGAAAAAGAACAGCTTGTTCTTCAGGATCGGCCCGCCGACGCTGCCGCCGAAGTCGTTCAGCTTGACGATATTGCGGGGCAGATTGCGCGCGTTGTTGGACCAGGAATTGGCATTCAAGTCGGTGTTCTGGAAATCCTCGAACACACGGCCGTGGAATGCGTTGTTTCCGCGTCGCGTCACCAGGCTGATCTTCATGGCCGACACGCCGTTGCCGCTGAGATCGAGCTGTGCGGTTTGAACGGTCATTTCGGCTACGTCTTCGATGCGCGGCTGCACCACCGAGGTGCCATAGGTGAATCCGCCGCTGCGGAACCGGTTGCTGATGGCCTGAGTACCATCGAACTCGGTGCCGCCGATGGCGCCGCCGGGCATGTTATTCCAGGTGCCGCCCGTGCTTCCGGGCGAAGTGGATGCCCAGCCGGGGACCAGGAACGCCAAAGCGAACATGGAGCGGTTCTGCAGCGGCAGGCTGACCACCTGCTTGGTATCGATGGTGTCGGCGAGCACGCTGTTATCGGTTTCCACCAGCGGCGAGTCGCCCTCCACCGTGACCGTCTGCTGCGTGGCGCCGATGCGCAGCGCCGCTCGAACGTCGGTGGTGCGGCCGGTCTGCACCTGAAGGCCGTCGAAGACCTGGGTCTCAAAGCCGGTCTTCGAGACAGTCAGTTGATACCGCCCGAAAGTCACATTGGGGAAGGAGAAAGCCCCGTTGGCCTGCGTAGCTCCCTTCTGGACGACGTTGGTATCGACGTCTTTCAACTGCAGCGCCGCATCGGGAACCGCAGCCCCCGCCGGATCGGTCACGGTGATGCTGACAGCACCCACCGATCCCGCCTGGCTATATGCGGATGGCACCGCGGCGGCGAAAAGGATGGCGATGCCGCAGAGCGTGGCGGCATATTTCAGAAGATGTCGGCAGAACGTGGTCGGCATGGATGGTACCCCCTTTTGCAATCGGAACTTCCCGGATGGTTGGAGTGTAAGCGGTACCACACGGGTTGTCAAGGGTCTACCTGGTAAAAATTCGCGGGATGGGGTTCGTGCGGTGGTCGCGGCCACATCAGGATCGGGGGAGGCCGGTGTAGGCGATTACAAACTCGATGCCGGCTAAGACGAGAGCAATCCTGCCCGCTGAAAGAGTTGGCAGGCGAAAGCGCCTGCTCCACCGTCGGCACCGGGGGCCGGCAGCTATCCTACAATGGAATCACCGACATGAACCTCGAACAAGTGGCCAAGCGGGCCAAGGTCTCGACTGCCACGGTGTCTCGCGTGCTGAACAATGCCAGCGTGGTGAAGGGCTCGACGCGCGCGCGCGTGGTGAAGGCGATCGAGGAATTGAAGTACCACCCGAATCTGCACGCCCGCAGCCTGGCGGGCGGCAAGAGCCGCACCATCGGCGTGATTGTCTCCAACATGGAGAACCCGTTTTTCTTCGACATCTATAAGACCATCGAGTCGGATGCGCACGCCGGGGGCTACGAGGTGGTGATGGCCAATACCGACTACCGCTCGGAGCAACTGGTCACCAGCGTCCGGCTGATGATCGGGCGGCGGGTTGCCGGACTGGCCGCGATCGTCTCCGAGATGGCGCCGGAGCTGATCGAGGAGCTGAACGAGAGCCGCATTCCGGTGGTCTTTTACGATGTCGGCACGACGCGGCACAACATCACCAACATACGGGTGAACTACCGCCGCGGCATCGAGAAGGTGGTGGATTACCTGCACAGCCTGGGCCACCGCAGGCTGGGGTTCGTGGGGCACCATGCCATTCTGGGGCCGATCAACGAGCGCATGAAGGCGGTGTTGGATGCGGTGGCGCGCATTCCTTCGCTCGAAGTGCGCACCGCGGCCGATGCCGATACTCTCGAAGGCGGCCGGCAAGCCACGCGGGCGCTGCTGGCGACGGGTTTCGCGCCGACGGCGATCGTCTGCGTGAACGACGTGACGGCGGTGGGTGCGCTACGCGAGTTGCGGGAGCGCGGCCTGCGCGTGCCGGGGGATGTTTCGGTAACGGGTTTCGATAATGTGAAGCTGTCGGAGTTCTGCTACCCGGCGCTGACCACGGTGCACATTCCGCGCGAGCGGGTGGGCCATATTATTTGCGACTACCTGGTTCCGAAGGCCGAGAAGATGGTGGTCAGCGACGCGGAAATCGTGATCGATCCGGAGTTGGTGGTGCGGGATTCCACGGGGCCGGCGGCGGGGTAGGGGACCAAAAAACAATTTCACGGACCCAGGGGGTACCCCGACGCGGAGGCAGCGAGATAAGCGCCGCCCACGACGGAGCACCAGTCATCGCTTGGGGCAGCGGGACGAGGGCGTCCTGGCCCAGAGGGCACCCCGACCAGGGGGTCCGCCCCACAATCGCGCCACACATTGGTGATATTCTGAAACACCGTGCTGCGGGAAACGGAGATCGCGATTGCAGGCGGCGGGCTGGCCGGCATCGTCACTGCCTTGGAACTGCTCGATCGCGGCCGCCGCGTGCTGCTGATCGATAAAGACCGGCCCGAGAAATTCGGCGGCCTCGCGAGAGAATCCTTCGGCGGCGTGCACATGATCGACACGCCGCACCAGCGGCGCCTGCGCATCCACGATACGCCGGAGCTGGCCTGGCGCGACTGGCAGAGCGTCGCCGGTTTCGTGCCGGACGACCATTGGCCGCGCGAGTGGGCCCGCTTCTACTGCGAGAACTCGCGCGAACATATCTTCGAATTTCTCGATGGGAAGGGCGTCCACTTCCTGCCGCTGGTCAACTGGGCGGAGCGCGGCCTGCACGCGCCGGGCAACTCGGTGCCGCGCTGGCATATTGCCTGGGGAATCGGGTACGAAATCGTCGAGCGGCTTCTGGCGGCGCTGGAGGCGCATCCGCGCCGCGCAAACCTCGATCTGCTGTTCGACACGGAAGTCTCGGGCATCGAGATGACAGGCGGCCGCGCCGTGGGTGTGCGGTGCGGCGACCGTCGCGTGCAGGCCGAGCACGTGGTGATCGCGTCGGGCGGGATCTGCGGCGGCGACCTGCGCAAGGTCCGTGCGAACTGGTATCAGCCGTGGGGCGAGCCGCCCGCCAAACTCTT
>DASQZT010000104.1:0-8683 GCA_035638575.1 Bryobacteraceae bacterium
CAGCTTGTTGCCACCGAATCCGGCGGTGTAGCTGATGTTCAGGGTGAGAGTGAGTGTGCTGCCGCTGCCTGCGGCTGAGGAGGCCGCGCTCGCCACGGTGCACTGGCTGTTGGAAACGCTTCCGGAGCCGCCGAGCGCCAGGCCCGAGGAGAGCGTGCCGCCGTTATCGGCCACCAGGTAGAGCACGCCGCTCGCGCGGCTGTAAGCCAGGTAACAGGCGTTGCGTCCGTCGAGAGCATTGTTGATGAGGACGTTGACGACATCGAGGTCCTGCCAGCCGCGTGGATCGTTGAAGGTGAAGCTCATGCTTTGGCTACTGCCGCTACCGGACGCGGGACTGGCCGTGCCCGGGGAAGGGGCTCCAACAGCGGCCTGCCGCGTAAATATCCAAACCGCGCCGACGCCGTCATTGTCTTCAAGATCGCCCAGGATGGCCGTGCCGCCGTCGCCGGAGAGGGCGACCGATCCGGCTTGGGCAGAGGTACCTATTTCGCCAAGCTCGCTCCAGACACCGTTGCTGCTGCGCGTGAATACCAGGTCGGATACCGAGATCCGGTTCGCAGTGGCAGTGGTGATGGCGGTATTTCCATCCGCGGAAAGCGTCAACGGCGCGCCTGGAATCGCCGCACTGTCGGCGCCGGTACCGGCCAACTGGCTGCCCTGCTGGCTCCATGCACCATTACTCCGGGTGAACACCCAGGCGCCGGGCGTACCGCCGATGACAGCCGTGTTCCCATCCATGGAGAGCGCGAGGGAACTGCCCTGGTAGACGCCGATCTGCGGGCCACCCGACTCAACGCCGAACAGTTTGGAGCCCTGAGAGGTCCACACGCCGCCGCTTCGCGTGAATGCCCAGGTGGCCCCCACAGTTCTGTTTTCGAACGGGTCGCCCACGAGGGCCGTGTTGCCATCCCCGGACAGCGCTACGGTATCGCCTTGAGTAATAGCGAACCCTGCGACCACTCCGCGCGGATCCTGCAATTTCGCCTGCTGGGTCCACGCTCCATTGGTTCTGGTAAACACCCAGACGCCACCGTCCTGCACCGTCAGCGTCGAATAGAACGCACCAAGGCCCGGACCGCCTACAAGAACGGTATTCCCGTCGGCGGAAATGGCGACGGACGTGCCTATAGAAACCCCATTTTCAGAGCAGGGTGGAGAGACTGGGACAAGCTTGGCGCCTTGCTGGCTCCAGATGCCGTTGGAGCGCGTGAAGATCCACGCAGCTCCCCCGAAGCAGGGGTCGGTGCCATTGTCAAATGGTCCCCCCGCGACGGCCGTATTCCCGTCGGCGGAGATCGCCACGGACCAGCCTATGCCCGCATTGGTGGTCGCATCGTTACCGACCAGTCCGGGTCCCTGCTGGGTCCACACTCCGCTCGTTCGAGTGTAGATCCACACCTCTCCACCGCACTGGAAGGTCGCCGGATCGCAGCCGGCCTCGGGGCCACCCACGATGGCCGTGCTCCCGTCGCCGGAGATCGCGACCGACCAGCCTTGCTCGGCGGGACTGTTGCTGAAGGCCACCAGCTTGCCGCTTTGCTGGGTGAATTGCGCGGATGCGGGCGGGATGAGGACCATCAGGAACAGCGCCGCAAGGCAGATGAGTCGCGGGTATGCCATCTTGGGAGTATAGCTGACCGGCGGTGTACTACCATACAAGGATGCTTCGGCTCTTCATCCCCGGCATGATCCTCTGTGGAGGTCTCATGGCTGGCTCCGATTTCGACCAGGCGCAGGCCGCGCGATTCGCCACGCTGGCCCTCGACTGCGTCCACAAGCCGTACCCCACGAAGATCGCGCATTCGTTGAACTCGGATGCCGATGTGAAGCCGCCCAGAGAACTGACGCCGGCGTTCTACGGCTGTTACGATTGGCACTCTTCGGTGCACGGGCACTGGCTGCTGGTCCGGCTGGCCCGCCTCTTCCCGCAGGCGCCGTTCGCCTCCGCGGCGCGGCGCGCGGTGGCGCAGAGTCTCACGCCCGCCAACATCGGGCCGGAGGTGAAGTACCTCAACGACGAGGGCCGTAATACCTTCGAGCGTCCCTATGGCCTGGCGTGGCTGCTGCAACTGGCCGCGGAGTTGAAGGAATGGAACGATCCGGAGGCGCGCCAGTGGTCGGCGGCGCTACGCCCGCTGGAGCAGGCGGCCACCGCGCGCATCGCCGCGTGGCTGCCTAAACTCGGCCATCCGGTCCGCGTTGGAGAGCACGCCAATACCGCGTTCGCGATGGGCTTGATGCTGGACTACGCCCGCGTCACCGGCAACCAGGAGTTTGGCAAGCTGGTGGAATCGCGGGCGCGGGATTTCTACCTGAAGGACAGGAACTGCCCGCTCTCCTACGAACCTTCGGGAGAAGATTTCCTTTCGCCGTGCCTGGCCGAAGCCGACGTGGTGCGCCGCATCCTGCCGGCGGGCGAGTTCGCGCAGTGGCTCACGTCCTTCCTGCCGCGCGTGGATCTGGAGCCTACGCGCGTGGCCGACGTGACCGATGGAAAGCTGTACCACCTTGCCGGTTTGAACCTGAGCCGCGCGTGGATGCTGGAAGGCATCGTATCGCGGCTGCCGGCGGCGGACGCGCGGCGGAAAACCTTTACCGCGCTCGCCGGCCAACTCCGGCAGGCGGGCCTCGACAGCATCAAGGGCGAGCACTACGAAGGCGGGCATTGGCTCGGCAGCTTCGCGGTTTACCTGGTGAGCGGGCGGGGATTGCGGTGAGGTGAAGAGGAATGGCCACAGATGAACACAGATTAACGCGGATCAAAACAAGCAAATTTTATCAGCGTTCATCGGCGTTTATCCGCGGCCAGAATGGGGATCGCTGACTGTTCGCGCATCAGGCGTCCCAGGTCCCGAATGCGATCGTCACCGGGCTGGCATTGTGGATCGTCTGACCTGTCGCCGTGAGACGGCCCGTGGCTGAGTCCGCGCGGAAGGTTACCACGGTGTCGGATTGCTCGTTGGCGGCGTAGAGGAAGCGGGACGATGGATCAAAGGCGATGAATCGCGGCGTCCGACCCTGGCTCGGCATCCAACCGGCGGAGGTCAACAGGCCGGTGCCCGGATCCGCCGCGAAAATCGCAACGCTGTCGTGGCCGCGGTTGGAACAGTAGACGAAACGGCCGCCGGATGACACGGCGATTTCCGCGCAGGTGCTTTCGCCGGTATAGTCGGGCGGCAGCGCCGGGAGGATTTGCGCCGGGCGCAGATGGCCGCGCTCCGCTTCCCAGTACCAGGTGGCGACGGTGCTGCCGATTTCGTTGAGCACCCAGGTGACCGGAAGAGCCGGGTGAAACGCCGCGCGGCGCGGTCCGGAGCCGGAGCGCGCTACGGCGGAGCCTTGCGCCGTGGGGGTCAGCTTGCCGGCGGCCGGGTCGAAGCCGAAGACGAAGACGCGGTCGAGCCCCTTGTCCGGCACTACCACGAATTTGCCCGACGGATCGAAGACGATCTGGTGCGGGTGCGAAGCAGCCTGCTCGATGCGGTGCGGGCCCGGTTGCCCCGGCAACGTCTCTACTTGCACCGCGTCGGCGAGTGTTCCGTCCGGACGCACGGGCATCACCGCGACGCTGCCCGAAGAGTAGTTCGCGACCAGCATGAACTTGCCGCTGGGGTCGATGGCCTGGTGGACGCCGTTGCGCCCGCCGGTTTGGGCGCGGCCGAGCGGCGCCAGGCGGCCGGTCGCGCGATCCACCGAAAAAGAGGTGGCATAGGTCTCGTCGCCGTGCACCGAGTACAGATAGCGCTGGTCGCGGCGCATCACCAGGAACGACGGATTGACCAGATCCCCGACGTGCTGCACATGGGTCCATGCGCCGGTGTCCGGGTCGACGCGGTAGACGTGGATGCCGTCGCCGCGGGCGTAGCGCTGCGCCGTGGTGTAACAGCCCACATAGGCGTAAACCGCTGGCGGCGCCCAGGCGGGCACGGCCAACGGCGCCGCGATCATCGCCAGGCCGCCGCCCATCAGGGCACGGCGGGTCGGGTTACTGCCGCTTGGTTGCTGCATTCATGTCCAGGATAACGTCTCAGAGCATACCCAGCGGCGTGTCGCGATCGGGCGCGGGAAAGGCGCGGCCGATGGCGGCCAGGTCTTCGGGCGCCAGGTTCCATCCAACGCCGCCCGCATTCTCTTTGACGCGCTCCAGGTGAGCAGTCTTGGGAATGGTGAAGACGCCGGGGTGGCGGGTCAGGAAATTGAGCACTACCTGACGGGGCGTGCGGCCGTGGCGCTGAGCGATCTCCGCCAGAACACGGCCGCCCGCGCTTCGGGGCGACGGAAAACCGTCGTGGCCGAAGGGCGAGTAGGCCACCACCGCGATTTCCCGCTGCGCGCAATAAGGCAACAGACGCCGCTCGATGCCGCGGTCGCCGAGATGGTAGAGAACCTGGTCGGACGCCATCCGGCTGTTGGTGAGGGCCGCCTCGGCCTCGCTCAACTCCGGCACGTCGAAGTTGCTGACGCCGGCAAACCGCACCAGGCCGCCGGACACAAGCTTCTCGATGGCCCGCATGGTCTCCTCGATGGGATGCCTGCCCGGCCAATGCAGCATGTAGAGATCGAACCAGCCGGTGCGCAGGCGCTCGAGGCTCGCCTGGCAGGCTTTCACCGTGCCGTCGAACGAGGCGTGACCGGGCAGGACTTTGCCGGCCAGGAAAACCTCTTCGCGCCGGCCGGCGATCGCTTCGGCGACCAGTTCTTCGGCACGGCCGCTGCCGTACATCTCGGCGGTGTCGATGTGGGTCATCCCGAGATCCAGTCCCGCACGAAGAGCGGCGACGGCCCGCCGCTCGGCTTCAGGCTTGCCCTCGATCATCCACGTGCCCTGCCCGATCACAGGGACTTCAACGCCGGTCCAGCCAAACATGCGCTTCAGCATATTGGCTCCGTTAGCGCGCAAGCGATATACCCAGAAAAACGACGGCGTAGCATATGGCATTATGATGCCACGGAAGGCGCCGCGGCCCGCCCCGCTTCCATTCGGGGGTTTAATAGGCGATCATCTGAAAGGAAAGGCCTCGAAATCCATGACTCGTTCTTCCCTACGATGGCTCCTCGGAATTTGCGTGTGCGGCGCGGCGGCGGCCGCTCCGGCGGTCGAGGACCGCGTCGCCGGCCGGTTCATCCCCGCGGACTATGCCGCGCAGCGCATCGAAGGACTGCTCGGCGAGCGCATGCAAGCCAACCTGAAGGGCCGGCTGCTGCACGTCGACGACGCGCGCCTCCTGAAGGGATTTCAGCAGCGGCCGGGCGAGCAGGCCTGGATCGGCGAACACGCCGGCAAGTTTCTCGACGGCGCCGCCAGCGCGTGGCTCTATTCCGAGGACGCGGCGCTCCGCCAGAAGATGGATGGCATCGCGCGCGGCCTGGTGGCTGCACAGCTCGCCGACGGCTACCTGGGCACCTATCCGGACGACCGGCGGTGGACCAGTTGGGACGTATGGGTCCACAAGTACGATCTCATCGGCCTGCTGCGCTATCACGAGATCACGGGCGACGCCGCGGCCCTGGCCGCCGCGCGGCGGATCGGCGATCTGCTCGCGGCGACGTTCGGAGATTCGCCCGGACGGCGCGACATCATCACCGCAGGCGAGCACGTGGGCATGGCCGCCACCAGCATTCTGGAACCCCTGGTGAAGCTGTACCGCGCTACCGGCGACGCGCGCTACCTGGACCTGGCGCGCTACATCGTGCGCTCGTGGGAGCAACCCAACGGGCCGCACATTCTGAGCGCGCTGCGCCAGACCGGGTGCGTGTTCCAGACGGCCAACGGCAAGGCTTACGAAATGATGTCCAACCTGGTGGGGCTGCTGGAGCTTTACCGCGTGACCGGGGAGACGGAGTTTCTGGAAGCGCCCAAGACCGCCTGGCGCGACATCGCGGCGCATCATCTCTACATCACCGGCGGCACCAGCTCGAGCGAGCACTTCATCGAAGAGGGGCGCCTGCCAGGGGGCGAGATCAACAACGTGGCGGAAGGCTGCGCCACTTTCTCGTGGCTGCAACTCACCTTCCACCTGCTGAGGCTTACCGGCGAGCCGCAGTACGCGCAGGAAATCGAGCGCACCGTGTACAACCAGTTGCTCGGCGCGCAGGACCCGGCCAACGGCGGCCTATGCTATTTCACGCCGCTCATCGGCAAGAAGAGTCCCACGCCGGGCATCAATTGCTGCGTGTCGAGCCAGCCGCGGGCCATCGCGATGATCCCTCAGTTGGCCTGGGGCGCCATGGGAGAAGGCGTCGCCATCGTGCTGTACACGCCCGGGCGGGCCAAAGTGGGCGACGTGGAGATCCAGAGCAGCACGGCTTTTCCGGAAGATGGGCGCGTCACGCTAGTGGTTCGTCCGGCAGCCAAGAGGCGATTCCCGCTGTACCTGCGAGTGCCGTCGTGGACCGATCGGTTCGAAGCCAGGATCGGGAAGGACACGCTGCGCGGACGTCCCGGCGAGTGGCTGGAAGTCCGCCGCGAGTGGACCCCGGGCGACGCGGTGGAGATCCGCATGGCGATGTCGGTGCATTTCGTACAGGGCGGGCCGGACTACCCCGGCTTCACCGCGGTGACGCGCGGGCCGCAGGTGCTGGCGCTGGATGCCCGCGACAATCCGGGGGTGCCCTACCTGCACCGCGCCGCGATCACGGGGACGCGTGTCGAGAAGACCGCCGCCGGGCGATACCAGGTCGCCGGTGTGGCGGTCACGCGCGAGCTGGCGGAAAAGAAACTGGCGCTGACGCTGTCGCCATTCTCCGAAGCGCGAACCTACCGCGTGTGGCTCGCGCCGAAGGACCGGCTGTCCACGGCCCCGGTGTCGGTGACGGCGTTCGAGCGCGAGTCGGTCAGCCGCGGCGGATCGTTCGGCTACGGATCGATGGTGGACGAGCGGCCGGAAACCTGGATCGCCACCGCGCGCGGGGGCCGGCGCGATTCCGATTCTTTCCAGGTGCAGTTTTCCGAGCCCAAGACGATTCAGCGCATCGTCTATCTGCACGGCAAGTCGTTCCCCGACGGCGGCTGGTTCGACGACGTCCCGCAGGCGCAGATCCAACGCACGCGCGGCGCTGCGTGGGAGACGGTGGGCAACTTTGCGGACTACGCCGGCGGCCCGGCGATGAAGGACGGGCAGCCATTCGAGATCCGGCTGGCAAGCCCGGTGTCCGCGCTGGCGCTGCGCGTCATCGGCAGGCCGCACGGCTTCACTTCCTGTGCGGAGCTTCAGGCCTACTGAGGCCGCGTTTTTCGTAAAATAGGCTCAATGCCCGAGTCTTCCGACGACTTTTATCGAATTCAGAAGCTGCCTCCCTACGTGTTTGCCGTGATCAACGAGATGCGAGCAAAGACGCGCGCGGCGCAGATCGATGTCATCGACCTGGGAATGGGGAACCCGGACGGCGCCACTCCGCGCGTGGTGGTCAACAAGCTCATCGAGGCCGCACGCAATGCGCGCAACCACCGCTATTCGACCTCGCGCGGCATCCCGCGGCTGCGCGAAGAGATCACCCTGCGGTACAAGACGAAGTACGGGGTGCAACTGGATTCCGAACGCGAGGCGATCGTCACGATCGGCGCGAAGGACGCGCTGGCTCACCTGCTGTTCGCCACGGTAGGACCGGGGGACGTGGTGGTCTCGCCCAACCCGGCGTATCCCATCCACCAGTACGGCGTTCTGATGGCCGACGGCCATGCCTGCATGCTGCCCTTGCCGGACGCCGCCACGTTCCTCAACCGGCTGGAAGATCTGTACCGGCAGTCCTCGGTGAAACCCAAGCTGCTGCTGATTTCCTTTCCGCACAACCCCACCACCAACTGCGTGGACCTGGATTTCATGCGCGAAGTGGTGCGCCTGGCGCGGCATCACGGCACCATGATCATCCACGATTTCGCCTATGCGGACCTGGGCTTCGACGGCTACCAGCCGCCGAGCATCCTGCAGGTGGACGGCGCCAAGGAAGTGGCGGTGGAGATCTTTTCCATGTCCAAGAGCTACAACATGGCGGGATGGCGAGTGGGGTACTGCCTGGGCAATGCGAAGATGATCGCGGCGCTGGCGCGCATCAAGAGCTACCTGGATTACGGGGTGTTCCAGCCGATTCAGATCGCCTCGATCATCGCGCTGCGCGAGTGCGACGAAGATACGCGCAAGATCTGCGCGACCTACCAGAGGCGGCGCGACGTGCTGGTGGCGGGGTTGAAACGCGCGGGCTGGCCGGTGGAGAAGCCGCGCGGCTCGATGTTCCTGTGGGCGCCGCTGCCGGAGCGGTTCCGGCACCTGGGGTCGCTGGAGTTCGCCAAGCTGCTGCTCGAAAAGGCGCAGGTGGCGGTGTCGCCGGGCATCGGCTTCGGGCCGCTGGGCGAGGGCCACGTGCGGTTCGCTTTCGTGGAGAACGACCAGCGAATCCGGCAGGCTACCAGGACGATCGGGCAGTTTCTGAAGACCAGCGGCTGATGCGCCAGTGTGCCGTCCCGCGTAAGAATTGACAATAAGCGCCTGGCGTCGAGACGAGCAGAGGACGGCGCCAGACAAAATTGTGCGACGGCGCGAACAGGCGAGCTTCGCTCGCCGGGCGGGTTGACAACCCGCCGCAGGTTGCCAACCACGCCTGTCCAAATTGGAAATCGAGTTCAGGCGGAAGTTCTGATACGGTGAACTTGGGTTCAAGCCAGAACCAAATCTACCGAACGGAG
>DASQZT010000105.1:0-35098 GCA_035638575.1 Bryobacteraceae bacterium
CGGCGCGAGCCGCTGGAATCTCTTCCGCCAGATCCTGGGCGAGAGCCTGGCGCTGGCGATCAGCGGAGGAGCGCTGGGCCTGGTCTTCGTGATGTGGGGCCTGGACCTGCTGCGGCCCATCATCCCGGCAAACATTCCGCGGGCCGATCAGATCCGCGCGGACCTGCCGGTCGCCCTGTTCTCCCTGGCGGTCTCGGCGGTCACCGGCCTGGTGTTCGCGGTGCTGCCCGGGCTGCAGGCGTCGGAGGCGAGATTGGGGGACGCCCTGCGTCCCGGGATGGGCCGCAGCACGTCGGGCGGCGCCGGCCTGCGCGGCGGCCTGGTGGCGGTTCAAGTGGCCCTGGCAGTGGTGCTGCTGTCGGCGGCGGGACTGCTAATGAATACGCTGCGGCGGCTGGCGGAACAGGAGCCGGGCTTTCGCACCGATCACCTGCTGGTGGCGCAGATTCCCCTGGCGCAGACGCGATACCCGGGGAGCGCCCAGAAGGTGGCATTCTCCGAAGAACTGCTGCGCCGGCTGTCGCAGCGGCCGGGCGTGCTGGGCGCCGGGATCGGCTTTCCCCTGCCTTTCACGGGCGATCAGCAGGGCCGCACGGGAGTGGAGGTGGACGGGCGCCCCGGCTTCGATCCGGGACTCGTTCAGTTTCGGGCAGCCACTCCGGGCCTGCTGACCGCACTCGGCGTTCCCCTGCTTCAGGGCCGCCTCTTTCAGGACTTCGATCGCGAGGGCGCGCCGGGCGTCTCGATCATCAACAGCACGCTGGCGAGGAAAGCGTTCGGCACGGACACCGCAACCGGCAAGCGAATCCGCATCGATTCGGGAAAGCCCTGGCTCACGGTGGCGGGGGTGGTCGCCAACGTGAGACAGTTGGGCCTGGACAAGGATCCCGGCTCGGAGATATACGTGCCGTGGTTCCAGAATACCTTTGCGCGGCAGACGCTGGCCGTGCGGTATGCGGGCACGCACCAGGACGCGGCGGCCGCGCTGCGGGAGGCGATGCTGGAGACCGACCCGAACCAGCCGGTGGGGAAGATGGCCACCATGGACGAACTGATCGCGCAATCCACCGCGCCGCGCCGTTTTCCGCTGGTGCTGTTTTCGGTTTTCGCCGCCCTGGCACTGGGGATTGCGGCGGTGGGCATCTACGGAGTGGTGAGCCATTCGGTTTCGAGGCGCACGCAGGAGATGGGAATCCGGATGGCACTGGGGGCCAGCCCCGGCGACTTGCTCCGGATGATCCTGCGGCAGGCGCTGCTGCCGGTGGGCATCGGGCTTGCGGGCGGCCTGGGGCTGGCGCTCATCGCCACGCGGTACCTCAAGAGCCTGCTGTTTGAGATCCGGCCCGACGATCCGCTGACGCTGGCGCTGACGTGCGCGGTGCTGGTGGTGGTTTCAGCGGCGGCGGCGTTCGGCCCATCGCTGCGGGCCTGCCGCGCCGATCCGGTGGAAGCGCTGCGCCAGACGTAGCCTTACCGGATCACGGTATTGGCCATCCGCGCGTCGTCGAACTCCGTCCGGTCGCCCGATTTTCGGCCCGGAACCGGCAGCAGGCGCGCGGCCAGCGGCTTCTGCCATTTGTAGGCGAGGGTGGCCACGTCGCCCAGGATGCGGGCGATCTGCTCCACGCTGGTATCTCCGGCGAGCGGCACGGTGTCGAGCCCGCCGGCGCACACGGCCGAATAGGCCAGCAGCGAATCGATGTTGAAGGCTCCTTCCGCCCACCGTTTGGCCAGGAGGTTGTCTTCCATCACCGGCACCATCAGGCCGGAGTATCCCACGCGCCGGACCGGCACGGATTGCACCGCCCGCGTGATAATGGCCGCGGCCGTCATGGTCCCGCTCGCGCCGAACGGGCTGCCGGTGAACGATTCGATGGCGCGGGCGATGGAGACGTCTCCCAGCGGCGCGGGCGTCGGATCGATTCCCGCATACGTCCACCCGCTGGTTGCCGCGACGCGCGTGGCGACCGCTTCGGCATCGCGCAGGTGCTTCGAGAGCGCGGCCGACAACTGCTTCTCGGCTTCGCGCGGCTCGCGATATTGCGCGAAGACGTCCCCCACCACGCTGGCGCCCTCCAACCCGACGGCGAACGTGCGGCCGGTGCCGAGGTGGTACGCGCCCGGATAGAACGGCCCGTAAGGCTTGACCATCGCGGTGGCCGCGAAGTTGAAGTTGCCCTTCCCGTGCGAGGAACGCATTGCCGTGTTCTTGATGAGCCGGGCGGCCTCCCGGATGGCGCGCCAGTGGATGCCGTCCTCGGCGGCGATGACCAGGCTCGCGTTCAGCCGGGTTTCCGAGAGGACCGTGGCGAGCAGGTCGAGAGCCGACGCGTCGTCGCCGTCGCCGATCATGGCGGCGCCGATATTGGGCGCGAACTTCAAGGTCGCCGACAGGTCGTCGAGCTTGTGGAGGAAGGTCAACGCGTCGTCGCTCTTCATGCCGGCGATGTACCGCGGGAACGGCTGGGTGACGATGCGCACGCCCTCGACTTCAAACCCCGCGCCGCGAAACGCCTCACGGGCGGAGTTGAGAAACTTCATGGTGTCGTCCAGTTGGGCGGCGTAAGTCTTCGGATCGATGTCGATGAAGGCCGTGACGGCGCGCACCTTGGGCCGCTCATCGGCCCCGAAGGCGAGCGATGCCAGAGCCAGGATTGCCAGTACTTCTCGCATGGGAAGGTTATACCACGGAGGGAAAACGGTCGACCCTCGCCCTGCCCCCTGGGTGGCATCCGAAGCCGGCAAGAGTTGTAAGAGAATTCGGAAGAACCCGGCACTCTATATTAAATGAAGGACCCGCTGGTCGGGCCCCTGGCTGCTATTGCCGCGGGTATCCTGGCCTCCCGCTTCGTGCCGTTTGAGGCCCCGGAGGTCGTCGCCGCCATCGCCCTGTTCCTTCTGCTCGGCGTCCTGGCCCTCTGGCGCGGCTCGCGCGTCCTGGCGGGAGCCTGCTGCTGCCTGGGCCTGTTCTTCACCGGCATTCTCACCGCCGTGGCCCACGCTCCCTCGCCCGTTCCCGAGCTGGATGCCGAAGGGCGCGAGATCGTCATCCTGGGCGGCTGCGTGGTGGAACCGCCGGCCATCTCGGGCGAACGCGAGCGCTTCATCCTGGAGCTGGAGCCGCGCGCCCGCGCCCAGGTGACGCTTTACACCAAAGACGACGAGCCGCTTCCGCCGCTCGGCTACGGCCAGAACATCGAACTGGACGCCCGCGTCCGCAAGACGCGCAATTTCGGCAACCCCGGCGCCTTCGACTACGCCCGCTACCTGGCGCGCGAGGAGGTCTACTGGACCGCATCGGGCGCCGCCAACACCGTCCGCATCCTGCCCGGCCGCTGCGGCTCGCGGTTCCAGAAAGCGGTGATGGACCTCCGCGCCGCCGCCCTGACCCGCATCGAGCGCCTCTATCACGGCAACGACTACCAGACCGGCATGGTGCAGGCGCTGCTGATCGGCCAATCGTTTCAACTGCAACGCGTGTGGACCGAGCAATACCGCCAGACCGGCACGTTCCACGCGCTGGTGATCTCCGGCACGCACGTGGCGATCCTCGCCGCCTTCTTCCTTTTTCTGCTGCGCCTGTGCTTCATTCCCGAGCCTGTGGCGCTGCTGCTCACCTCCGCCGCGGCCTGGTTCTACGCGCTGCTCGCCGGCTGGCACGCGCCGTGCACGCGCTCCGCCGCGGGCCTGACGGTCTTCATGATCGGCAGGTACTTCTATCGCCAGCGGAGGCCGCTGAACCTGCTGGCCGCGGTGGCGCTGGGCTTTCTGGCGTTCGATCCCGAGCAGTTGTTCGACGCCAGCTTTCAACTCACCTTCCTGGCCGTCGCCTTCCTGGGGGCGTTCGCCACGCCGCTGATCCGCGCCACTTCCGGCCCCCTTACCCGCGCCCTCGCCGGCCTGCGCGACACGGGCCGCGACCCGCACCTGCCGCCGCGCGCGGCGCAGTTTCGCATCGAAATGCGGCTGCTGGCCGACACGCTGCGCGGCCTCGGAATCCCCGCCCGCCTGGCCGACCTGGCAGTGGTTGTGCCGGCGCGGATTCTATTGTTCCTGTACGAAGTGACGCTGGTTTCCGCCGTGGTGCAAACCGGGCTGGCGCTGCCCATGGTGGTGTACTTCCACCGCGTCGGCCTCTCCGGCCTTTCCGCCAACGCCTTTGTGGTGCCGTTGATGGGCCTGGTGTTGCCGGTGGGGTTTGTCGCGGTCTTCACCGGCTGGGCGTGGGTGGCGCGGATCGGCGGTGCGCTGCTGTGGCTGTCGCAGAAGGTGGTGAGCTGGCACGCGTCGATAGAGCCTGCCTGGCGCATTCCCACTCCGCCGCTGTGGGTCGCAATCGCGTTCTCGGCGGCGCTGGTTGCCGCCGCCATCGCACGGGGCCGCTGGTGGCGCACCGCCGCCGGTCTCGCCGTCGCGGTCACGCTGGCGCTGTTGTTGTGGCACCCGTTCCGACCCGACGCAATCCCCGGCCAACTGGAGATGACCGTCATCGATGTCGGCCAGGGCGACAGCATCCTGGTGGTCTTCCCCGATGGCCGGCGCATGCTGGTGGATGGCGGAGGCATACCCGTTTTTGGCCGCCAGGCGCGCGCGCAACTGGATATCGGCGAGGACGTCGTGGCCCCGTACCTGTGGGACCGCTCGGTGCGCACGCTGGACGTGGTGGCGCTTTCGCACGCGCACGAGGACCACATCGGCGGCCTGCCCGCGCTGGTCGACGATTTCCACCCCAGGGAGCTTTGGACGGGCGCCGTTTCGGAGAGCCCCGCCTGGGGGGCCCTGCGCGCATCCGCGGCGCGCAACGGCGTGCGCATCGTGCCCCTGCTGGCCCCGGCGCACTTCGCCTTCGGAGGCGCGGAGGTGGAAGTGCTCGCGCCTTTCGCGGATTACGTCGCCACGGAAACGCCGAAAAACAACGATTCCCTGGTGCTGCGCCTGCGCTACGGCCGCCACTCCTTCCTGCTCAGCGGAGACGTGGAGCGCCAGATCGAATACCGCATGCTCGACGAGGGCGAACTGCGGCACATCGACGTGCTCAAGGTGGCGCATCACGGCAGCAGGACCTCCAGCACGGAGCAGTTCCTTCGAGCCGTGAACCCCACCTACGCGGTGATTTCGGCGGGCTTCGAAAACAGCTACGGCCACCCCAACCGCGACGTGCTCGAGCGCCTCGCGCAGCACCACGCGGAAATCCTCCGCACCGACCTCGACGGCCTGGTCACCATACGCAGCGACGGCCGGCGGCTCAGCGTGGACACCTACCGCGGAATGCCCACGCGGCACGTCAGTCCGGCGCTGGCTCCGTAGGAGACGGGCCAGTCAGGAAGCCCAGTCAGCAGAGCCAAGGACGTTATGGGTATCCTTGCTTCCTGGACGGGGACCTAACGGGAGGTATCCGTGGTGGCGGCAGTAGGTGCGCAAATTGTCCGGCTTTTAGGATCCGGCACCAGCAGCGGAAAACCAGCGTCGCAGGGTCTCCGTTAGCTTCAGAAACGCCGGGTCGGCGCACTGCTGGAGAGTGACCTTTGACGCAAGAGTCCGATAGAGGGCGCTTGATTGGCGCCTCTTGGTGAGCCGCAGTGCCTTTTCCAATGCAGCCTTTGGGTCGCTGGGCTTTGACTGGCCTGGGGTAAGAAATCCCTCATTACGAAGCCATTCACGTAGCTCGATCTTTCCACCAGGCCACCCAATTTCCTTCGCGACGTGCGGAGAATCCGCCCACAACCAGTTCTCCAGTTCCGGGTCAATTACGATGGCAGCGGCGCGGTCCGCCCAGTGGTTCGAAAGGCTTTTCTCGATCAATGTCTCCAACTCCTCTCGGGGCAGGGCCTCCTTGCCACAGCCGTGGCGATCACAGACTGCGACCGCATGGAGGTAGTTCTTGTTTTGCGACTGGAGGAGACTGTGACCACTATGCAACACCCCAGGGTCAAAATTCGGCTGTTGAATGACTTTGTAAGAAATCTCGCGGATTCCGAGAGAATGGTAGCGTTTCAGTACCTCCTCAAGTGCCCCCTGCATGGATCCGTCGGCAGCCAGAACGATCAAGTCCTGTAGCGTTGCTGTCAGCGTCATCCGAGGATTCCCGAGGCGGCCAACGTCCCGAGGCTGACCTCGCCTTGCCAATCGCGAAGTGCTTGGTGCTCACTTCCGCGGATGATCTGAATGCCGTCTCGCGCCTTGATGAAGCACAGTAGCTGATCCGGCTTCGCCATGCTCAAGAGCACGGGCGAATGGCTAGCGACGAGCACCTGCCCCTCATAGACCGACGACAGGGACTCGTAAACCGCCTGGAGCGCTGTAGGATGCAGCCCATTTTCCGGCTCCTCGACAAGGTATACTCCATCGAAGTCCGGGACGTAGGCCAGCAGTGTCAACGCCAGGAGCCGTAAGGTACCATCGGACACCATCCAGGAGGGCACGGAGACGCCGTTGTCGTAGTCAATCGTGATGTAGCGGTGCCGGTCGTCTTCCTTTAATACGGTTCGGATGTCTTTGATCTCTGGCAGCACCGTCCTCACGTGCGCGAGCCAAGCGTCGAATTGGTTGGGGTTGCGGCTTTTAAGTTGCGAGACGGACCGCGCCAAGTAGGAACCGCTCGACTCGCTGACTTCGCTTGTCGCCGGTGGGCTCGGCTTGCGAAGCGCCTCGACATCGAGCTCCACAGGCTTTATCCCGCCGCGCAAGAGCTCCCTGAGCCAGGAAGTGGCCGGGAACTCGGCGTCCATCGGTATATTGTTCAAGGTGGCGTAGTTTCGATGCGCTAACTGCCGTTCGAAAGGTTGCTGCAGCGCCTCCGTGTAGAAGCGGACCTCCACCAACCGTCCGTCATGTGTCACGGGGATTGACCGAGTGACAACCTCGATACCGGAGCCCGGCACCAACCGATGGGAGTGGTAAATTCTAACGAGTTCCTTGGCAATGTGCAGCTTTTCGGTCAGCGTATCGAGGCGGATGCCCACCTCGTACCGTATAGTGTCCGGCGTCTCGAAACCAACCGGCGGAATAATCGGCATGGCACGCCGGTCTTCAGGGATCACTGCTTCGACAGCCAGCTCGAAGCTGTCCGCGTCTCGTCCCCACACCAAATCGTGGAAGTTTGCCGTTCGTTCCTCAACGGCGGCTTCCAGACCGGCGGAGACCAGGGTCCCGAGAAAAGCGACGACATCAAGAAACGAGGACTTGCCACTCGCGTTGGAGCCGATCAAGACCTCAAAGGGGTTGATCGACTGCTCCACGGAGCGCAAGCAGCGATACCCACGGGCTCCAATTCGCCGGAACATCTCCTCCTCCTCCAAATACCAGTGTGCAATACATTGTACGTTCGGCGGTAACGGCCAGGATGGGAAGAAATCGGCAGCCGCTAGCTTCAGGACTCCTCCCGTGACACGCCCGTCAAGGAAATAGGTCCCCGCAAACCGGCCCGCACCCGGCATCGCTTCCGTGACCCGCGAGGATTCGTCTTGCCGAGTTGAGCCTCACTCGGATTAATGTTCGGCAGGGAGCGGCGACACTGATGACTCGCCGGAGGTCCCCTCCTGGTATGAAAATGGAATCATGACCGGCGTGAGAATGGACAAGTGGCTGTGGGCCGCCCGATTCTTCAAGACGCGCTCGCTGGCTGCGCGGGCGTGCGAGCTCGGCAGGATCGAGTCCAACGGACAAGGAGCCAAGGCCGCGCGCGAGGTCCGGGCCGGCGACCTGTTGCGGGTGAAGAACGAGAGCGGCGAATTTCAGGTGGAAGTCCTGGCGCTCAGCGGGATGCGCGGCCCGGCGGCGGCCGCGCAGACGCTCTACCGCGAGACGGAGGCGAGCCGCGAGTCGCGGCTCAGGCTGGCCGCGGAGCGCAAAGCGATGCCGCATTTCGAATCGATGCGGGAGGGCAAACCATCCAAACGCGATCGCCGCGAAATCGGCCGGCTTCGGGGCAGGTTGTGAGCGCCAGGGCGGCTTCCGGTTGCTATTCCCCTTCCGGATTCCCGGTGATGACGACCGGCACGACGATGCTCTTGTCGCCGTACTTGATTGTGATTTTGGCTTTTCCGGCGCCCACGGCCGAGACGCCGCCCTCGCTCGACACCACGGCGACGGCCGGCCGGTCCGAAGTGTAGGTCGTTCGCTGGGAGCGGGTCACATCGATCTTAGCCCCGTCCCGGAAAACTCCCCAGATGAGAAGCGACACCTCCCTGTGGTCGCCGAGAGTGAGCGACTGAATCTCCGATTGCAGTTTTCTGGCGTCGTCGGGTCGCTCGATGTCCACTTCGATGGGGTCGGAGTAGACCGTCTCGCCGGATGCCGTGGCGCCGGCGGCTTTGAACCGGTAGCGGCCCAACGCGCAATCCGCCGGTATCGGATACGAGTATTGATAGGGCGGCGCGGTCAGGCCGGTGCTGAGCGCGAACGGCCCATCGCCGGCAATACTCACGCTTTGGAACGCGGACGGAGGCGCTGTGATGGTAACCGTCAGCGCGTCCCCGGCGTTCACCATTGCGCCGTTTGCCGGCGAGACGATCTGCAACGGCGACTCCCCGTGCAGAGTAGCGGTAGCAAGCCACAGCAACGTTATCGCCGAGGCGATCGATCCGCCGCACGAACCGCCATCGAATGAAAGGAACAGATGCCACTCCTGCTCGAAAGCCGTGCTCTAGGGGCCGTATATCATCTCCCTGGAAAATCTTGACTCATGCCTTGGGGCGGCAGGTCGAAACGGATCAGAACTGCGCCTTCAACCCCAACTGGATCTGTCGCGGCGGCAATTGGTTCTGCACGATGCCGAAGGTTGGATCGTTCACCACTCGCCCGATCAGGTTGTAGTTGGAATGGTTCGCCAGGTTGAAGACCTCCACGCGGAATTGCAGCCTCAACTTCTCGAGCAAGCGGAAGGTGCGCGCAATGGTCGCGTCGAGGTTGCTCAGTCCGGGTCCGATCATGGTATTGCGCCCCACCGTGCCGAATTGGTAAACCGGCTGCACAAAGGCCCCGGTATTGAACCAGGCAGCCGTGGAACGCTGCGAAGACGACAGGTTCGGGTCCACCGGCGAGCCGGCGGCGTTCAGCACGTAATTCGGCCGCACCAGAATCCCGCCGCTGCCGCCGCCGATGTTGATCGGATCGCCCTTGTAGTTGATGGTGAAGGGGAAGCCGCTCTGCACCTGGAGGATGCCGGAAAGCGCCCAGCCGCCCAGAATCGTCCCGCCGAAGCCCTGGGCGAGCGCACGGTGCCCCTTGCCGAACGGCAGGTCGTAAACGCCCGTGGTGACCCAGCGAAACTTGGTGTTGAAGTATGCCAGGCTGCGATCCGCCGCCAGGTTGAACGAGTTCTGCGGCGGCGAATTCTCGCTGCCCGTGATGCCGCCCGCGTTGCGGTATTGCGGCGCATTGGAAATCGACTTGGACCAGGTGAACGAGTTCAGCAGCGAGACTCCCGCGTGGAACCGGCGCTCCAACCGCGCCGTGAGCGCGTGGTAGTTGCTCTGCGCCGAATGGGGAAAGTAGTTGATGGTGGTCACCGGCACCGTGGTATTCGACATGGGGAACGCCAGCTGCGCCTGCACGGCCGGCGCCAGCGTCAAGCCGAAGTAGGGCCGCTTGGCGGTGGTTCCAGGCAGGGAATTGTTCACCTGCACATTCTGCTCCAGGTGAATGCCGGCGGTGCCCAGGTAGCCGGCCTCCAGCACGGTGTCCGGCGTGATGGCCCGCTGGACGTTGAAACTCCACTGCGGCGAATACGGCGTGCCCTGGCGAGGATCGAGAGCGGCCGCCTGAATCGCCTGGCCGCCGACGATAGCCGGGGCAAACACGTTCAGGGTCGGATTCTGCGGCACGTAGGCGTTGAAAGTCAGGGTCTGGTTGTAGGTAGTCGGCAGCGACTGGGCCGTCTTGAGCAGCGTATTGGCGTCCTGCGTGCCGTAATACATGCCTCCCCCGGCGCGAATCACGGTCTTCGAATCGACCGACCAGGCCAGGCCTATCCGCGGGCTGAAATTGCGCCAGTTGGTGTAGGCGCAGCCCCTCGGATAGCCATCCTTGCCGCACAGGAACAGCTTCGGACTAAAAATCCCCTGCTGGCCGGAGGCGAAAATCGCCGCCGGCGAGGGCGCCGTGCTGAAATCGATACTGCTCATCTGATTGCGGGTGTCGTAAAGCGGAGGCGCGACCTCCCAGCGCACGCCCGCGTTCAGCGTGAGGCTGGGGGCCAGCCGGATATCGTCCTGCAAAAACGCGGCCGAGTTGGTCTGCCGCCCGTCGATGCGATTCGGCCCGATGGTGCGAACCGCCGCGCTGGGCAGGCCCAGCAGCGCCGTAGCCATCGCGTCGCCTGAATTGTCGCCGGCCTTGGGCGCCGCCGCGGTCGCGTCCGTGTACCCTTTGGTGAAAGTCAACGACCCCAGGGGATCGGCGTACTCGAAACGGACATATTGGGTGTTGTCGAACTCGCCGCCGAACGACAGCGCATGCCGTCCGTGCTGCCAGGCAAACACATCCCAAATCTGATAGACGTTGTCGCGCGCCCGCGCGATGCCGCCCTGCCCCGTGGCGTTATACGGGCCCGCCCCGCCGAAGTTCAACAGTCCCACGATGAAATTCGGCAACTGCTCCTGCTGCCCGTTGACGCTGAAATTCAGCTCCGGCAGGCCGTACAGGAAGTTCAAGCGGTTGAATCCCAGCCGGAGGTCGTTCACCTTATCGGAGGAAACCACCTTGGTGATTCCCACCGCCACGTTGCGCGGCGCGGCGTTGTCCAGATTCGCGCGCGCCGGCAAAACCACGGGAATCGACGCGTTCTCCGCCGACCCCGAGTAGCGCCCGAAGATCTTGAAGGTGTCCGTCACCTGATAGTCGGCGCGTCCCGAGTAGTTGCCGTAGTTCTGCAACTGAACTTCGGCCGAGTTGATGTACAGTCCGCCCGCGACGTTGGGCAGCGGCAGGATCTGCATCGCCGCCGCGACCGACGGATCGATGCGGGCCGCCGGAATGATGTTGCCCGGGAACAGCGCGCGCGTGCCGCCGCTCACCGTGCTGGTCGGATCGTAGATCAGCGTGGTGGCTGCTTCCGCGCTGAAATTGCCGGCGCGCTGGAGCGCATCGGGCACGCCGATGGTCGTCAGATTGGCGGACGCCTGCCGCGTCCGTAAAGCTTCGTAGCTGAAAAACGCGAACAGTTTGCTCTTCACCAGCGGCCCGCCGAGCAAACCGCCAAACTGGTTGCGCTGGAATTTCGGCACGCTGCTCTGCGTGGTCAGATTAAAGGGCCGCGCATCCATCTGGTTGTTGCGGAGGAATTCCCAGGCGCCGCCGTGCCAGTTGTTCGTGCCGGATTGCGTCAGCACGTTGACCTGCCCGCCCGACGCCCTTCCGTACTCGGCGCTGTACTGCGCCACCTGCACGCGAAACTCCGAAATGGTGTCGACAATCGGCACATAGCTGAGCGCGTTGTAGTCCGGATCCGTGTTGATGACCCCATCCAGCAGGTAAGCGGAGTCGTTAGTCCGGCTTCCCGCCACGCTCAAACCGGCCACTTCGCCCTGTCGCAAGGCGTTCTGCTGGACCGCGATGCCGCCGGAATTCACTGCCGGCGAAAGCAGCGCCAGTTGCAGAAACTGACGCCCGTTGAGCGGTAAGGTCGTGATCTTCTCCTCGCTCACCACCGTGCCCTGCGACACGCTCACCGCGTCCAGCGGCGACACCGTCTCGGTCACCGAGACGTGTTCGGCAACGATACCCACCGTGAGGGCCACGTTGAGCTGCGAGGCTTGAGCCACCTGCAGATGGATCGCGGTGTATTCCTGAGTCTTGAAGCCGTTGGCCGCCACGCGCAGCGAATAGTCGCCCGGCTCGATCAACTCGATCCGGTAGCCGCCGTCGAACGCCGAAAGGGTTTCCCGAACCGCGCCCGTGGACTGCCTGGTGAGGCGCAACTCCGCTCCGGGGACGCCTAAGCCTGAAGGGTCGGATACGCGCCCTGACAGCACGGCGGTGTCATTCTGCGCGAGCAAAACGGACGGAAAGAGGATCGCGCTCACAATTAGCAAAGCGCGCTCGGACAAATTCCGGTGGAACCATCGATCTGACATTTTAGAATTGCCTCCCAATCGCGGACCCGTGGTGAGATTATGGTACTCGTAAGTATCCTAGTACTGTATAGTACTAAAATAAAATAAGAATTAAAGTTAACTAAGTTTGGTTAATACTATGCTGCAAAACGTTGAAACAACAGGGTTACCGAGGCTTTCTGACCCACAGGTAGCAGTGGTTTCCAATCCGGCCCGCCATAGGCGCTCGCAGCAGCAGCAGGTCCAGGTATCGCAGGGGAAACAGCAGCCAGCCCAGCACGCCGTGCGCGAACACGCGCCAGGCTTTCCACGGCAGCAGCAGCTTGGCGAATTCGATCGCGAAGACCAGCAGGGTGGCGGTCGGACCGGTGCGCCATCCCTCGGCCACGATCTCCATGCCGCCGGCGATCTCCTTCAGGCCGTCCAGCGTGAAGCGCTGGTAGTCTTTCGGATATTCGTGGAACGGATGGCAGAACGGCGTGACCAGATGCGCATATCCGCCCGGAGCGAGCACGCGGGCGATCTCGCGCATCACCCGGCGGGGGTCGCGAACGTGCTCGAGCACCGCATCGCATTCGACGTGCTGAAACAGGGCATCCGGAAAGGGCAACTGTTGAGCGTCGGCGGCCACGTCCACACCGGGCACGGCAAACAGATCCAGGTTGACGGACCCCTCCACCACGGAACCGGCGCCGCCGATGTACAGATTCCAGCGGCCCATCGGGAAATCCCTGGGCTCGCGCGGATTCATGACGAAAGGCGCGGGCGGTTCCAGCAGCCGCAGGAGGGCCCGGAGGGCGCCCCGCCGGCCCGCGGGGCTGGAGGAACTCGGCATAGAAACTCTATTCTCCGACAGACCGCGCCGCGGCGCGCCGCCGAAGTGCTATCCTTCCCATCATGCGGGGGCTGTCTGTGCCGGGGTTGGCTGCGCGGGGGCTGGCGGTGCTGGCACTGCTGCCGATGGCGCTGCCGGGACCACTCGCGGCGCAGAACACCACGGGCGCGGATCTGTACCGGGCGCATTGTGCCGCGTGCCACGGCCGGCAGGGCGAAGGCGGCCGCGGAGTCAGCCTCACGGCCCTGAAACGCGCCAGCGACAACGAGGGGCTCTTCTCCATCATCCGCAAAGGCATTCCGGGCACCGAAATGCCGCCGGCCCCGCTGGGCGACGAGGAGATCCGCGACATCGTGGTCTTCGTCCGCAGCCTCCAGCGCAGCGCCGCCGCCCAGGCGCCCGCCGGTTCGCGCGGGGAGCAGGTCTATCGCCAGGCGGGCTGTTCCGCCTGCCACACCATCGGGAACGATGGCGGCACCCTGGGGCCGGACCTTTCCCGCATCGGCGCGCGCCGCGACCGCGACTACCTGCGCCGCGCGCTGCTGGAACCCGAGGCCGACATCCCCGAGAGTTTCGGCCAATACCGCTGGGTCACCGTAATCCCCGACAACTTTCTCCAGGTGCGGCTGACTGCCAACGACGGCCGCCAGATCACCGGCGCCCGGGTCAACGAGGACACTTTTTCCATCCAGGTGCGCGACGCCGCGGGCCGGATTTACTCCTTCTGGAAGGAAGACCTGAAAGAGCTGCACGAGGATTGGGGCAAATCGCCCATGCCGAGCTACCGCGGCAAGTTGACCGATTCGGAGATCGAAGACCTGGTGGCCTGGCTCGGCAGCCTGCGAGGCGGCCGATGAAAGCGGCGACGCTGCTGTTGGCGGCCGCGCTTGCTTGCGCGGCCCAGGCGCCCTACGAGCGCATCCTCGGCGCCGGGTCCGATCCCGGCAACTGGCTGACGTATTCCGGCAACTACAGCGGGCAGCGCTACTCGGCGCTCTCCCAGATCACCGCCGCGAACGTGGCGCGCCTCAAGCCGGCCTGGGTCTATCAAACCGCCGACTCCAGCAAATTCGAGACGTCGCCGATTATCGCCGATGGGATCGTGTACATCTCGGAGCCGCCGACCGGCGCCGCGGCCCTGGACGCCCGCACCGGCCGTCCGCTATGGAGCTACCGCCGCGAGATGCCGCGAGACATCCGCCCCTGCTGCGGCGAAGTCAACCGCGGGCTGGCGATCCTCGGCGACACGCTTTTTCTGGGCACCCTGGACGCGCACCTGGTGGCGCTCGACATGCGGACCGGCAAGGTGCGGTGGGACGTCGCGGTGGCCGACTACAAGACGGGATACGCGGTTACGGTCGCGCCCCTGGCGTTGAAGGACAGGATCATCGTGGGGATCGCCGGCGGGGAGTACGGCGTGCGCGGGTATTTGGACGCCTACGATCCTGAGACCGGGAACCGCCTCTGGCGCTTCTGGACCGTGCCCGGCCCGGGCGAGCCCGGCCACGAAACCTGGGCGGGCGAGAGTTGGAAGACGGGCGCGGCGACAACCTGGGTGACCGGCTCCTACGATCCCGCCGCCAACCTGATCTACTGGGGCACCGGCAATCCCGGTCCCGACTACAACGGCGATATCCGCCGGGGCGACAACCTGTACGCCGCGTCGCTCATCGCGCTCGACGCCGCCACCGGCAAATTGAAATGGCACTTTCAATTCACCCCGCACGACGTGCACGATTGGGATTCCACGCACGTGCCGGTGCTGGCCGATCTTGCGGTCCGCGGCGCCACGCGCGGTGTGGTGATGGTGGCCAACCGCAACGGCTTCTACTACGTGCTCGACCGCCTCACGGGCGAGTTTCTAGCGGGCACGCAGTTCGCCAAGCAGACGTGGGCCAGTGGAATCGACAGCCGCGGCAAACCGGTGATCCTTCCGGGAAAGGCGCCTACCGAGGAAGGCAACATCGTGTATCCCGGGATGCACGGCGGCACCAATTGGTTCAGCCCGTCTTACAGCCCGAAGACCGGCCTGTTCTACGTGGCCACGCGCGAGGAAGGCACGCGCTTCTACATCGATAAATCGAAGTACGCCGCGGGCCAATGGTATGCGGGCGGCGGAATTGCGGGCATCCCGGGGGTGGAGCCGGGCGGGTGGATCCGGGCCCTGCATGCGGACACGGGCCAACTGGCGTGGGAATTCAAGCTGCACTCGCCGCCCTGGGCCGGCCTGCTGTCCACCGCCGGAGGCGTGGTATTCGGCGGCACCAGCGAAGGCTATTTCCTGGCGCTGGACGCGGCCACCGGAAAGCCGCTCTGGCGTTTCCCCACGGGCGGCGCGATTTTCGCGAATCCGGTCAGTTTCCTGCTGGGCGGAAAACAGCACGTGGCCATCGCCGCCGGCCATGCGTTGTTCGTGTTCGCGCTGGAATGAGGGGCAGGGGCGCAACCTTTTCAAATATTCACCAGCCCGAGACTGATTTTGAGGGACTCGTCAACCCTCGCCATGGTAGCCGCATCAAGGGCGCCCAGGCGCTTCACGAGCCGCTGCCGGTCTATCGATCGGATCTGGTTTAATATCACGGCTGACGGTTGGCTGAGGCCGGTCTTCCCGCCAGGCCGGACCGGCACTTCACGCGGATAGGGCGGGTCCCGAAACTGCGAACTGATGGCCGCCACGATGGTTATGGGGCTGTACTGATTGGACACGTCGTTCTGAATGACGACGGCCGGGCGGGTCTTTCGGATCTCGTGGCCGCGGGTCGGATCGAACTCGACAAGGTAAATCTCTCCCCGGCGAGGGAAGGTCATGCCCGTTTGGCCTTTACGGTTTTCTTCGGCTTGCGGGAGGCTTCGAACGTCTGCCGGGCCTCTTCTTCCAGCGGGAACCAATCGGCCGCGATCGCGAGGTCGCGGCCGGCGTTTTCGATCGCCTCCTCCTTGAGGCGTGCCCGGAGGCTCGCTTTGCCTTCGGTCTCGATGAGCCGCCGTACTGCACGGTCGATAAACCGGCTGCGGTTCCCTTTCGTCGTCACCCGATCGAGGACCGCTGCGGTTGCGTCCGGCAAAATGATGTTGATGCGTGTGCTCATGGTGTTTGTCGGCGTCAAAAGCCGATACTTTATATAATACACACAAGACGTGTGTATTCGATTCGCCGCTCTGCCGCGTGCTAGCATCAATCCATCATGGCACTCGGCGAATTCACCAAGCAGATTGCGCAGCAGGCCATCCTGTCGGCCACCACCAAGGAGCCCGCGGCGCCGCCCTCGGCCCCGCAGCCCGAAAATGTAACCGGCGTTTTCCTCGCCCAGATCCATGCCATGCAAAAGGCGCTCAAGGAAGACGAGGAACTGGTGGTGTACCTGGGCAGCGGGACCGAACGCATCCGGGTGACGGAGATCTTCGCTCCCTCGCGCCAGGTGGTGGTGCTCACCGGAACCGATGCCGACCGCGGTCACACCCGCGTCGTCGCGGCCGTCGAATCGCTGCAACTGGTCTCGAAAGTGGTGAAGCTCCAGGCCGGCACGAAGGCGGCGCGGATCGCCCTGATCACGCCGAAACAGAAAGATTCCAGCGCGTAATCACCCGCGTCGCGCGTTCGTATCCCAGGGTGCTGATCGATGCGGTGCCCAGGGCGAACAGGCGTCCCGCGTCCGGCGCGAGCCCCAGCCAGCGCGCGGTGAGAATCCGGAGCACGTGGCCGTGCGCGAACAGCGCCACGTCGCCCTCCACCGCCGCCGCGCGCGCGATCACCTGGTCCGCCCGCGCGCCCACCTGCGCCAGCGTTTCTCCGTGGAGTGGGCCGTCGTCCCACAATGACCATCCGGGCCGCTCCTGCTGAATCTGCGCGGTGGTGCGGCCCTCGTAATCGCCGTAATCCCACTCGCACAGGTTCGGCTCGATCTCGGCCTCGGCGCCGTAACCGGCCAGCCGGCAGGTCTCCCGCGCGCGCTCGAGCGGGCTTGCCAGCACCAGCGCGAAACGCTTTCCCGCCAGATACCGCCCCAGCGCCGCCGCGTTCTCGCGCCCCGCGGCGGTAAGCGGGAGGTCCGTCCGGCCCGTGTGTGCGCCCGACCGGCTCCACTCCGTCTCTCCGTGCCGCATCAGCCACAATTCCCGCGCGCCCCTGATACTATCTGTCATATGAACCGCCCATCCCATTGGACCGCAATCGGCGCGCTGGCCGCCGCCGTGCTGTGGCTGGCGGCCTGCCTCGCGGCGCAGCAGCAGAATCCCGAACTCGGATTCAAGGATACCCCCGTGCTGCCCGGCCAGCCGTGGCACGTGCACGATCCCGACCGGCCGCATCCGCGCGTGGTGACTCCCGGCGCGGCGCCGGGCGCGCCTCCTTCGGACGCCATCGTGCTCTTCGACGGCAAGGACCTTTCCAAGTGGGCCCAGGCCGGCCAGGGCGCCGATCGCGGCAAGACGGTGGATGCCAAATGGAAGGTTCAGAACGGCTACTTCGAAGTGGCGCCCCGCACCGGCGATCTGTTCACGCGCGAGACGTTCGGCGACATCCAGTTGCACATCGAGTGGATGGAGCCCGCCGCCATCCGCGGCCGCAGCCAGGACCGCGGCAACAGCGGCGTCTACTTCATGAGCCGCTACGAAATCCAGGTGCTCGACGCCTGGGAGAATCCCACCTACGCCGATGGCCAGGCGGGCGCCATGTACGGCCAGTGGCCGCCGCTGGTGAACCCCGCGCGCAAGCCCGGCGAATGGAACACCTACGACGTCGCCTTCGAAGCGCCGCGCTTTGAAAACGGCAAGCTCACCCGGCCCGGATACCAGACGGTTTTCTACAACGGCGTGCTGGTTCACGTTCACAAGCAGATCCTGGGCGCCACGGTGTACCGCGCGGTGGCCAAGTATACGCCGCACGGCGCCGAGGAGCCCCTGCTGCTCCAGGATCACGGCCACCCGGTGCGCTTCCGCAATGTCTGGCTTCGCCCGATAGGCGAGTACGATAAATAAAGATGCTCCGATCCGCATTGTTCCTCATGCTGCTTTCCGGCGCGCACGCCGCTCCCGCGCTGATGCCCCTGCCCGTCAGGATGGAAACCGCCTCGGGCCGGCTCGCGGTGGATGGCGGCTTCACCGCCGCCGCGACGGCTTTCTCCGACGCCCGCCTGGAAGCCGCGCTCGGCCGCTTCGTCGCGCGGCTCTCCCGCCAGACCGGGATTCCCATGGCCGCCGGGAAGGCGGAAGACGGCGCGCACGCCTCGCTGCGCGTGGAATGCGCCGCCGCGGGCCCGTTGTGGCCCACGCTCGGCGAAGACGAATCCTACACGCTGGACGTCTCCGCCAGCGGCGCGCAACTGAAGGCCGCCACCATCGACGGCGCGCTTCGGGGACTCGAAACGTTCGCGCAACTGGTGGCGCCCGGGGCCGAGGGCTTCGAAGCGCCCGCGGTCCACATCGAGGACCGCCCCCGCTTCCCCTGGCGCGGCCTGATGATCGACGCTGCGCGCCACTTTGTGCCCGTCCCGGTGATCGAGCGCAATCTCGACGCCATGACCGCGGTGAAGCTCAACGTCCTGCACTGGCACCTCTCCGACGACCAGGGCTTCCGCGTGGAGAGCAAGCGTTACCCCCGCCTTCAGCAACTGGGCTCGGACGGCCTTTTCTACACGCAGGGTGAGATCCGCCAGGTGGTGGCCTACGCGCGCGACCGCGGCATCCGCGTGATTCCCGAATTCGATGTCCCGGGCCACACCAACTCGTGGTTCCCCGGCTATCCCGAGTTGGCCAGCGCGCCGGGTCCTTACACCATCGGCCGCACCTGGGGCGTGTTCGATCCGTGTCTGGATCCCACGCGCGAGGAGACCTACAGGTTCCTCGACGCGTTCTTCGGCGAGATGGCCGCGCTCTTTCCCGATCCTTATTTCCACATCGGCGGCGACGAGGTGAACGGCAAGCAGTGGAAGGACTCCGCGAAGATCCAGGAGTTCGCGCGCCAGCATCGCCTGGCGGACAACCGCGCCCTCCACGCCTATTTCAACCAGCGGCTGCTGAAGATCGTGGAGAAGCACGGGAAGATCATGATCGGCTGGGATGAGATCCTCGATCCCGCTCTTCCGCAGGCCACCGTGATCCAGTCGTGGCGCGGGCAGAACGGGCTGGCCGACGCCGCCGCCCAAGGACACCGCGCGATCCTTTCCTGGGGCTACTATCTCGACCACCTGCAGCCCGCGCGCTACCACTACGGCATCGACCCGCTGGCGGGCGCCGCCGCCAAATTGACGCCCGAGCAGGCGGCCCGCGTTCTGGGCGGCGAGGCGTGCATGTGGGCCGAGTACGTGAACGGCGAAACCATCGATTCGCGCATCTGGCCGCGCGCCGCCGCCATCGCCGAGCGCTTCTGGTCGTCCAAAGAGACTACCGCCGCCGATTCCATGTATTCGCGGATGGAGGCGGTCAGCCGCCTGCTCGATTGGACCGGCGTGCAGCACCGCGCGGGCTATCAGCCGATGCTGGACCGCATGGCGGCCGGCCGGCCCGCCGGACCGCTGCGGGTGCTGGCCGACGCGGCCGAAGCGCAAGGCCTCGGCGGCCGCGCCCGCGCCCGGAAGTACACCAGCCTGGTCCCCTTGAACCGCTTCGTGGACGCCGTGCGCCCCGAGAGCGAAAGCGTGCGCCTGCTGGAGCAGTCGGCGGCCAAGGCGATTGCCGGCCCGGCGCCGGAAGACCTCGCCCTGCTGCGCGAGCGGTTCGCCCTGTGGGCGGCCAACGATCAACGCTTCCAGGCGCTGGCCGAAGGCAATGCCCTGCTCGCGGAGTTGAAGCCGCTGTCCAAAGACCTCTCGGCGCTGGGCGCCATGGGTCTCGAAGCGTTGGACCGCCTGGCCGCCAGCCAGCCAGCCCCCGCCGACTGGATCTCGGCCGAGACGCGCGAGCTTACCCGCATCGAGCGCGTCAACGCGGAAGTGACGCTGGCCGCAGTCCGCCCGGTCAAGCTGCTGCTGGACGAACTGGCGCGCAAGTCGCGGTGACGTCTTCAAAACCGTATCTTGCCGGCCAACTCGAAGTCCCGCGGATTTCCCGCGCTGGTGATCGTTCCGAACGCAGCGCTCCCAAACGAGCCGTTCGGATCGTTCAGCGGCGGAGTGTTGCTGACGTTGAAGGCTTCCGCGCGGAATTCAAAATTGCCCCGCTCCGATATCCGAAACGTTTTGCCGATCATCAGGTCGGCATCCTGCAGCCCCGGCCCCCGCACCGGATTCCGCGAGCTGTTGCCGATGCTGAATTGTCCGGCAGCGGTGAAGGCCGACTTGTCGAACCATTGGGAAGCGCTGCGAGTGGCAAAGTCGTTCGGGTTGCCGATGCGGTTCGGCCGCTGAACGGCGTATCCGAATGCGGACAGGGTATTGGTCGCCTGCGTGACCGGCACCGCGTCTCCCGCCTGGATGCGCGCCAGGCCGCCGATTTCCCAACCCGAGATCCTCCACCATCGCGGAATCCGGTACACCCAGCCGGCGGAAAAGACGCGCGGGATGTCGCCGCTCGAAACGTCTCTTTCGAGCTTCCGGTTGAAGGCGTCGGCCGCCCCGATCGTGGTGAGCGCCGGTCCGGTGAAGATGGTCTGGGAAAAGTAGGTCGAAGCGTCGTCGATGAGCTTGGAAAAAGTGTACGCGAAGGTGAAAGTCAGGCCGCGCGAAAAGCGCTTTTCCAGCTTCATTTGCAGCGCTTCGTATTCGGAATCGGCCACATTGTCGCGGAAAAGAGCCACGTTCGTGAATCGCGGAAAGGCGCGCAACAATTGCTGCTGTGCGATGGTTGGCTGTCCCAATGACGACGAGGCCGGAATTTGCCCGAAGTAGGGATTGGGGACCTTCGCCGTCAAAGCGGATCCCATGGCAAGGTCCGCGGCCGGCACCTGGTTGAGGTTGGATTCCGGCAGGCCCAGATGCGTGTTCTTCGATCCGAGATAGCCGAGCTCGAAGTTTACGTCGCTCCAGAGGGTTTTCTGCGCGGTGAAATTCCACTGCTGGGAGTAGCCGGACCCCACGTTCCGGTCCACGCCGAAAACCCCCTGCCCCAGTCCCGAATTCGGATTCGGCGCCGCCACCTGCACCGTGGGCCCGTTCGCCAGCACAAAAGCCGGGTTGATGTTGTCCTGCGATTGTTGCCCTACCGTCTGCACGAACGGGAACTGCGGCAGCGTGAACGGCGTGGTGATGCCGGTCTGTTCGAACCAGATCATTCCGTAACCCGAGCGAATCACCCAGGACTCTCCGAGCCTGTAAGCCAGCCCCGCGCGCGGCCCGAAATCGCAGCACTCCAGTTCCCTGGCGGTACGCGGAAAATCGAGCACCTGCGTGTTCAGGTTGAAAACGGAGTCGTGTTGATGGGCTTCGGTCGAAGGGAAGTTCAGCGTATAGCGCGTGCCGAGATTCAGCGTGAGCCGGTTCGAAACCTTCCATTCGTCCAGCGCAAAAAATTCCGCGATGTGGGCGCGCTCCTGAAGCGCCTGATTTTGAATGTCGATGCTGAACGCGTTCACCTGGCCTAGTAAGAGCGAAGCCAGGGCATTCCCGCCGGCGCCTGTGGAGGAATCCGTGCCGGTTGTGGTGAAGGCGTACGAACCGGTCGGGTTCGCCGGGTTGACGATGTCGAGAGCTTCGCGCCTCAGATCCGTTCCGAACTTGAACGTGTGCCGCCCGCGGATCTTCGAGAAGGTATCCAGAAACTCCGTGACCGACGTCGTGAAGTTGGTGTTGGCGGCGGTGGTCGGCCCGATCTGCTGATACCCCGTCACGGTAAAGATGGGGAGCGTCGAGGGGAAAGCGCTCACGGGCGCGCCGGGGATGGTGACGCCGCCGTTCTGGAGCGATGTCTGGTTCACTTCCCGGCGCGTGTACCCGAAGCGCGCCTGGTTTAACGTCGACGGCGAAACGGTCCAGTCGTATTCCGACGCGATGCCGTCTCCGCGGGTGATGGCATGTCCCGTAACGCCGGTGGTGAGATTGCCGCTGCCGTCGGGAAGAAACGGCACCGGGGTGTCGTCGTCGCGGAGATACGAATAGCGCGCGAATGCGCGATGCCTTTCGTTGAAGACATGATCGACGCGGCCGTCGAACTGGTCCTGGTTGTCCGGCTCGACGCCGGTGAGTATGAAGTTGTTTGCCGCGGCCGCGTCAGGCAGCGGATAATGCAGCAATACCTCGACGGCCAGCGGATCGAACCGGCTCGACGGGATCGTATTGCCGGGGAATGGCGCGCGGGGCGAGCTTGCCGGATCGTAGGTCGTAGCGGGGAACGCTCCACTGCGCTGGGGCACCGTGGGTACCACGCTCTGGCGGGTGATTCCGGTTCGCAGCCGGGCGCCCTGCCAGTCCGCGAAGAAAAACGTCTTGTTCCTGCGGATCGGCCCACCCGCCGTCAGGCCGTACTGGTTCCTGCGAAATTCCGGCCGCGGACCCGGCTGCGCAAAATAGTTCCGCGCGTTCAGGTCCTCATTGCGGAGGAACTCGAAAAGCGTGCCGTGGAGCTGGTTGCCGCCCGATTTTCCGATCACCATGACCGTTCCCCCGTTGGACCTGCCGTATTCCGGCGAGTAGGCGTCGATGTTCAGCTTGAATTCCTCCATGGCGTCGATGATCGGATAGAAGGCCACCTGGCCGGGCTCGGGTTGGAGAACGCTGATGCCGTCGTAGAGGTATTCGTTGGTGCGCGGCCGGCTTCCGTTGATCCGCGGCAGCAGCGACCCGCCGCCCGGCAAGGCGACGCCCGGGGAAAGCGCCACCAGGGGAATGAAATTGCGCCCGTCGAGCGGCAGCGTTTCCAGTTGCGGCTGGCTGACGTGATAGCTCACCGAGCCGCCGGCCGTTTCGAGCAGCGACGCCTGGGCCTTGACCTCCACCGTCTGCGAGGCTTGTCCCAATTCCAGCTTCACGTTCAGCCGGACCTGGTCGCCGATGCGCAGCGTGATGCCCTCCTGCCGGTACGGGCGGAAGCCCGGCTTCTCGACCGTCAGCACATATTGTCCGGCGGCCAGCCCCAGCAGGTGATACTCGCCGCGGTCGCCGGTTATGGCTTCGGACCGGGCGCCGGTGGCCTGTTCTTCGCTGGTCACTTTCGCCTGGGCCACGGCGAGCGACTGCGGATCCTCGATCGTGCCGGACAATTCGGCTTTTCCGGCCTGTGCGAAGCCGCACGGGGACAAGGCCGCGAGCGCGGCGAGAGCGGAAAGGGCGGCCAGGGCTTGATGCGGGCGCATGTCTTGTAAGAATATCAGTGTAATGCTTGCAAGACAAGAGCGGTGGCCGGCCGGGTTTCCGGCTTAAAATGACTGCATAGAAAAATGCCCGAGATCGAGACCAGCCTGGCAACCCTCCGGCGGAAACGCGGCCTTTCCGCCATCCATCTGGCGGCCACGGTGGGCGTGAGCAGGCAGACCATCTATGCCATGGAAGCCGGCACTTACGTCCCCAATACGGCTGTCGCGCTGCGCCTGGCGCGGGCGCTCGAAACCACCGTCGAAGAGCTGTTCACTCTTTCCGGCGGTGTCCCGGCGCCAAATCTGCGCTCGGAGCGAGCCGTCCTGTTGCCCGGTTCCGCCGCCGTTCAGGAGGGCCAGCCGGTTCAACTTTGCCGCGTGGAGAAACGGCTCATGGCCTCCGCCCCCTCTCCGGTCGCGTGGTACTTCCCCGCCACGGACGCGGTGGTCGCGGACAAGCCGGGACGCGAGGGGAAAACCCGAGTCCAGATTTTTCAATCGGAAGGCGATTTCACGAACCGCATACTGGTTGCCGGATGCGATCCGGGCATTTCCGTGCTTTCCCGCCATGTTCAGGCCGCCGGGATCGAACTCGTTCTGGCGCACAGGAACAGTTCTCAGGCGCTGTCCCTGCTGAAAAAAGGATGCGTTCATATAGCCGGGACGCACCTGCGGGACGAGGCCAGCGGCGAATCCAATCTGCCGGAAATCGGCCGGCTCTTCCCCAAGACCTCGGTCGCCGTGATCGCGTTCGCAATTTGGGAAGAGGGTATCCTGGCCGCGTGGGGAAACCCGAAGGGCATCCGGGGAATCGAGGACTTTTGCCGGAAGGATGTCTCCATCGTGAATAGGGAAAGTGGGTCGGGCAGCCGGGCTCTGCTGGATTCGAGGCTCGAACGGATGCGCATCGCGGCGCGGAGCGTTCGGGGCTACGACGAGTTGGCCCCGGGACATCTCCCGGCTGCCTGGCAGGTGCGGACGGGCGCGGTGGATTGTTGCCTGGCGACCCGGGCCGCCGCGCGCGCCTTTGGGCTCCACTTCATTCCGCTGGTAAGCGAACGCTACGATCTGGTGATCCGGAAGCAGCATCTGGAATTGCCCCGCATACAGAATCTGCTGGATACCCTGAGCCGGTCGAATTTTCGCCGCGAGCTGGAAGGCCTGGGCGGCTACGATACGCGGGTAGCCGGTCAACGGGTGCTCTGAGTTTTTTCTGCTGAAATAGGAATATGAAACTTTCCGCGAGAAACCAGTTGCCGGGTATCGTCGAGCAGGTCCACCTGGGAGAGATCATGGCTCGCATCGTAGTAAAGGTTGGCGAGCACGTGATGGAGAGCGTGATCACCCGGCAAAGCGCCGAGGATCTCGGCCTGAAGCAGGGCGATTCCGTGCTGGTGGTCGTCAAGTCCACCGAAGTCATGATTCAGAAATAGAGACGCGACGATGACCCTCGCATTGCCCCTCGAGCCCCGGGAGGAAGCCAGGCTTCTCGCCCTGGCCCAGGCCAAGGCTCGTGGCATCCTGGCGAAGTATGGGCCGGCTCCATCGGCCGAAGAAATCGATCGGAATCGGGCCGAAATGTTCGCGAACTTCGCTCGCGATGATTCCTGATTCTTCGAGCGATAGCCGATACGCACACAGCGATCTGGTATCTCTTCTCCGACCCGCGCCTGGGACGCGCTGCTTCCTCGTTTCAATGGCCGACGACCGGATGAGGCGATCGCGACTTAGAACCGGCACCCTGTGGAACTGAGCCGTCGCGGCGATGATGCGGTCGGGCAGGCGCACCCACCCCCTTACCGGCAGGCTGCCGCCGCAAAGGAGCTTTGCACGTTCGCGCGAAACTGCTCGATCTGGCTCGCGGCCGCGGGCTTCTCCAGGGACATGCGATTCAGGATGGGGTCCAGAAAGCGGCCGTAGCGATCGATCACGGTGCGGTCGTTTGTGGCCATCGCGTCTTCCACTGCGCGCTTCGTCTCGGGCGTAATCAGCTCGATGCGCCCCACGAACACGCGAGCGGTCCGGAACGGCGCCGGATCGACCTGGAGCGGAAGGATGGCGTCCACGGCGCCCGGCGGGACTATATAGATGATGCGCGAGCCCTCCTCGAACCAGGAATCCCGCCACGTCTCGACCATGGCTTGGGCCTCCTTCGGGAACAGGCCCTGCGCCACCAGCGCGTTCTCCAGACCTTCGCGCAGTTGGGGGAAGCCGCCATCGAGCGAAGGCCGGTCGAGCGACACCGGGCCGGAAACGGCGCCCGCGCTGCGATACCCCAGGCGGCCTCCGCGATTCTCGAAGAGCATCACCATAGGGACGGGATCGGAGCCGAGGTTTGCAACCGCGACTTTTCCGTCGGCGGAAAGACGCGCGGAGAGGGGAACCGCGAAGCGTCCCACGCCGCGATAGAAGAGGAATTTCTCGTGCTGAACGCCGGCCGTGACGGGAGCGGCGTCGGTGGTGCGGGCGGCGTAGTAGCGGCTCGGTGTGCTTTCGACCGGCAAAGCGGGCGTCGTGTTCGGCTCGACCCTCACGTTTTTCCACTCGATGCCGCCGGTCAGGCTCGTCATCGATGTGTCGAGGCCGTTCAGGTTGGGCTCCAGGCGGTGCACCGATCCGTCGGTCCGGCTCTGCTGGTCGACCTGGTATTCGGCCTGCGGATACCACTCGGTAATGAGCCCCTTCGGGAACGCCACTCTCACGTGCGCATCCAAAGCCCGCTGGCTATAGAAGTAGAGGACCGGGGTCTCCATGCGAACCGTGCCCGTGAGTCTGAATTTGAAACAGCGATACCCGCGATTGTGGACGAAGCCGGGGAGGTCGTCCTTGCCGCCCAGCACATCCCAATCGATGGCGGCGCCGTCCTCGCCCGCGACGGAGGTGAATGTTCCCCACTCGTGGACGGTGAGGCCGCCTGGCTGAACGGCGCCGATCTCCGCGGCAATCAGAACGGCCGCCGTGGACAGGACCAGGGCCGAAAGTATGTAAGCTATGCGTACGCTGGATTTCATTTGTTCCCCCCTTGCGTGAGTGCTTTTAACGACGTTTCGATTTCGCTGTCGGTGGCCGGACGCGGAAAGAATCTGGAAGATTCCCGAACCATCCCCTTGGGTCCGAGGGGAACGATAGCGCCGGCGCTCAAGTTGGCGCACGTGCCTTTCAGGTTCACCACCCATTGGCCTTCCGCGGGCCAGCTCTGGTAGACGGCGTACACGCCGGGTTTGGTTCCCGGCATCACTTTGAGTACGGCCGACCGCCGCTCCCCCTTGACGATTCCTTCGGCGGTGGCGGAGATTTCAGGCTTCGCGGGTTCGGAGCAGCCTTCCGTGCGAAACACGAAGGCCGCCATCTTGAAGTGGAAGTCCTGGGACGCCACCGGGCTGCCGACAGTGAAGGTAAACCCTTGGGCCATGGCCAGCATCGCGAGCGCCAAGGTTGCACTACCGAGTCGCAGCATCGAAATCTCCTTTCGGGACCGTTAGACGCGCGGGCGGGAATTTTCTTCCCGCTCACCAAGTCCAGGCCAGTTCATCCTTCCAGTGTGTCAGGGTATCCGGGTCCAGTTCGAGCGCCTTCCGGCGCGAAACACCCGCCGGGACGGGCGTCAGGGCGGCGATGCGGTCATAAACGCGTTCCCGGTCGGCGAGCCCCACCCGCGAGAGGAGATGCCAGAGCGTAAGGGTATCGCGCACACGGGCTTCGGCAAGTATGATGTCCAGCGAACCGCTTCCGGGTTTTTCGGTAGCGAAGTTCTCCAGCGCCTGCTTGAGGTTCTCCGGCGCGTCGTCGAAACAGGGAACGCCGGGGCCCGCCTGTGCCCGCGTCCGGCAGCTTGCGCCGGCCGGGACAAGCGACTCCAGGCCCTTCCATTCAAACGACACCCAGCCCCTGGTCACCTGGAGCAGGCCCGACCCCTCTTCATCGGTATGGAGCGAATACTCGCAACCCAGATCCACGGCGGTCGCGGACGCGGTGTCCACGAAAAACAGCCTGGGCGGGGCGGAGATCTTCGCGCGGATCTCCCCTCGCGCGAGCGCCAGGCGATGTTCGCCGGGGCGCGCCGTTACCACCAGCAGGCGCGTGTTCGGCGCCACTTCCACAGAGCCGATCTCACCGACCTTCACGGTGGCGCTCGAGGACGCATCGGTCTGGATCCACTCGCCGGCTCCGATGCGCGCGACGCCGCGGACAGGTTTCGCTCCGATGGCCGGTGCGCCGTGAATCCGCACGACCTCCCACCGCGCCTCGGGCCTGCGAGCGACGGTCCAGTACACCGCACCGGCCACGGCCGCGACCGCCAGGGCCGCCAACGCCAGCCGCCACCGGCGGAAGGGCAGTGACCTGTGCGGCCGATGCCGGGGCAACGCCGCCTCGATGGCCGCCCAGATGGCATCGGGCGCCTGGGCGGCCGGGAGATGGTCCAGCATCGACATCCCGAACCGGACCTGCTCGCGCTCGGTTCGGCAGCGTTCGCACTCCGCCACGTGCAATTCGACACGCCGCGCCTCCCGGGATGCGAGTTCGCCGTCGATGTGAGCCGCCAGTTGACGCGTAACGTGCATACCTATCCCTTTGCCCCCATCAGGCCCCTCAGCCTTTCGGCAAGCATCTTGTGGCCCCGGCTCAAACGCGACGCGACGGTTCCCATGGAGCAATCGAGGGCCTCCGCCATCTGCTCGTAGGACAGGTCGTCGAAATACCGCAGCAAAACTGCGATGCGGAACTTCGGCGGCAGCGCGGAAACGGCCGCCCGCACGGACCGCGCCATCTGGGCGCGCGCGTAGTCGTCCTCCTGCGAGCCCGGGACGGCGAATTCTTCCAGGCGGGAGCGGTCCGTGGCCGACACCGCCGATTTGCGCCGCCGGGCCGTGTCCTGACAGGCGTTTACCACCAGGCGGTAGAGCCAGGTGGAGAATCGGGCATCGCCCTTGAACTGGCCGATGGTGGTGATCAGTTTTAGAAAGACCTGCTGCGTTACGTCGCTGGCGGCGGATTCATCGCCGTGGAAGAAATAGAGCGACACGGAGTACACGCGGTCCTTATATAAGTCATAGAGCACACGAAGGGCGTCCCGATCGCCCGCGCGGCAAGATTCGATGATCTCCCGGCTGGCCTCGCGATCACTCAGAGGAACCACCAGCGAATGAGACGCAGCATCCAGACACTTTCTTCCATTTTCGCCGCCAGCAGGCCGGCACGGCCGGACTGCGTCGCGCCGGGCCTGCCCCCGGCGTGAAGGACTAAGAACCAATACTCACGTCGAGCAGCGCCAGCCAATACTGCACGGATTGCAGCGCGAAGCCGATCAGGATCAAGCCAACTCCGAAGACACCCATGCGCTTCTCGGGCACGTGGTCTACGGTCCATTCGACGAAAGGCGTGCAGGCGCCCGCGACCGCCGTGACCACTCCGATGGCGAGTCCCGCTTTCAGTCCGACCGCGATCGCGTGTTCCCGCTGCTGCGCCACCAGGCTGCTGAGATATCCGGTGACAGTGTAGCCAACCGTGCGATTCACCGCCGCAAGAAATTGATGTTTGGTCAAACGCGGGCGGGTGGCGGGTTGATAATCGATGGTCGGCCGAATGCCGGCTCGGTACGCCAGGACCTGTCCCACCGTGCTCAGTGCGCCAAACGTGGCCCCGAATGTGCCTCCATATAAATAAGCGGCGCCCAGTGCGAAGCCGCCTCCGCGAATGGCGCTCATCGCCGTGTCATACCAGAATCCGGGTTTCGGCCGATGCCTCGAAGCGCGGGAAAACTCCCAGGCGAGTGTGATGCCGTGCGCCACGCCGCTCGCCAGCCCGAACACCGGCCCGAGGGCGAGGCCGTACCCGGCTCCGAAGAGCGCACCGTAGGTGACTCCCCTGGTGAGAGTCCGCAGTGGTCCGTGTTCCCCGCCCAGGAGATCGTACGCGAGGTACAACGCGCCGAGCACGTCCAGGGAACTGCCGGCTATGCTGACCAACGCGAGCGTGTGCCTGTCGATCGTCATGGAATGTCGGCAAATTGGCCGTTCTCGAGGACCAGAAACGAGTCGCCCTGCGCGCAGGCGATGAGCTGTTTCTTCGGAGTGTCGATGCCTTCATCCGCCAGTTGGAAAGTTCCGTGGTGGATCGCGATGCTGGTCTTGGCGGCCAGGATCTCATGCGCTCTGACCGCCTCATCGGGAGCCATGTGCACCGGCGACATGAACCAGCGTGGTTCGTACGCTCCGATCGGCAGTAACGCCAGGTGCGGCGATCCGAACTTTTCCCGAATCTGGGCGAAATGACCTCCGAACGCGGTGTCACCCGCGAAATATATGAGCCGTTCCCGGCATTCGATCACGTACCCGCACCACAGGGTCATGTTGCGGTCGTAAACTCCCCGGCTCGAGAAATGCAGAGCCGGGACCGAGTGGATGGTGAAGCCCGGGAGTGACACGGATTCGCCCCAATCCACCTCGTGAACGGGCCCTATTTTCTGGGAGCGGAGCAGCCGGGCCCCGCGAGCCGGAACGATGAATGTGGAATCTCCGCGAGCCGCCAGCCGGCGCAGTGTCGGCAGATCCAGGTGGTCATAATGATTGTGGCTGATGAGCACGGCGTCGATCGGCGGCAGATTCTCCCAGGATACCCCCTGTTTTCTCCGGCGCCGCGGACCGGCCCAGGCGAGAGGACTCGCTCGTTCGGACCAGATCGGGTCCGTCAAAATGTTGGAGCCCCGTTGCTGAAGGAGCACGGTCGAGTGGTTCACCAGAGTGGTTCGCAGTCCGCTGCCCTCCACCTGGCGGGGCGGTATGGATTGCTCGACGTCCGAAATGAAACCGGGCGACGGCTCCGGCCGGCTGGTCAGCTTCCATCGCAGGGCGTCCAGAAGCCCTGGCGCCCGCGGAGCATCCGGATTGTAGAAGCGCTTTCCGTCAAAGTGCTTCGGAAATCCCGGGTTGCTGGTGCCCTCCTGCATGAATCACCATATATCTTATTGCGGTTGCGGCAGCAGCAGCGCTACTTTGCCCGCACCCGCATGTGATATACCGGCACGCCCGCGGCAATCAGCGCCAGCCCCGCCAACGACGGCCCCGGCCGGGTGACCAGCATGTTCACCAGGAACCACGCCGTGATTCCCACGAACAACAGGGCCGTCGCCGGGTAGCCCCACATGCGGTAGGGGCGCGGCACATCGGGGCGCTTGCGGCGCAGCACGATCACCCCCGCCACCATCAGCCCGTAGAACAGCCACGTCGCGAAAAGCGCGTAGTCCACCAGCGTTTCGTACGATCCGGTGAGCAGCAGCACCACCGCCCACGCCGCTTGCGCCAGGATGGCGAAGCCCGGCGTTCGGTGCTTGGGATGCACTTCGGCGAACTTGCGGAAGAAGAGGCCGTCGTTGGCCTGCGCAAAATAAACCCTCGGGGTGGTGAGGAAACAGCCGTTCAGCGTGCCCAGAATCGACACCATGATGATGAGCGACACCAGCGTGCCGCCCGCCGCGCCCAGCACCCGCTCGGCTGCCGTGGCGCCCACGTGTTCGCTGGCCGCGATCTCCGGCACCGTCAGCACCCGCAGGTAGGCGAGGTTGGCCAATAGGTAAATGGCCATGACTGCCAGGCTGCCCAGCGCCAGCGCCAGCAGCACGTTGCGCTGGGGATTGCGGATCTCGCCCGCCACGAAGCTCAGTTGCACCCAGCCGTCGTACGCCAGCAGGCACGCGATCAGCGCCACGCCGAAGCTGCTCGGCGAGAAACCGGCCGCGGCCGGCGGAGGCAGTTCGGGCGTTGCCGGATGTCCCAGAAGGAACGCGCTCGCGATGATGATCAGCGCGCCGGCGACCTTGGCCAGCGTGAAGCTGTTCTGGATGATGGCCGAGGTTCGCACGCCGCGATAGTTGATCCACGTGAACAGCGCGAGCACCGCCAGGCCCAGCGCCTTCGATCCCGCGGCGCTGAGCGGCGCCAGGTAGGACGCGTACAGCGAAAACGTCACCGCCATCCACGCCACCTGCGCCGTCCGGGCCACGGTGAACATCGACCAGCCGCACAGGAAGCCGGCCATCGGTCCGTAGGCCTCGCGCAGAAACACGTACTGCCCGCCGGTGGCAGGGAATGCCGTGCCCAGCTCCGCGCAGGCCAGCGCCCCGAAAAACGAGACCACCCCGGCGAAGATCCACACCGCCAGAATCATCGGCGCCGAGGCGAGGTTGCGCGCCACCAGGTTCGGCACCAGGAATATGCCGCCGCCGATGACGATCCCGATAACGATCGCGATCGAATCCTGGAGGCTCAGCTTGCGCGGGAGTTCCGTGGCCATGGGCTATTGAAAGATCCGGTGTCGAAGCCATTCATTCTACTACCCGCGCTCGCCATAATCGTCTGGCCGGCTTGTGGGCAGCCGCGCTCCGGTCCGGGCGAAATGCCGTTTGGCTCTATAGAGATTCCCGGTTCCGGCCGATATAAATCTCTAGAAAGCGTTTGAGCCGCACATGGTTCGGATTCTGCGAGTTCTGATGGCCGTACTGCTGTTCGCCGCGGGCGCGGCGGCCGAGCGTTACCGCTTCCGCAATTATGGCGGCGACGAGGGCCTCAACACCGCGGTCAGCGCGATCCTGCAGGACCGCGTGGGGTTTCTCTGGATCGGGACGGGGAATGGCTTATACCGCTACGACGGCGCCCGTTTCCAGCGTTTTGGGACGGAGAGCGGGCTGCCCAGCACCTCGATTCGCGGTCTGCACGAATCCTCGGACGGGGCCTTGTGGGTGGTGACCGGGCGCGGTGTCGCACGCCTCCGGCACGGCGCTTTCGAAACGCTGGATCTGGGAATCGGCGCGGACCGCGTGAACCTGAAGGCCATCGGTTCCGGGGACGGCAAGATCTATCTGGGCACCGACCAGGGCCTGCTGGGAGGGACCTTGGGAACCGGCGATCCAGGCTTTAAACCCGTGCCGGGCCTGCCGCGAGATCCGGTTTCGGGCATCTATGTGGAGGACGGTGTCGTGTGGTTCAGTTCCGGAACACAGCTCTGCCTCTGGGATCACAGCCGGATCCGCTTTTTCGGCGCAAGCGATGGCCTGCCGGCGGAGCCTTGGGGTGCGATTCTCCGCGACACTCGTGGAGGTCTCTGGGTGCGCGGCCCCGAGCATTTGTACGTGCGCCCGCCGGGGAGCCAGGGATTCATCGCGCGCGATCGGGGCTTGCCGCAGTCCAGCAACACTCTTCTGAGCATGGCGATGGACCAGCAGGGCACGATCATGACGGCGACCGATCTCGGACTGGCCCGCTGGGTCGATGACCGGTGGCAACTCATCGGAACCGCGCAAGGTCTGGAATCCGACTCGGTCACATCCGTCTTCCAGGATCGCGAAGGCTCGATTTGGATCGGTTTGTGGGGCGCCGGCATCGCACGCTGGCCCGGCCACACCGAATGGACCAACTGGATAGCCGCCGATGGTCTCCCCAGCAGTGTTGTGTGGGCGATCCGGCGGCATCCTTCCGGCGCGCTCTGGGTCGGTACCGACCGCGGCGTGGTGCGGATGGAGGCCGGTGGGGTCCAAAGGGTCTGGACACACAACGACGGGTTGGGTGGCGACAAGGTCAAGGCACTGGCTGTGGGACCCGACGGGGCCGTTTGGGTCGCGTGTCTGCCGGGCGGCATCTCGCGAATCGATCCCGGGAGCGGCAGGATACGCACCTACGGGCGGGAATCCGGGTTGGAGGACGACCGCATCGTCGCTATTCACCTGGACCGCGAGAACCGTCTCTGGGCAGCCACCAACCACGGGTTGTACCGCAGCGATGGCCTCGGGCCCCATCTCCGCTTTGAGCGGCAGCGCCCGCCCGGGGCCGACGACCAAACCCTCTACTTCCGTTTTCTGGCCGACCGGCTTGGCCGCATCTGGGTGGGAAGCACGCATGCGCTGTATCGCTGGGAACAGGGCCAGTGGACACAGTTCACCACCGCGGATGGGCTGAAATCCAATGCCATCACCCATCTCGCCGAGACCGCCGACGGAGCCATCTGGATTGCGTACCGCGAGCCGATGGGGCTGTCGCGGTTGACGTTTGAAGCAGGCAAGCTCCGTTCGGACCACGTCACCAAGGCACAGGGGTTGCCCTCCGACTACGCCTTGTCCCTGGGATTGGATGCGCACCTCCGGTTGTGGGTGGGCACGGACGACGGTGTGGCGGTCCGGAATTCCGCCGGATGGACTGTGTATACCCACGAAGACGGGCTGGTGTGGGATGATTGCGCCGCCAACGCATTTTGGCCGGATGCCGACGGGGCCGTCTGGATTGGAACCCTGAAAGGCCTGTCCCGATACCGGCCGGGTATGGAAGCGTCCCCGGAAGCGCCGCCGGTGGTGCTTACGGGAGTGAAGTTCGGCGGCCGCGCCGCCGATCCGGACGCCTTCTCGGCGATTCCCTTTCGCGATCACGATGTTTGGATTGCCTTCTCCGGCTTGAGCTTCCTCAGCGAAAAGAAAATGCGGTTCCGTTACCGCCTTGCCGGACTCGACGACCAGTGGATCGAAACGGCCACGCGGGAAGCGCACTATTCCTCCCTGCCGCCCGGCTCTTACCGCTTCGAAGTGGCTGCCCGAAATGCCAACGGCGCCTGGAGTCCCGTGCCGGCCCGTGTGGCGTTCCGGGTGGTGCCGCCGTGGTGGATGACCTGGTGGTTTCGCAGCCTGGTCGCCGGCGCTGCGGCCAACCTGCTCGGCCTCGTCCTGTATGCTCGCGTGAAACAGATGACCCGCGAGCGCAGGCGGCTCGAATCCGCGGTCCGCGAGCGCACCAGGGAACTGGAACTTCAGAAAAACGTCGTGGAGAGCCAGAAACACGAAATCGAAGACCTGCTTCAGCACTCCCAGGAAGTCTCCCGGCTGAAAAGCGAGTTTCTGGCCAACATGAGCCACGAAATCCGCACGCCCATGAACGGAGTCATCGGCATGACGCAACTGCTGCTGACCACCGCGCTCGACCCGGAGCAGACCGAATACATCAACACGGTGCGGGACTCGGCCGAGGCCCTGCTGGTGGTCATCAACGACATTCTCGACTTCTCCAAAATCGAGGCGGGCAAGCTGGAACTGGCGCGCGAGCCGTTTGGCCTCCGCGAGTGCATCGCCGACGCCCTGCAGGTGTTCGCCTGGAAGGCGCGGGAGAAAGGCATCGAACTCACCCGGGAGATCAGTCGCGAAGCGCCGGATATCGTCGTGGGAGATGCGGGCCGGCTGCGTCAGATTCTCCTGAACCTCATCAGCAATGCTCTCAAATTCACCGAGCACGGCGAGATCGCCTTGACCGTTGGCGTGCTGCCGCGGGCCGAACTGGGTTTCGAGGTTGTTCGGATGCTTCAGTTCTCGGTTCGCGACACCGGCATAGGAATCCCGCCCGGCAAGCAGGAACAGATCTTCGAAGCCTTCGAACAGGCCGATGGATCTCCCCGGCGCCGCAAGGGCGGAACCGGCCTGGGCCTGGCGATTTGTTCGAAGCTGGTGCGGCTCATGGATGGGCAGATCTGGGTCGCCGAAACTTCGGACCTCGGCAGCACCTTCTCGTTCGTTGTTTCTTTCGGGGTCCCGAAAGATCAGGATCAGTTGCCTGCGCCGGACCAGCGCGAAGTTCCGGACGGGCTGTCGAATATGGCCCTCGCCGTCGCCTCCGAGCCGCTCCACATTCTGCTGGCCGAGGACAATTCGGTCAATCAAAAGCTGGCACGGCGTCTGCTGGAGAAGATGGGGCACTCGGTCGTCGTCGTCGATAACGGCCGCAAGGCGGTGGATGAGGCCGCCGCGGGCCGCTTCGACCTGATCCTCATGGATTTGCAGATGCCCGAAATGGACGGCCTGGAGGCCACCGCCCGGATTCGCGAGGCGGAGCGTCAGGCTCTCGGCTCTCCCGGCGCGGACGCGCGGCACGTTCCGATCATCGCCATGACCGCGCACGCCATGACGGGCGACCGCGAGCAGTGCCTGCATTCCGGCATGGACGACTACATCTCCAAGCCGAT
>DASQZT010000106.1:0-2833 GCA_035638575.1 Bryobacteraceae bacterium
AGGCCGCCCGAGCCGGAGTGCAGGTATACGCCGTGCCCGGCGCCGCCGCCGCTGGGGCCACCGCCCGAAACCCAACCGACGCCGCCGCAGCCGCCAGTTCCGACCAAGCGGAAAGGGTAACGGCGGCGGGCGTGGCTTTGCTGGTACCGGAGCGCGGCCGACGAGGCCGGCTTCACTTCCCTGCTCAACGGCAAGACCCTGATCCTGTGTCGCCTCCTGCGCGTCGCGATAAAAGCGGCCAGGCGTCCGCCATCTCCGTCGATGCAGCGCCGTTCCCTTAACGCGTTTGCGGTCTGACCGGCCCCCGCACCCGGCAAAGAATCCGCTACGGCGCGCCCACGCGCCGCCTAAGGCCATATATAGGCCGCTGATCCACCGGCTTCCCGCGCGATTCCTCTGGCGCCACGCCGCGGTTCCGAGGACGGCGCCGGCTGCGTTTCCCCCGTAATCGCGGCTGCGCTTTCCGTCATGGTCGCCGGGCCCCCCGCCGCCAAATTGACTGCCAAAACAGTAGGGAGCTGCAATTTGGCGGATCAAAAGCAGGCAGCTTGTGATATGCTCACTGAAAAACTCGGAGCTGAAATGGCAATCCTGGTTTATAGAGTTTAAAGTGACACGCTGTCATCTCGGAGAGGGATGGATTCTTGCCGGGAATCCTGGCGCTGCCGGCGCTGGCGGATGCGCTCCGCGGTCCGTGGCCACGCGATTGGGACGTTGTCCTGCGCGAACCGGACGGCGCGGCGGCGCATCCCATCCAGGTTCTGAGAGCTGCGTTGCCGGGGCTGATTCCGGCCTGCGCCCCAACGCTCGGTGTTTCTGTTTTCGGCGGGGGCTTCCGGAATGGGACTCTGGTACGTGGAGGCGGCCGCCGCGAAAAGGTCGACCGTATCGGCGGGCTGAGTTTGAATCGAACGATTGCGGGATCACTGGCGGGACTCGCCGCGGCGGGCCTGCTGGTGGCGTGGTCGTGGAGGCAATGAGATGATCGAACACTATCTCTGGCTCACGCCGGTAGCAGTGCTGGCGATGCTGTTTCTGTTTCGCTTCGTGGGGTGTGTCCTGCCACCGCCCCTACCTCTTGCCACTCTCAGCACGTCACCTTCGTATGCCGACGCGGTGGAGGCCGACAACCCTGTAGCCTTCTGGCAGCTCCAGGAGAGCGATCAGACTGCTGTGGGCACGGCATTCGGCTTGATCGCGCACGCTATTGGTGCAGCTTCGGGGCCCCCGCCGAGTGCCGCGGTCACCCCCGGAACAGACACCACACATGCGACGCTCCTGGTTCTATCCGTCACGGATTTCGATCAGGACTCGACCACGGACACCGTGAGCGACAGTTTTGGCAACACCTGGCACGCGCTCAAGAGGAGCTCGGACCAGACGAATCTTACGGACCTGGCCATTTGGTATGCGTGGGACCACGGAGGATCTCCACTTATGGTTGGTCCGGGCCACACGTTCACGGTGTCCGGCGCTTTCAGCTCGATTGAGCTCACGGCCTGGTCGGGGACGAAGAGCGGGTCCGATCCATTCGACCAGCAGAACGTAGGCGCGGCCGCCGGTACCGCTACCGCCGCGCAACCCGGCAGCGTCACTCCATCCAAGCCTGGAGGTCTGGTGGTTACGGCAGGGGGATTTCGCGCGCCGGGCAATTACAGCGTCGACCCTCCGTACACCGTATCCGATCAGAAGAGCTACGTCGACAGTGTTGCCATGGGTTCCGCTCAGGCGAACTTCGTGCAGGCCTCGGCCGCGGCCACAAACCCCCAGTGGAGCACCGACGGGAGCGCGACGCAAATCGCCTGCGCCATCGCTTCATTTCTATCGGTGCCCACGACCCTCAAGGCCAAGAACGAGGTCGGACCGCCTGACGGGAACCTGGGGCTCGTCAGCACGCCTCTCACACCCGATCCCGGCTGGCGCTCGAACGCGATCGGTACCGCTGTTCTCCAGGTGGGAGTGGTCGGCCCGCCGCCGATCAATGCACTCGAAACATCGGACACATCGTACCGGTTGAACGGGGGGTTCGTGCGCGTTCCGTACACGGCCGCCCTGAATCCGGCGCAGTTCACGCTGGATCTGCTGGTGATTCCGGAGTGGACGCTTTCTCCGCCGGATGGCAAGTTCTACTGCGTCCTCGAATCTTCCGGACCGGCTGCCCCCGGTATGAAGAACCAGGGGTTCGCCCTGTATGCCGGGCCTGACCATCCGATCGATCCAAGTTCGCCATCGACCTGGCAGTTCTGGGTGGGGGATGGGAGCGGATTCAAGCGGCTGGGCCTGAAGAATCCACTGGCTCCCGGCGATCCGGGACTGGCGGTAGTGGGAACGCCGACCTACCTGGCGGTTACCTACAGCAGCAGCCAGGCATTCTTGTACATTTACTACGCAGATCGCGACCTGGATCAACTGAGCTATGAGCTGAACTACACCAGCTACGTGGCGCCGGTCAACCAGGATCTGTTCATCGGAATCAGCGGGCCGCAGCGGGCGCTACTTCCGCCGTTTCCCGGTCCCGACCCGCGCAGCGGTTCCGGATTTCTGTATCCGTTCGCCGGAAGGATCGCCGAGGTCGCGATCTACAACACAGTTCTTGCGAACTCCCGGCTCGCCTCACACGGGATGGCCGCTTTCACTAGTTAGTCAAGAGGAGTAACACGCAATGCCGAACGCAACAGATATCTTCAATGCTATAAACAACGTCAACAGTTCCGTAAACACAGAGATCAGCGGCACCAACAGCAGGCTGGACACGGTGAACATCACCCTGGACGCCATCAAAGCCTCGACCGACGCGGTAAAGACGGCCGTGGACCAGGTGAATGCGACGCTC
>DASQZT010000107.1:0-35397 GCA_035638575.1 Bryobacteraceae bacterium
GGACCCGCCGGTCTGGCCCGAAGCGGCTCCGATCGCCGCGGCCGAGCCCAGCGCCGCTTTTGAAAAGCCGCGCCGCGAGATGTGATTGCCCATGATCTTATTGACCTCCGGAAGCGCCGTTATAGCATGCGGCGGTTTCGATGTGCTTCCATGGAAGGAGGCCCATGACTACCCGCCGCGCGTTTCTCGCCGCATCCTCCGCTCTCGGCTTCCAGGCCGCCCGCTTGTCCGCGGACGCCACCTTTACCAGCCAGCGCCCGCCGCTCGAGCAGCGCAGGTTCACCAGTCCCGCGGTGGAGAGCCGCATCGAAGAGGTCAAGAGGACCGTCGCCGACCCGGAATTAGGATGGATGTTCGAGAACTGCTTCCCCAATACCTTGGACACCACCGTTCGCACCGGGGACCTGGACGGCAAGCCGGACACGTTCGTCATCACGGGCGATATCGACGCCATGTGGCTGCGCGATTCCACGGCGCAGGTGTGGCCCTACCTGCCGCTGGCGAAAGCGGACCCCAAGCTGCAACGGATGCTGGCCGGCGTGATCCGCCGCCAGACCCGCTGCGTCCTCATCGACCCGTACGCCAACGCGTTCAACTACGGCCCCACCGGCAGCCCCTGGGCTAAGGACCTGACCGCTATGAAGCCCGAACTGCACGAGCGCAAGTGGGAGATCGATTCCCTGTGTTTCACGGTGCGGCTGGCGCATGGCTACTGGAAAGCGACGGGCGACGCATCGTGCTTCGACGAGTCGTGGAAGCGCGCGTCGGCGCTGATCGTCCAAACGTTCCGCGAGCAGCAGCGGATGAAGGACCGCGGGCCGTACCGGTTCCAGCGCAGCTCGGCGGTCTCGACCGATTCGCTGCCCCACGGGGGCTACGGGAATCCGGGGCGGCCGTGCGGGCTGATTCATTCCGGATTTCGTCCCTCCGACGACGCCTGCATCTTCCCCTTCCTGATTCCTTCGAACTTCTTCGCCGTGACGGCCCTGGAGCAGTTGCGCGAGATCCATGCGACGGAGCTGAACAACGCGGCCTTCGCGCGGCAATGCGGCGATTTCGCCGCCGAAGTGCGGGAAGCGCTGGCCCAGTACGGCAAGGCGAGGCATCCGCGGCGAGGGGAGATCTACGCCTACGAAGTGGACGGGTACGGCAGCGCGCTGCTGATGGACGACGCGGGGATGCCGGGCCTGCTGGCGATGCCGTACCTCGGGAGCGTACCGGCTACCGACCTGGTGTATCGCAACACGCGGGCCTTCTCGCTCAGCGACGACAATCCGTACTTCTATCGCGGGACGGCCGCCGAGGGGCTGGGCAGCCCGCACGCCGGGCTGGGGATGATCTGGCCGCTGGGCATCATCGGCCGGGCCCTGACGAGCAGCGACGAGCAGGAGATCGCGGGGTGCCTGGCGGCGCTCAAGGCGACGCATGCCGGCACCGGCTTCATGCACGAAGCGTTCGACCGCAACGACGCGACGCGCTTCACACGCAAGTGGTTCGCGTGGGCCAATACGCTGTTCGGCGAGCTGATCCTGACGGTGGCCGCCAAATACCCGCGCCTGTTGCGCGGCTGAGGGCGCGCCGGCCCGCCAGTTTACTGCAGCGAGGAGGGGAGGTAGCGCCGCTTGTACGGGCAGCGCTTCTTGAATTCCGTGAAATTCACGGCGAGGCCCAGGCCGGGGCCCTCGGGAAGAGGCACCGTACCGTCTTTCTGCACGGGATACTTGCCGTCCGTCAATTCGACATACAGATCGTCGTCGGCCGATTCCCATTCCTGCACCAGGAAGTTGCGGCACACGGACATGGCGTTCAGCGACGCAACGTGGCCGATGGGGCCGCTGCACTGATGCGGGGCAACTTCGGCGCCATAGGTTTCGGCGAGGTTGGCGATCTTGCGAATCTCGGTGATGCCTCCGGCGTGCATCACGTCGGGCTGGATGATGGCGGCGCCCTTGCGCTCGAGCAGCGCGCCGAACTCGTATCGCGTAAACAGCCCTTCGCCCGTGGCGATCGGCACGGGCGACCGGGCGGCGACATCAGCCAAGCCTGCCGGGGATTCGCGCAGCGTGGGCTCTTCGATCCACAACGGCTTGTAGGGCGCGATGGCCTGGGCCATTTCCACCGCCGAGCGGACGGAATAGGTCTCGCTGGCTTCGAGAGCCAGGTCCATCGAGTTGCCGATGGCGCCGCGTACGGCTTCGAGCTCGCGCATGAGCCTCGCGGTCCGCTCCTTTTCCGGCAGCCCCATGGGCACCGACCATTTCACCGCGGTCCAGCCCCTGGCACTGGTCTCGCGGGCCCATTGGGCGAAAGCTTGGGGCGTCCGCTTGTCGCCCGTGAGCGAGGCGTGCCAATGGGTGTAATACACGCGCAGGCGCGGCTTGAGCGGGCCCTGGAGCAGACGCCACACGGGCAAGTTGAGCCGTTTGCCTTCGATGTCCCACAAGGCGATGTCGATGGCCGACAGCGCGGTCATGGCGGGCGGGCCGTTGCGCCAGCGCGAGAGCAGATAGTAACTGCGGTTCCAGTGCTCCTCGATGCCGCTGGGGTCCCGCCCCACGTAGCTCTCTTCGAGCCACCGCAGCTCGTTCTCCACGGCGTCCTCGCGGCCTTCCAGAGTACCCTCGCCGAGACCCGTGAGGCCGGCATCGGTTTTGACCTCGACGAACAGCAGGTCGCGCCAGCGCAAGCTCACCTTGTGGATCTCGAAGCCGGTGATCTTGATGCGGCCGGGAGGAGTGGCCGCCAGCATGGGGAGACAGGCGAGCCCTCCGGCGATGCGCGAAACGCACTCGCGGCGCGTTGGTCGGGCTGCACGTTCCATCGCGTTCCTCGCTATCCTTTCCGCGCCGGGGTGGCGGAGGGCACGGTCCTCTGCAACGGGACACCATTCTTGCGGTAATCGAAGACCACCTCGGCGATGCGCGCGCCGATCACTTCGAAGCGCTTCAAATCGCGCGTGCCGACGCCGAGTTCTTCGGCCAGGCGCAGCGTGCTGTCGCAGGTTTCAAAGGGCGCGGTGCCGCGGTCGGCCATGGGATCGAAGCCCATGACGGCGGCGCCCACGGCATCCACGCACACGGTGTTGGTTCCGGCCACCAGCAGGTGCGGTGTGACGTGGCGGGTGTTGCGGCCGATGCCTTCGCCGCCGCTCTGAGATTCGATGCCGTCGATGATGGCGAGGTGCACGGGCCGGGCGGCCACCAGGTCGGCCACGCAGCGCGGCACGCGGTAGCCTCCTTCGCGGGGGCTCTCAGGGTGGATTTCCGGCGGAGAACTCTTGGAAGGCTGGCGGTTGCCCTGGTGGATGGGGAACCGCCCACCCAGGGGCACCAGGCCCGGCTCGTCATCGGGCGCGCCCTCGCCGTAAATGGTGCACGGCGTCATGCCGAAGCAGTTCTTCATCGACAGCGTGATGCCCGCGGTCAGGTGTTCTTTCATCTTGCCGATGGAGACGAAAACGTCGCAGTCTTCGTAGGAGTGGTTGAGGTCAAACGCTGGGAACAGGTGGCCGCCATGGGGCACCGGGAAGCGGCTGTACTTTTTCCCGTAGCCCAGGAAGTTGGTGTTTTCGAACTCCACGTTCGCCGCGGCGCGGGTGAAGACCGCGGGGTCCCAGCCGGCGGCGGTCATATATTCCGGGACGGGCTCGGCCGATTTCCAGGGGCTTTCGAGCAGGCGGATCCGGCGCGCGCCGGCTTTCCCGAGAAGGTGAACGGTGGCCGCGATCACGGCGGGGTGCGTCCAGGTGGTGAAGCCGATCGGGATGAAACCGAGACGAGAGTCGGGGTTGCCCGTGAGGTTGATTTTGACCGCCACGGTCTTGCCTTTGACGAGGCGTCCCAAACCCGCCGAGCTGGTCGAACATGGTGTTCAGCGCCGGCAGCAGCTCCGCATCGTAGGACCGGCAGCGGGCGAGCGCCACGGGAGCCGCGGGCGCCTCGATTGCCCGGCCGGCGCGCGGCAGGAGACCTGCGCCGAGGGCGGCCATTCCGCTCGAGGCCAGCAGCCGGCGGCGAGTCATCCGGCAATCCATTCTCGGTTCATTCGTCATAATGTAACCTTCCCACGGCTCACGATTGGAACTCCAGCGCTGCGTAATACGCAAACGGGGGCAGATGAAACTCCATCCGGCCCTCCACCCGCACCGGCTCCAGCATTGCGGGCTGGTCCGTTCCGATGGTGTACAGGGCCGCCGAACGCCATGGCCGTGCCGCCGCCAGGCTCACCGACTCGTTGGGCCGGCCGGTGAAGCCCACCAGTTGGAGCAGGGCCGCGCGGCCGTCCGGAGCCGCCGAGTAGTGTCCCCACAACGACCGGGCGTTGAACAAGGTGACCGGATCGTGGCGGCGGCTTACCAGGTTGTGGACGTCGGCGGCGAGGAAATAGGGATCGTCCCAGTCCCGCGTGGCCGCGGCGACCGAGCCCTTGCCGAAGGACCGCAGCTCATATCCGGCAACCGGGCATGGGACGGTCTTCTCGCCCGGGAACTGACCGGCCAGCGCGCGGGGCACAATGAGAAGGCCGCCGGCACGGACGAACGCGGCGAGCTTGTTTTTCAGCTCGGAGGAAGGCGGATCGTTGTCCACGATCAGGACGGCCGGCAGTCCCTCCAGTTTGTGGCTCGCCGGAACGGACCGGACCAGGACGCGATAGAAGAGGTTGCGCCGGGCGGCGAGATTCAGCATTTCCTGGCCCAGGAACTCGTCCTTTCCGGCGAAGCTGGAGAGAATGCCGATCGAGCCCCAGGGTTCCCAGCCGGTCCACTGCCGGTGTTTTTCGAAGAACGCGAGCGCGGCCAGGATGCCGCGCCACGTCTTCAGGGCATCCTGGTTGCCGGCTGGCAATCCCTGGCGGAGCCCGTCATCGAGCGCGACCATCCACCGTGCTCCGCTGGCGGCGGAGTCGGCAATCGCGATGCTGTAGGCCGCCTCGCCCGGCACGGGATCGTCTTTGGCAAGTTGGAAGCCGAGCCACACTGCGCGGCGCGGCGCGCGCACGGCGGCCAGCCTGGCGACCCAGGTGTTGGAGTCGATCCAGGGAGCGCCGGTGGGACCCGCATCCACCGCGCCGCGCGTACGTTCCGACAGCTTGATGCGCGGCCAGACGAGTCCGGTGATGGCGATCCGCGGAGCAGGGGAGTCCCAATTGACCTCGGACAGCGGAGTCGCCGCCAGCGCGCTCCACTCCAGTGCGGTCAGGCCCGCGGCGCGGGCCGCATCGACAACCGGTTGGGCGCTGCGCAGGCTCTCGAACAGCAGGCAGTTGATCGGACTTGCGGCAAACAACCGCAACAGCGCCGGGTCGGTCCAGGCGGACGGCCAGCGAAAGGGGACCAGTGGATCGGATGACAGTTTCTGGCCGGGCGTTTGAGGAGTCATATTGCCCTCCCGATAAAGAGAGTATCACCATGAAGCATGGCGGGAGTGAACTGTTTCGGACGGACGCCTCGGGTATCCTGATCTAAGGAGCAAACATGGAATACAGATTGTTGGGCGCGAGCGGGCTGGAAGTTTCGGTGCTGAGCTTCGGCACGATGACGCTGGGCGGCGAAGGGCGGTTCGCCGCCATGGGCAACGTGCAGGTGGAAGAGGCGCGGCGCCACATTGAAATCTGCATCGACGCCGGCGTGAACCTGTTCGACACGGCCGACGTCTACTCGTTCGGGAAGTCGGAGGAGGTGCTGGGCCAGGCACTGGGCGCGCGCCGCAAGGAGATCGTGCTGGCGACCAAAGCTTTCGTCGGACTCGAACCCGGGACCAACAAAGCCGGTCTCTCTCGCCGCCACCTGATAGAAGCCTGCGAGGCGAGTCTCCGCCGCCTGGGGACCGATTGCATCGACCTTTACCAGGCCCACAACTTCGACTCTCTCACGCCGCTCGACGAAACCCTGCGCGCCTTCGACGATCTGACCCGCGCCGGGAAGATCCGTTACGCCGGCTGCTCCAACTACTCGGGTTGGCAGCTCATGAAAGCCCTGTCGATCTCGGACCGGCTGGGGATTCCGCGCTACATCTCGCAGCAGATCAACTACTCGCTGCTGGCCCGCGACGCCGAGCACGAACTGGTCCCCGCCGGCCTGGACCAGCGGACCGGCATTATGGCCTGGAGCCCGTTGCAGTTCGGCCTTTTGTCCGGCAAATTCTGCCGCGGCCAGGCGAAGCCTTCGGAGTCGCGGCTGAACAGCCTCGACGCTCCCGGCGCCATCGATGAAGAGCGGCTCTACAAAATCGTCGACGCACTCGCTGAAATCGCGGGCCGGCGCGGGGTCTCCATCTCCCAGGTTGCGCTCAACTGGGTGATCCGCAAACCCGGCGTGGACACCGTCATCATCGGCGCGCGCAACGAGCAGCAACTCCGCGACAACCTCGCGGCGGCCGACTGGACGCTCACGGGCGCCGAGGTGGAACGGCTCGACGAAGTCAGCGACCTCCCGCTGCCTTACCCCTACTGGCACCAGCGGAAATTCGCCGCGGACCGCAATCCGGCGCCGAAACACGCGCGGTAGGAACGCCGTGGCAGCGAAAATGTACGAGCAAAGCCAATTTCGGATTAACTTTCAAAAGAACGACCGCACTGTGGGGGCCTGCCCCCGACAGGTACGGCAAGACACACGTATCCCGGCCTCTCACGAGAGTTTCGTTGCGGCGGCCGGGGCTTGCCCAGACATCGGACCGGGACGGACCCTGGAGGGTTCCGCGCCGTGCGTGGTCCGGCCGCCAGTGATTTGAGCCGCATCTTCAAAGGGATCAGCACGCTATTGGGCGTCTTACCTTCGATTCGACGACTGACTCTCAGGTGACCCGATGCTTCCCAATGGCATCGAGTGATCCAGAACCGCGGTCCCAGGGTCTCCCCGTCGAACCTACAGAGGTTCGGGCTTTCTTAAGGCCCACGCGGGGAGTCCAGCACCACCAAACATGCAACGCTTCCTGGCCAGGAAGAAGAGCAGCGATTTATGGCCCCGGGTTGGCCCGGGCCACAAACCGATCCTCGATTTGAAGATAACATCGAGGCAAGAGGGTTCTTGGGATTAGGACGGGGAAGTGTTTTAGAATCAGCGCAAAATATTTTCAAACTTTTGTGACTCAACTTCACGGCCCCTCGGGCCTTCACCGGGACGGATCAGGAAAGTCTGTACATCACAGTAAGAAGATATTAAGATCTAATTCTCAGGGCAGGCCGGCACGGTTCTGGCGGTCTCCAGGGAGGTATTGACGATGGCCAAGCGTTCTCACATCGTAATGATACCCGGCTTCGGCGGCTTCGATGCGCTCGGGAAGATCGAGTACTACGCCGGCGTCACGAGCGTCTTTCAACAGTGGAACGGGAAACGGAAAGCCGGAGAGCCAGCCGTACTCCACTACTTCGACAACCTTCCGACCGCGGCGGTGGTCACGCGCGCGGCACGATTGCGAAGCTACCTGGCGAAGCGCATGGCGCGCGGCGAGATTCTGAAGGACGACGATGTGGTCCTGGTGGGTCACTCGACCGGCGGGCTGGATATCCGCCAGCTCATCTCCGACCTGCACGACCTCGAGAACCCCGAGGCAACCGCCGACGGCGGAATCCGGCTGAAGCGCGCGGACATCCGCAAGCGCGTGAGTCGCGTGGTGTTCCTCTCGTCTCCCCAGTGGGGCACCAACATCGCCGACTGGGTGCACTCGCACGGCTGCCTGCGCAAAGCGGCGGTCGCCGAGATGCGCGCCGCGGTGGCGGGCTCACAAGTGTACGTGCTGGACCAGATTGAAGAGCGGATCACCGGCGCCGCGGCTTGCCTCACCGGCGCGGATGTGCTGCGGGCGGCGCAGGACGCGCTCACCGAGGCCAACGAAGGCTTTGGAGAGCCGAGTCCGCAGCGGAGGGCGGATGCACACGAAGCCGCATCGGAGCTAGCGCTCTATCTTCGCGAAATGGCGTCGGATTTCCATGCGATCGACGACCTCACTTCGCAGCGTCCAGACAGCGGACCGAAGAGCCCGGCGCATTTCAATCGCGAAGAGCGCCAGAGGGAGCGCGAACGGTGGAACGATCCGCCCATCCGCACCCTGTCGTATGCCACGGTGGCCAAGAGCCCGTTTCCTTTCGCTTCGGGACTGCCCGCGCCGGTGTGGGACCTGGCGAACCCGTGCACCTACCCCGAGATCTCGAAGGACCCCCGACTGAGCGCGGACACCGATATCGCCTATCGTATTTGCTACCGCGCATGCGCGGGCGGTCCCTTCCGGCGGCCCACGGATGGCGGCGAAGTGACCCGGCGCATGAACGGGGCGCCGAAGGGACCTCTCCAACCGTGGGACAACGACGGCATCGTGAATACGGCTTCCATGCTGTGGGCCAAAAGCGAGAATGTGCTGGTGGCGGGCGACCACCTGGACATCGTCGGGCACTACAAGGCAGTCAAAGCCGGAGACGGCGGCAGACAGGGGCGCGAGTATCGATCTTACGATTTGCTGAAATCGGTTCCGCGGTTCAGCGATGGGATGTTCCAGAATATCTGGACCGAGATTTTCGATTTCGCGGTGGGCAAAAAAGGATTACTCTAACCGCCGCCTGGTCTTGTCCTTCCACAGACGAGCGCCCCCCACAAATGCGTTTCGGTTGTCGCCCAGGCGTGCGCCCGGAGGTAGCTTCTTGAGGTGCTTGGAATTTCCGCCGCCTAATACCACGTACTCGGCGCATAAGGCGTCCTTGAAGCGCTTTACGACATCGGCGACGTGGCGCCGCCAACTCTTTTTTCCTAACCGTTCGAGACCCCGGATACCAACATAGTACTCGTAGTCCTTCCCCTTCTTGTAGGGAAGGTGCGCCAACTCCATCGGTGCGAGCATCCCATCGACAATCATGGCCGACCCGAGCCCGGCGCCGAGGCCCAGAAAGAGCATCCGGCCACCTTGGTAGCTTCCGAGCGCCTGCATGGCAGCGTCGTTGAGGACCTTGACGGGGCACCCGAAGGCCTTGGCGAAATCAAATCCAACCCATCCGCCGGCGAGATTGCGGGGCTCGTCCACCGGATGGCCGTGGAACACAGGGCCCGGATAACCGATGGAGATGACTTTATACTCCCAATCCTTTACCATGCGCTTTACATCTCGCACCATTCTGGTTGCCGTCATGGAGGAGCCGGAAGGAATCTTGCGCTCCTCGCGTTGACCCGTGATCCGCACCTTGACGTTCTTTCCTCCGACATCGACCACGAGGATCCTGTCGGCTTTTCGCGCGGCGGCTGTCATAGTTCTTCTCCAGAAGGCCAAAAAGGTCCGTTTCCGAGGGTCCGCGGCCTTCGCCGGGTTTTCGACGTCATCGGATCCGGCCAAGACTCGGCCGCATCTCGCAGACTCGGGAATCGCTCGCCGTGAATGCTGCCTCCCCAGATGTCTCGTACGGCAATACCTGTTGGCCCTCATCTTGCTTGGCAATCCGGCACCCAAATCCTCGACGGATGAGCTCCTGAGACGGTCATCCGATATCGGCTCGTGTGGACCGCATCGAGCGCCGTGAAAGAAGGGCGAGGCAGTTCGCCGGAGGCTCGCGCCGGTATACGCTGCACGGCTTACCCGTGCTGCACAACGCCTGGTTCGGCGCCCGGTTGGCCCCTTTGCTGGTGTGACCGTGCGGCACTTCTTGCCTTATGGACGGCAGGACTTGCACTTACAAGCTCGTTGAAGCCTCTGGTTTCACCCTTTGTGTTCTCATACATCCGGATGTGGTCCCCAATCTGCACTGGATGAGAGGAGAGGTGAATATGACGACTGTATTGATTGTTCTTCTGGTGTTGTTTCTACTGGGTGGCGGGGGCTGGGGATACTCTCGTTGGCGCGGGTAGCGCGAAGGGAAATCAGGACAGAGGTGGGGCGGGAGACGCAGGCGTGAAAGAGGAATTGCAGTGTCATTCGGAATCTATATTATCGGGTTCTTGATAGTAATCGGCGGGTTAATCTATGGAGCCGTGATACTGCATTTGGCCGCGCATTGGATCGCAGTAGGTGCGATCGTACTCATGGGCCTCGGGATTCTGAAGGGCGTCCAAGCCACGCGAGGAAAAGATCCGTCGCAATAAGAGGAAAAGATCCGTCGCAATAAAAGGAAACGTTCTCTCTCGCCGACGAACCACCCAGTTGCAATTCTTGCGTGATCCGGCAGGTTTTAGTGGAAGGTGCTGCGGAGACCGGCTCTTGATTCTCTACTATGAGGACCACGGCTCGGGCCGGCCGGTGGGTTCTCCGGCCTGGCGACCTGCCTTCTCATCATTAGCAGGCTTAACAGGTTTGGTCCCAAATCTGCTCATACCATACTTGATATGAGGATAAGAATGTTGAACTTGAAGACTCTCAATCTGTGCTCCGCATTGCTTGCGCTGCTGGTCGCCGGGGTGTCTGTAGGATGCTCGCAGACGTCCGCGAAATCACCCGACGTTACCGCCGACATTCGCAGATCGCTGGATCAGGCCGGCCTCAAGGATGTTTCCGTCAGCCAGGATCGCGACAAGGGCGTAGTGACCCTGGGCGGACGCGTCGAAAGTGACGGAGACAAGGCACAAGCGCAATCCATTGCAGCGTCCATCGCGGGCAGACAAGTTGTGTCGGGCCAGATTGCGGTGATTCCGCGGGGCGCCGAAAGTGAAGCCAAGGCCGTGAATTCGGATCTGGACAAGGGCATCGAGCAGAACCTGGATGCCGCTCTCATCCAAGCCAAGCTTCACGAGGGCGTAACGTACGAGGTCAAGAACCACGTCGTCACGCTGAAGGGCGACGTCGACTCTGAATTCAAGCGCCGGCAAGCTGAAATGGTCGGGGCTTCAGTTCCGAACGTTCAGCAGGTCGTCAACGAACTGCAAGTCAAGAATCAAAAGGCTACTTCGTCAGAGCCGAGATAAACTTCAAGGAGACATACCGGGATAGGCGCTTCGTGTTTCCCGGATTGCCTTCACTGAAGTAAAGACGTAAGGAGAGATGAAATGAAACAGAGCGTGAAAGATCAGATCGCAGGCAAGGTTCATGAAGTGAAAGGCGACATCAAAGAGACGGCCGGGCAGGTCACCAACAATCCTAACTTAGAGTCTGAAGGCAAGGCCGAAAACCTCGCCGGTAAGATTCAAAAAAAGGCGGGACAGGTTGAAAAGGTGTTTGAGAAGTAGATCAGCGGGGGGCGAGTAAACGCTCTCCAAAGAAAAGGAGATTCACAATGCTCATGTTGATTATCATTTTGCTGTTGGTTTTGGGACTTGGTGGCGGATACTACGGCCATAGCAGATGGGGTTACGGTGGGGGCGCGGGCATGGGGTTAGGCACCATATTGATCGTTCTCCTCGTAGCCTACATGCTTGGGGTTTTTCACTAACAGGATGATGAAAGATCCGGAAGACGGATTTTGAGGCCGCCGATAAACGCCGATGAACGCGGATAAATGAACAGCGGATAAAGCTATTTGTTTTTGGGAACTATTCGAGACGATATGGTGTCCCAAGCAAAAGGAGTACTTGCGACTGTGCGGCGGCGAGCCTGGGCTTCACGAATGTGGCTGGCGGCCATGTTACTGGCCAGGGCGAGGGCGCCGGCGCAGGATGCGTTTGTCGAGCGGTGGAAGGAACTCGCGGGAGGACAACCGGAAGGGGTGAAGCTCACCGCGACGGCCCCGAGGACCGCGTTCTTCCTCGGCGAGGCTATTCCCCTCAAGCTGGAGTTCACGTCCACGCGGGCACGTGCGTTTTTGGCGGACAGCAGGTTGCAGGACAGAGTCGGGCGGATGAACTACACCGAGGAGTTTGTCGCGGCCCCGGCGTCGCTCTGCGAAGACCCGCTGGAGGGTCTGCCGGGCGGCATGGGCGGCATGGGCGGACTGTCGGGCGGGCCGGTGGTTCTGTCCGAAAAGCCGTTCGCGGTTGAACGCGTGCTGAACGAATGGGTGCGGTTCCGCCAACCAGGGGAGTATCGCGTCTATGTCGTCAGCACACGGGTGAGCCAGGTCGGGCGCGGCAAGGCGGTGGAGCTGGTGTCCGATGTCCTGACACTGGAGATTCGTCCCGCGCCGGGAACCTGGGTGAACGAGCAGATCGCCGCGGCTAAGAAGACGCTGGACGCGCCGGCGGCGCCTGGCGGGCAGACGGTGGAGGAGCGGCTGGGCGCCATCCGCGCGCTGCGCTTCCTCGACAGCCCGGAGGCGGCGGCGGAACTCGTGCGGCGCCTGGCGGCAGGGCAGGACGTGGACTCGTTCCCGGCTTACGTGGGAGTACTCGGATCGGCGCACCGAAAGCAACTGCTGCCGCTGATGGAACAGCGCCTGGTCGCGGCCGATCAGCCGGTCCAGGACCGTTACCTGGACACGCTGGCGCAACTGGCGGAGCTGGTGGCGTCGGGCGGAACGATGCGGGCGTACCCCAAGGATGAGGCCGGACAGAAGGCGTGGCAGGCGGAATCGAAGCGGCGCGCGGACGTTCGGGAGAAGAAACAGAACGAGTACGCAGCGCGGCTGATCGCATCGCTGCCCGCGAAACAGCCGCAGGCGCGGGCGGTCTCGCTCAACACGCTATTCGATTTCGGCACGCGGAACGACGTGCAGCAGCCGTGGCTGGGGAGCGTGGCGGCGTCGCTGATCGCCGACTTCCACAGCTTGCCGGCGATGACACAGAGTTCGTTGCTGGAGTACCGCTGGAGCGCGTTGAAGGGGCCGGCGATGCTTCCGGTGCTGCGGGACCTGGTGGCGAACCCGCCGCCGCAGCAAGCCTATCCGGCGATTCAAAGCGTGGCCTTGCGGCGGCTCTACGAACTTGCGCCGGACGAAGGGAAGAAGATCATCCTGGACGAGATCCGGCGGCCGACGAAAAGCCTACCGTTCTCCTCGCTGGCTATGCTGCCGGACGCCGCGCTTCCCGAATTGAACGATGTACTGGCGGAGCGTTTCGACTCCCTGCTCATTTTGCGGTACGCGACGGGCGATATCGTGAAGCGCGTGGAGGGCGCATATCTGGCGCGGAACGCGGCGATGTGCGCGGGGCCGCTGGCATTCTATTTCCTGAAGTACGATGTGCCGCTCGGGGAGCGGCTGCTGCGCGAGGATTTCGCCAAGTCCGGCGCCGCTCCGGTGTGCTACGACATGGGGTTTCAGTTTCTACAGTTGGGGAGATGGGCGTACAGCCCGGCGCTGGAACGGCTGGCGATCGAGTCGCTCACGAGCCCCAAAGTGCCGGTCAAGCGCGGCGCGGCAGAGGTGCTGGGCAAGTACGGCACGGCGGCCGCGGAGAAGCCGCTGTGGGACACCATGGAGTATTTTCGCTCGTGGTGGAAGGGGCGCGAGGAAGAGCTGAAGGAGAAGATCGGCGAGGAGGGGATGCAGTTGGAACGCGCCCTGCGGATTGCGCTGGCAACCGCGGACGGATGGGTGCTCCAGGAAACGGAACTCCGGCGGCTGCTGGCGCAGTGCAGCAGCGAATGGTGCAGGACAGAGGTTACGTCATGGATCGGCACCGCGAAGACGCCGGTGAGCATCGGATTCTCGCCGTACCAAGAGACCGGGATCCTCTACAGCGTGGCGCAGTACGGCCCGGGCAACGAGGAGTGGCTGCGCCGGAAAGTGGCGCAATACCCGGAGGCGACCGCGTTCCGAGTGTCGCATTGGCAGAACGAGGCGCAGATTCCCGGGTTGCAGGAAGCGCGGGAGCGCGCGGAGAGCATCGTGCGCGACTCGGGGCGGATGCTGGAGCAGTGAAGCCGAGGCCGGTTCGCGGTGGTTCGATATAATCGGACGATTATGCATCGCATGGCCGCTGTCGCCCTTTCTGCGATTGGCCTTTTGCACGGGCAGCCAGCCCCGGCACAAGCGCCAGGTACTCCAACGCCGGTGAACTTCGAAGTGGCATCGCTCAAGCCCAGCCAGCCCGGCGGGCGCGGCGGCGGGATACGGCCGGCCCCCGGCGGCGAACGGTACCTGGCAAACAATATCCCGCTGAAGGTCCTGATAACGGTGGCCTACCGGGTCAAGGCCGAACAGGTTTCCGGAGGGCCGGACTGGATCAACACCGACCCGTACGATATGAACGCCAAGGCGGAGCGGCCCTCGAGCATCGAAGAACTTCACACGATGCTGCAGAATCTTCTGGCGGAGAGGTTCAAGCTTCAGTTCCACCGCGAGACCAAGGAACTCCCGATATACGCGATGACGGTGGACAAGGGCGGTCCGAAGCTGCAGGCGCACGAGGCGCAGAGCGCGGGCGATCCGTGGATCGATCAGGCGGTGGAACAGTTTCTGCACATCAAGATGAAGGCCAAGTTCGTTCCCATGGATTATTTCGCCTGGCGGCTCTCGCAGATGCTGGACCGGCCGGTGGTCGACCAGACCAATCTCAAGGGCGGCTATGATTTCGATCTGTCGTTCACACGGGAACTGCCTCCCGGACTTCCCGAGGGCGCGCGCCTCAACGGAGAGCCGATCGACACGTCGGGGCCGACGATTTTCGAGGCGACTCGAGAGCAGTTGGGACTCAGGCTGGATCGACAAAAGGGTCCGGTGGAGATCATGGTGATCGACCACGCGGAGAAGGCGGCGGAGAACTGAGCAAGGGCTCCGCCCTTGAAAGCGGGCAGGGCCGGGCGCCTCAGGGCAGGGACGCCGCTCCCAGGATCAGCTCGGCGTGGCGCCGGAAGGACGGCTCGGGAGTCTTCCACGCGAGAGCCTTCTTCATGGCGTCCCGGGCTTCCGGATATCGCTCCAGCCGGTACAACACCCAGGCAAGCGCATCGTAGGTATATACGTCGCGGCGGAAGGCCAGCTCGTTGGTCGCCAGCTCCAGGGCGCGGTCGAGGCGGCGGCCCTCATCGGCGAGGACGATGGCCAGGTTGCGGTCGGTGTTTTCGAAATTGGCGCGCGCCAGGCGGTCCACGACGTCGAGCAGGGCCTCCTGCTTGCGGGCCTCGACTTTGTTGCCCTGCTCCAGATAGAGATCGCGGAGGGCGCCGGCATAGTCGGGCAGGGGCACGATGGCCTGGGCGCGGCTGTAGGCGGCGATGGCCTCGGCGGTGGCGTGCCGGGCGGCGGCAACACGGCCAAGGCCGGCAAACGCGGGATGGTAGCGCGGGAAGGTCTGAAGCGCGGCGTTGTAGTTGGCTTCGGCTTCCGGCAGACGGCCGGTTTTGAAATAGAGATTGCCCAGGTCCACGAGGCACCAGGCGAGGTTTTCGGGCGTGGCACTGGCGACGTGAACGGCCTGGCGCATGGCGTAGATGGCGCCCTCGGCATCGCCGGTGACGAAGCGGTACCAGGCCACGCGATTGTAGCTGGAGAGGCCGGGCCGGAGCATGAGCATCTGCTCGTAGGCCGACGCGGCGCGGTCGTAATCGCCGATTTCCATCAGGGCGTCGCCCATCATGCCCCACAGGCGCGGGTTCTGGGGGGCGGATTTGACGAGGGCTTCGGTGTTCTCGACGACCTTGGCGAAGTGGTGGCGATTGAGCTCGATTTCATTGGTGAGGACGAGGGCTTCGAGGTCGCCGGGCTTGCGGGCCAGGGCCTGCGCGACGAGCTTTTCGGCGCGCTCGAGGTAGCTGAAGTCGGTGGTCTCGCGCATTTTCTGGAGGTATGCCGCGGCCAGGTCTTCGAGAGCGGCCGGGTCGCCGGGCTGGGCGGCCAGGGTTTTCTGGCAGGCGGCGATGCGCTGGTCGGTGGAGAGCTGATCGGCGCGCGAGAAGTGCGCGGCCCAGGCGGCGGGAATGAGCAGGACGGCAAGTAAAAACGCACGCATGATTCCTCCTTAAAAGAAGCGGTCAGCTTTCAGCGCGGAGCTGATGGCTGAAAGCTGATCGCTGACCGCTTATGTCTAGTTGACCGGGCAGGGGCCGCGGGCGTCCGTACCGGACTGCGTGACGGTGAGGGGGCCGCATCCGAATTCGCCCGGATCGATGTGACGGCGGTTGCGGCCACTATTGGCCCACGCAACATACGGGAACGTTTCCTGGTAAGGAACGTCGTTGTTGTTGACGCCGTCGCCCAGCCGATAGGAGCCGTAGATGCCGCCGACCAGCGCTCCGGCCACGACGCGCATGGCGATATCGGTGACATCATCGGAAACACGGCGGCCGTTGGGGAAGCCGGCGCCATCACCGCCGAGCAGGCCCAGGCGGTTGCGCGCGGCGGGGTCGGTGGTGGGCTGCACGTTGGTGTTGAGGCGCAGGAGGTCGGCCACCGGTCCGGCGGGAATGGATTTATCGCCGAAGACCGGTGCGTACTGCACCAGCGGGAGGAGATCGACGCGGGGCGGTGGAGGGACGGCGATGCCGAAGACGGTGTTGAAGACGGTGGCCAGCAGGGGCGTGAGCGCATAGCTGGCAAACTGGGCATCGTCCTTGGGAAGGCTGCGGCTCCATTTATCTTTGTCGCCGGTGCCGATGATCAGCTCGTTGATGAGCGGATTGCCCATGCGCTGCACCTGCACAAAGCCGCCGGAGTCCTGGTTGGCACCGCTGCCGCGCACGGTCATCTGGGCGCGGTAGGTGGCGCCCCAGGAACCGATCACCGGCTTGCCAGGAGTCGTGACCATGGTGATGGGCACTTCGATGGCGATGCAATTCACGTTATAGCCGGAGAGGGTGTCGGCGGCCGAATTGGTGGTGGCGAGGTCCTCGGACGGGGTGAGAATGGGCGGGTTGCCGGAGAGGAAAGCGCCGGGGCGGAAATTCAGGGAGTCGAACGTGGCGCCGAGGTCGATATAAAAAGGATCGTCCACGGTGCCGGCGAAGACGCGGACACCGTTGCCGAGGCTGTAGATGCCCTGGTGGGCGAGCGCGGGGTAGTTGGGCATGGTGCGCGGCCCGACGTTGGAGGGCACGGCGTAGAGCGTCTGCTTGCCGGTGAGATCAGTGCGGACGGCGGAATCGCCGGCGCCCTGGACCATGGTGACGGTGTAATGCTGGCGCAGGCTCAGGCCCGCGGAGCCGGCGCCGTCGAGGGCGGTAATGGCCGGCGGGATGATGCCGCCGATGCCTCCGCCGGCGCCCACGAATCCGGTGAAAACGCCAGGCGCGCGGACTTCGGTGGTGAAGCGGAATTCGAAGCTGATGTCCTCGACGGCGTCATAGGTGTTGTCGATTTTGATGCTGTAGAGCACATCGGGATCGAAGGGGAAGTAGTTGGGGCCATTGGCCGGCTCGAGCAGCGGATCGACATCCAGGATGAATGTGACCTTGCTCGGATCGTCATAACTGACGAACGCAAAGAAATCGGTAATGTCGGCCGGATGGTCCAGTGCGGTCAAAGGCGCTTCCCGGTGGCTCGCGGCGAAAAAGGGAACTGGCGCCGCGAGCATGGCCGAGAGTAGCGCGGCAACGTAAGGTGTGAGTCTTTTCACGTTTCCGAACCTCTGAGTGAAATTTGCTGCTTCACCGGATGGATACGATCCCGGCGGGCGGATCGGATTCAGGATGGCGTAAATTTTGCCGCGGAACTTCACGCGGGCTCATTTCGTAACCAAATAGCTCCGCGGCAGTATAAAGGATCAGGAGGCGACCTTGCCCGACACCCGCGGTCTGTCCGCACTCGACAGCATCTGGAAGGACCTGCGCTATACGTTTCGAACGCTGCGCCGGGACTCGGGATTCACCACCTTCGCCGTTCTGATCGTGGGGCTGGGGATCGGGGCGAGCGCCACGGTATTCAGCGTGGTGGACACCCTGCTGCTTCGCCCGCTGCCGTTTCACGCTCCGGAGCGGCTGGTGTGGATGGCAAACCACGACACCAGCGGGCTCTCGGGCCAGACGACGCAGGTGGACTACCTGCTGGACCTGCGCGAACGCAACCGGTCCTATTCCGACCTGGCGGGCTATTTCGCCTTTTACGGCGTCGGTGACAATCTGCTGAGCGGCCAGGGCGAGCCGGAGCGGCTCAGTGGAGTGCCGGTGTCGGAGAATTTCTTCCAGGTGCTGGGAGTGCAGCCGCAGATCGGCAGGCTGTTCAACGCGGAGGAGTGCAAATGGCACGGGCCCAAGGCGGTGCTGCTGAGCCACGGGCTGTGGGCCAGGAGGTTCGGCTCGGATCCGGGGCTGGTGGGGCAGAAACTGACCATCAACGACGAGCCGGTCACGGTGGCGGGAGTGCTGCCGGCATCGTTCGATTTCGCTTCGGTCTTCGCGCCGGGCAGCCACTTCGACCTGTATTTTCCGTTCCCGCTGAGCAACGAGACGAACCGCTGGGGCAACACGATGGCGATCATCGGGCGGCTGAAGCCCGGCGTTTCGATCGGCAGTGCCCGGGCCGAGCTGAGGATCCTGGCGGAGCAGATCACCCAGGCCCATCCGGAGCGTAACACTTTTGAAGGCAAGCTCACGCCGCTGGCGGAACACGTGAGCGGGCGGATCCGGCCGGCGCTCGTGGTGCTGGCGTGCGCGGTGGGGGTGGTGATGCTGATCGTGTGCGCGAACCTCTCCAACCTGCTGCTGGCGCGGACGGCGACGCGTCAGAAGGAGATCGCCATCCGCACGGCACTGGGGGCGGGGCGGCGGCGGCTGATCCGGCAGATGCTGACCGAAGGCGTGGCGCTTTCGTGCTGCGGCGCGACGCTGGGCGTTGTCCTGGCGGCGGGCGGGACGCGCATTCTGGCGCACCTGGAGGCGGTCAGCATCCCGCTTCTGGGCAACGTCCGCACGGACGTCACGGTGCTGGCTTTCTGCCTGATGGCGGCAGTGCTGACGGGCGTTGTGTTCGGCCTGGCCCCCGCGCTACAGGTTCCCGCGACGGCGTTGCACGACGTGCTGAAGGACACCACGCGCGGCTCGACGGCGGGCAAAGGCCGGAACTGGATTCGCGGCGCCCTGGTGGTGTCGGAGATCGCGTTTGCCTGCGTGCTGCTGGTGAGCGCGGGGCTGCTGGTGCGGAGCTTTCTGCGGGTGCTGGAGGTGAACCTGGGCTTCCGGCCGGAACGCGCCGCCACGCTCCGGGTGGATCCGGATGCCAGTTACAAGACGCAGGCGCAGCAGAATGCGTATTTCGACGAAGTGCTGCGGCGCATCAGAGAACTGCCGGGGATCGAGGCGGCGGGCCTGACCGACGCGCTCCCGCTGGGGCGCAATCGCACGTGGGGCGCGCCGGCAAAGGGGCAGACGTACCCCAAGGGGAAATTTCCGAGCGCGTTTGTGCGGGTGGTGAGCGACGGCTACCCGAAGGCGATGGGGATTCCGCTGATCGCCGGCCGCGACATCTCGGAAAGGGACACACCCGCGACCGAACCCGTCATCGTGATCAACGAGACCATGGCGCGCACGCTGTGGCCGGGGCAGAGCGCGGTCGGGCAGATCATGCGGGCGTGCGGCGAGCGCCGTGTAGTGGGTGTGGTGGGCGACGTGCGGCACCTGGCGCTGGAGCAGGGCTCGGGCATGGAGATGTATCTGCCCATGCGGCAATGCAACGATATCGCCTCGGTGGATTTAGTGGTGCGGACGTCGCTCGAACCGGCGGAACTCGCGGCGAGTGTGCGGGCGGCCCTGAAACCCATCGCTCCGAATCTTCCCGGGAAAGACTTCCGGACGCTGCAACAACTGGTGGACAAGGCAGTCTCGCCGAGGCGCTTCGTGGTGCTGCTGCTGGGGGGATTCGCGGCGTTCGCGCTGCTGCTGGCGTCGCTCGGAATTTACGGCGTGGTCTCCTACGGGGTGAACCAGCGAACGCAGGAAATCGGGATTCGCATGGCGCTGGGCGCGTCGGCGTCGAGGCTTCAGGCGAGGATTATCGCGCAGACGCTGGGGCTCGCCGCGGCCGGCATGCTGATCGGAGCGGTGGCGTCCTGGGCGCTGGCGCGAGCGCTGGGCGGGCTGCTGTACGGAGTGACGGCGACGGATCCGGTGACATTTCTGGGAATGCCTGTGGTGCTGACGGCGGTGGCGGCGATTGCCGGTTATCTGCCGGCGCGGCGGGCTTCGCGGATCGACCCGTCGATAGCGCTGCGCGCGAGCTGACCCTCGCCGCCGGTCTCCCGGGCGATGTGCTATTTTGAAGCCGCTAGGAGGCCGAAGTGGAGCGAAGACATTTCCTCATGGGATCTCTGACGTCCGCCGGCGCGGCGCTCGGTTCGCGCGCCATGGCGAGCCCCAACGACACGGTGCGGGTGGCGTGCGTGGGCGTACACGCGCAGGGGCGCGAGCATGTCCGGCGGTACAGCGCGATGGAGAACGTGGAGATCGCGGCGATCTGCGACGTCGATGAATCGGTGCTCAACGCCCGCGTAGCCGAGGTGGAGAAGGCCGGCAAAAAGCGTCCCGCGGCGTATACCGACTTTCGGAAGCTGCTCGAAGACAAAACCATCGATGCCGTGTCGATCGCGACTCCCAATCACAACCACACGATGCAAACGGTGTGGGCGTGCCAGGCGGGCAAAGACGTCTACGTGGAGAAGCCGTGCTCGCACGACATGTTCGAGGCCCGGCAGATCGTGGCGGCGGCGCACAAGTACAACCGGCTGGTGCAGCACGGCACCAACTGCCGCTCGGGCATCGCGCGCGAGGCGGTCCAACACATACGGGAGGGGCTGATCGGCGACGTCTACATGGCGCGCAGCCTGACCTTCAAGTGGCGCGATACGATCGGCCGCAAGCCGGCGGAGGCGGTACCGGCGGGCGTGCATTACGACTTGTGGCTGGGTCCGGCGCCGGAGCACGCCTTCACGCAGAACCGGTTCCACTACAACTGGCACTGGTTCTGGGATTACGGGAACGGCGATTTGGGCAACCAGGGAATCCACCAGTTGGATACGGCGCGCTGGGCGCTTGGCGTGAAATACCCGACCAAGGTCAGCGCCACCGGCGGCCACTTCATGTTCGACGACGACCAGGAGACCCCCAACACACTTACCGCCACGTTCGAATTCGACGACAACGGCAAGAAGAAAATGCTGGTGGCGGAGGTGCGGCACTGGATCACCAATCACGAGGCCGGGATCGGCGCGGATGGGCGCGCGCCGAACACGGTGGGGGCGGTGATCTACGGGTCCAAGGGGTACGTGGCGATCTGGGACGAGGACCACGGCCGCTACGAGAGTTTCCTGGGACGGGAGCAGCAGCCGGGGCCGAAGGGGCAAGACCTGGGGAACAACTGGGCCAATTTCATCGCGGCGGTGCGCACGCGCAAGCACGAGGACCTGAATGCGCCGATCGAAGAAGGAGCGATCTCGACCACGCTGGTGCACCTGGCCAACATGTCCTACCGGCTCGGCCGGACGCTGCGCTTCGACGCGGCGAGCTACAGCGTTGCGGGCGACTCGGAAGCGAATAAGATGTTCCGGCGCGAGTACCGGAAGCCGTTCGTGGTGCCGGAGAAGGTGTAGGGCAGGACGCGGCCTCCGATGAACGCCGATGAACACGGACGAAAACAGGGTTCATCGGCGTTATCGTGGGCCGGGACCCGTGGGAGCGCCGCGTTATGCGATCAGAACGTGATGCGCGCGCTCATCTGGACCGCCCGCGGATCGTTGGAGGTGGATGAGAAACCTCCGGTGGCGAGGACGGTCTGCCCGAATAACGGGGACGTCAGGGTCGTATTCGCCGCGGGAAACCACGTCGTGTTGGTCACATTGAAGGCCTCGGCGCGGATCTGGAACTTCAGCCGTTCATGAATCGGGAACGTCTTGAAGAGCGAGACATCGGCCAAGGGCGGACGGCGGGTGCGGATGTTCGGCAGGTACGCCGTCAGGGCGTTGAGGGTGAAAGACGGCTGCTGAATCCACGCGGGGGGCGTGGATGCCGTGGGGCAGTTGGTACGCACACCGGACAGATTGAGGTAGCAGGTGTTGAACCAGGCGGTATGATCCTGGTTCGGAATATTGGGATCGATGCCCGTGGAAAAAGCGCTGCCGGGAGCGGCAACGGGCTGGCCGGAGGTAAAGGTAATGTTGGCGTTGAGCTGCCAGCCGCCCAGGGCCTTCCCCATGAGGCCGGTGTTATGTTTGAACAGCGGTATTTCATAGCCGCCGCTGATGCGGACATTCTGCGGCACGTCGTACTGCGCGAGTTGCCGTTCGAGGCCGCTGGCGGCCGGCCCATCCTGCGCGTTGAGGAAAGCGGTGGCCTGCATGTTCTTGGAGTCGGTGTAGCTCATCAGCAGAAACAGACCGGCGGAGAAGCGCCGTTCGATGCGGACCTGCAAGGCGTTGTACCAGTTGCTCCCGATGGGGATGTTGTTTTCGGTGACGCCGGTGAACTGCGGGTAGGGGAGCAGCGATTGCTGCAGGGTGATGGTGGCGGCGTTCAAGTTGGTGCCCGGCAGCAATCCGGCGAACGGATTGGCCACCGTGGTGTTCAGGAGCGCTCCTTTAGACAGGTTGGCCACGGAGATCGGGTCGATATTGACGCCGACTTCCAGCTCGTGGGTGCGCGAGCCGATATACGATACGTCGGCCACAAAATGCTGGGGGAGCTGGCGCTGGATGCCGAAGGAGAACTGCTCGTTGTAGGGGATGGTGCGCTGCGGGTCGGCGAACGAGATGCTGGTGCCCATCAAGGTGCCCAATCCGCTCTTGCTGCCCGAGGGCCGCAGAATTCCGGCTGGATAAGGATTGTTCATGGTGTTGGCGGGAGTGGCGTTGCCGTCGTTGGAAGCGGTGAACGGGGTGCTGGTGCTGAAACCCTGGGTTCCGGGCGGATCGAAGGTCGGCAGATAGTAGACACCGAAGCCGCCGCGCAACACGGTCTTGTCATTCAGCCGGTAGGCCGCTCCGATGCGCGGCTGGATGTTGTTCCAGTCGGTGATGTAGGGATTCCGGTTGCTGGAGCTGACGAACAGCAATCCGCCGGCGAGGTTGTATCCCGGCACCTGGAGAGGACTGGGCTGCCCGAAGCCGAAGCCCGCGTTGAGCTGGTTGTAGCGTTCCGTAATGGGCGTCTCCACGTCCCAGCGAAGCCCGAAACTGAGCGTCAGCCTGGACTGGACGCGCCAATCGTCTTGTACGAAGGCCGCGTAGTACTTGCCGGCGTAAGCGTACGAGCCGTTGACCGGAACGCTACCGGAGGCCGGATACCCCAGCAATTCCGAGGCGAAACTGTTCCCCTGGAGTGCACTCGACACCAGCGGACTCAGTTGTGTGAAGGTCGTGTTGAACGTCATCGTTCCGGAGCTGGAAGTGGGCGAATTGTAATTGTTGAACACGGTGTTGAACTGCGCTCCGATCTTCACCGTGTGTTTGCCGACGATCTTGGTGAGAGTGGACTGCAACGCGTGGGTGTTGGTGTCGACGAAGGTGCTGGTGTTGTTTCCCAGGCCGGTATAGCCCGTAACGGAGAACTGCGGGAAGGTGAGCTTGGCAAATTGCGAAACCAGCGAGGGCGGAAAGCCCAACTGGGTGGGATCGTAATCGAAATTGTAATACTGGATGGCGAAGTTATGACGCTCGAAACCGTAGCGGACGTCGAAGACGGTGGTCGAGTTGAGGGTCGCCGTCCAGTTGGCCGACGCGCCGTGATTCACGCGCCAGTGCAGGTACAACGGGGAGGCCGCCGGATCGGGAAAACCGTACGTGGGCTCGATCTGATGCCTTCCGCTCTGGAAATAGCTGAACGAGGTGCGGTTCTTGGCATTGATGTTCTGATCGACCGTGGTGGAAAAGGCATCGTATTTGTCCTGGACCACGCTGCCGCCGTAGAAGTAATTGTTGAGGTGGTCGATGGTGCCGGATGCGTTGGCGGCCGGATACAAGGTCATCAATTTCGCGGCCATCGGATTGATTCTGGCGGAGGGAACGATGTTGCCCGCGAAGGGCGTACGGCTGTAGACGCCGGGCGAAGTCTGCACCGTGGTCAACGGATCGAAGATGGTGATCGGAGCGCCATTGGATGTGGTGGTGGCGAAATTGCCGGTGCGCTGGTCCGCGGTGGGAACCGAGGCGGTGTAGGGCTGCGGGATGCTGTCCTGGATGCGCTCCCAGGAGAACATGAAGAAGGTTTTGTCCTTGCCGTTGTACAGCTTCGGAATGTAGACCGGCGCATCGATTTCGACGCCCGGCTCGTTCCAGTGGTAAGGAGTGCGCGCTACGTTGTTGGCGTTGTTCTCCCAGCGGTTGGCGTTCAGAATGGTGTTTCTGACGTACTCGTAGGCGGCGCCATGGACCTGGTTGGTTCCGCTCTTGAGATCCACGTTGATGGTGCCGCCGCCCGAATGGCCATATTGGGCGTCGTAGGAGTTGGTGGAAACGCTCACCTGCCGCACGGCGTCGGGAGGGGGGACGAACGTCAGGCCGGCCGCGGTGCTGGTGTTTTCATTGGACGTATCCGGCAGACCGTTGATGGTGTAGTTGTTGCGGTACATGACGCCGCCGTTCATCAGCATGGCATCCATGCCGCCGTTGTCGAACGGGCGGACCGCATTGACCGTGTCGTAGTTGGGAAACATGACGCCGGCGGTCAATAAGGACGTCAGGAACGCGTTGCGTCCCTCGCTGGGAATCGATGCCACCGCCTGGTCGCTGATGACCTGTTCGCGGGAAGCGCTGGTTTCGAGCAGCGGAGCCTGGGCGGTAATCTCGATGGACTCGGTGAGAGCGCCAACCTCCAGGCGGAAATCCACCTGCAGCCGGTCGCCCGACCGGACTTCGATGCCGCTCCGTTCGGAGTGCTTGAAACCCGTGGCGGTCACCGCGACGTTGTAGTGGCCTATGGGAAGCAGCGGGACCGCGTAGAGGCCCGCTTCATTGGTCTGAACCGCATTGACCAGGTTGGTTTCGACGCTTTTGATTTCGACTTTTGCACCGGCAATGGACGCGCCCTGGGCATCCGACACCAAGCCGGAGATGGTGCCGCGCACTTCCTGTCCGAAAGCAATCGGGACGAGGACAAAAAAGACGAGTAGCGCCGCCAGCATCCGGCTCGAGAGCCCGGAGCCTATGGCGCCCAGTAATCCGACCTGCCGTGAAGACTGTTCCTGCATGGGAGAACTCCTTTACTTGATGGCGATCGTTCCAGGAAATCCCGACCGCCGAAATTGCCGGTCTCGTTTGAATCTCCCCGTTTGCCGAGACCGAACCCGACCCATACGCGCGGATCTTTGGTTAGAAAGGCACACAACCGATGGAACCGGGGCCAGCTTGACCGAACCGCATGGCAGCGGACGTTATGTGTATTTGGTCCCATACCCGGAATTGCTGTTCCGCGCATAGTGAAGCACAGAAGCCAAGATGATTCCCGGGCCCTCTGCCAACCTCTTTGCCCTGATTGTACCTCCAATCGCAGACCTTTAGATCCACATCGCCGATTTAGCCGGCCACCGCGTGCGCAAAGGCGGCAAGGGCGGGATCATCCAGACGGTCTACGCCTGGGCCGGCCCGCGAGCGATGCCGTCATTGAGCGCGATGAGAATCTGGCCGCCGATGAACACGCCGAAGCAGCCCGGTAAGGGCCCGGTTGCGCAGGCGGGTCATCCTCCGGCTGAGGAATATACCAGACCGGACAGTGTAGACATACCCCAGACTGATGCCGAGACTGCGGGCCACCAGGCGTAACTTGCCGGGTTTTCCGGCCATGATTTCTCTTACGGCATCGCGAGAGAGTCCGGGTCCACGAACATGGACCTTTTTCCGGACAGCCGCCGGCTTTGTCCAGGGCATCTGTTTGCGATGCTCGGGAGAAATGCATAGGATGTTTCCGCACGTTTTCCGCAAGGCCGGGGCGGGGCTGCGCCCGGCGAGCCGCCACGCAACGTGCGGAGCGCCCTGCAGGCCAATTTCGGTGTGCACGCGGCAAGGACCAAAGTAATTCCAACACCCCGTGCCGGGGTCGACCTTCACCTTCTCCCAAAACAGGAGGTCCCAATTTTCTATCGCCATATGTACCTCTGAAGCGTTCCATTCCTCTCGGCCTCACGGTAGCACCGCAGCGCAAGGTTTCCGGCCCGGATTGGGGGCCGGCGGCCAAGCGGGAGAGCGCGTCCAGGGGATGGCCGGAGAGATGCTTTCATCGACTAAGGCGTTCATAATCTGCCGATTGGCAGGGATTACAACGCTGGCGAAGCCGCGTTGGAATCGCCGGCTCCGAGGCGCGCCGATTTTTTTTGAAGTGCTGTGACCAGAGATCGGCGCATCAACGATTTTTTCCAACGATGGAGGGGTCCCGGCCGTCCAAGGGGCGAATGGAAACCCGCGACAATGGTGGGGGCCGGTAGTCAACTGGCGCTGCTCCCATCGATGCAGTCGACGGAATATGCTTCCGAAGGCGAACTGCTGGCGGCCTGCCGGCGGCAGGATATTCGTGCGTTCGAACAGCTCTACCAGGCGCACGGAGCGCGGCTCAAAAGCATCGCCTGGCACATCGTGGGCAACCGGCAGGACGCCGAAGACGCGGTACAGGAGACGTTCGTGAAACTTTATCGGGCCATCCACGGGTTTCAAGGCCAATCGAGCCTGGGGACCTGGCTGTGCCGCATCGTGATCAACGTGTGCTACGACCTGGCGCGGAAACGGCAGCGGGAAGCCGAACACGCCGGCGCCGCCGGGAGCGCGCCGTCCAGCAGCCCCGCGCTGCGGGTGGCGCTGCGGAATGCGCTGGCGCGCATCAACCCGCGCCACCGGATGGTGTTTCTGCTGTTTGAAGTGGAGGGACTGCGGCACTCGGAGATCGGCTCCATTCTGGAAGTGCCGGAAGGCACCTCCAAGGCCTGGCTGTTCGAAGCCAAGAAAGAGCTGAAGCGCCTGCTGACGGAGACCCGGCCATGATTTTCCAATGCAGCGACCTGGAACGCGCGCTCCGCTCCGGGGAGCTGATGCCCGACGCGCGGGCCCACGCGGAAACGTGCGCGGCCTGCCGCGAGCAGCTTTACCTGTGGTCGGAGATCTCGCGGCTGGCCCCGGAGCTCCACGAGGAGTGGGACAGTCCGCTGCTCTGGCCGCGGATCCGCGCGGATCTGGCGGCCGCGGCGGCGTACCGCAAATCGCCGCGCGTGTGGCGCTGGGCCCTGGCCGCGGCGGCCCTGGTGGCGCTGGCGGCGGGGATATCGCAGCCGTGGTCGAGCCGCGGGCCCAAGAGCCGCGACTTCCTGACCGAAGAGGCGTTCCGCGAGGTCGAGCAGACGGAAGCGGCATATGCCCGCTCCATCGAAAGGCTTTCCGCGGTGGCCGCATCCGAATTGCAGCAATCGCCTTCGCCGCTGGCGGCGGCCTATCGCGAAAAGCTGGTGCTGCTGGATTCGGCCATTGCCGACTTGAAGGCGGGCGCGGAGAACAATCGGTACAACCTCTATCTACAGACGCAGCTTGCGTCGCTTTATCGGGAAAAACAGAAAACCCTCCAGGAGTGGCTGGAAAATGCGAAACGCAATTAATCTCATTCTGATCTTCGGCTGTGCCATGACGGGGTTCGCGCGCGAAGAGTACCGGCGCGATTTTCAGAAGTCGGCGCGGCTCGCGGCGGGGCGCAGCTTCCGCATCGAGAGCAGCAACGGCAACATCAACATCCACACGCAGGCCGCGAACGACGTGACGATCCGTGCCACCATCCGCTGCTCGGCAGACACGGCGGCGGAGGCGCGCAGTTTCGCCGAGCAGATCCAGATCGTGGTGGACGAAAGCAGCGGCGGGGTTTCGGTGCGGACCGAGTACCCCAAGACCTGGAACCATCGCAACCTGGGGTACAGCGTGGAATACGACATCACGATGCCGGAGACCGCGCTGCTCGATCTGCGCAACCGCTTCGGCAGCGTGAGCGTGGCCAACCCGCATGCCGCCGGCGTGATCAACAACTCCAACGGCAAGGTCAGCCTGTGGGGAGGACGGGGGCGCCAGGAGATCGACAATGCATTCGGCGAGGTGGATGTGCGGACCAATGACGGCGACCTGGTGGTGCGAAACAACAACGGCGCGGTGATCGCCGCGGACGTCAGCGGCACGGTGGAGATCACCAACCGCTTCGCCCCCGTGCGGGTGACCAATGCGGGACACGGTGTGACCATCCACAGCAACAACGGGCAGATCGAGGCGGAGAACGCCGGAGGGCCGGTGGCGATCACCAACTCGTTCGGATCGGTGGTGGTAGCGGACGTCAAAGCCGACGTGACGGTGCGGAACGAGAACGGGGAGGTGCGCGCGACCGGGATTGCCGGCTCGGCGGACCTTCACAACACGTTCAGCCGCGTAAGCTTTTCGCGCATCGGAAAAGGGCTGACGGTGCGGGCGTCGAACGCCGTGGTCACGGGCGATACGGTGGGGGCAAATGCCGACGTGGAAACGACCTTCGGCGGGGTGGAGATACACGGCGTAAAGGGCGGCGCCCGGGTGACCTCAGGGAACAGCGCCATCCGGCTGACCGGGGTGGGCGGCGAGGCCTATGCCAAGACGTCGTTCGCCGGAGTGACCATTACCGACGCGGCGGGGCCCATCACGGTGGAAAACCAAAACGGCTCGGTGACGGTGGAGGAGAAATCCGGCCAGCGATGCCAGCCGATTTCGCTGCGCACCAGTTTCAGCCCGATTCGCGTCACGGTGCCGGGCGGAGCGGGGTACAACGTCACCGCGCACACCTCGTTCGGGCGCATCCGCTCGGAACACGAGATGACGGTGAGCGGGGACATGACGCCGGATTCGCTCACCGGAAAGATCGCGGGCGGCGGATGCGATCTGCGGCTGATGGATCAGAACGGCGCCATCGACATTCTGAAGAGCGGCAAGTAAGACGAGCGGACGCCGGACGGGCAGACCGAAAGTCCGCGCCCCGTCAGGATTTCGGGGTCGGGTTGGTGGCCCCTCCCGGGCGCGAAGTGGTGGCCGGACTTGTTGTGTTGTTGGTAGTGGTGGTGGTGTCGGTGACCAGGCTCTGGATTTTCTCCCATTTCAGACCATCGGCCTGTCGCAGAACCGTGGTTTGCCCGAACGCCCACAACGAGTTGTTGACGCGCTGGAGTTTGCTCAGAAAGTAGCGGCCGGCGGCGGGCACTGCCTTCCAGGTTTCCCCGCCATCCTCGCTCAGCAGAAAGCCGTCGTCGTAAGTCATCCAGCCGCGATTCGAGGCATCGAAGGCGATGTTGGTCAGCCACGACTTCACGGGGCTGGCTTGCGCCTGCCAGGTGACGCCTCCATCCTTACTGCGGAAGATCTGGCCGGCGAATCCGACCATCCAGCCGTTCAGCGGATCCTTGAAATACACGGCCGTGAGAGACCACTGTGCCGCGTCGCAGCGCACGGTCTGCCAGTTTTGCCCGCCGTCCACCGTGCGGAGAATGGTCCCCGACCAGCCCACTACCCAGCCATGGTCCGGGTCCAGGAAGAACACGGTTTCCAGCGTCTGGGTGGTTTTGGCGTTCTGTTTTTCCCAGGTGCGGCCACCGTCCCTGGTGTGCAGGATGATCCCCTGGTATCCCACAATCCAACCGGACTCGCCCACGAAACTGATGTCCATCAGGTGCTCCTTGGTGTCCACCTTCCGGACTTCCCACTTCTGGCCGCCGTCGCCGGTGGAGAGCACTGTCGCGCGATCGCCGATCACGAAGCCGCGTTTGGCGTCCAAGAAGGCCATCGCGCGAAGCCTATTCGCCGCCCCGGTAAAGCGTTTCGTCCAGGTGGCCCCGGCATCCGCCGTGGCAAAAAGAGCGCCCTGTTCGCAGAGGGCATAAACCACGGAGCCGCCGGGACTGGCGGCATCGCGGAGCCAACAGGAGCGGCTGTCCAGGCTCTGGGCCGGAGTCTGGGCCGGAGTCTGGGCCGGAATCTGAGGCGGGCTCTGGGCCACGCTCGGGGCCGGGATCTGGGCCGGACTCTGGGCCGACAGCGAAGTCAGCGCGATTCCGGACAGAACGGCCAGTCTGAAAAGAGTTACCCCTATCGACATATCACCTATCACCTTCCCCGTCTTCAGTTTTATCATATTTCACATCAAAAGACCTGAAGATGGCATATTGATGGCGCCGTGCCGGACAGAGGATGAAAGGCAGGCGTCCCGAAGAGCCGGGACGCGGCAGGCAAGAGTGCCTGCGGCAGATCAGGCCAGGAAGCCCTGCCAGGCCTTCAAGCCCTCCTCGTTGTGTGCGGTGAGGGCCTTCAGGCCGTCCTTTCCCGAATTCGGATCGCACAGCAGGGAACGGCCCACGCGCGCGATATCCATCACGTTATCGGCCTGCGCCTGCCAGTGGCGGGGCACCCAGTCGATGGCGTCCGAGGTCACCGATGCCACGCCCTCGGCGACCCCATCCGCAGTGACCATGTTGAAGGACTCGGTATAGGAGCAGGAGACCAGCAAGTCCATGCGCGCGACGTTCTTGCGATGGTTGTGCCAGGATTGCCACCCGGCATGCACCACCTTGGCATGGCGTGTGATGCCGAGCAACTCGTGGATGGCGGTGGCAATGCCAGCGCCACCTTCATCGCGGCCGGAGTTGACCCAGAACTCGAGGTCCACGTCGAGATCCTGGGAGATGGCCAGCGCGGCTCCGGCCGCCGACATCAGGTTCTTCAGGGCGCGCGTGGCGCCGAAGGAGCCGATCCGCAGCAGCCCGCCGTGGAAGACCGGCCGGTTCACGGGCACGTTCGCGTCCAAGTAGTAGAGATTCGGCAAGTGTGCGCAGGGGACTCCGAAGGCCTTCTGGACCCATTCCGAGAATTTGCGGCTGTTGCCGGCCATGTGGAAGTTGTGGGACCCCCGCTCGATCTCCATCCCCTCCCCGAAGAGGCGCACGCCGTTCGCATCGGCCTGGAGAAAGCCCACGTTGGAGTGGCACACAACGGCGAACTGGACATCGGGGAAATCGAGGGTCAGCCTCTGCATCTCCGGGGACGGAATCCACGGCGCCGAGATGACCACGTGGGTTCTGGGAGCCGCGGCGAGCCGCTTCCTGAGGTCGGCCGCATCCACGATGGGCCAGACGTCGGCTTCGATTCCGGCCTTGCGGAGAGATTTCGAGGTATTGAGCGCAGCCACACCCAAACCGATGTGGCTGATGTTTCGACTTGCGGCGAAGTTCTTATAAGCTAGTGCTAGTTTCATCTGAGACATCTGCATCCGATTCTCACATTAGCAGGCGCGCAAGCGGCTGGAAGGTCAAGTTGTTGATTCCACAGGGCAAGTTAGTTGTGACTGGGTTTTTGGCGGGAGTCGACTTTTCGGGCGATGGCGCGTAAAAATATATTTAAGTTCTTTATATACTGAAACTTGGGAACGGTTCCGGACCGACGCTCACTTCGCTGTGACCAGATCGTCGTCCTTCGGGTCCGACTCGATGGTGACATCCTTGTACTCATCAAACAAACCGGCGTTGTGCATCTGCCAGGCAATCGGCCCCACCCGGCCCGCTGTGGCGTCCTTGAAATCGAGCACCTCAACGGCCTTGTCCCCAGGCGGCTGGGCGACGGCCATGCGAGCTGTTCCCCTGGCAGCGTCCGCCAGTATCTCGACCCGGCTCCACTGGTGGACGTCGAAGCGGGTCTTGGTCACGGACGTAAACTCCTGCCCCCCGCTGTTGTTCATTCCCGGCCGGTAGTCCCAGTGGCCACCGTTGGGAACCTGAAACTGAATCCCGCCGAGCGCATCGAGGGGCTTCTCGCCGGGTTGCGGGCGGCTGCAAAAGACGAGAACGCAGGCCTGATGGTCGGGATTGCCGGAGACGTGCCTCATCGTGAACATCAGCCGGTAGCGGCTGAAGTCCTTTGCCGTGTAGATGACGCCGCGCCCGGCGCCCGTGCTGGCCATAGCGCCATCCTTAACCACCCAGCCGGTTGAGGAACTCCGGGCCAACTCACGCGGATAAGCATCTTCCAGCAATAGCCTGTTCAGGCGCGCCATTTGCTGGCCGCTCAGATTCCGCTGGAGCAACTGCGCGGTCGCGGGCCGCAGAACTACGCTGCTGAAACGTGCAGTGTCATAGATAGGCGGCCCGGAGATGACTTGATTCAGGTCCTTCACCAGGGCCGATATTACAGCCTTGGCATTGGCACTCGAGGCGGAATACGCGGCAAGATCCGCCTTCACGGAATCCTCCAGGCGAGCGCGCAGATATACAGATATAGCGTCCGACCCATTGGCAAGCTTCGCGGCAAAGGCCGCGGGATCGGTAATATCGCCACTGGAGAGCGAGGTGGCGCTATTCTCGATCTGAATCCATCCCTCGAGCGTCCTACCGTCGAAGAGAGAGACCGCCGCGGGTGACTCCGCGTTCCCAGCACCGGCGAACGCAATCCCGGCCAGCTTGACTAATGCCCTTCGGCTGAGATGCTTCATTTCGTTCCGCACGGGCAAAGTTTATCACGGGGGTGGACAACTGGTGTGCGCGGCGGCGCATAATCGTCATATGGCCCATGCGGCACTCGAGGGGTTCACGTCCGGCAGTCGCGACTTCGAACCCGGCTACCTCGCCTTGCACCGCAGCGGCGAGCTTCGCCGCCGGGCCAACGAGGCGATCGAACGGCTGCGGCATTGCCTGGTGTGCCCGCGCGACTGCGGGGTGGATCGCATAGCGGGCAAAACGGCGGCTTGCCACACGGGGCGCTATGCGCAGGTCAGCAGCCACTTCCCGCATTTCGGCGAGGAGCAGTGCCTCAAGGGCTGGCGCGGCAGCGGCACGATTTTCTTCTCGATGTGCAACCTGCGCTGCAAGTTCTGCCAGAACTACGACATCAGCCAGGCCGAGCGCGGCCCCGAGACGCCGCCGGAACGGCTGGCTCAAATCATGATCGGATTGCAGGTCCGCGGGTGCCACAACATCAACTTCGTCACGCCGGAGCACGTGGTCCCGCAGATCCTGGAAGCCCTGGCGATCGCCGCGGAGCAGGGCCTTCGATTGCCGCTGGTCTACAACACTTCGGCGTACGATTCGCTCGACAGCCTGCATCTAATGGACGGCATCGTGGACATCTACATGCCGGACTTCAAGTTCTGGGACAGCGATCTCTCGCTGCGGTACGTGAAGGCCAAGGACTATCCGGAGGCGGCGCGCCGGAACATCCGCGAAATGCACCGGCAGGTGGGCGCGCTGAAACTGGACGAGCACGGCCTGGCGCAGCGCGGCGTGCTGGTGCGCCACCTGGTGATGCCGGGCGATATCGCGGGCACCGAATCCATCATGCGTTTTCTGGCCGAAGAGGTGTCGCCGGACACGTATGTCAACGTGATGGACCAGTATTATCCCGCGGGCCGCGTGAACGGCGCGCAGTTCGTGGAAATCAACCGGCGGATCAGCGCCGCGGAACACCGGCGCGCGGTGGAAGCGGCGCGGGCGGCGGGGCTGTGGCGCATCGAGTAGGGACGCCCCGCGGCGTTCGGCTCATCCCATCCACTGCGGATTGCGCGCCGTGCCATCCTGCCTGGTGGTGGTCTTGAAGGTCTCGTATTTTCCGGAGAGCGCGGCTTCCCGCGTCTTGGCCAGCAGCGAGGAAAGCTCGCTCTGGGTGAGCGGCTTGAAGGTGCGCGCCGCCTCGAATGCCTGGTCGAGCTCCTTGGCATTGGAAATCCCGTTGATCACCACCGAAGTGGGGAGCGTCAGGGCGTAGTGCAGGCAGTCGATGGCCGTGACCAGGCCGCTGTGGGGAAGCGCGCCCGCCGCCATGGGCTTCATGCCCAGCACGGCGATGCCCTGGTCCACCAGCTTCGGAACCACGTCGTGCGCGAAGCTGCGGAACTGCGCGTCGAAGATGTTGAGCGGCATCTGCGCGGAATCGAAGTGGAAGCCATGCGCCTGCGCCAGCTCGAGCATGCGGAGATGCACGATGGGATCCTTGTGGCCGGTGAAGCCGATGTAACGGATCTTGCCGGCCTTCTTCGCGTCCATCAGCACTTCCGCCGGCCCTTCGTTGAAGAAGCGGTCGGGATCTTCCAGGCGGATGTTCTCGTGAAACTGCAGGAGGTCGAGGTGGTCGGTCTGCAAGCGCTCGAGCGATTCATCAAGCTGCCTGGCCACCGACGCCTTGGTGCGCCCGTCGAACTTGGTCATCAGAAAAACCTTCTGGCGATAACCGTCGCGCAGCGCTTTGCCCATCCAGATTTCAGTTTTGCCGTCCATGTAGTCCCAGCAGTTGTCCATGAAGTTGATGCCGCGGTCGATGGCGCTGCGGACCAGGCGGGTGGATTCGTCCTCGTTGGGGGCGTTTCCGATGTGGTATCCGCCCAGGCCGATGGCCGAGACGCGCTCGCCGGTGCGGCCCAGCTTGCGGTAAATCATGTCGCCCGAGCGTTCGTCGGCGGCAAACAGGCCTTTGGAAATCAGGGTGGCGATGGACAGGGTTCCCACCGTCCCCAGGAATTCGCGGCGGCCCAGGTCGTGGTCAGGCATGGCAAGTCCCTCCTCTGACAGTCTACCCGCGAGCTTACACTGAATACGTGCACATTATCACACGACGATCTTTACTGGCAGCGGCAGCGGCGGTGGCCGCAACGCCGGCGCGGGCGGCCGGCACACGGGTCCGGTTGGGCGGCCCGATCTTCCTGCGCTCGGAGGATCCGGGCGAACTGGCGCGGGAGCACCGGCGCCTGGGCTACAGCGCCGCGTATTGCCCCAATGCGGCGGTCAACGACGCGGCGCGCATCCAGGCGATCCAGAAAGCGTTCACCTCGGAAAATGTGGTGATCGCCGAAGTGGGCGCGTGGAAGAACATGCTGGATCCCGATGCGGCGAAACGCAAGGCGAACCTGGAGTACGTGACCGAGCGGTGCGCGCTGGCAGAAGCGGTGGGAGCGCGCTGCTGCGTCGACATAGCGGGCTCGTTCAACCCGGATGTGTGGTACGGGATGCATCCGAAGAACCTGTCCAAGGAGTTCTTCGACGCCACGGTCGAGAACTGCCGCCACGTGATCGACGCGGTCAAGCCGAAGCGGACGCGCTTCACCATCGAGATGATGCCGTGGAATCTGCCGGACGGGCCGGATGCGTATGTGGACCTGATCCGCGGTGTGTCGCGAGAGGCGTTCGCGGTGCATCTCGACGTGTGCAACGTGGTCAACAGCCCGCGCCGGTTCTACGACACGGGCGAGGTGATCCGCGAGTGTTTCCGCAAGCTCGGGCGCTGGATCACATCGTGCCACGCGAAGGACCTGCAATGGACGCCCGAGTACAACGTTCATTTTCTTGAGGTGGTGCCGGGCCGCGGCGTGCTGGACTATCGCACGTACCTGTCGGAGCTGGCCAAGCTCCCGGTGGATGCGCCGCTGATGCTGGAGCACCTGAAAAACGCCGCGGAGTACGACGAAGGGCGCGCATACATTCAGCGGATGGCGGCGGAGGCGGGCGTGACTTTCGCGTGATGTGGAGGAAGAGGCTCGATGCGCGCGTGGTTGATGAATTCATTCGACGGGATCGACAAGCTGCAAGCGGCCGAGGTGGACGATCCGCAGTGCGGTCCGGGCCAGGCGCTGCTCGGACTCAGGCTCGCCGCGGTGAACCCCGCGGATGCCTTTCTGGCTCAGGGGCGGTATCCCGCCAGGCCGGCGCTGCCGCACATACTCGGCCGCGATGGCGTGGGCGATGTCCTGGAGG
>DASQZT010000108.1:0-33547 GCA_035638575.1 Bryobacteraceae bacterium
GGACAAGCCCCCAACCCCAAGCTGCTTCGGAACCGGGTAGCCAAGTTCGTGCGGGAACTTCGATCCCTGGGCTATCAGGTCATTCCACCCGTCCCTACTGCGGGTGCATCGGTATAGGTTTTCGACCGTGCCCCACAAGGCCAGAACAAAGTTCCCGCAGCGTGTTTTCGAGTGCGCTACCATTCTGGTTTGGCGGGCGATCGATGAAACTCACATTTTGGGGCGCGGCCGGAACCGTCACCGGGTCGATGCACCTGGTGGAAAGCGGCGGCCGGCGGTTTCTGCTGGATTGCGGGATGTACCAGGGGCGGCGCAAGGAGGCCGACCAGAAGAACCGGAACCTGCCGTTTCCGGCATCGTCGATCGAAGCGGTGGTGCTCTCGCATGCGCACATCGACCACTCCGGCAATCTGCCCACGCTGGTGCGGAACGGGTTCGCCGGGCCCATCTACGCCACGCCGGCCACCATCGATCTCTGCAACTGGATGCTGCGCGACACCGCGCACATCCAGGAAAAGGACGCCGAGTTCCTGAACAAGCGGCTGGAGAGGCGGAAGAGCATGGGGCTGGACAACGGCCCCGTTCAGCCGCTGTACACCATGGACGACGCCGAGCGCACGCTCCCGTTGTTTCGGGCCGTGCCGTACCATTCGCCGTGCCCGCTGGGTCCGTCCCTCACCTACGAAAGCTACGACGCGGGGCACATTCTTGGCTCCTCGTCGATCGTGCTGGATGAATCGGCCGAAGGAAAGCCCGTGCGCCTGGCCTTTTCGGGCGACGTGGGCCGCCCCGGCCTGCCGATTATCCGCGACCCGGAAACCCTGCCGGCGTCCGATTACCTGATCCTGGAAAGCACCTATGGCGGCCGCCTGCACAAGGGCATCAGCCACGTGATCAACAAACTGGCGGACGTGGTGAACCGCACAGCGCGGCGCGGCGGGCGCATCATCGTGCCGGCGTTTGCCGTCGGCCGCACGCAGCAACTGGTGCTGCTGCTGCACCAACTGTCCAACGAAAACCGCATTCCGAATATTCCGATCTTTGTGGACAGCCCCCTGGCCATCAACGTCACCGACGTCCACCGGGCGCACCCCGAATGCTTCGACGACGAGGCCCGCGAATACCTGGAGCACGGCGAGGACCCCTTCGGTTTCAGCCGCCTCCAGTACGTCCGCGAGGCCGAGGAATCGAAGAAGCTCAACGACCTTCACGGCCCCTTCGTGGTGATTTCCGCTTCGGGCATGGCGGAGCAGGGGCGCATCCTGCACCATCTGCGCAATAACATCGAGGACCCGCGCAACACCGTGCTGATCACCGGTTTTCAGGCGCAGGACACCCTGGGCAGGAAGCTCGTCGAGAAGTGGCCGGAGGTGCGAATCTTCGGAGAGCCCATGCGCGTGCGGGCCGAGATTTCGAGCCTGGACGAGCTGAGCGGGCACGCCGACTACAAAGAGCTTCTGGAATGGCTCCGGCCGATGGCCGGGTCGCTGCACCGGATTTTTCTGGTGCACGGCGAGCCGGAGCAATCGGAAGCCTTCGCCCGGCTGCTGCGGTCGGAATACAACCTCGAAGTGGTGGTGCCTCAACCGGGCCAGTCCTTCGAGTTGTAATAACGAAACCGCCGGAGGTCCTGGAGGCATCTATAATGTAAAGACGCAAAAGGAGTAACGATTTCGTGAGTTCGACACCGAGTTTTACCCAGCCGGAGCCACCGCGCTCGGGCCTGAAGACTGCCCTCGCGGCGGGAGCGATTATCGCTCTGGTGGTTGCCAATATTTACCTGTACGTGCAGATCGATCACGTGCGTGCCGACGTCGCCAAAGTGCACGAGTCGCTGATGACCGAGTTGAGCAACCTGCGGGACGCCTCGTCGGTGACTACGGCTTCGCAGATGCGCCACCTGGAGACGTTGAAGGAAGAACTGGAGGCGGCCCGCGCCCAGGCGAGGAATGCCGCGAGCCAGGGCAAGACGGAAGCTATTGCCCGCGCCGAACAACTGGCGCGGCAGATCCAGACCGAGGAAGCCAAGGTGCAGCAGCAGGTCAGCCGGGAAATCACCGACGTCAAGCAGACCGCGAATGCGGCCAATGCCAAGATTGCGGACGTCTCCACGGACGTCGGCGGGGTGAAGACGCAGGTCTCGGAGACCCAGGCCGAATTGCAAAAGACCATTGCCGATCTCAAGAGCACGCGCGGCGATCTGGGCGTGCAAAGCGGCCTGATCGCGACCAACGCCCAGGAACTGGCGGCATTACGGCGCCTGGGCGAGCGGAACTACTTCGAGTTCAAGCTGGGCAAGGCCAAGCAGCCGCAGCGGGTCGGCGACATCACGCTGCTGCTCAAGAAGGTCGATGTGAAGAAGCATTCGTACACCGTCGACGTGATGGCCGACGACAAGCTCACCGAGAAGAAGGACAAGAACATCAACGAGCCGGTGCAATTCTACACCAGCAAGGCGAAGCAGCCGTACGAGCTGGTGATCAACCAGGTGCAGAAGGACATGATCGTGGGGTACCTGTCGACGCCGAAGGAGCAAGCCACGCGGTAGAGGCCGCCGGCTCGCGCTACGGGCGGAATTCCAGCGTGCTCCTGGCCTCGACGGCACGGAACTGCAGGGGATAGCTGCGGGCGGAGTAGTAGTCCATCCACTCGTCCCGGTAGTGGCTGGAAAGGATCTGCCCGGATTGTCCCGCCAGCACGTTCAGGAGGGAGCGGTCCCAGTCCCCCAGGTCGGCATCCATACGCATGGACGGAGCCAGAGTGCGCGTGGACTGCCGCACGGTGGTAGGGCTGCCGCTCATGGGCAGCGGACCGAGATCGAAATACTTGCCGATCAACGGGACCGCGTGGATCACGCGGTTGTCGACCTCGGTCTGGGTGTAGCGGCCGTAGCGCCAGCGCTGGATGTCGCGGCCCTGAATGCGTGCGCCTTCTTCCAGGGCGTCCGCCAGGGCGCCTGACAGCATTTCGTTGTAATCGCGAAACCAGCCCTCGGGGCGGCGGCGCAGCAGGGTTTCGATCACGGCCGGGGCCATCGCGTTGGTATAGGCCAGCTCCTTGCCGGGCGCGGCGCTTCCCGCCACCGCGCTGCGCACGTGGCGGAAAACCAGGGTGGTGAGGAACGGAGCGGCGAGGTCCTTCTCCATCTGCCCGTCCCAAGTCCGCAGCAACTCGATGGCGCGGCCCGCGTCGGGAGCGTGGGACGGATATTGGTCACAGGCGGCAATCACCTGCTCCGCCAGGAACAGATCGAATGCCGAGAACACGTCCTTTTGCACGGCCAGCATGTCCGCGGCATGCCAGCCGCCGTGCGCGGAGAGCAGGTCGCGAATCTGGCGGGCGCGGTACGGCGGCGCGAAGTTTCCGTTGACGGGGTAGAGGTAGTCCGGCGGAAAAGGATTCTGGTTGGCGGTGGCGATGATGCCGCCGGGCGGGTTGAAGGCCGTTGGCAACTGGTCGAAGGGGATAAAGCCGTCCCAATCGGCGTCGCCCGAAGAGACGTCGGCCGGGACATCGCCCACGTAGCCCCGGCGCTTGGGCAGCTTGCCGGCGGCGTGGTAGCCGATGTTCCCATCGGCATCGGCGTAGACGAAATTCGAACCGGGGCCGGGGAACCGCGAAAGGACCGCGGTGAACTGCTGCCAGTTCTGCGCGGAGTCCAGCTCGATCAGCGGGAGTTGCAGAATGCCGGGTTCATAGACTATCCAGCGCAGCACCATGTGATCGTTGCCCTCGGTGACAAACAGGGGTCCGTGAGGCGTCACCCAGACCGGCAGGTCGATGGAGGGCCGTCCCTTCACGCGGATAATCTCGTGCTCCAGGGCGGCCCGCGCGGCCTGGCCGTGGAACTGGTACTGGCCGGTGCGGTCGTCGAACTTCTCGAGATAGAGGTCCTGGACATCGAAGCCGAGATTGGTGATGCCCCAGGCGATGCGCTGGTTGTGCCCCACCACGACGCCCGGAAGTCCGGGCAGCGCGACACCGGCGACATCCAGGCCGGGCGCCTGGAGATGCGCCATGTACCAGATGCCGGGCAGCGAGTACTGCAGGTGCATGTCGTTGGACAGGAGCGGTTTTCCGGATGCCGTCCGGCTGCCGGCCATAGCCCACGCGTTGGAGCCCGGCAGCGGCTCGAAGCCCGAGCGCACGGGGAGCAGGAGATTCACCTTTTGCGGATTGCCATCGGCCAGCATGTCGCGTTTCACGATCTCGTCGCGCCAGGTGGTGGTAAGCTCGCGAAACATGTGCAACGCGATCAAAAGTGAATCCACCACGCTCCAGGGCCGGGGGTGGTATCCGAGCAAGGTGAATTCCACGGGCAGGTTGTCGAGATGCGTGGAGATGAATTGATTCACGCCGCGGGTGTAGGCGGCGCAGGCCGCTCGATCGGCCGCCGGCATGGTGAGATAGGCCGCCTCGGCAACGCGTCGGAGGCGCAGCCGGCGCGAATCGCGGTCGGTATCGAGAAACGTGGGGCCCATCACTTCGGCCAACTCGCCGGAGTCGTAGCGCCGCAAGGAATCCATCTGCCAGAGCCGGTCCTGGGCGGTCACGTATCCCTGAACGAAGAGGGCGTCCTCCAGGCTGGCGGCACGGATGTGAGGCGTGCCCAGCTTATCGAACACCACGGTGACGGGGTTGGCCACAGGGGCGGCAATCGCGCCGGAGCGTTGGGGCAGCGGACGCCACACGTACCAATAGAAGATGGCCAGCGCGGCGGCCAGCACAAGCGCGATAGCAATGTTGATGTAGCGGATTGCCGGCGAGGTTAGGGAAGGGCTCTTGGAGACCAAATTCAATGATACCGATTGGAAGGTTGTGGCGGAGACGAGACGGCGACCCGCCCCACCGCGGCCGATTTTGGTTTACAATCGTGTGAAAGAAAAATGGGCGCGTTCCCGGGATACGTTTGGAGCGCGCCCACCTACGTAACGGAGTTAGTTGGTTAATTATATAGACGGCGGAATGGCGCTTTCGTTATTGATCTCCGATAGAATTATTGTCGGAAAGACGTGAACTATCCCCCATTTCGCATCCTGTTGGTAGTTCTGCTCATAGCAGTGAACGGCTTCTTCGCGGGGGCCGAGGTGTCGCTGTTGTCGGTGCGGCATTCGCGGCTGCGGCAGATGGCGGAGGAAGGCCAGGCGGGGGCCCAGGCGGCGCTGAATCTGCTTTCCAACCCCGGCCGGCTGCTGTCGGTGACGCAAGTCGGTATCACGCTGGCCAGCCTGGGGCTGGGCTGGGCGGGCGAAGACACGCTGTACCAGGTGCTGATCGGGCTCTTCCATCCGGTAATCACGCCCATGACGTCGAAGCTGATTCACGGTGCGAGCTTCGTGCTCGCGTTTTTGGTGATCGGCTACTTCCACGTAGTGCTGGGCGAGGTGGTGCCGAAGAACCTGGCGATCGCCAAGGCGGACCGGATGGCCGCGCTGGTGGCCCCCGCGCTGCTGGTGTTCTACCGGATCTCGCTGCCCTTCGTGGTGGTCATCGAGCGCTCGGCGGGTGCGCTAACGCACGCTTTGCAGCTGAGGGGCGGCGCGCACGGCGGCGGCCACTCGGCCGAGGAGTTGAAGCTGATCGTGAGTTCGAGCCGCGGTTTGGGCTACCTGCCCGAGGCCCAGGAAGACATGATCCACCGGGTGCTCGACCTGGAGGCGATTTCCGTGCGCGAGATCATGGTGCCGCGCAACGACGTGGTCTCGGTCGCCTTGGACGCCTCGCTCGACCAGGTGCTGCACACCATGATCGAATCGCAGCACTCGCGGCTGCCGGTTTACGACGGCACGCCGGAGAAGATCGTGGGGATTCTGCATTACAGGGACCTGCTGCCGGTTTGGGAGGAACGGCGCCAATCCATCCGCTCGGGGCGCCCCAGCCGCTCGTTCCGGCTGGCGAGGCTCATCCGCCCGCACATGGTGGTTCCGGAGACCAAGCCGGCCACGCAGATGCTGGAGGAGTTTCGCCGGGGCCAGTCGCACATGGCGATGGTAGTGGACGAGTTCGGCACCATCGTCGGAATGCTCACCGTGGAGGACGTGCTGGAGCAGGTGGTGGGCCGCATCGAAGACGAACACGACGAAAAGATCGCGCGCCGCGCCGCCGAGGCGGACGAAGTAGAGCTGGACGGAACCACGCGGATTCGCGACCTGGAGAGCGAGTTCGCCATCGCGATTCCCTCCGAGGCCGGATTCGAAACACTGGCCGGGTTTCTGCTCTTCCGGCTGGGCGAGATCCCGCACGTGGGGCAGTCGGTGGATTACGACGGCCGGCGCTACACGGTGGTGGAGATGGAGCGCAACCGCATCGCGCGGGTGAGGATCGAGAAAGCGCCCGAGCATCCGGTGACGGCCGCGGGTTAGAATTGGCTCAATCGCGAAATGCTTGGCATCGATCGAAAAGCGGCGCGCACGGTTTGGACCGCGGTGGTGGTCGTTCTGGCCATCGCCCTGGTGTACATGGTCCGCAAGACGCTTTTCGTTTTCGTCCTGGCGCTGCTCTTCGCCTATCTGTTGTCGCCGCTGGTCAACCTGTTCGACCGCGTTCTGCCCGTCAGGTGGACGCGCACCGTGGCCCTCGCGCTGGCGTACGTGATTTTCGTGGGCGTGGCGGTGTTTTTCGCGATTCAGATCGGGTCGCGCGTGGTGGAAGAGGCCAACCGGCTGGTCAAGGAGTTTCCCGCCAGGGTGACGCATTGGGTGCAGACGCCGAGCCCGTCCGAGACCGTGAACTCGATCAAAGAGCAGGTTGTGGCGCGCGTGCAGACCGGCATTGGCGAGTGGTCGAGCAGTTTGCTCTCCTCGCTGCCGCAGGCGGGCATGCAGTTGTTTAGCGTGGCGAGCAACCTGATCTACGTTGTGATCATCCCCATCCTCGGATTCTTCTTCCTGCAGGACGGACACCTGATCCGCCAGCATATGCTGGACCTGGTGGAATCGGGCCCGCGGCGAGCGCTGCTCGATGAAGTCCTGGCGGACACCCACCTGCTTCTGGCCCATTACATGCGCTCGCTGGTGGGGCTCTCCCTGGCGGCGTTCACCGCGTACGGCATCTTCTTCTCGATCATGAAGGTTCCGTATGGGGTCCTGCTGGCGGCGGTGGCGTGCCTGCTGGAGTTTATCCCCATGGTGGGGCCGCTCGCCGCGTCCGTCCTGATCCTGGTGGTGGCGGGTGTGGCGCAGTCGCACGTGCTGGCGATCTTCATCTTCATCGTGGCGTTCCGCATGGTCCAGGACTATGTCATTTCCCCGCGCCTGATGGGGCAGGGCGTGGAACTGCATCCGCTGCTGGTGTTGTTTGGCGTGTTCGCCGGCGCGGAAGTGGCGGGCATCGCCGGAACATTCCTTTCCGTGCCGGTACTGGCGCTGGTGCGCATTCTGTACGTACGGATTCGCAGGGCGCGGCTGAGCACAGGGGTAGCGACCAGCCTCGCGCAACCGGAATGACCGGGCGCTGGTGGATCGCCCTGCTGGCGTGGCCGGCGTGCGCGCACGTAGTGAGTATGAGCTCCGGCGATCTCACCATCGAGGGGAACCGCGCGCATTTCGAGCTGCGCATGCCGCTCTACGAGATGGTCCACGTGGCTGCGCCGGAGCGGACGCTGCTGGAGCATATCCGGTTTTCAGGCGGCGGGCGCGATGCCAAAATGACGGCGCACGACTGCCGCACCGACACTACGCGCGACCTTTACGTGTGCACGGCCGATTACGAGTTCGCCGCTCCTCCGGAGCGCGTGGATGTGGAGTGCACCTTCGCGGCGATCACGGTGCCGAATCACGTCCACCTGCTGCGCGCCGAGATGGGCGGCAAGCACGATCAGGGCATCTTCGACCGCTCGTTCACACGCGCGGCGCTGCGCTTCCGGCCGCCGGCGCCGATGGAGATCGCGGCCACCGAAGCCGGGGCGGGTTTCCTGCGCGCGCTGGGCGGAGCGGTGCAGGTCCTGTTCCTGGCGGCGCTGGTGCTGGCGGCGCGCGGCAAACGGGAGTTGCTGGCGCTGGCCGCGATGTTCGTGGCGGGCGAGGCCGCGGCGGTGGTGGCCGGTCCCCATACGGGGTGGCAGCCCGCTCCGCGTTTTGTGGAAGCGGCCGCGGCGCTGACGGTGGCGTACCTGGCGGTGGAGATCCTGCTGCTGCCCAAGGCCGGCGCGCGGTGGCTGATCGCGGGCGTGCTGGGCCTGTTTCACGGCCTGTACTTTCACCTGTTCCTCCAAACCTCGGGATACCAAGCAGGTCCGGTGCTGGCGGGCGCGGTGGCGGCGCAGGCGTGCGCCATCGCGATTCTGGGCCTGGTGTTTTCGCGAGTGGAACGCGTGGCGCGGGCGCTGCGGCCGGTGCAGGTTTCGGCATCGGCGCTGCTGGTGTTCGGTATGGTGTGGTTCTTTTTGCGGCTGCGGAGCTGAGCGCGGCTCAGTTGCCGCCCCGCCGCCCGCCCCGCCCTGACTGCTGCCCGCCCGTGCCAGCGGGCGTGGCCGGCTTGTCCTGCCGCTCGCGATTGATTTCCCACATGTCCACGCTCTGGTCGAAATCGCCCAGCAGGTACTTGCAGAAGTAATCCGCCCGCAGCCACGACACATACTCGGCGTCCGGGCCGTAACTGTGGCGCTGCCCCGGCAGCACCATCATGTCGAAGCGCTTGTTGGCCTTGATCAGGGCATCGGCCAGGCGGTAGGTGTTGCTCGGATGCACGTTGTTGTCGTAGTCGCCGGTGATCAACATCAGGTGGCCCTTCAGGTTCTTGGCGATCTCCGAGTTCTTGTCGATCTGGTACTCGAAGGTCACTTTGCCGTCCTTGTCGGTCACTTCCTTGACCCCGTTGTGTTTCTCGCTCCAGGAGTTGTTGTAGATGTTGTTCTCGTGGTTGCCCGATTCGCTCCATCCCACCTTGAAGAAATCGGGATAGATCAGCATCGCCGCGGCCGTCATGAACCCGCCGCCCGAGTGGCCCCACATGCCCACCCGGTCGATGTCGATAAACGGATGCCGCGCGGCCAGTTGCTCGATGGCCGCCTTCTTGTCGGCCAGCCCGTAATCGCGGAGGTTGCCGTAGCCGAACGTGTGGTACCACTTCGAGCGGTGCGGGTTGCCGCCGCGGTTGCCGATCTCCACCATGATGAATCCCAGGTTCGCCATCATCACCTGGTTGCTGCGCGGCGTGAAAGTCTTGGTGACGCTCTCGGTCTGCGGCCCGGGGTACACGAATTCGATCACTGGGTACTTCTTGTCAGGATCGAAGTCGAACGGCTTGTACATTACGCCGTACAGATCGGTGACGCCGTCGTCGGCTTTGACTTTGAACGGCTCGGGGAACTTGAACCCGGCCGCGAACAACGCAGCCAGATCCACCTTCTCGAGCGGCATCACCATGGCCCCCTGCGCGTCGTACAGCACGGATTCGGGCGCGGTGTTCACCTGCGAGAAGGTGTCCACGAAATACCGGCCCGAATCCGCCACGTTGACCGTGTGGGACGCGTCGCCGGGATCCAGCATCTTGAAGCCGCTGCCATCCAGGTTGGCGCGGTAGAAGTGCATGAAGTAGGGGTCCTCGGCGTCCTCGCGGCCGGAGGCGGTGAGGAACAGGGCGCGCGCCTTCTCGTCGACGTAGGAGATGTCCTCGGCCACGAACTCGCCCTTGGTGATCTGGTTCTTGAGCGTTCCATCGGCGCCGTAGAGGTAGTAGTGTCCCCACCCGTCGCGCTCGCTCCACCAGATCAGCTCGGTTCCGTTGTTGATCACCCTCACGGGCTTGGACTCGAGGTAGACGTTCATGCGCTCCTGGATCACCGGTTTCACTTCGCCCGTGGCGGTGTCGGCAAAGCACACGTCGAGCCGGTGCATGTCGCGGCTCAGCCGCGTGAAGAGCAGCTTGTCGGAACCGGTCGAGGCCCATACCGGCTCGGTCTTCTCGTGTTCGCGAGCGCGGGCCGAGGCGCGCTCCAGCTCGATCTGCACCGTCTGGTCCTTGAAGGCGTCGGCTTTCATCACCACGCGCGCTTTCGAGGAGACGTCGAAGACCTCCAGCTGATTCTGCGGCGCGTTGGGCTCGCCGGGCATGGCATAGGCATAAGTTTCGAGGGTCGGCCGCGGATTGGCCAGCGAGTTGATCACCCACAGCTTGGGAATCTTCCGCTGATCGCGGCGGATCAGGGCGAACTTCTTCGAATCGCGCGACCAGGACACGTTGGCGGACTGCCGGTTGCGGCTCTGCTGCCCCTGCTGGTCGCCCGTGTTCTCCTGCTGCTGTTGTTGTTCCTGTTGCTGTTGCTGCTGCTGCTGATCGCCGCCGCCCATGCCGCGCCCGCCGTAGGCGAAGTCCTCTACGCCATCGGTGGTGAGCTGCGTCTCCACGATGGTCTTGTCGTTGGCATCTTTGAGCGCCTTGGCGTAGTTGGCGGCGTCCATCATGTAGAGGTTGTGGTTGCGCACGAAAACCACGGTCCGGTCGTCGGGCGAAATGGAAGCCCACGCCGGCTTGCGCAGGGGCCGCTCTTCGAGCAGCGTCAGCTTGCCGCTGGCCAGCTCGAGCTCGTAGGTGAGCTGCTTCTGGTTGCGGGCCGGAGGAGGCGCGTAATTTCCGCCGCCGCGCCCGCCCTGCTGCTGCGGCTGCTGCAGCTGCAGTTCTTCCTCCTCCTGTTGCTGCTGCGTGGCGTCGGTCTGGACGGTGAGGGCCGTATCTTTCTTTTCGCCGGGGATGACCGCGTCGCGCGGCACGTTGATTTCGAACTGGATGGTGGATTCGCCCTTCACGAACCGGATCACCGTAATGGGCAGGTGCTGCGAATCGTAGGGGATGCCCGTGGCGGTGGTCAGGCTGGCCGCGAGCTTCACCGGATCGAAGACGTAATTCTTAGTCTTCTTCGCCGGATCGACCATGTAGAACTTGCGGCCCTTGTTGTTCTCGAAGGTGTACCAGAAGCGGTCTCCGGAGTCGAGCCAGTGCGGCGTAACGGCCGTGTCGAACACGAGCTTGCCGACCTTCGCGGCCGTCCATTGCGCCGCCAGCTCGTAATTGGCTTTGGCGGCCCGTACCGGGCCGGCGGGCGCCGGCGCATGATCCGCGCCGATGCCGGGAAGCGTGGCGGCGAGCAGCGCTACGAGCCCGGCGGCAACGGCGGCATATCTCGCCGGGTGGGGCAGGCTTTGGGCCCGCACGGGCAGCTTTTTCTGCATCTGGATACTCCTTCCAAAACGTGATCTGGCGGGCCGCCAGGAGCCTGGCGGCATCCACGACTAATAGGTCTTATTATAATGCGCTAGCACGCACCGGCCGCCGAAGAAGCGGCGGTGGGTCCGCGAGCGGATCTTCGGGGTGGCCCGGGATGCGATCATCGTCGCACCAGCCTCGAGGCCGCACACCGGCTTGGGTGTGTTTCGTCCAGATGACCTGGAGGGGACTTGAGGGGACCAATGTTGAGAATCTGATGGAACACCGGCCGAATCAGTAAATTCCGGTCTGGCGACCATCGGGCCGTAATGCGGTCGGTTAGGGCGCCCCTTGGTTTCGCCAGCACTCAGGCTGCCCCGCAATTGGCGTTATCCTGTTTGATCTCGGAAGGGTTGCCATTCCCGGCCGGGTTCGACACATGGAGGTATCGAGCTTATCATGGATCAAAACAGGCGAAGATTCCTGCAAGCAACCGCCGTGCTGGCGGCGGCTACTCCGCGCTCCGTGCTTGGGGCCAATGACCGCGTCACCGTGGGGATCATTGGTACAGGTACGCGTGGCGCCGCTATGGGCATGGCGGCCCATAGGTACCCCAACTCCGATATCGTGGCCTCCTGCGATGTGGATACGACGCGCCGCGAGGCCTTCGCTAAGGGCATCGGCCCCAACTGCCAAACCTACGGCGATTACCGGCGGGTGCTGGAGCGCAGGGATATCGACGCGGTCCTCGTCGCCACCCCGGATCATTGGCACAGCCCGATTCTGCTTCAGGCTCTCGACGCGGGAAAGCACGTCTACATCGAGAAGCCTCTTTCGAACACCGTGGAGGGAGCCGTGAAGATGCTCGCCGCGGTCGAGAAATACCCCACCAGGTCGGTGCAGGTAGGCACTATGCAGCGCAGTTGCGCGCATTTTCAGGAAGCCGTGAAGCTGATCCAGAGCGGCGGGATCGGCCCCGTCACGCAGGCCATAGTCGACCACCCCGCCGGAGGCATGGCCGCCCGCAATCCCGATGACTCGCCGCAACCCATTCCGGAGGGCTTCGACTGGGACATGTGGCAGGGCGACGCGCCCAAGCGTCCTTACAACGCGGGGAGGGCGCGCAATTGGCGCTCGTGGTACGCCTACGGCGGGGGAACCATGACCGACTGGATCATCCATCACGTGGATATCGTCCACATGGCGTTGGACCCGGTTGGCGCGAAGCCCCCGTTGTACGTCTCCGCAGCCGCCAACTACCCATTCCTGGACAACCCGAACCTCGAGTTCGTACCCAACACCTGGTCCTCCACCGTTCAGTTCGGGCACTTCATGATGACCATCCTGAGCTGTACGCCGCCTCCGCATCAGCACCTGATCCAGGGACCGTCATTCTTTGGAAGCAAGGGCCAGCTTCTGGTCAACCGCGCCGGCTATATTGTGGTGCCGCTGTCGGAGTACCAGCCATATATGACCACTTTGGGCGGCAGGAACAAGATCGGCGTCCCAGTACCGCCTCCGGTGGTTCGCACACCGCCTCCTGGCGCGGCAGGAACGGCCGGCCGCGGCGGCGCGGCGGGCGGATTCGCCGGCATGGGTGGAAGGGGCCAACAGGGACCGCCCATCGAGGCAAAGGAGTTCCTGCTTGAGAACTTCGGCAGGGCGGAGAGGGATTACGAGGACGCCCATGTGGCGAATTGGCTGGATTGCGTCAAGTCCGGACAGAAGCCGATCGCTTACTTGCCTATCGTATTTAACGGCCATTTGGCTTGCCTCATGTCCGCGCAGTCCATGAGGGAACGGCGAGCCCTGGTGTGGGATCCCGCAAGCAGGACTGCCAGGCCCGCCTGAAACGAGGGCCCAACCGGGCTTTGAGAGGTCGCGCGCCTCACTGGCAGTGGGGCGCGTGGCTCTCTGGAAGACATCGAACGACCTCGGAATCGGCGATCTGAATCTACACGTGGTATGAGGGGCGTGAGGGTACGCTGGCATATCGAGAGCGCAAATGATGACCGCCATCCGGATGACCAGCCCCCAATCCGGGAGTTGGCAGGCGCGATGCCGGCTTGTGGGGAGTGATCTGGCCTTAGGGCGCTTCACCGGCCACTGCGTTCCTTACGCGACGCGAAGTTCGGCCGTGCCGCGCTTTCTCGCCTTTACCACGATCTCAACATCGTGCCCGAGCGCGACCAGAAAACGCATGAGGCGCTCGACCGAATATCCGCGGAAATGACCAGCCAGCATAGCTGAGATCTTGGGCTGATCGATACCCATGATCTGTGCCGCGGCTGCTTGGGTCAGCTTTCGCTGGCGGATGGTCCGGTCGATCCGAACCACCAGTCCAGCTTTAATCAGGTGTTCGCCGGCGTCGGCCAAGCCGAGGTCGGCAAATACGTTGCCCGTGCTGGGCTCCTGCTTAAGCGCCTCTCTTTTTGGCATTCTTTACCTCACTTCTCAACTGTCTGAGCCGCTGCCGGATCAGATCCATCTCCGGCTTCGGCGTCGCGATTCCGGCCTTGGACTTCTTCTGGAAGGCGTGGATCACGTAAATCGATTATCCAATCGAAACCGTATAGACCGCGCGGTAGGTCCCGCTGGCGTCATACGCGGCAATCTCCATCACCTGGCCGCCACGGCCGTGCAGTGGCTTGGCTTTAATACTCTGTTCGCCCAGCTGCGCAGCGTACAACGCATATCCGATGTCGTCCTGAACGCCAGCCGGAAATGATTTGACATTGGAACGGGAATCGGCAAGCCACGTGAGGTTCTTCATCCTTCGGTACATGCCTATATTGGCATGAGCCGGATGGAGCGTCAAGCGACGCTCGAGGTAAATCGCGCCACTCCGACCTTCGGACCGAAGCGTCGTGCTCCGGTGCCCATCGGGACTATTCCCAGCGAGATGTTTGAGCAACGGCGACAGCGCGGGGGCGCTCAGGCCAATGAAATTCCGGGTACAAGCCGACTTGTCGGTCCTAAATCCGGCCGGACTTCCTCGAAGGCCGTTTGGGAACCACGTGCCGAACAAACATGGGTTACCGGAGGAATTCGCCAGTTCATAAAATAGGTGCGTGGATTTCGTCGTCAGCGTTTTTCAACTGATAAATCGACGCGGCTACTTCGTGCCCGCCTTCAATTTCGGCTACGGAGAGAGGGACACCGGTGCCGAATGGCGGATCAGCTGTGGAGGAACGCGAGCCTACATGGTTCGATTCGCGACGCCGCTCGACCGCAATATGGATGAGCAGGCAGCTGGACCACGCAGTGCGATCATTCGGATCCCGAGTTGACCAAGATGCCGGAAGCGGAGTCCGACGTGCTCTATGGATGGATTAGAGCCCTCTGCCTTCACACTCCGTTGAGGCGGCCGCCGAAGATGCGCACACGGCGTTGCTCAACCCCCATGAAGCCCTTGTCTACGTCTATCGCGGCCTGGAATGGCTCGTCGAAGGGATGGGCTGCACGTGGGACGACATCGCGAAGGAACTCGGTGGCACGAAGAATGATATTCGTGAGCTCAAGAAAACGGCCAACTTCGAAACCGGCGTCCGTCATGCGTCGAAGTCCGGTAGGTGTGTCAAGTGTTTTGTGTAAACGGCCGTTCTTTTCCTTGCGCCGCAGGCTAATCTGGGCGGTGGAAAAGTGGGAATCCTGGTTTTGGATTTCCACTTTTCCACGGTCCCACACTTTTTCTTCGTTTTGGTCTCGTACGCGCCGAGAAGCCGGCTGACGGGACGGGAACTACCGGGCTTCGGTCGAAACCACGCGGGATTCGGCCTGGAATTTCTTGTAGTCGCTGAAGGTCATCTCGATTCCGCGGTGAATGCCTTTCACGAGCAGGAGCCGCCCGGAGATGTCGATCCGCACGCGCTTGGGCAGCCACACCTCCTGATTCACCCGCGTCTGCTCGAGCAGCAGGTGTCCGCCCTTGCCGATGCGCACCAGGATGCCGCCAAATGCGATGGTGTCGAGCGTTTCCATGTCCACCTTGACCCACTCATAGCCGCTTTTTTCGATCCACAGCCGGGCCATCACCTTGGGAAAGAAGACGGCTGCCGCAGACTTGGGCTTGTAGCCGGGCTTGGGCGTGGCGTCGATCACCCAGGTGTCTCCGCCGTTCAGCGACTCTTCACCCACGATCCGGAAATCGAAGGCGTCGGGCAACTCCCGGGCCGGTTCGCGCTGCTTCTCCTGACGCCGCTGCCACTCCGCGATGCGGCGCTGGCGCTCGGCGGGTGATTCGCCGCGCCGCTGCTCGATGCTCTTTTCGAGCTTCTCCTGCTCGAACTGCTGCTCTTTGGGCGAAAGCGGCTGGTCGTTGCGCGCCACCAGGCGGCGGTAAGGAGATCCTTCCTGCCGGGTCACATCCCAGGTGCGGACTTCGCGGCTTTTTACGTTGCCCGAGCCATCGAGGTCGCGCTCCTCCTGCCGCTGAAGGTAGGTGTAGTTGCGCGAGATCTCGAGGTTCTTCTGATCGAGGTCACAGGCGCGGCGTACGATTTCGCGGGCGTCCTGGGCGGCCAGGAGGGCCGGAATCGCGATGCACGCGGAGATCAGGCGCACAACTAACTCGACGTTCCGGTTGTGGCGGCGGTTTCGGGGAGGGAAGAACCGCTCCCTCACGGTCGCGGCTCGGTAAGGCGTGGGCCGATAAGGCGCGCGAGGCGCGAGCCTTCCCGCAGGATGGTCTGATTGCGCTCGGGGCCGGTCGAGATGCAGCCGACCTCGACGCCCGTGCGGCTCTCGAGAAAGGCGAGATAGTCCTTGGCCTTCGCCGGCAAATCGTCATAGGACGAGAGGCCGAAGGTCGAAGCGCGCCAGCCGGGCAGGCACTCGTACACGGGCTCGAGCTTTTCGATTTGAGCCACCGTCGGCGGCATTTCGGCAACTTCGCGCCCGCCCGAGCGGTATCCCACGCAGACGGGAATGTTGTCGAATTCGTCCAGCACGTCGAGCTTGGTCACCACGAGGCTGTCGAACCCGTTCACCTCGGCGGTGTAGCGCAGCAGCGGCGCGTCGAACCATCCGCACCTGCGGGGACGGCCGGTCACGGCGCCGAATTCATTGCCGCGCTTGCGGATCTGCTCGCCGGCGCCATCCAGCGCCTCGGTGGGAAAGGGGCCGCCGCCGACGCGCGTAATGTAGGCCTTGGAGACTCCGATCACTCCGTGGATGCGGGTGGGTGGGACTCCCGTGCCGGTGCACGCGCCGCCCGCGCTGGCGTTGGAGGACGTGACGAAGGGGTACGTTCCGTGGTCGATATCCAGCATGGTGCCCTGCGCGCCTTCGAACAGCACCGACTTGCCGTCGCGTATGGCCTGGTTCAGCAGGGCCGCGGTGTCGCAGACCATCGGGCGGATGCGGTCGGCGAACGCCTCGTACTCCGCGCGAATGCGTGCGAAGTCCGTCTCCTCGTAGATGCCGAAGGTCCTGGCGATGGCGGCCTTCTCTTCCATCACTGAGTCGTACTGCGCGCGGAAGAAAGCGGTGTCGAGCAGGTCGGCGATGCGGATGCCGCGCCGTCCGGCCTTGTCTTCGTAGCACGGGCCGATGCCGCGCGAGGTGGTGCCGATGGAGACGCGTCCGGCGCGCCCTTCGGACATCTTCTCCATCATGCGATGCGCGGGAAACAGCACGTGCGCGCGGTTGCTGATGGAGAGATTGCCGGCGACCCGCACGCCGGCGGATTCCAGGGCGGCGATCTCGGCGATCAACGCGGCGGGATCGATCACCAGGCCGTTGCCGATCACGGCCATCTTTCCGGGCCGTAAAATCCCGCTGGGGATCAGCTTCAATACAAATTTCTTGTCGCCGATAAAGACGGTGTGCCCGGCGTTGTGGCCGCCCTGATAGCGGGCCACGATATCGAACCGCTCGGAGAGAAGATCGACGATCTTGCCTTTGCCCTCGTCTCCCCACTGGGCTCCCAGAATAATGACGTTTCCCATTTCAAACCAAACGTACTTATTGTGGCACAGGCGGGAACGCCCGCGGCACATTCGATAACCGGACCCCCACCTCCGCAGAAGACCCCGTCCGTGGTACGCTGACAATTTATGCAGATTTCGGACGTCTACCTGGGTCTCGGCGAAGCCGCGTTCGAACAACTGATTCGCGGCATCTCGATCGGGAAATTGAGGACGTACCAGGTGTACGAGGGCTTCAAGGTGCGCGCGCGCCTGCATAAGCTCAACACCGAAGCTCTGCGGAAATCGGAGCCGAAATTCTGGGCTCGCGTTACGGAGCGCGACGAGGATTTCGGCAAAGATCTCGCCCAGGCCATACTGGTCTCTCATCTCGACATGATCACCGCGGTGCTCGACTTCCTGGGTGTGCCACACGAGAACGGTTTCTTCTCCAAGGACATGGATCCGAAGCCGTACTTTGCCGAAGGTTGGGAAGAGCGTGTCTTAGAGAAATTCGGGGGCAGCTATTCGGACGCGATTCTCAACTTTTATATCAACCATTTGAAGTGGGAGCTGCTGAGTGGAACCGGACCGGAGCGCCCAGCATCGCCTAGCGCGACCTGATTTCGGCTGGTCGCGTGCAGGGATTATGTGAGAACCATGACAGTTCGCGGACGACGCCGATGCCGCAGATCGCACTATTACTGCCCACGGTCTGTAAGCCGTTGGGTAGAAAAGAGATGCGACCGAACTGCCGAATATTCGGGGGGAGAGCATTCATGAGGGAGGGGTGTGGGGTTTTCAAGCAGGGGAAAACACCCATGCGCCATATCCCCCAAAAACCCCAGGTAGGGCCGGTGAATTACGCGAGGTGCATGACGTGAATCATTGCGATTTCCACTATTCTCATCTGCTGCCCAAGAAACCGGGCATTCTCCCGCTGGAGGAGACGATGACGAAGCAGTGCCGACGTTGCGGCGCCGAATTCGTCACCCGGTCCCGGATTCGGAAGCGCTGCGACAAGTGCCAGACGATTGTCTCGGCGGAGAAGCAGAAGAAGGCCAATGAGCGTCTCAAGGCGCGCCGCGCGGCCCGCCGGATGTGCCTGCTGAAGGCGAGCTAAAGCTGGATTGGTGTCCCGGGCGCCGCTTGCTTACGCGAGCGGCTCGGAAGTTTTTTCAAGGGTCACCAGAGCCTGAGCTTCGGCGGAGCGGCCCTCTCCTACCGGGCCGACCTTCTCGGCGGTCTTGAACTTGACCGACACGCGGTCCAGGTCGAGCGAGAGCGTCTCGGCGAGCCGCTGCCGAATTGCCGCGCGGTAGTCTTTGAGCTTCGGGCGCTCCAGAATCACGGTCGAATCCACGTTCACGATGCGGTACCCGCGCGCCTCCGCGAGGAGCCTGGCGTGACGCAGGAAAACCAGGCTGTCACAGCCTTTCCAGCGCGGGTCGGAATCGGGGAAGTGCATTCCGATATCGCCTAAGGCGGCGGCTCCCAGGATGGCGTCGGTGATGGCGTGGGCCAGCACGTCGGCGTCGGAATGCCCTTCGAGCCCGAGGTCGCTTTCCACGGTGACCCCGCCCAGAATCAGCGGCCTGCCCGCCGCCAGACGGTGGACGTCCCAGCCCAGTCCGGTCCGGATTTCGCTCAAGGCCGGTGATCCCTGGCGGTTTCTTCCCGGAGAAACAGGTGCGCCAGCTCCATATCGCCGGGCTTGGTGATCTTGATGTTGTGGTCGCTGCCCATCACCACGCTGACCTCGACATCCAGCCGCTCCACGAGGCTCGATTCGTCGGTGGCGATGAACCCGTCCTCGCGCGCCGACTGGAATGCCCGCACCAGCAGGTCGTAGCGGAACACCTGGGGCGTCTGCGCCATCACCAGCTTCTCGCGCGGAATGGTCGCCCGGACCCGCACGTGGCTCCCGCGGCTCACCTGTTTGACGGTGTCGACGGCCGGCACCCCCACAATGGCGGCGCCCGTTTCCGCAGCCTCGTCGAGCACTTTGCCGATGGTCTCCAGATCGATGAACGGGCGGACGGCGTCGTGGACGGCCACGAGGTCGGTATCGGGCGCGAGCGCGCGCAGGGCGTTCTCCACGGATTGCTGCCGGCTGTTGCCGCCCTCGACCACGCGCACGCGGCCTCCCGGAAACTCGTGGGCGAGCATCTCGCCGACCCATTCCAGGTCCTCGGCGCGCACCGGCACCACGATCTCCGAAACGCGTGCGGCGGCGGCGAACTTGCGGACCGTGTAAATCAGAATGGGCGAGCCTTCGAGCAGCATGAACTGCTTGCGGCTGGTGCCGATCTTCTCGGCGGCGCCACGGCCCATACGGGTACCGAGGCCCGCCGCGGGCAATATGACGGCGACTTTCATGGGTTCTACGATTCTATCGTGGTTTTCTCGGTTGCGACGGGGGCGACCGGTTGGGGCTCGTTCTTCCGCACCGGCCGATCGTGCTTCTCGGCAGCCACCGCCGCGGCGTGCATCCGCTCGTCGTACTTGCCGAAAATCATTTTGCCGGCGGTAGTCTGGAGCACACTGGTGACGGAGATGTCGATGGTCTTGGAGATCAACCGCTTGGCGTTGTCCACCACCACCATGGTGCCGTCGTCGAGGTAAGCCACGCCCTGGTTGTACTCCTTGCCTTCCTTGAGGATGAAGACGCGCATGGTTTCGCCGGGCAGGACGATGGGCTTGAGCGAGTTGGCCAGCTCGTTGATATTGAGCACCTCGACGCCGTGGAGTTGCGCCACCTTATTGAGGTTGAAATCGTTGGTGATGATTTTGCAGTCGTAGATTTTGGCCAGCTCGATGAGCTTCATGTCAACTTCGCGGACCTGCGGAAAGTCCTCCTCCACGATCTGCACATTGAGGTGCGCCATTTTCTGAACGCGTTGGAGGATGTCGAGGCCGCGGCGGCCGCGATTGCGCTTCATGGAATCGGCCGAATCGGCGACCAGTTGCAGCTCGCGCAAGACGAACTGGGGGATCACCAGGACTCCGTCGAGAAAGCCGGTCTCGGCGATATCGGCGATGCGGCCGTCGATGATGACGCTGGTGTCCAGGATTTTAAAGGACTTCTTCGAGGATTTTTCGCCTCCGAAGATGCCTCCCAGCGCCGCCAGGTTGAGCATCTCGCCCTTGTTGGCGCCGACGATCAGTCCCACGTAGGTCATCCACAACAGGAGACCGACCTGGACAAACGGCTGGTCCATGGCCTTGCCGAGGACCAGGGACATTACAAATGCGCCGATAATTCCGAGAATGGAACCCGCGGCCGCGCCGATCAAGCGTTTGAGACTGATCTTTTCCAGGCGGATTTCAAAGAAAATAATACAAATACCGAGCGCCGCTCCAGCCGCCGCTCCGACGAGCGAGGTGGAGCCGAAGGGACGCAGGAAATAACCGGAAACAGCCAGGACCAGAACAAAGATTGCACGGACCAGAACTAAGTCGAGCAAGTGACACCCCCTCAGGGTGAGTACGAACGTGACCCTGTAAGAACATGCGAGTAGCAGTCGCGCCAAGAGTATACCACGTCGCGCACCGTGGCCCCCGAAACGTGATAATGTTGGGTCGGGAAGCTGAGAAAGGCCAGAACCGCTTGCTGACGCGCGCGGTTCGGAATTCCAATATGAATCGAAGACAAATGCTCCAGACAGCCGCGGGGTTGCCGTTTGCCGGCGCGGCGCTTGACGCGGCGGCCGAGCAGCGGAAGCAGCTCAAAATCACGGCGCTCGAGACGGACCTGCGGAAGAGCCCGCCGGGGGCGATCTACTACGACGCCATCCACCAGTTCGGGACGGAGAGCGGCTCGGTGGTCCTGCGGCTCCGCACCGACGCCGGCATCACGGGGTGGGCCACCAGCTCGTTCGGCACCATCGCCGGCGGGCCGAGCGTGGTGCAGACCATCCTGGAGAAGGAGGTCAAACCGGTCATTCTGGGGCAGGATCCCGCCTTCCCACGGCGCATTCGCGCGGAACTGTGGAAGGCGCTGGAATATCACGGCGTCTCGGGCGTCACCCAGTTCGCCATCGCCGCGGCGGATATAGCGGTCTGGGACATTCTGGGGAAGAACGCGGGACTCCCGGTTTACAAAATGCTGGGGGCCTACCGCGACCGCATGCCGGTCTACTCGATGTGCGGCTGGTACTACGACAACGACGACGGGCTGACACGATTCCGCCGCGCCGTCTCGACGGCGGTGGAGCAGGGCTACCACGCCGTCAAGATCAAGGTCGGCCGATCGTCGGTGGACGACGATGTGCGGCGCATCCGCGCGGCCCAGGACATCCTCGGCAAGGACCGCCGGCTGATGGTCGACGCCAACCAGGTCTTCAACCGGAACGAGGCGTTGCGCCGGGGCCGGGTCTACCAGGAGATGGGCTGTTTCTGGTACGAGGAGCCGCTGCCGCCCCAGGAAATGGAAGGCTACGGCATGCTGGCCCAGGCGCTGGACATGCGGATCGCCACGGGAGAGAACCTGTACACCAAATACGCATTCGCCGACCTGATCGCGCGCCGCGGCGCCGACGTGGTGCAGCCCGACAACCGCCGCGCCGGCGGCGTCACCGAGTGGATGGAGATCGCCGCGCTGGCGGATGCCAACGGCCTGGAAATCGCCAGCCACGGCGGCGGCCAGACCAATCTGAACATGCTGCTGGCGATGCCCAACGCGATCTACATGGAGACCAGCGGCGCGCGCAAGATGATCGACGGCGAGGTGACGGCTCCGGAAGCGCCGGGGATGAGCAGCGAAGCGGAGTGAAGCGGCCTCACTGCACCGGAATGCCGACCGAATTGGAACTCACGCCGGCCTGCTGAATCACCACGGGCACATTGCCGGATAAGCCGGAGGGCACCGTCACGGCCACCTGGTAGAGACCGGCGGATTGCGGGCTCGCGATGGAATAAACGATCACCGCCGCCTTTCCGCCCATGGTGACCGATACCGGCACGGTCTGCGCCACCATGCCGGCTGGCACCAGGGCGCCGGTCGCAATGGGCGGCGACGTCTGGCCGAGGCCGGTGGCGTAGACGAGAAGCACGTCGCCGGCTTTCGCCGGGTTCGAAGCGCTCACCAGCGAGTAGTTGGAGTTTTTCAATACCGCGGCCACCGGGTTGAAAAAGATCGCCGGAGCGACCGGGGCCACGTTGACGGTGAAGGACGCGCCGGGCCCGCCGCCGTTGTTCACCGAGACGCGCTCGACGCCGGAAGCCACGTCCAGCGGCACCTGGGCGTTGATTTGCGACGGCGACACGTAGAGCAACGGCGCGGCCTTGCCGCCGATGGCCACGCTCGCTCCGTTCAGGGAAACCGGCAGATTCTGGCCGGCCCAGCCTTGCAGACCGGTCGCCACGCTCGCCAGGTTGGCGCCGAAAATCGAAATCAGGCCGCCCGGCGCCACGGTGGCGGCACTAGGATCCAGGTTGGCGGGGAGCACGCGGTCGATCCTTGCCGGCGCTGGATTCCCGGGCCCCAACTGCGCGCGCACGGCGCCGCCCGGACTATCCACGGTGTGCAGATTGACGTAGTGGTTCTGCGGGTTCTTGATGGTATCTTCGAGCGCCGCGAGGTCGGAGACCGGCAGGCTCCAGTTGAAAAAGTTGCCGAACCCGGTGTCGCTGTGAAAGTCGCCGCCGAGCTTGATCGAGATCGGCCCATCCGCCCCCGCAGCGCCGTCGCGCAGGTACAGGCCGAGGACTTGCGTGGGCCCCGGGAACCGGTAGTTCACGTCGCTCAACACGGTCCCGGCGGCCACCGAGCCATCCTCGTTGCGCAGGGTGGACAGCGTGAAATCAGAGGGCGCGGTGGTCTGCGCGGCGGGCGGCGTGACTTCGTTGGCGGAGTCCAGGACCACGGGGAACGTCATGCTGTCCGCCGGGCGCAACTGCGCGCGCAGAATCCCGTTGGGATTGGCGGAGGTGTGGACGTCGATGTACAGGGCGCCCGGGTTGGCGAACAGGTTGGCCAAAGTGCCCAACTGGGTAGCGTTCGTCACGGTGACTTCGGTTGCCACCGGCCCGAGCACCGCCGTCCCGGTGGGGTCCGGCGCCTGGCCCGGCGGCAGGGTTGCGCTGATGCCCACGGGTCCGGTGGTCCCCGGCGCGCCCGGATGGATCTGGAAGGCCGTAAACGCGGACGGGTCCGAGGTGTAATCGATTGCGGTCATGTAGACCTGCCCCGAGGTCCAGTTTCCGGACGCGTCCGCGGTGCCGATGGCCACCACCTGCCCCACGCCGTATGCCGCGCCCGACGACGGCGCAGGGGTCACATTGCTGGAATTCAGGAGCGCCATCAGGACGGTGAATTGGGCGCGCTGCAACTGGCCGCGGATCGCGCCGTTGGGCAGGTCGGTAGTGAGCAGGTTCAGATAGTAGCCGGCGGGAGACTGGAGGATCCCCTGGAGCGCGCCCAGGCCCGCGGCGTTGCCGGCGGCGACCGGCACGGCGATGTGGATGGTGTCGCCGTTGTTCTGGATGGGGCGGGTGTTGGTGGTGCTGTAGACGCCGCCGATCACCGCGCTGCCTCGCTGGCCGGACGGCCCGCTGTAGATATCAAGCCCGGTAGCGGTGGTGGCGGCGGCGAACGTGACTTTCACCAGGAAGTCCACGGAGCCCGAAACGATCTGGCCGGAACTGTCGCGCACGACGCTCACCAGGAGGTCGGCGGTGCCGCGGGTGGCGCTCGCGACCGGCGGCACTTCGTTGGCCGGCAGCATCACCACGCGGAACCACGCGGTTTCAGCGGTCTGGGCGAGCAGCGCGGCGGGCAATAAAAACAGGTAGAGGGTCAACCTCCTCATGGCGAAACCTCAGTACACCGGGCTCCCAGCGGCGAGCGGAGCCTGCCGGATCTCCAGGCAGCCGCGGCCGGTGGGCAGCACCTTTCCAGGATTCAGGCGGTTGCCGGGATCGAACAGCATCTTCAGGCGAAGCAGCGTGTCGAGGGTTTCGGGCGAAAACATTCTGGACATCAGCTCGTTTTTTTCCATCCCGACGCCGTGCTCCCCGGTGATGGTGCCGCCGGCATCGATGCAGTAGATCAGGATCTCTTCGCCCGCGGCCCTGGCCTTTTCGAGATCGCCGGGCTTGCGCGCGTTGAACAGGATGATGGGGTGCATGTTGCCGTCGCCCGCATGGAAGATGTTGCTGATGGTGAGCCCGTAGCGAGCCGACACCTCGCCGATGAAGCGCAGGGTGGGCGCGATTTTGGTGCGCGGCACAACGCCGTCCTGCACATAGTAGGTCGGGCTGACGCGCCCCACGGCGCCGAAGGCGTTCTTGCGGCCCTTCCACAGCAGGTCGCGTTCCTCGGCGCTGCGCGCCACGCGAAACTCGCGCGCGCCGGAAAGCATGCAGGCCTCCCGGATCTGTTCGACCTGCGGTTCGACGGTTTCGCGAATCCCCTCCAGCTCGATCAGCAGGACGGCGGCGGCGTCCAGGGGGTAGCCCGCGTGGGTGGCCTCCTCCACCATGCGGAGCATGACGCCGTCGAGCATTTCGACCGCGACGGGGGTGATGGCGCGCGCGGTGATCTCGGCGACCGTGCGGCCGGCGTCTTCGTTCGAATCGTAAATGGCGAGCACGGTCTTCACGGTCTCGGGCTTGTGCATCAGCCGTACGGTGATTTTGGTCACCAGCGCCATGGTGCCTTCCGAGCCGGTCAGCAGGCCGGTGAGATCGTAGCCGGGCAGGTCCTGCTGCTTGCCGCCGGTTTCGACCACGGTGCCGTCGGGCAGCACCAGCTCCAGCCCGAGGACGTGGTTGGTGGTGACCCCGTAGGCCAGGGTGTGCGGGCCGCCGGCGTTCTCGGCCACGTTGCCGCCGATGGTGCAGGCGCGCTGGCTGGAGGGATCGGGCGCGTAGAAATAGCCGTTGCCCTGGACCGCCAGGGTGATATCCAGGTTGACCACGCCGGGCTGGACCACCACGCGCTCGTTCTCCAGGTCGATCTCCAGGATGCGGTTCATGCGCGCGAACGCGATCAGGATGCCGCCTTCGCGCGGAATGGCGCCTCCGGAAAGTCCGGTCCCGGCGCCGCGGCCGACGAAGGGGACCTGGAATTCCTGCGCGATCCTGACGATCGCGGAGACGTCCTGGGTGGTGCGCGGGAAGGCTACGAGGTCGGGCCGGCCCTTTTCCACGCTGCCGTCGTACTCGTACAGCATGAGGTCCTCGGGACGGTCCAGGTAACCGCGCGGACCGAGCAGAGCGGCGACACGCTTCTTCACACCATCGGGGATCACTGCCTACAACTTTAACGCTTTCAGATACTCGCGGAAAGGGCCACCCAGATCGAGCCGGTGCAGGGCGTATTCCACGGTGGCCTTGAGAAACCCCAGCTTGTCGCCGGCGTCGTAGCGCGTGCCTTCGAAGCGGTAGGCGTAAACCGGACGGCTGTGGAGGAGATGTCTGAGCGCGTCGGTGAGCTGCAGCTCGCCGCCCGCACCGGGATCGATGGTTTGCAGGGAAGTGAAAATCTCGGGCGTCAGCACGTACCGGCCGATGATCGCCAGGTTCGAGGGCGCCTCGGAAGGCTTGGGCTTCTCCACCAGGTTGCGGATGCGGAACACGCGGTCGCTCGAGCCGTTGTGGGCAACCGGCTCGGCATCGATAGCGCCGTACGCCGAGATATTTTCGAGCGGCACCTCCATCACCGCCAGCACGGGCGCGCCGAAGAAAGAATAAACGTCCAGGAGCTGCCGCAGGGCGGGCGTTTCGGCGTCGATCAGGTCATCCGCCAGCACCACGGCGAAGGGCTCCTCGCCCACCAGTTCCATGGCGCGCAACACGGCGTGGCCCAGGCCCAGCGCCTCCTTCTGGCGAACGTAGGACACGTTGATCATGTCGGAGATGCCGCGCACGATGGCCAGGAGGTCCTTTTTGCATCGCGATTCCAGCAGGTATTCCAGCTCGAAGCTCACATCGAAGTGGTCTTCGATGGCGGTCTTGCCGCGGCCGGTCACGATGATGATGTTCTGAATCCCCGAGTGGAGCGCCTCCTCCACCCCGTACTGGATGATGGGCTTGTCGACGATGGGGAGCATCTCTTTGGGCTGGGCTTTGGTGGCAGGCAGGAACCGCGTGCCGAGCCCAGCGGCGGGAAAGACAGCTTTTCGAACTTTGGCCGGCATCACTTCCAGTTTCGTGCCGCACGGGGGAAATGGCAACTATCGGGAGTACCCAGGGAGTACCCATTCCAGCCTGGTTGTCTTTACCGGTTCGGCTGTGCTATGTATAGGTACCTGGGAAAACAAACAGCATGGCATACGTAATTGCAGAACCTTGCATTGGCACTAAAGATACCGCCTGCGTCGACGCTTGCCCGGTCGACTGCATCCACCCGAAAAAGGACGAGCCCAACTACGCTACCGAGGAATTGCTCTACATCGACCCGGTGGAATGCATCGACTGCGGCGCCTGCGTCCCGGTGTGTCCCGTTTCGGCGATCTTCGCCCTGGACGATCTGCCGGAAAAGTGGTCGAGCTTCACGGCCCGAAACGCGGCGTATTACGGGAAGTAGGGCGGCACCCCGCATCTGAGCCGGGCCCAGAGGGCACCCCGTCGGCAAGCGGTCTTTTACGGCCGATACGTGGCGCTGGCCGTGTCCGTCTCCCACAGCCGAACCGCGCCCACGCGCACACCTTCGCGCGGCTCGAGTCCGCCGGCGACTTCGTCGTAAATGTACCGGGCCATGTTTTCGGCCGAGGGATTCAGCAGGTCGAACGGCGGGAAGTCGTTGAGCCACTGGTGATCCATCCGGTCGAGCACGGCGTGCACCACCTTCTTCAGCTCCACGAAGTCCACCAGCAGGCCGGTGGCGTCCAGTTCCGCGCCCTCCAGGGTCACCTGGCAGCGGTAGTTGTGGCCGTGCACGTTCTCGCATTTCCCGCGATAGTTCCGCAGGGAGTGGCCGGCGGCGAAGGTCTCTTCAATCGTGACTTCAAACATCGAAAAACTTCTCCACGTCTTCCAGGCGGGTGGTGAATTTGTAATCCGGCAGGCTGTCGAAGAACACCTGCCCGTACCGCTGCCTGGTGATGCGATTGTCCAGCAGGACCAGGACGCCGCGGTCCGACTTGCTGCGGATCAACCGCCCGAACCCCTGCTTCAGGGCGATGGCGGCTTGCGGAATCTGGTAGTCATAAAACGGATTCCCCCCCGCTCTGCGAATGCTCTCGATCCGCGCGTTGACGACCGGATCGGTGGGCACCGCGAAAGGCAGTTTATCTATGATAACGCAGCTCAGCTGCTCGCCCGGCACGTCGACGCCCTGCCAGAAGGATGAGGTGGCGAAGAGCACGCAATGGGGCGTGGCGCGGAATTCCTCCAGCAGCGCGCGGCGCGGCCCGGTGCCTTGCAGCAGCGTGGGGTATTCGATTTCGAACGAGACCTTGTCGTACACCTGCCGCATCTGCTGGTAGCTGGTGAACAAGACGAACGCGCGCCCGCGGGAGTGTTCGAGGATGCGCACCACTTCCTCGGCCGCCGGCTTGACAAACGCCGGGCTCCGCGGCTCCGGCAGGTGCTGCGGCACGTAGAGCAGGGCCTGCTTCTGGTAATCGAAGTGGCCGGGCACCACCAGGCTGCGCGAGCCGGCCAGCCCCAGCCGTTTCTCCACGTATTCGAATCCGCCCGACACGGCCAGCGTGGCCGAAGTGAGGACCACGGTCTCCATCTTATTGAACAGGCGCTCGGACAGGAGGCCGGAAACGTCGATGGGAGTCGCCTGGAGGAAGCAGCCGCGGCCGCGCTTTTCCACCCAGTACACGTACTGCTCGTCGTCGTCGCTTTCGAGCACGAAGCGCAGTCCCTCGCTGAGCTCGAAGGCGCGGCGGAGCAGGGGCTGGATCTCGTCGGGCGGGTTTTGGATGAGCTTGAGGTGCGAGGCGATCAGGTCGAGCGCGGCCAGCAGGTGCGTGTAGATCTCCTCGTTGTCCTCGCGGAAGACGTGGCGGCCGGCAAACGCCGCGCGCCCGTCGGCCTCGCCGAAGAGGGCGAAGAACTGGGTGGCCAGGTACTCCAGTTGATCGAGGATGCGATCCAGCTCCTGGTTGCCGAACTTCTTGTTTTTGGCCACCGCCGCGGCGTCGCGCCGCAGCTCCTGGAACCGGTAGTTGCTGACCGACACGCCGAAATATTGCCCGGCGACGTCTTCGATTTCGTGGGCCTCGTCGAAGACCACGGCGTGGTATTCCGGCAGGATGCCGCCTTCGTAGTTCTCGTCGCGCAGGGACAGGTCGGCGAAGAACAGGTGGTGGTTGACGATGACGATATCGCTTTCGATGGCGCGCTGGTGCATCAGGGTGATGAAGCAGCGCTCGAAATTCGGGCACTTCTGTCCCGTGCACATGTCGGTGCGCGCATCCACCTTGCCCCAGGCGGTGCTCGATTCCGGCAGGTTCTTGATCTCGGCGCGGTCGCCGATTTCGGTGGTCTGCTCCCAGGCGCGGATGATCTCGAAATCCGCGACCTCTTCCAGACCGCTCAGCACCGGATCCTTTTCGGCGTCGTAAATCTTCTGGCGGCAGGCGTAATTGCCGCGGCCCTTCATGTAGCAGACCTTCAGGGGCCGCGAAAAATGCTGCTGGAGGAAGGGGACGTCCTTGAAAAAAAGCTGCTCCTGGAGGTTCTTGGTGCCGGTGGAAACCACGATGCGCTTGCCGGAATTGAGCGCCGGGACGAGGTACGCCAGGGTTTTGCCGGTGCCCGTGCCGGCCTCGACGATCAGGTGGCGCTTGTCGGCGAGGGCCGACTCGACGGCTTCGGCCATCTCCACCTGGCCCGCGCGGAATTCGTACTTCGGGTGCCACTTGGAGAGCGTGCCGTGGCGCGAGAAGAACTGGCGGGCGCCTGCGGGTCGGGCCTGGGTGGGCATCGGATAGTTCGATTCTAACCCAGGATGGCGCGTTACTCAGGAGGCTTTAGCGGGCGGGGTTGGGGAGGTCGGCGATCCAGATATTGCCAGTCCGCTCAGCCATGGTGAAGACGACTTTGTTGCGAGCGGCGGTCAGGCGCCGAAGGCCGCCGGGGACATAAATGGTAGATCGGCGGGCGCTGTGGAGGTGGTATACGGCGAAAGCATCGCCAACGGGGTGTTTGGTGACGGTGTCGAGTTTCTGAGCCCAGATGCAATGGAAGCCGTCGCGGGGCGAGAGGAAGAAGAGGGTTGCGCCGTCTGGAGCCACATCCACCAGATAGTCTCTGAAGTCTTCGGACACGCTGATTCGGTCGCCGGGGGTAGAGGAGCGGTCTGGCAGGATCGGCATGACATAGATATTCGGGACGGGGCGGGAACCGGCAGGCGCGCCCTCGCCGTAGGCGGCCCACCAGCGGCCGTCCGGAAAGCCGCGGGCGGGGGCTAACCATGGGCCAATCCGGCGCGACGCCCGGGAAGCGAGATTGAGCAGGTAGATGGCGCCCGGAGGGGGATCGGCATCTTTCGACACCAGGAGTGCATTGGGGCCTGCCCAGTCGCGAACGGTGCAGGGTTCGCACACTTCTTCTGGAGTGCCCCCGGAGAACGGAATGACGAAACCTTTCTGGGTGGGTGGCGTGTCGGTTGTAGCGGTGTAGGCGACGCGCAGGCCGTCGGCACTGATATCTTCCGCCAAGGGCCGGGTGCGGCGAACGGTGGCGAGGTCGGTTCGCTGGCCGGTTGTGAGGTCTTTCGACATCAAGTGCACATCGTCGGAGCGGACGGAGAACCAGGCGACGCGATTGCCATCATCGGAGACGGAACACCCGACGTCGGAGCCGAGGTCTTCGGTGATGCGAACGGCATCGCCGGAGGCTTTGAGCGTCAACGGATCGATGGGCACGGACCAGACGTCGTCGTTTTGGACTGCGCTCGCGAAGACCAGACGATTGCCGGCGAGCAGGGGCCGGGACTCGATGCCCGTGCCGGCCGTGAGGCGCTGACGAGGGCCGCGTGCGTGGAATGTGGCGGGGTCGATTTCGACGGAGAAGAGATTGGTGGCATCCGCGGAGGCGGCGCTGAAGATGAACCGATTGCCTGCCCAAGCGGTAGGGTAGTTGCCACGAATTAGGGCTCTGGTCGCGTCGGCCAGACCGGTAGGTACGGGGTCGCCCCCGTCGAGCGGTTGCACGTAAAGATCGGTTTTGCCTTTGTCCACGCTGAAGAAGAGCAGGTTTTTGCTGTCCGGCGACCAGGCTGCATGCATGGCGCCCCCCAGCTTGGGAGCCATTTGGCGAGGCTCGCCACCCGAGGCGGGAATGACAAACGTTTGCCCGAGGCCGTACTGACGGGACATATCGCCGACCCAGTAGGAAAGCCAACGCCCGTCGGGCGAGAAGCGTGGGGTGTGGCCGGAGGAGGTGAGACGGCGCTCGGCGCCGCCCAGAGTTGAGACGACGAAGATGCCGCCGCCATCGCGTTCGGAACTGAAAGCGATCCTGGTGCCATCGGGCGAGAAATCCGGTTCGTGATCGTCAGCTTCGTCGGAGGTAAGCCGGCGTGTTTCTCCGCCGATCTGTTGGACCCAGATATCGAGGTTGGATCCGGTGGCGCGGTCCGAGGCGTAAGCAATCATGTTGCCAGCGGGCCAAAAAGCCGGGTCGGTGGTTAGTCCGGAGTCGAAGGTGAACTGGTGGACGGTGGCGATCTGGTCGGAGGCCGGTGCGGAACGGGAAAGGAGCCGCCAAGCCGCAAACCCGCCACTGCCGATGAGGATGGCGGCCATTGCGATCCAGGCCGCCCAGTGGCGCGGGCGGGTGACACCCGCTAGTGCGCCGCTGGACGAGAGGGCGCCGGAATCGCTTTCCAGTTTGAGATCGGAGAGAGTGATCTTAAGATCGTCCATGTGCTGGAAGCGCTGGGAAGGATCTTTGCGCAGGCACCGGCGAATGATTCGGTCGAGTTCCGGAGGCGACGGCGAAGCTATGGGCTTGGGGTCGGAATTGACGATGGCGGAGAGGATCGCCAGGCGCGTATCGCCCGCGAAGGGGCGGGAGCCCGAGGCCATTTCATAGAGAATGGAGCCGAAGGAGAAGATATCGGAACGGCGATCGGCGGGCTTGCCTTCAGCCTGTTCGGGACTCATGTAGGCGGGAGTGCCGATGACGGCTCCGGGTTCGGTTATGGCGCGTGCGGTAAGTGTGGATTCCTCTGGGGAAAGCGGTTCGGCGGCGGTGAGTTTGGCCAGCCCGAAATCGAGCACCTTGACGAGCCCGGTTGTGGTAACCATGATATTGGACGGCTTGAGGTCACGGTGGACGATGCCTGCCTGGTGGGCCGCGGCCAGTGCGGCGGCAATCTGCGCGCCGCAGTTGAGTACGTCGCCGATTCTCATGCCGCGTGGCGGAATGAGCTTGTCGAGGGTGGCGCCGTCGACAATCTCCATGGCGATAAAATCCGTCCCGTCGTGGTGGCCGATATCATGGATGGTGATGATGTTGGGGTGATTGAGCGCGCTGGCGGCCTGGGCTTCCTGAATAAAGCGCGCCCGGCGCTCTGCGTTTTGGGTGAGGCCCGGAGGCAGGACTTTGAGAGCAACGAAGCGGTTCAGACGGGGGTCAAAGGCTTTCCAGACGACACCCATGCCACCCTCGCCGAGCTTCGATTCGATCCGGTAAGGTCCCAAGGCCTGGCCGATCATGGCTTTCCCAAAATTCGCTTGGCCGTCCAGTCTTCTTGTCGTGCCCTATCATGACCAGGCACGCACCCGTTTAGTTTACGATAAACAGAACAGCCGCTGATGGGGCTGGAAGCGATCCACACGAGCGAAATGCCGCGTTCCTTTGCCCCCCACCGCCTCAAGGCGTGACATGGCGGCCCACCATCCCCGCTGGTAGAATTGATTCATGTCGATGCTGCTGGAGAAGGCGCTGGAAAAGGTCGTCGCCCTGCCTCAGGATCAACAGGATGCGATTGCGTCCCAGATCCTCGCCTCGCTAGCCGACGAGGACGCCTGGAAGACTCGCTTTGTTGAGAAACGCGATGTGATCCGTCGAATGGCACGGGAGGCCCTCGAGGAAGACGAGAGGGGCGAGACCTTGCCGTTGGACGATCTGCTTTGATACAGTCTCGAGCCACGCGGCAGTTCTGGCGTTTGTTTGCAGATCTACTCTCCGGCGCTCAATGGGACGACAAGCGCGCCTGACGTCTCTTCCAGAGCAATCCGGCACGCACGGTTCGCATCGGCCTTGAATATCGCGCTTTGGCCGTCGTGAAGAAAGATCGAGTCGTGTGGTACTGGATCGGCGGCCATTCCGAGTACGATCGTCTGGTCTGAAATGCAGTCCACTTGTCCGTAACTGCCGTCTCAGACTGATCCCGCCGCTCGGCCCTTCGTTGGATCGCCTTCAACCAGCTCCGGCGAACCAGCGCGCTTCGCGGATAGATCACCAGCCAGTTCATTCGTTCCTTAATGCGGTGATGGGATCGATTCGCATGGCCCTCCGCGCCGGGATGTAGATGGCCAGGGCCGCGGCGAACAGCAGCGCTAGCGGGATGCCGACGAATGCGGCCGGGTCGCCGGCTTTCGCGCCCAACACGGCGAAGGCCATCAGGCGCGCGAGGCCGTACGCCGGGACCAGTCCGATCACAAGTCCGATAGCGACCGTGGTCATGCCACGCCGGAAGAGCATGCCCATCACGTTCCCGCGCGGGGCGCCCAGCGCGATGCGGATGCCGATCTCGTGCGTCTGGTCGGACACCAGGTACGCCATGACGCCAGAGACTCCGACCACCGCCAGCACCAGCGCCATCGTGCCGAGCGTGCCCATCAGCGCGGCCATGTAGGCGAAGACGAAGGCCTCCTGCCGGATCAGCATGGGCATCGCGCTCAGGTTGGTGATGGGCTGCTCGGGATCGATGGCGCGGATGGCAGCCCTCACGGCGGGCGCCAGTTGCATGGGATCACCCGCGGTGCGTATGGCGATATCCATGCCCAGGTCCGGCGCTTGCTCGAAAGGGAAATAGACAACCTGGCGCGGAGTCCGGTCCATCACGCTGTAGGGGATATCGCCCACCACGCCGGCGACGGTGAGCCAGCGGCCCTGTGCGCCCAGCCGGATGCGCCTTCCGATGGGGCTCTCGCGCGGCCACCAGCGCCCGGCCATCGATTCGCTGACCACGGCCACGCGCGGCGCATCGGGACCGTCGGCAGCGGACGGAAAACGGCCGGCGCGCAGCGGGATGTTCATCGAGCGGAAGAATTCAGGCGTGACGGCTTGCGCCTGTACCGCGGGCGGGGCGCCCGGCTCCTGCGGCCGGCCTTCGATGGCGAACGGTTGCGACGTCATGTGGCGGCTAAAGGGCACCGCCGTCGCGGCGGCCGCGGTGCGCACGCCCGGCATGGCGCGGACGCGCGCCAGCACTTCGCCGTAGAACGCCGCGACGCGCCGGCTGTCGTGGTATTTGCTCTCGGTGAGCGACAGGTGAACGGTGAGCAGAGTGGCGGGCTCCACGCCGGTGGAGACACCGACCATCGACTGGAAGCCGTGAACCATCACGCCCGCGCCCACCA
>DASQZT010000109.1:0-4496 GCA_035638575.1 Bryobacteraceae bacterium
CCGCTATCGCGGCGGACGCTACGCGTGGGCAAAAGGTGGGCCTCCATTGTTACCTCAACCTTCTTGTTTCGCGGAAGGCGTCGGTGTAGTATCGTTCCGTGGACCGCAGATCACTCCAGCCCGCTGCTCCCCGAAAACCCCGCTTTGTATGGTACGAAGGCACCAAAACACCATTCAATTCCCATACGTGCCGCGTCCGCCGCAAGCGACAGCGGCTCCCTTCAAACGGCTCTATCGAAAACGCTTAATTGATCGACAAGGTCCGGAGTTTCCCGTCCGGGCGTTTCCGATAGAGTACTAACGTAAACCGGCCAGAGCCGGAATATGGGAGCGATCAGTCGTACCGCAGCGCTGTCATCGGATCGAGCAGTGACGCTCGGCGCGCTGGAATTACGGCCGCCACAACGGAAGTCGTCACCAGAAGCAGGATCGCCCCGGCAACCAGCAGCGGATTCTGCGAACTGCCCTCCGCCCACTTCTTGAGCGCGCCGTTTAGCAGCAGACTCAGCAAAGCGCCGCACGCCAGCCCGCCCGCCATTTCCCAAGCCGTCGACGCGAACACCAGGCGGACCACCCCGGCCGGGGTGGCGCCCAGCGCCATGCGGAGCCCGAATTCATTGGTCCTCTGCGCGACGCCGTAGGACATCACGCTAAACAGGCCGATCGCGGCCAGCGCCGCGAAACCCGTGAACAGCGCGGCCACCAGCCGTCCGAACGAATATGCGTCCTGGCCTGAATCCATTGGTCCAGATCCTGGGTCCGGCCGAACACCTGCTGTTCGAGATCCACGGCCTGCACGGCAGCGCGAATGCGATCGAGATTCGTCAACGGCGCCGTCCGCGTGCGCACCAGCACTTGCGTGAACATCCACATGCGCATCGAGTACGGCACGAAGATCGCCGGCTTCACCGGATTTCGCAAACCGTCGTCGCGAGCGTCGGCGGCGATCCCGATGATCTGCAGCCAATTGCGCTGCCCGAAAGCTGAACGGAGGGGACACCCTCAGGCAAATCCTCATCCGTAGTGGTGAGATTCCAGGTCCCCCAGCTCGCCGCGAGGCTTTCAATGCACTTCGCCTGGCGCAGCGCTTTGTACTGGTCGCCGGTCACGCCTACACCGCGATTGTCGCCCCTCTCGTTGAGGATATTCAGGTAGACCATGCGATCCGCCCCCAGGTAGGGGTAAGGATTCACCAGCAACGCATAAATCACGCTGAAAACCGCGGTCGTGGCGCCAATCCCGAGGGTCAGCGAAAGGATAGCCGTCACTGCCAGGCCCGGGTGCTTTCGCAGCTCTCGCAATGAGAAAATGATGTCCTGTACCATCTGTCGCATCGTACAATCCCGCAATCGCGGCCGGATAAGCTTGTTCCTTAAGACGCGGCACCGCCGCGGGCGTTAGCTGGAGCCCTTTCTGGGACCGTGAAAACTCTCTTCGACCATCGTGGGAAAAAGGGCGCTTTCACCCGCAACCAGAACGCGACCTATCGTATGGCCATGGTGAACTCTTGGCCCTGTGTTCACCTTGCGAGCGTATCGTCGGCCATCCGGAAGTTGGCCTCCGCAACGGCGATCGAGGACGTGCGGCAGGATTACTCCCGTAAAGTCCTGTCCCCGTCAAGTGGACGAGAAAGCCCGTCCCGTAGATATGCTCCCCGGGGATCGATCCGCGAGAGAACCCGTGTGTCCGTAATGATCACCCGCCGGCCGCTCCACTCCAATTATCATTGCCCTCCTTATGTGTAGCCTCCCCTCCCGTCTCCGGATCCATGCCCGAAAAGACTACCTGATTCCTGCTACGACGGGACCACCCTGGCAGCGATCAGGCGAACGTTGCCTGCCGTCCGGATCTGCGGAGTCATTCAAACGCAAGCAGAGTAGTGCTTCAACATCTGCTTCGAGACGTGTCCGGCAATGTCCCGGATGGTTTCGTCACCCGCGCCGCTTTCGGCCAGGTCGGTTATCAGGGTGTGCCGGTTATCGTGCCACCGCCCCGTGACTTTCGCTTTCGTCTTCACGTTGTTCCATGAGGTCTTGAGAGTAACCATCGGCTTCGTAGGATCAAGCAGCCTCTTCTGTCCCGTTGCCGGTGTGCCGATCCGCGCCGGGAAGACGTACCATTCCGGTTTCATTTTGTGGAATCGCTTGGTGTACCACTTCGAGTACTCCACCATCGCTTCGAGCGAATCGGAGTTCAGGGGAATGGTCCGGCCTTCGCCGGCTTCGGTCTTGCTGTCCCCCACGGTCAGATACGCCTTGAACAGATCCATCCGGCCCCACTGAAGACCGCGAATCTCCGCATCCCGCATCCCCGCGTTGAGTGCCAGCATCAGCGCCGGGTAAATCGCAGGGGACCGCGCCGCGCGCGCCGCCGCCAGTAGCGCGGTCTTCTCTTCAGGGGTGTACGCCTTGCCTACCTGTTCCCGAATCGCCAGCTTCAGCGCCTTTTGCCGCCGCAACCGCGCGCGGATAGGTTCGCCCGCTTCGCCCAACAGCCGCAACAGGAAACCCACTTCTTCATTGATGGTCTTCGGCGCCGCCTTCTCTTTATGCCGCGCCGTCTGGTAGTTCTTCACGGTCTTGTCCGTCCGTCAACCGCCATGAGTTCCCCCCAAGTGCCGGGTGACGTTCCCCACCGCATACTCAGCAAACGTGGCGGACCGATGGCGCAACTTGTATTCTTCCAGGTATGCCGCCGCCAGTTCCTTCATGCTCTTGATGCGTTCATCGCGGGTGTCTTCGAGTCCGTTGAAGCCCTCTTCGAGTTCCCGCCGCCGCTTCTGTTCCGCCAGTTTCGCCACGGTCTTTGAATGAGTCTTCACCGATTCCCGGACCCGCCGGCCTGCGAAGACGAATTCGTACCACCAGACCTTTCCCCGCTTAAACACGGCCATGCTACGCGAACCCGATTCCTGCACCTTGGGCAGGTTTTGCAAGCCGCTTCCACATCGTTTCTCGAACTGTGGGCCGCCGCGGGCAATCCGTGAAATGCCGCCGCATCTGGCTGGTGGTGAGCTTGGCGCCCCTGTGCGCGAGCTGTGCGTCGGGACAGAGACCCGTGAGGAAGCGTCGGATCGGCATTCCTCACGGTCTAGGCTGGCTGCGCTACTTGCTTAGTTGGCGCAGGAGCGTATCGCACGATTCGTCTTCGCACGGCGTGACCCGGGCCTTGCCGTCCTGGATCACGCTTCGAACCGTCGGCGCGGAAAGAATCTTGTCGCTGACGACGACCGCGACACGCCGGTTCATATGCGACCTCGTAAGATCCTCAAGACGCTTAGCCGCCTCAGGCGCGAGCTGGATCATCAGCCAGCTACCGCGCGGGTCCCGGTTAATCTCCGGTTTGCCGTCGACTACGAGCGGCGCGAAGTTCGCCGTGTCGAGCACAACGTCCTTGCCTTCGTACTGACGGATGACAAGATTCTTCGCCTTCGCGTTGCCTTCCTCGACGGCGTAAACGCCGTTGGCGAGGGGTCCATTCTGGGCCGTCAAAGCGCTGCCTGCCAGCGCGACGATCAACATCATCTTCTTCATGGAATCAAACTCCAGATATATAGCACCGGTGGACGGGGGCGCTCACGAACGCGTCGGGAGCGCGAATCCTTGCGATGTCGGATCAGGAGTTTGCCGGCGGAGGCCGATGGAACAGGGGAGGAAAGGCCCAGGGCGCCGGGGGCCTAGTCGCCCGCGCGACCGTTTCGACGCAGTATCTCCGCACGACGCCGGCTGGGCCTTCGGCGTTTTCGGCGGCGTAGGTCGAGTCGATCGTCGAAACCGCCTTCGATTCGCCCGCGGCTTTGAATGCGGGCGACGCAGGCTCGCACGGGGTGGAAAAACCAGTGGAAGCGCCAGGGATTTTCAGCGCGTGCGCATGCGCCATCGCGAAGCCGAACACCACGATGAGCGCCAAGCCGAACGCGAAGCTCGCGCACTTGCGAACCATGGATTAATCGTATACCTGCCTGCGCGCGCATGCAAGTAGGAGTGCAAATGAGAAGACTTCCATCGGCCGGCGCCGCGCTCGCCCTTACCGCGATGACGCAGCCGCGGCCGTCGTGCTGGCGGTGGGCGCATGGGCCTTCTTCACTGCGCTGGCGGGGCAAAAGTTGCTGGCGGAGGAGGAGTGAGAATCATCTCTCAAACGAACGGGCCGCGAGGCGTTTCTGGACCACTGATCCCTTGATGCCGCCCACTCATGTCGAAGAGACGAACCTGGGGCTGTGGCATTTACTGCATCTCAGGGCGTATGGTCGGCCACTCGGATGAAGCTGTGGGCGCCACATCGGCAGAGCTACCAATGGAAGAGTGGCGCGTGATCCGGGCACTGCCCGCTTCAATTCACCCGTTTACCATGTTGCCGCCGATCCGGGGGATCCGTTTTGATCCGTGTCAGGGCTGTGGGTCCGGCAGTCTGCGGATTGCGCCGGCCGCCCCGGGACCGTCGCCGCGAAGGCCACATCCGAGTTGACGATACGCTGATGCGGATTGCTTCCGCAT
>DASQZT010000110.1:0-13589 GCA_035638575.1 Bryobacteraceae bacterium
GCGATTCCCCGCTCGCCGAAAAACTGCGAGATGTTGTCGAGCGAATTGTAAGTCTTCCCGGTAAACGTGTTCCGCCGGGCCGCCTGCCGCACGTCGTGGCGCTCGGCCAACAGATCCACCTCGCCCGCTTCGTCCTCGGGACCGAGGTTCACCACCAGGGGCTCCGGGATCTCCTTGAGGAACCAGGAGGGGGTGGAACGCTCCTGCTCGCCGCCGCCGAATCTCCGCCGGTACCGGGCCATGGTCAGGATCAGGCGCTTGCGCGCGCGCGTCATCCCCACGTAACAGAGCCGCCGCTCCTCCTCCAGGGCATCTTCGGAATTCATCGACCGGCTGTGCGGAAACAGCCCCATCTCCATGCCCGACAGGATCACGAGGGAAAACTCCAGCCCCTTGGCATTGTGCATGGTCATCAGCGTGACCGGCGCTTGCTCGTCGTAGGCGTCCGCCTCGGCCACCAGCGCGGCGTGATCCAGAAAATCGGAAATCGATTCGCCGCGCTCCTGCGCCTCCGCCGCGGCGGTGATCAGCTCCTCCAGGTTCTCCAGCCGCGTGTCCGCCTCCGGCGTCTTCTCGTGCTCCAGCATCTTGCGGTATCCCGTGCGGTCCAGAATGAACCGCAGCAGATCGGGCAGGGTCGACGAGCTGGCCACCAGCGAAAGCTCCTGAACCAGGGCGCGGAAGGTCACCAGCGAAGACTGCGAGCGCGTCGAAAGCGCCCGGTCGTCGATGATCTGCCCGATGGCCTCCCACAGGCTTACGCCGTTTTCGCGGGCGTGGCGCTCGATCTGCTCGATGGTGGTGCGGCCGATCCCCCGCGCCGGCGTGTTCACGATCCGCAGCAGGCTCACCGAATCGGTGTTCGACGACGCCAGCTTCAGGTACGCCACCGTGTCCTTGATCTCCGCCCTTTGGTAGAAACTGAAGCCGCCGACAATGTTGTACTTCCGCCCGTAGCGCCGCAGCGCCTCTTCAATCTGCCGCGATTGAAAATTCGTGCGGTACAGGACCGCCGCGGTATCGCCCGGGTTGGCCGCCAGGTGCTTCTGAATCGCGTCGGCAATGAACAGCGCTTCATTCTCCGCGTCGAAGGCGGTGTACATCCCGATCAACACGCCCGGCTCGGCTTCGGTCCACAGCTTCTTGCCTTTGCGCGCCTTGTTGTTCTCCACCACCGCGCCCGCCGCCGCCAGGATGTTCTTGGTGGAACGGTAATTCTGCTCCAGCCGTATGGTGCGGGCCTTGGGAAAATCGCGCTCGAAATCCAGAATGTTCTTGATGTCCGCCCCGCGCCAGCTATAGATCGACTGGTCCTCGTCGCCCACCACGCAGACGTTTCCGTGCGCCTCCGACAGCAGCCGCATCAGATCGTACTGGCAGCGGTTGGTGTCCTGGTACTCGTCGATCATCACGTAGCTCAGCCGCCGGTTCCAGCGCTCGCGCGTGGCCTCGTCGTGGCGCAGCAGGCGGACCGCCTGGAGCAGCAGGTCGTCGAAGTCCAGGGCATTGGCGTGGAGCAGCGTCTTCTCGTACTCGGTGTACACCGCGGCCAGCCGTTCGGTCTCGCTGTTCACGGATTTCTTGTACAGGTCCTCGGGTGTCTCGTTGCAGTTCTTGGCGTGGCTGATGCGCGAGAGCGCCCCGCGATACTGCATGAAATCCTTCTCGTCGAGCCCCAGCCCGCGATAGGCCGCCTTGACGATCCCCAGCTGGTCCTCGTCGTCGTAGATGGTGAAGCGCCTGGTGAAGCCGGGGCGGACGCGCACCAGCGGGTCGCCATCGCGCCTCAGGAGCCGCACGCAGAACGAATGAAAGGTGGAGAGGCCCGGCTCGGACTCCAGGCGGATGCCTTCGAGCAGCCCCCGCACGCGCTCCCGCATTTCGTTGGCGGCCTTATTGGTGAAGGTGACCGCCAATATGGCGGACGGCGGCACGTGCCTCGTCGCGATGATGTGCGCGATGCGGTGGGTAATCACGCGCGTCTTGCCGCTGCCCGCGCCGGCAAGGATCAGGAGGGGGCCCTCGGTCAGGCTTACCGCCTCGCGCTGCCTCGCGTTCAAGCCTTTCAGGAAATCCATTTACCCTGGGACCTACGAGTGTAGCACCTGTATGGTACTGGTATTCCTGTGCTCCTGGTCCTACGCGGCTATTTCGCGTCCGAATTCAGCAAGCCGCGCACCCGCAGCCAGTCCGCCAGCCGCGAAGGCCAGGAAGAAAGCGCCTCGTCGGTCTGCGCCAGCCCCACCCCGTGCGGGCCGCGCTCGTAGATATGCAGTTCGGCCGGCACCCCCGCCTTGCGCAGGGCCAGATAGAACAACACGCTGTTCTCCGGCGGCACGGTGGTATCCGTGGTCGTACTGAACAAGAACGTAGGCGGCGTCTGGGCAGTCACCTGCAACTCGTTCGAGAGACTCTCCACGAGCTTCTGATCGGGCTGGTCCCCCAACAAGGCCCGCATCGACCCGCGGTGCGTGTAGGGAGTCGTAAACGAGATGACCGGATACACCAGCACCAGGAAATCCGGCCGGCTCCCGGCGCGCTCGATGGCGTCGGCGGCGCCCGCATTTCCCGAATCGAAATGCGTTCCCGCGGTGGACGCCAGGTGGCCTCCCGCCGAAAAGCCCATGATCCCGATGCGATTCGGCGCCACCCGGTAGTCGCCCGCCTTGGCCCGTACCGTGCGAATGGCGCGCTGGGCGTCGCCCAGTTCCACCGGATGGCGATATTTCGGACCCAGCCTGTACTTCAGCACAAAAGCCGTGACCCCGATGGAATTGAGCCACCGCGCGATCTGGTCGCCTTCCTTATCCATCGAAAGATGCTCGTAGCCCCCGCCCGGACAGACGATCACCGCGGTTCCCGCGCCCCGCCCCTGAGGGACGACATAAGGTGCGAGGGTAGGTTTGTCCTCGTCCTGATCTCCTTGCGCCCCGGGGGCGCCGCCGGGCCACAGCAGGTCGGCTTTCGGCATGTTCGGTGGCGCCTGAGCGAGGAGGCCTCCCGCCGCAATTGCCAGGCAAATCGCAATCCGCGTCATCGCTCCCATCTTATTCGTCCCGCTGCGCCGCGCGCAATGGGGCGGGCTTCGGGTGAAAGGACTACGGTCGGGACTCGGGTGGATGCTCCAGAATCTGCTCGCTGCGCGGATCCCAATAGAGCTTCTTCCCTGTCTGTTGCGCCCGGGCGGCCATGATCACTGCCACCGAATGCGCAAAGCCGTGCTCCACGGTTGCATTCGGCTGCTTACGGCTGCGCAGGCAATCCAACCAGTTCGTCATGTGCGACGGATTGCGGTCGGAAGTGAACGGAAGCGGGCCGTAGGTCTTCTCGACGGCCCCGTTCCAAAGGCGCTGAGACCACGGCAAAGCACGAACCGCTTCGTCGCCGAGCTTGATGTAACTCCCGGAACGATGGAGGAATGGATTCCCCTCGTGGGTTCCCCTCTCTTCAACCAGCTTCCAGCGCCGGCTTCCCTCGCCTCCGACATTCACGAGAGTCGCCTTCTTCCCCATGACGCGCGTGAAGCTGTCGGAATCATTGCCGAAGCTGGTCGAATAACTCACCAGAAATCCCTTCGGGTATTCGAGGAGGGCCTGGAAGGTGTCGGGAGTTTCGCGGCCATCGTGCCACGCGAAGACGCCGCCGTGGGCCACGACGGACTTCGGGAAGTGGTCATCCATGAGGTTATGAACCATGTCGATTCCGTGGCTCATCCATTGATCGGGGATTCCGCTGGAGAATTCCGAGTAGAGGCGAAACTCGAAGTAGACGCGCGGGTCGAACGGGCGGTCCGGTTTGTTCAGAAGCCATCTCCGCCAGTCTGTATCTTCTTCGCGGATCTGCCTGACCTCGGGGCGGCCACGCCAGCGCGGGCCGCGATAATTCCACACGACCTCCACTTTGGAAACGTCGCCGAGCGCGCCTCCCGCAATCCGTTCCTTCACCGCCATCTGGTACGGCTCGCTGCGGTGCTGAGTGCCGATCTGCACTACCAGGCTGCGCGCCCGCACGGCGTCGCGCGCGGCCCTGGCTTCTTCCAGCACGTTCCCCATGGGCTTTTCGCAGTACGCGTCCTTGCCCGAGCCGGCGACGAGCGCCAGAAGAGGCGCGTGCTGGAAATCGGCGGTGGAAATAATTACCGCGTCGACGTCCTTCAGATCCAGCAGATCCTCGATATACCGGAACGAGCGGGGCACCCGCCCGTACGCCTGGGTGGCTTTTTCCACCGCGCGCTCGCGGTTGGCTTTCCACAGATCGCAGACCGCGGTCATTTCGACGTTCCGGCTGTCCTTCAGGCCGGCGGCAATCGATGCGAGTTCGCGGCCCCGGCTGCCTACGCCGACGTGGCCAAGAGAAATGCGGTCGTTGGCGCCGGCGATTCGCGCATAGGACAGTGCGCTGGTGCCGATTGCCGCTGCGCCGGCGATGAAAAACTCCCGTCGTCCAATCTCCCCGCTGCCAAGGGGATGAACTTCAGGTTCCGGATGGGCTCCCGGAACAGCCTGGATATCCGATTGCAAGCACCGCATTACCATGTTCCCTGCACAACATGGTACTGCGCGTCACTTTGCCGCGTGCGAGGAGCCACCGGGCCGTTCGGCGAACAGTCACCTCAGCCGGGTTTCGGTCCCGGCCGCCGGCGCGCCCCCGTTATCGGTGAGATACGTCACCGGGTTGCGGCCTCCTAGCAATTTCAGAGCCGCCGTCCAGCCTCCCGCCCGCTGGATGCCCGGGACGAAGAAACGCTCCCGAAACTCCTCGTCGGCGCCGCTGAAATGGTTCGGCATGGCGTTGAGCCACACGCGGGCCGGCGCCAGCGCCGCGGCAAAGGCGCACCAGATGGAGGCATCCTCCAGCCCGGTGAGTTCGATGCCCGCGCCGCTCCGGGAGTCTACATACGAGAGCACCGTGAGGATGTCCTGCACGCGGTTGGCGTCGTCGGTCCGGTTGTATGAGAGGAAGTACGCTCCGCCGCGGTTGCGCCGCGCCTTGGCCGCTCCGGTCTGAAACACTTCGGCCAGCACGACAGCGCGGTGCGCTTCGACCAGCCGGGCCACCGTGGCGCTCTTGGCCGCGGCCGCCATTCCATCCGGGTGGATCACCACCGTGGGCTCGCCTTGTCCGGCGATCCAGCGCACCGCCACGCGGTCGCCTTTGCCGGGCCGCGTCAGCACGAGGCGATCGCCTTCGGCGCCCGAAACGACCGTGCGCGGCCACTCCGCCCCGAACGCCAGCATCAGGCGGGTGCGCATTTCCTCCGCATCGTACGCCTGTTCGCTGCGGCGGCCGGCGGACTCCCGCCACTCGCGGAACACGGCGTCATAGGAAAGCGCGCCCGCGGGAAGCGTCTGGGCCAGCAGGCCGGCCGGGTTGAACACGGGGAGATCCTCCCGCACCCGGTCGGCTGCGCCCCACCCGAGGAGGAGGCCGTCGAAGAAACGGTAAGCCGCCTCCCGGCTGTCCTGGTTGTAGTTGTGCCTGGCCTCCAGATGAAAGTTCTGCACGAGGTCGGCATGTCCGTAGAGACCGTAGATGCGCCGGATCTCCGGAAACTCTTCGACGGGAGTGTTGCGCGTCCAATCGCCCGTGCAGGAGATCAGCAGCATGGGACGCGGCGCCATAGCCGCCGCAAAATCCACGTTCGACGTGTCGAGCCGCAGGTTGGGGGCTTCTTCACAGGGATCGGCGCCCTGCATCCAGCCCGACACCATGTTGACCGGCGCATCGATGCGCACGCGCGGATCGACGGCGGCGAGAAAAATGGTCTGCGATCCGCCTCCCGAGGCGCCGGTGACGGCGATCCTGCGCGGATCGACGTCCTCCCGGCTTTCCAGGTAGTCCAGGGCGCGTATCGAATTCCAGAGTTGCAGGCCCATCGGATTGAACGACCACAATTGTTCGCGCCAACCGCCGAAGTTGTGCCCTGTCTGCCTGGTGTCCCCGTAGCCGACCATGTCGTGGGCCAACACGATGTACCCTTGCCGCGCGAGATTGATTCCAAGCGCCGGGACCGAGTACGACGGAATATTCTCGAGCCGCCCTTGTTTCCAGTGGCCGTGCGGAGAGAGCACCGCCGGGTGTTTTCCCGAATCGCGGGCGGGCCGGTACAGGTTGCCCCCCAGAAAGTATCCGGGCATGGTCTCGAGCAGCACGGTTTCCACCACGACGCCGCCGAGCGTGACCTGCTTCACCGTCCGGGGATGGAGCGGGCTCCGCTCGGGAAGCGGGAACAGGCCCGCCGCCAGCAGGATCTGCCGCCGGATGTCCTCGCTGCGGCGCTGCCATTCGTCGAGAGACCGGTAATCGCGCATGCGAAAGTGGGTGTCCGGCGAAGGTGTGTACACGTTGCGGGAATCTTCGGAAGGAATCTGGCAGAAGGCGCTGAACGCGAGAGATAGAGCAAGTAACAGGCGCACGTCACTTAATCGATGACATTGCCCCGCCGGACGTTACGGGAATCGGGATTCCCCACACATTTTCAGTACGGGCAGACACGGAATCACTCCACCGCGAAGACCCTCACTTCGCCCTTCCCCCACACGGTCTGCCGGCCCACCCCCACCCAACGGGCCGCGCGCAGCCATGGCAGGAATTCGGCCAGCGAGCCTTGGTACTCCGCCTCGCCCGTGAAACCGCCGATCGAGTGAACCTGGCCCGTGCGCCCCGATCTGCGCTCGGTTCTGTCCCATTCGAGGTCGCATCGAAGCATGCGGACCAGTCCGGCGCGCTCGCCCATCGCGCGGAAATCGATCTCCAGCGGCCCGGCGCCGTAGAGCGCGCGCAGCGTGCTCAGGCGGTCCCGCACGCGCGAAAACAGGATGGGGAATTCCGGCCGCGCCGCCAGTTCGCCGCCGGCTTTGAGCTCCGTCGGAGTTACGAATCGGACGCTCACGCGCTCCACCGGCGTGCCGCAGGCATCCAGCGTTACGACCGAAGGAGTGCCCGGCACGTCCGCGGCAATCGCCGCCCGATCGTCGAGATCCAGTTGCTCGACCCGTTCCAGTTCCGCCCGGCCACGGCCCGCGCCCAAGCCGCTCGAGCCCATGGCGGCGAATGCCGCCCGAAAAATGTCCAGCGACGGCTCTCGCACATCGAAGACGTGGATGTCCAGATGAAAACGGCCGCCCGGAGGAACGGTCAGGCCGTCGAGGTGAGCCGCGCGCAATACAAACGGCCGTGGCCAGTCCGCCAGGCCGCCAGGAGACTTCCCCGCCGGTTCGAAAAGCCGCGCATAGACGGAAGGATCGCCCGCTTTCCGCAACGCCAGCCCCAATGCCCCGCGGACCGCGTTGCCGCCCTTCCCCGGCGGAAAATGCACCGCGTCGATTCCCCGAAAGTGGAAACGGAACCGGTAAAACTCAAAACTGGTCACCGCTCTCCCCGGGGTCCGATGTCCGCCGGCCCTCGCGGCCTACTGCCCGCCCGCGGCCGGCGGCGGCGCCGTCTTCGGCTGGGACTCTCCGCGATGGCAGGTGTAGCACGTCACGTGCTCCTTGCCGTCGGGGAACTTGCCGTTGATCTCCTGCGCCATGGTGATCATCATGCGCGCCGTGGTCTTCTTCGGGTTATCGTCGCTCGCGAAGTCGCCCTGGATGTGACAGAACTCGCAGCGCACGCCCAACCCGATGGCGTAGGAGCGCATTATGCCCATGATCTCCTGAGGCTGCACTTTCAAGACTTTCAAATTCTTGGGCGGCGGCATCATTCGGCCGCCGGGACGGCCTCCGCCGGGCGGCGGCTGCTGTGGCTCCGGCGGCTGGGCGCACAAGGGAATCAGGAACAGCATCGAGACGAGTAAACGCATCCCTGAATTTTACACCATGCCGCCTGGGGCCGGCATGGCGAGAATTCCAGAATCCGAACCGCCGCGGATTGATCCAATGCTGGTGGGATGGGGCGTCCTTCGCGTCCGCCTGTGCCCCTTACACCGATATGACCGACAAGAAAATCATCGCAGTCGTCGGCGCCACCGGCGCCCAGGGCGGCGGCCTGGTGCGCGCCATTCAGTCCGACCCCGAGGGTCCCTTCCGCGCCCGCGCCATTACACGGGACGCCCACTCCGAAAAGGCGCAGGCGCTCGCCAGGCTCGGCGCCGAAATCGTCGCCGCCGACGTCGACGATCCCCACAGCCTCGAGCGCGCATTCGCGGGCGCATACGGCGCTTACTGTGTCACCTTCTACTGGGCGCACTTCTCTCCGGAAAAGGAAACCGCCGAAGCCGGCGCTATGGCCCAAGCCGCCAAACACGCCGGCCTGCGGCACGTGATCTGGTCCACACTCGAGGACACCCGGCGGTGGGTGCCGCTCTCGGACAACCGCATGCCCACCCTCATGGGCAAGTACAAGGTCCCGCATTTCGACGGGAAAGGCCAGTCGGACCACCTCTTCGGCGGCCTCGGCGTTCCCACCACCATCCTGCTCACTTCTTTCTACTGGGACAATTTCATCTACTTCGGCATGGGTCCCCGCAAAGGCCCCGATGGAAAACTGGCCATCACCTTCCCGATGGGCGACAAGAAGCTGCCGGGCATCGCCGCCGAAGACATCGGCAGGTGCGCCTACGGCATCTTCCGCAAGGACGGTGATCTCATCGGCAAGACGGTGGGCATCGCCGGCGAGCACCCGACCGGCGTCCAGATGGCCGCCGCTTTCAGCCGCGCGCTGGGCCGGGAAGTGCGCTACAACGACGTTCCGCCCGAAGTCTACCGCGGCTTCGGCTTCCCCGGCGCCGATGATCTCGGCAACATGTTTCAGTTCAAGCGCGATTTCGAAGCGGTCTTCTGCGGCGCGCGCAGCCTGGAATTCTCGCGCGCGATGAACCCGGCGCTCCAGACTTTCGACGCCTGGCTCGACGCCAACAAAGCAAGCATCCCGGTCGAGTGACTGCCCGCCCTACCGCCACTCGGCCGTGAAGATATTGAACTCGTACCGCTCCTTGGTATCCCGGTCCGAGCAGAACACCAGGGTCTTCCCATCGGGTGAGAACTCCGGGAACGAGGTGAACCCGCCGAACTTCGTCACCTGCTCCAGGCCGGTGCCATCCGTATTGGCGAGGTACAGATCGAAATTGCGGCTGTCGCACTCGTTCTTGTTCGAGGAGAACAGAATCTTCTTGCCGTCCGGGGTAAACGTCGGAGCGAAGCTGGCGCAGCCGAAATTCGTGATGGCGCGTTGATTGCGGCCGTCCGCATCCGCCACCATGATTTCCATCTTCATGGGCGCCGTCAGGTTGTCCGCCAGCAGCGACTTGTACTTCGCCATGTCCTCCCCGGTCTTGGGGTAGTTCGCGCGCCACACCAGTTTCTTGCCGTCGCGGGAGAATACCGCGCCCCCGTCGTATCCCGGCGACCTGGTGATCTGCTTCTTGCCGGAGCCGTCCTCCCGCATGGTCCACAGGTCGAGATCGCCCGAAGCCAGCGACGTGTACACGATCGCTCCGGTTTTCCAGTTGACGGTGGCCTCGGCGTCATACCCTGGCGTGTCCGTCAGCCGCTTCAGGACCTTGCCGCTGTCGTCCGCCAGAAATATGTCGTAGCCCGCGAACACGCCCCACACGTAACCCTTGCTGCGATCCGGCGGCGTAGGGCAAGCGTCGCCCGCCAGGTGGGTGGAGGCGTACACGATGCGCCGGTTGTCCTTCAGGAAATACGCGCACGTGGTGCGTCCTTTTCCCGTGGACACCAGGTGCTGATCGGTTCCATCGGCGTTCATGATGAAGATCTGGTCGCACTCGTATGGCGGCCGCGTGGATTGAAAGATGAGGCGCTTGCCGTCGGGCGACCAGTATGCCTCGGCGTTCTGCCCGCCGTGGGTGAGCTGCCGGATCCCGCTGAGATGATCCGGCTGCCCCGCCGCCAGCGTGGCCGCTCCAATCGCCAGGAGAATTGCTTTTGTCATAATCCGAAACTGACAGTATACTGTGCGGGCCAAGGGGCTCGCGCCGGGCGCATGGCTTCCGGTAGTATCCTAGGTCACATGACGAAGCTAGCTTTACTCGTCGCCGCGTGCCCCCTGTTCGCCGCGCAGCCCATCCGCTTCACCGAACACACCATCGCCACGGATCTTCGCGGCGGCTACCAGGTAGTGGTCGCCGACCTCAACCACGACGGCAAGCCCGACCTCATCGCCCTGGCCAGCGGCTTGCCCGAGCTGGTCTGGTTCGAAAATCCCGGCTGGCAGCGCCACGTGATTGCCGGCGGCTTCTCGCACATGATCAACTGCGTCACCGTCGAAGGCGCCGCCGACGGCATCCCCGATATCGTGCTCGCCAGCGAATTCGCCAACGAGGCCAAGAACAGCATCGGAGTGGTCTCGGTCCTCCGCCACAACGGGGACCCGCGCCAGCCCTGGACGGTCACCGAAATCGACCGGCTCACGACCTCGCACCGCCTGCGCACCGCCGACATCGACGGCAGCGGCAAGCGCGTGGTCGTCAACGCCACTCTCACCGGCCCCAAAGCCGAAGCTCCCGACTATCGCGACCAGACCCCCCTGGTGTTCTACCGGCCGGGCGAGTGGAAGCGGCAGCTCATCAGCAACGAGAACTCCGGCGTGGTCCACGGCATCTTCGTGGTGGACTGGGATGGCGACGGGCGCGACGAGATTCTGACCGCCAGTTTCGGCGGCATCCACCTCTTCAAGCTGGGCAAGGACGGCCACTGGACGCGCACCGAAATCGCCCAGGGCGATCCCGCGCCGTGGCCCAAATCCGGCTCCAGCGACGTCGCCGTGGGCCGCCTGGAAAAGACCCGCTTCCTGGCCGCGATCGAGCCGTGGCACGGCAACCAGGTGTCGGTGTACCGGCAGGCGAACGGCCGCTGGGAGCGCCAGGTGATCGACACGTCGCTGGTGGACGGCCACACCATCGCCACCGTCGATTTGAACCACGACGGGCTGGACGAAATCGTCGCCGGATATCGCGGCCAGGGCCGCAGCGTGTATGTGTACTCCGCCGACGATGCGGCCGGCGGCCACTGGACGCGCCAGCCGGTCGATGCGGGCGGAATGGCGGCCGCCGCGTGCGCCGTGGCCGACCTCAATCAGGACGGCCGCCCCGATATCGTGTGCATCGGCTCCGCCACGCAGAATCTCAAATGGTACGAGAACCGCGCGGCGGATCGCTGACCACCATGCTGGTCACTTGACGCCATCGAGTGCGAGTAATCCTGCCGGGAGTGAATAGAGGGTGTCCGAGCGAGTCCTTTTTCCGGATGGCCGACCATCCGCTCAGGATTCCTGAAAATACTCTTTTCAACAAAGGAAGAACCGCCGTTCCAAGCCATTATGCGAGCCTGGTGCGTCGGGTTGAGACTATGGTACGAATGAGACGTGAGTATTCATGTTTCCGTTCGCACGGTTGCTTCCATGAAGCTTGCCGCCGTCCGGCGTCATGTCGCTATCGGCGGCGTCGGAACCGCGTGGAGGCCGGCGCTCGATAAGGTGTGGGAGTTCCTGCGGACCCAACCGGGCCTGCGCACCGATGGGCACAACGTGTTTCTCTATCACCACCCCGCGCGCCGTGACCTGCCGATGGACGTGGACTTCGGCGTTGAGGTCACGCGCGCGTTTGAATCCACCGGAGAAGTTTACGCCACCGAGACTCCGGCGGGCATGGTGGCGGTGGCGGTGCATGTGGGCGCCTACGACCAGATCAAAGAAACCCACGACGCGATTCAAGCATGGCGCGAGGCGAGCAACCGGGCCTTCGCCGGAAAGTCGTGGGAGATCTACGGCGACTGGTCGGACGATCCGTCGAAACTCGAAACGACTATTATGTATCTGCTGAAGTAGAGTACGACGGAGGGATCTCACGGGCGGCTGTTCCTACGAGACAAGCACCGGCCAGTGACGGCGCCGAAGTCCCGCCATCTGCCAATTCTACGATAACAGAACTCTCGGTTTGAAGTCTAACACGTAGAAAACAAGCAAGATAGGGGCGCATCAATCCTCGTCTCAGGACTTGTTTGGAATCCTGAATTCGAATAACATCGCTGAGAGACTGAATTACAAACTGGCCGGCACGCTTCCTGCAAAGCCAGTCAGAATCTCCGCCGGTGCACCGTACCCGGGGCCGCCAGTTTCGCCAATCCGACAACAACAGTGGAGGTCTATGATCCCGCACGAGAAGAGCGCCGCAGTGTCTCGAGGCCTGAGCGTGGCTTTCGGCACAACAGCTATCGAAGCTATTTGTAGGATGACCAAAGATCTCAGTTCGGACCTTGTGTTTCGCATCGTCGTAAAGGGATCTCCATTCCTATTGCGGATCATGACGCGTATGGATGAGAGGAACGACCCGGTACGCGTCTTCACCTGCATGAAGGCGGCGGCGACGGCGGGCTTGGCGCCTCCTGTCCTGTATTCCAACACGGAAGATGGGATCGCGATTATCGACTGGATTGAAACCGTGCCCTTTCCGGCAGCACAGGCGCTGGTTCAGCTTCCCGCAACGCTGCGCAGGCTCCACGTACTGCCGGCTTTTCCCAAAGCCTCAACTACGTGACCGCGCACAACTTTTTCATTTGGAGACTTCGCGGGTCGCGACTCCTCTCTGACGGTGAGATCGAGGAGGTCTTCCGCCGCTACCAACAAATCTGCGCCGCTTACCCTCGCCTCGATGCCGATCTGGTGTCTTGCCACATGGACCTGAAGCCGGAAAACATCCTGTTCGACGGCCGCCGCGTCTGGCTCGTGGACTGGCAGGCTGCTTTCGTGAACGACCGCTACTTCGATCTGGCGATCGTTGCCAACTTCGTAGTCACCAACGACGCGGACGAACGGATTTATCTCGAGGAGTATTTTGGTCAACCGCCCGATGAGTACCAATTGGCGCGATTCTTCCTGATGCGTCAGGTGATGCACATGTTGTCCGCCGCAGTCTTCCTGTTGCTTGGTTCGGCGGGTAAGCCGATCCGTCAAAACGAGAACCCGCCCTCATTCCGCGATTTTCATGAGCAGATCTGGGCGGGCGAGATCCATCTGGCGGACAACGGTCTGAAAGTCGTCTATGGCATGGTTCATTGGGAGCAACTCTTACAGAATGTGCGGCAACCGCGCTTTGACGAGGCCCTCAGAATCGTCTCTGAGCGGAATACAAGCCAAGAAGGTGTGCGCCTGCTTTTGCCCAGCGCTCCGTGAAGGGGAGCAGCTCCCTCAAGATCGCGAAGTGTTTCGCGATGTCCGGGTAACGCGCCACTCGAAACAGGTCCTCCCCGGAGCGGGCCGGCGGGTTAGGAAAGATAAACGACGCTTCGTCTGCGGATCCGCATGCCACACGACCGTATCGCCATCGTGGACTTGTGCCCCTAGTGAACCGTATTGTCGCTGACCGGGTGATGCCTGCGTTACTGCGGCCTCATCCAGATATCCTCGAGCACGTTCACCGAGGAGTTCAGGGTCCGGCCACCGACGGTGAGCCGGACGAAGTAAACGCCGGGCTCCAGCAGCGGGCCCATCGCGGCGAAACCGCCGAAACCACCCCCGCCGCCACCACCGCCGCCGCCGCCGCCGCGTCCGGCGGAGGCGACAAACGGCACGCCCGTGGCGGCGCCGCCGCGTCCACCGCGTCCGCCGCCCCTGCCGGCGGGGGGAGC
>DASQZT010000111.1:0-21446 GCA_035638575.1 Bryobacteraceae bacterium
CCGAGCGGAAGGCGACCTCTTCACCCGCCCGCCGTTCGCGATTCTGGTACCGCAGCCGGTCGACGATCACGTGGTCCGCTATGGAGGACAGCCAGCGCAGGAAGCTGCCGGGCGATTGGTAGGTGAACCGGTCGATGTCGCGGAAGGCGCGCAGGTACGTTTCCTGGACGATGTCCTCGACCTCGGAGAAAGCGCGCGCGTGGGGGCTCAGCTTGAAATGAACGAGGACCGCCAGGCGGCGCCGGTACTTCTCGAAGACGCGCGAGAGGGCCTGGTCGTCCCCGGTTCTGGCCTGCTCGAGCAGCGTGAAGGTAGAGGTGGGCGGATCCACGGCGCGACCTCAGTTATGTTTCGGGCACTCCCAGCTCTTTCAGCAGTTGCGGCGTCTTGTACAGCTTGCGAAGCGCCTCGAGGATCCCTTGCGACGCCACGTGCACGGCGCGAGCCTGGTCGTCGCTGTAGAGATAGGTGAGCGCCAGGCTCTCGATGTTGCCATCGAAGACCAAGCCCACGATCTCGCCCCTCTCGTTGACCGCCGGGCTGCCCGCGTTGCCATCCGCCATGTCGCAGGTGCTCGCGAAATCGAAGGGCATCACGAGGTCCAACATGGCCTTGCCGCCGATCCAGCGCTGCGGCAGTTGATACGGGTCGCGATCGCCGGCCCGGTGATACAGGCCGCCGAAGGTGGTGGCGAAGGGGACCGGCGCCTCGGTCTTGTCGCGATAAGCCTTCACCACGCCGAAGGAGACGCGGGGAGTGGCGGTGGCGTCGGGATAGTCGTTGACGCCGAACACCTTGAAGCGGTATTGGGCGATGCGCTGAGCGCTCGAAACCTCCAGCGTCTCGATCACTTCCTCATGTTTTTTCAGCAACTTACGTGATGGATCTTCAAGTAATTTCGCGAGCCGGATGAGGCCGTCTTCCGACTTCAGCGCGAGGCTGCGGCCGGCCGCCAGACGCCTGCGCTCGGCGACGTCCGCGAGCTTCGAAGAGCGCACCATTTCCTCGGCAGCCTGGCGCGGAGTCCGGGCGCCGAGGATGGCCTTGACGGGCGCCTCTTTCTCGCCCAGCGCTTTCAACTCCTCGAGGTACACGGTGAGGAGAACAGTCTCGAGCGAGTCGTCGATGGGCGCCGGAGCGAACAGGGAAGCTTCGAGCGAGGGCAGCGCGCCATCGCGATACTCGGGGAGCCGCTGGTCGTTCGGTTTGGCGCGCTCCTCCCCCAGCCGCAGAATCTGGCGCGCCATCCGCAACAGGCTGGACCCTTGCGGCCCGGGGTTTTCCAAAACCTCGTACGGTTTTTCGAAAGGCGTCCAGTTCTTATAAGCGGCCGCGACTTCGTCCCACACTTTGGCGGCGTCGGTTCCCAGCTTGGGATCGTGCGACACGGCGTTTCGCAGTTTCTTTTCGAAATTCTGCTTGCGCGCCATGAGCCGATCATCCTTGAGCCCGATCAGCTTTCCGGCGGTGGTTTTCCAGGTGTTGTCGAAGCCCAGCAGGACGCGCTGCGCCACACGCTGGTTGCCGGCGCTCCTGGAGGAGAATTCGCGCAACGCCTCGATGCGCGTTTGCAGGCGGGCGAGCGCCAGCGGCAGCACGGAGTCGCGGTAGAAGTTGAGCTGGTCGGTAGTGGCCAGGCGCGAGGTGGCGCCGGGATTGCCGGCCACGAAGACCAGACCCGCGTCCTTCACTCCTTCGGCGCTCCACTTCAGGTAGTGCGGCGTGCTGGCCGGCTTTTCGTTTTCGTAGGCGCGCAGGAAGGCGACATCGAGGTCATAGCGGGGATAGGAGAGATTGTCGGGGTCGCCGCCGAAGAACGCGATGGCGAATTCGGGGGCAAAAACCAGACGCAGGTCGGTGTACTTCTTGTATTGATACAGGTCGTAGCGCTCGCCGGAAAACAGCTTGACCACGGTGCACTGGTTGCCGGTCTTGTCGCCGCAACTTTTCTCGATGCGTGCAATGGCGGCATTCCGCTTCTGGACGGCTTCGGCCGGCTTGACGCCATCCCTGGCGGCTTCCTTCACCTGCTGGGTGATGTCTTCGAGGCTGAGCAGGACGCTGGCTTCCAGTCCGGGGCACTTCAGCTCGTCGGCGCGGCCGGCGGCGTAGAAACCGTCCTTCAGGTAGTCGTGCTGGGCGGAACCGGCCTTGGAGATGCAGTCCACGGTCAGCCGGTGGTTGGTGAACATCAGGCCGTCAGGCGAAACGAACGATCCGGATCCACCGCCGATCCGCAGGGAGGCCAGGCGCAGGTTATCGAGGAACTCTCCGGTGACGTCGAAGTTGTACTTCGATTTCACCTGGTCTTTTGGAAACTGGTTGAAGAGCCACATCCCCTCGTCCGCCAGGAGAGGCAGAGCGAGCAGGCATAAGACACCGATCCCGCGGAATTTCATGGAAGCTCCGGAAACTACAGTGTAACGGATGAGCGGGCGGCTTTCAGCGATACGGCACGATCAGCGCTCGCCCGCGGCATGGGCCAGGGGATTGTCAAAATCGAAGCCAAACAGACGTGGATTCTCACCAATCACGGCAGCGGAGACGATGTACAGGACATAGTCGTAAGTCTCCTGGGGAAGCTTCTTGCGATAAGAGGAAAGCAGCCGCCAAAAATTCCGTTCCTTCGGGTTGGCGGGCATGCTGCGAACCAGGGGAAGCACGCGATCCTCGCCCCAGTTGTAACAAGCCATCACCAGGAATCCCGATGCCTGAGCGTCGGTGGTGTACAGCTCTTTCAAGTATCTGGCGGCAGCCTGCGTTTCCCTCTCCCAGTGGTGACGATCATCGCGGGGATCGGGGCGTCGAAGATCCACCAGTGGGCCTACGTGAAGCCCGTACTGGACGGCGGTTTCTGGGATGAACTGCCACATGCCTTTGGCGATTCCTTGCCGCGTCACCGGACCGCTGCTGTAGGGATCGAAACCACTCTCCTGAAGGGCCAGATAGAAGAACTGCGGCGGAAGATTCTGCGCCAACAAGTCCTTCGAGATCACGTCGGCATAGCCGTTGTCCGTTGCGGTCCGGATGGCCGCCGCCCACCTGCCGGAGGCTTGCCATCTCTTGATGTACTTTTCGATCTCCTTGACGAAATCGGGCGGCATAGCCAGCTCGCATTCCCCGAAAATGCGCGCAACCCGCAGAATGAGGCGCTTCTGTTCGGGCATTTTGGAGTCATATGTATGGAGGGCGGTGAGGAACTGGTCGTAGCTCGCCTTCAGGTTCTGGCGCTGCCTCTGATAATTGCGGACCTTCTCCACGGCTTGCTGGTTGTGCGATTCCGCGACCAGTTTCTCCACGTCCGCGATATTGAGATCGAGAGACTTCATGGAATAGAAGAGGTTTTGCGCCAGCGCTTCCTGTTTTTGAACCTGCCGGTGCAGAATCAGGGCATATCCTCCCGCGACGAAGATGGAGAGGACCAGGGCCGCCATGATCTTGACGTATTTCTGTTGTTGTCTGGCCTGCACGTGTTGGAAGGCCCGGCGAACCATCATGGTGTGCTCGCCGAAAGCTTTGCCGGCCGCGGCCTGGCCGAAATAGTGCTCCACGTAATGCTCGACCGAGGGGACGACGCCCATGGCGGTCTTCGGTTCCGGGGGCGGCGGCTCGACTTCGAGTGAGACCGTCGGGCCGTAAATCCCCAGCCTCACGGTAAGTGCCTGTCCTACGGAGACAAGCGGCATCCGCTCGCCGTTGACAAAAATGCCGTTGCTGCTATTCAGGTCCCGCACCCACCACTGGTCATCCCGGAAATACACCTCGGCATGGCAGCGGCTGACATGCTCATCCTTGATGCATACCTCGCAATCTTCCGTGCGGCCGATCCGGAACGACTCTCCGAAGCGATAATCCCGTTGGTCTCCAGGTGTGGTTCCGCTGCTTACGCGCACGACAGGGGGTTTTCGTGGAGGTGTTATCGGCGCCGGTAACATGTCATTCAGCGGTCAGCTTTCAGCTTACAGCTTTCAGCCGTTTCCTGGTTTGTGCAGGAGACTCGCGGATAGCTGCACATCGATGCCGCCGCTGACATATAGTATGTAAGGAATGCGCCGCCGGCACGGTCTCGCCATCCTGGCCATTACCGCCTGCATTGCGGCGACGTCCCCCAGTTCCGTCAACCAGGTGATCGCGCTGGTGCGCTCGGCCATCGGCAGCCACGAGACGGACAAACAGCTTGCGCGCGCGCTGGGGAAAATCGAGATGGCCGAAAGCCTGGACTCGCACACCGTCGAGGAGTTGGAAAGCGCGGGGGCGGGGCCGAAGGCGGTCGTGGAACTGGAACGGCTGCGCGAAGCCTCCCGCGGGCTTCCGATGCCCGTGGCGCCCGAGCCCTTCGACTCGCCGCCCGCACCCTCGGGAGACGAGCAGCGGCGCATCCTGATCGACGCCCGCCGAATGGCGCTGGTCTACGATAAATCGCTGCCCGATTTCATCTGCGACCAGGAGGTCCGCCGCTACCACGGCGATCGGGGCGGCTGGGCTTTGAAGGACACCCTGACGCTGCGCCTCAGCTATTTCGGGCAGAAGGAAGTGTACAAGCTCCTCACCATCAACGGCCGTCCCACGGTGCTGCCGTTTGAAGCGGTGGGCGGCGCCATCAGCCAGGGCGAGTTCGGCAGCCTGCTCCACGAAGCCTTCGACCGCGGAACGTTTTCCTGGGACCACTGGACCAACCTGCGGAAGCGCCCCGCGCACGTCTACAAGTTTCGCGTGAGCCGGGTCGATTCGCATTACCGGATGGATTTCAGCAGCGGGAGCCAGCGGTTGACAGTGGTCACCGGGCAGCACGGGGTTGTGTACGTCGATCGCGAGACGAATGCCATCCTGCGGATTTCGACCGAGGCCGACGACATCCCGGGGAACTTCCCGGTGCGCAGCTCGTCCACGCTGCTGGACTACGATTTCACCACGGTGGGCGGCCGGCCGTTTTTGCTCCCGCTGCGCGCGCAGGTGCGGATGGCCACTCGGGACCTGCGCACGCGCAACGACGTCGCGTTCCGCGCGTACCGAAAGTTCGAAGCGGAAACGTCGATCACCTTCGGGGACCCGCGATAGGCCGGCGCTGCCGGCGCGCTTGTCTCCAGCCTATTGCTGTGGCGGGTGTTCGAGGCGGCGGGTCAGTGCGGCGAGCTTGGCGTAGAGGTCGTCGATCGCTTTTTGCTGGCTGGCCAGCGTAGCGGCGGTAGCGCTGTCGAGGCGTTCGGCGTCGGTGAGCGACTTCGACATGCCGAGGCTTTGGAGGGTGAGGTTGTAGAGCTGGTTCTCGACACGCTCGAGGCGTCGATCCGTACTGTCGAAGCGCCGATCCATCTCTTGGCGGAGACCCGAGATCTCACCGGCGACCATTTCGATGGCGGCATCCTGTTTGTCGGTGAGTCGCTGTTCGGTGGCGGATAGAAGGGCGGTGAGTCGCTGTTCGGCAGCGGATAGGAGCGCGGCGATCTGGTTGAGGTCCTCGTCGGTCATGCGGGATGGGTTAATCTCCTTCCTTCATCTTACTTCAATCCCCAGGAGCTCCCAAAGGGGCCGTGCCGCCCCTCATGCTACAATCGCGGTTTAGAGCCCTAGGAGAGGAATCCGCGTGTCTTCCTTCATTCAGAACCAGTTTGAACGGAATATCGTCACCACCTCGGTAGACTACGTCTTCAACTGGGCGCGCCACTCGTCGATATGGCCCCTGACCTTCGGGCTGGCGTGCTGCGCCATCGAAATGATCGCTTCCAGCACGTCGCGCTTCGATATCGCGCGCTTCGGCGCGGAGGTGTTCCGGCCCAGCCCGCGGCAGAGCGACCTGATGATCGTGGCCGGCACCGTCACGCTCAAGATGGGGCCCGTGCTGAAGCGCATCTGGGACCAGATGCCCGATCCGAAGTGGTGCATCTCGATGGGCGCATGCTCCAGCGTCGGCGGGCCGTTCAACACCTACGCGGTGCTCCAGGGGGTCGACAAGATCGTCCCGGTGGATGTGTATTGCACCGGCTGCCCGCCGCGCCCGGAGAACCTGTTCTACGCGCTGATGAAGCTGCAAGACAAGATCGACCAGATGACCACGCTGGTGAAGCGCCCCACCGAAGTGCGGCTGGACGAATCCATGCTGGAGAACTTCAAGCAGCGGGTGCGCATCGCGCAGATTCAGAACCCGGTTTAGGCCGTGTTCTACCGGGATCCGCGCCACGTCTACCGCGTGAGGGAACTGGATCGCCTGGATTGGCTGGTGCACGGCTTCGGCACGCGCCTCGCGGACATTCCTTCGCAATTCGGCAACCTTGCCACGCTGAAACAGGTTCACTCGGCGGCGTGCGTAGCGGCGGCCGGCCGGTCCGGCGAATTGGGCCGGGGCGATGCGCTGCTGGAGAATACGCCCGGATCGGTGGTGGCGGTCAAGACGGCGGATTGCATCCCCATCCTGCTGGTGGACGAGCGCCGGCGCGCCGTGGCGGCGGTTCATGCCGGCTGGCGCGGGACGGTGGCGCGGATCGCCCGCGGTGCCGTCGAAGCCATGAGCGAGCGCTTCCAAACGGACCCGGCGGATCTGCACGCCGCCATCGGCCCGGGCATCGGCGCGTGCTGCTACGAGGTCGGACCGGAAGTGGCGGCGCATTTCGGAGGGCAGGGAAGGGCACACATCGACCTGGCCGATGCCAACCGGCGGCAACTGCTCGAAGCGGGCGTAACGCAGGGGCGAATCTACGCGTCGAACTTGTGCACCATGTGCCGGCCCGGCGAGTTCCACTCGTTTCGCAGGGATAAAGAAGCCGCGGGCCGGTTGTTTTCGTTTGTGGGTCTCGCACCCTTGAGGGTGATGTCACCCGCGGTACAGTAGAGACTGAGGCGCGCACATGTTCACGTGGATCTGCCCGCAATGCGGGCGCGAAGTTCCCCCGGCTTATACCGAGTGCCCCGATTGCACCAGGAAAGCTGCCGAGGGACCGCCCGCGGACGCCCCTGCGAGCGGGGTACAGCCTCCGGCGGGGTTCCCTCCCGCTCCCCCGGCGTACCCACCGGCGCCGCCACAGCCGTACTACCCGCCGCCACCGCAACCTCCGCAGGCCCAGTATCCGCCGCAGCCGCAGCCACCGCCAGCGCCGCAGTATCCTCAGCAGGCCCAGTATCCGGCGCCCCCGCAGTATCCGCCACAACCGCAGTACGCACCGCCACCGCCGCAGTACCCGCCGCCACAACAGCAGTACGCGCCGCCACCGCAGTACCCGCCGCAACAGCAATACGCGCCGCCGCCGCAAGCGCCGCAGGCCGAGTATCCGCCGCAGTACCCGCCACAACAGCAGTACGCGCCGCCGCCGCAAGCGCCGCAGGCCGAGTATCCGCCGCAGTACCCGCCACAACAGCAGTATGCGCCGCCGCCGCAATACACGCCGCCCGCTCCGCCTGCCCAACCCGCTCCACCCGCTCAACAGGAGCAGGTGCTGTTTCCGTACGAGGAGCCTCCGGCTCTTGGACGTCGGATTCCCGTCTGGCTGATGGCCATAGGGTTCGCCGTGGTGTTCGGGGGCCTGGTATTTGGCATCTATTCGCTGCTGAACACACACGGGCAATCGCCGGCAACGCCTTCGGCGACGGTCGAGAACCCCGCCGCCAAGCCCGGCGCCAAGACGAATCCGATGCAAAAGTATATCGAGGTGACTGCTGTCCGGTTCAACGAAGACAAGAAGAAGAACACCGTCGTGATGTTCGTGGTGGTGAACCACTCGGGAGCCGACATCAGCGGCCTGGCGGGCAACGTCACACTTTTTGGGCGCACGCAGAAGTCCGAGGAAGAGGCGGCGGGAACGTTCTCGTTCACCACCAATATCGGACCCAACGAGTCCAAGGAACTGACCGCCCCACTCACCACCAAGTTGAAGATCTACGAGTTACCCGACTGGCAGAACATAAGCACCGACGTTCAGATCACCGCGCCGTAAGCTTCTGAAGGTTGTCTCGCGCCGCAGTGAGGTCAGGATCGATCCGGAGCGCGCGTTCGAAGTCGGCGCGCGCGGCTTCGGTCTGGCCCAGTTCTTCCAGGGCCACCCCACGATTGTTCAGGTAGAGCGCGTTTCCCGGGTCCAGGGCCAGGGCGCGGCCAAACTCGGTGAGCGCGCCATCCGGCTGGCCTTCGGAGAGCAGCGTCTTGCCGATCTCCGCCGCGATGGCGGGATCGTTGGGGGCCTGCTCGCGGGCCTGCGCCAGCACCTCCAGAGCCTGGCCGGCGGGCAGGGCGCGAGCAAGCCAGATTCTGGGCCGCGTCTTTTCCGGGGCGAGGCGCACGGCCTCCCGCCACAGCGACGCGTCGTTCCTCCACACCACCGTGCGGCTGACGCTCACCAGCGCCAGGACGATGACGATGCCGGCGGAGAGGGCGTACGGCTTGACGCGCTCCAGCAGCACCGCGGCGGCGGCGGCGAAGGCCAGCATGGGGAGGTACATGCGCCGGTCGGCGGCGAGATCGGCGGCGGGGAAGATGGACGAGCTGGGAAGCAAGAGCACGAGGCCGGCGAGAAACCAGAGGTTGCGCCAGCGCCAAGCGGCCACGCACAGCGCGGCCACGACGGCCCACGCCAGCAGCCCCAACCAGATGGATGGCGCGCGGATATCGGGGTCCAACGTGAAGCCGTAGGGAATGATCAGCAGCCGCAGGTAGCGCAGGAGGACCGGGCCCTGCGCCAGCAGGTAGCGCCACGGCGTGATGCCGGCCTGCAAACCGGCGGGAGCGCCGGGCGTCACGGCGGTGGCGTAGACCACGCGGGCGCCGGCGGCGAGGGCCAGGCCGAGCATGGTGAGGATGGGGGCCATCGCTCGCTTGCGCTCGCTCTTCGCCACCCGCCCCACCAGCCACAACACTAGCGGGAAGGCGGCGCATTCTTCCTTGGCCAGGAGGGCCAGCGCAAACCACGCCACCGCCTCCCACCGCCGTCCGTCCAGCCACGCGAGGAGCGCGGCGAAGCACAGCAGCGCGGCCAGAACGATGCTCCGGGCCCACACGTAGTTGACCGCCTCCGCCTGCATGGGGTGGACCGCGAAGAGCGCCGCCGCCAACAGCGCGGCTCGCTCGGGCAACAGCCGGCGCAGGCATTCCCAGGCCAGCAGCACCGCGCCCAGATGCAGCGCCAGGTTCAGCAGGTGGTAGCCCAGCGGATTGCGTCCGCCCGCCAAAAAGTTCAACCAAAACGTGAAGTACGTCAGCGGGCGCGTCGAGCGCAACCCCCAAATATCCAGCACGCCGTCCGGCGAGGTGAGGGCCGGATTCGAGAAAATGGCATAATCGTCAAAGTGAAAGCCCGAACCGAGCGAAGCGCCAAAGGCAAGCAACGCCGCGGCGAGCAGAAGAAGCCGCGCTCGCATGATCTACTACGAGCTTACGTGAAACGCCCCAAGACGGCAGCCGGGCGCAAGGAACGCGTCGCCGAAATCCTGCGCCTGCTCGACCGCATGTATCCCGCCGCCACCTGCGCGCTCGACCATCACAATCCGTGGGAATTGCTGGTGGCCACGATTCTCTCGGCGCAGTGCACCGACAAGCGCGTGAACGAGGTGACGCCGGGACTGTTCGCGAAGTATCCCACGCCCGCCGATTTCGCCGCCGTCAAACCGGAAGTGCTGGCCAACGACATCCGCAGCACCGGGTTCTTCAACAACAAATCCAAGTCGATTGTGGGCGCGGCCAAGAAGGTCATCTCCGATTTCGGCGGCAAGGTGCCCCGCACCATGGAGGAGATGCTGACCATTCCCGGCGCGGCGCGCAAAACCGCCAACGTGGTGCTGGGGACGGCGTACGGGATTGCGGCGGGCGTCGTCGTGGATACGCACGTGCAGCGCATCGCCGGGCGTTTGGACCTGACGAAACACACCGAACCGGGGAAGATCGAGCAGGACCTGATGAAGATCATCCCTCGCGACCGGTGGATCCTGTTTTCTCACCAGATCATTCTGCACGGCCGGGCGCTGTGCGCTGCTCGCAAGCCGAAGTGCGCCGCGTGCGAGTTGAATTCCGTGTGCTACGCCAAGGACAAGACTGCGTGATCGGTGGGGCCGGGAAGGCTCTACCAGGACGCGAGTATGTCGGCGCTGCCGGGGTTGAACAGGCCGCCGCCGGCGGCTTTCAGATACTGCCGGACCTGCCTGCCGTCGGTGTTCGTGCCGTCCTTCTTCCACTCGCAGTTCACGCAGTGCGGGTCGCGAGAGAGAACGCCCGATTCACGCTCCCGGCGGTAACCTTCGGGGTCGCCGAAAAACTGCCTCGCCAGGCGGTACTTGTCCGTGTTGTAAGGCTCGCCGGCTGCGCCATCCAGATCCGCGAAGTGCAAATCGATATCCGGCCGCGGCGGCGCGCAGCACGGAAAGATCCTGCCGCCCGCATCGAGCGTGATGCTCTTGTAGAGCCAGTGGCACGTGGAGCCGGACTGCGGCACACCACCGTCAGGACTTCCCACCGGCCGATCCGGCCAGGGCATTTCAAATTCGCGCTCGATGGCGCCCGCCTCCAGGCTGCCCGGAAACGGATTCCAGTTCTCCAGCACGCACGCTTCGGTCTGTTGGTTGAAGTGCACGTTCACCGGTTCAATGGCGCCCGGCTGGATGGCGGGGTCGTCCCAGCTCACGTCGTAGGGCGTGTGCGTCAGGAACTGGTCGACCCCGAGATCGCGCGCCGTCCGGATCGCCAGGGGCACTTCGTGGACGTTATGCCGGAACGCCAGAAAGCGCCAGGCGATGACCGGAGTGCGTTTCCCGAGCTTGCGTTTGGCCTCGACGAGTTTCCGGACATTGCGGAACACCAGGTCCAGATTCCCGTTCTTTCGAAAAGTCTCGTAGACCGGCTGGGTTGCGCCGTCGATCGAAACCAGCATGTAATCCAGCCCCGACTCCACATAGGCCTCCGCGTCGAAGCGCCCGATCGACATGCTGGTGGAGATCATCGCCTGCATCAGGAAGCTCTTCGCCACACGGATGTACCGAGGCGTTTCCGCATTGATGAGCGGCTCGCCGTAGTTGCAGAAGACCACGTGAATCGCGTAAGGGCCGTAGCGCGCCAGGAATGCCGCCAGCCGGTTTTCCGGCAGCATGTTCTTGTTCCAGATGAAGAGCTGCCGTTCCTTCACGGTGTGCGAATGCACACATCCGGGACAGGCGAGATTGCAAGCGTTGGCGGGATCGATGTTCAGGCCGAAAGGCCGCGACAGCAAGGTCGCGCTGCGCTCCAGGAAATGATACTTCGCGAGGCAGAGGTTCAGGATTTTGAGAGTGACGGCCTTGGCCACGATGGGCGATTGAAAATGGCGGTCGAGGCAATCGTACATGGGCCGCCTGGAGGCCTCGAGCACTTCGAGGATTCCGTGGACGTGCGCGCGTCCCACGATGGCCTTTTCGATTCCCGAGAGGACCTCGAACAGCATTCCGGGGACGGTTGGCAGAGTGCGCTGCCGCCGCCGCAGATCGAACATCGTCCTATTGTCGCACCGCGGCGCATTCGGCATTTACCAAACATTTACAAAGCCTCATAAACCGGCCGGCCGTCGAATACGTTGTTCCAGTTAGGAGGACAGAAACAATGAAACCGAAATTCCTGGGACGGTTCTGGATGGCGGCTCTGCTGCTGAGCGTGGCGGCCGCCGGTGCGGCTACCAAAGAGAGTGCGAATCTGCCGGGGACCGATGGCGATATCGCCAAGCGGGTCCGTCATGAAGTGGTGATGTACCCCTACTACAGCATCTGGGACGATATCAGCTTCCAGGTGACGAACGGCCAGGTGGAACTGCTTGGCGCGGTGACACAGCCGTTCAAGAAGTCGGATATCGAGCGCCTGGCGATGCGAGTTCCGGGAGTCACCAGCGTCGCCAACGACATCAAAGTTCTGCCGCTGTCGAGCTTCGACGACCGGTTGCGCATGCAGGTGGCGCGGGCCATTTACCGCGACCCCGCGTTCACGCGTTACGCGATGCAGGCGGTGCCGCCGATCCACATCATCGTCGATAACGGCCACGTGAAGCTCACCGGAGTGGTGAGCACCGAGATGGAAAAGAACATCGCCGGCGTCCGTGCTTCCGGGGCGGGACTCGGCATGGGACCGGTAGACAACCAACTGGAAGTCGAACACCCGACTGCGAAGAAGAGCTAACCAAGCGAACACCGCACCCCGACTCGCGGCTGGGCAACCCCCGGCCGCTTTTTTTTGGAGCGCAGAAGACCGCTTACCGACGTGCGCGGCTCAGTTCCGCCCGGCTCCGCCCGCCTTTTTCTTAACCCCTGCTAGAATCGGGATCGGCCATGAGACTCTTCCTGGGAGTGGACGGCGGCCAGTCCGGCACAACCGCGCTGATCGGCGATGAGACTGGGCGCATCCTCGGCCGTGGCGAGGCCGGCCCCTGCAATCACGCGGCGGAGGAGGAGGGACGCGCGCGGCTGGAGCGCGCGGTGCGGGAAAGCGTCGCGGCAGCGTGCGCCGAAGCGGGCCTGGATGCCGCGGCGGTAAGCTTCGAGGTGGCCTGCCTGGGGATGAGCGGCGGGCCTGAAGACAAGCATGAGATTCTCGCCGGCATGTTACAGGCGAAGCAGTGGGTTGTGACCACCGACGCCGTCACCGCGCTGGCCGGTGCGACGGCCTCGGGGCAGGGAATCATCGCCATCGCGGGCACCGGGTCGATCGCCTTCGGACGCAACTCCTCCGGCAACACCGCGCGCGCCGGAGGTTGGGGCTACATCTTCGGCGATGAAGGCGGCGCGTTCGATATCGCACGCCAGGCCCTGCGGGCAGCGCTCCGTATGGAGGAAGGCTGGGGACCCGCGACTGCGCTGCGCCACGTCCTGCTCGCCGCCACCGGCACGCGGGACGCGAACCAGACGCTCCACGCGTTCTATACGCCAGAGTGGCCGCGGTCGCGCGTGGCGACCCTGGCACCCCTGGTGGAGGCGGCGGCGTTGAACGGCGACGCGGTTGCCTCCGAGATCCTCAACCGCGCCGCCCAGGAGTTGGCCGTGCTGGTAGCCGCCGTGCGGGCGCAGTTGTGGAAACCCGGCGATGAGGCGGAAGTCGCGTACGTCGGCGGCGTCTTCCAGAGCCGCATCGTGCTGGAGCGCTTCCGTCTGCTGGTGGAGATGGAAGCAGGCAACCGCTGCGGGCCACCGCGGCGCGGACCGGCCGAAGGCGCGCTCCTCGAGGCCTGGCGCGCCGGCGGTCTGGATCCGGGCGCCTCGTCAGCGCCCATACTGCCAACGTAGGCCGCAGACGGCGACAGTTTATTCCTGCCGCAGCGCCCCTACGGGATCGACGTGCGCCGCCTTCCACGCCGGCACGAAACAGGCGACGGCAGCCGCCATCAGCATAAGAACCGGAACGGCAATAAAGGTCACCGCATCGAAGGCGTGGACGCCGTATAACAAACTGGCAATCCACCGCGCCGCCGCGCCTGCCGCCAGAAGACCGATCGCCAGCCCGGCGCCGGTGAGCATCAGCCCTTGCCAAACCACCATCCCCACGAGCGCGCCCGGACCGGCCCCCATTGCCATGCGAACCCCGATCTCCGTGGTCCGCTGCCGCACCGCATAGGACAGCAAGCCATAGACCCCAACCAGCGCCAGGAATACGGCGATTCCGGCAAACGCGGTCAATACGACGGTCTGAAATCGCCGGCGGCTGGCGGCTTCGGTGGTCCGCTGGCGCATGGTCTGGATGTCGGCCAGCGCGACCGCGGGATCGATGCCGTGCACCACGTTTCGGACGGATGAGATCACTCGATCGGGCGGCAGCGCGGTCCGGATCGCGGGACAATCCGCCAGCCAGGATGGCTCATAAAGGGTCGGTTGCGGAGCCTTCTCCAGATTCGTATGGCGAACATCCGCGACCACGCCCACGATTGTGGACCAGGCTCTCCCCGGCTCCCCACGCTGCAAGCGGCCGCCGATGGCATTCCCGCCGGAGAAGTACATCCTGGCGAAGCTCTCGCTGACGACGACCGCTTTCGGGACCACGGAAGCCTGCGCCGGAATGTCCGCGGAGTTCAAAAAGCGGCCGGCGATCAGCCGGATTTGCATGGCCTGGAAATAGTCGCCCGCCGTTTGACGAAGGGCGACCGTCTGATTGGGGCGGTTCGGATAGCCGTCTACCCGGAACGTGGACGTGCTCTCCGCGTGGGAGAGAGGCAAGTCGTTGATGGCGCCGGCCGCCACCACGCCGGGAAGCGCGGCGACGCTCTCGATGACGCTCCGCGATAGAGCCTCGATTTGTTGCGCCGAGCGCGATTGTCGATCCACCGCCAGCCTCATCGTAAGGGTGGAGGGAGCGAAGCCCTTATCCTCGCCCTGGACGTTGAGGTAGCTGCGGATCAGCAGTCCCGCGCCCGCGAGAAGCACCCCCGCCAACGCTACGTTCGTCACGATCAGGGCATGCCGCGCTCGCGGCCATCCGCCCACCGTTCCGCGGCCGCCCTGCCGCAACAACTCGCTCACCTTGACCCGGGACGCGGCGAGCGCCGGCAATATGCCGAACACGAAACCTGTCCCAAGCGAAATCAGCAGGGCGAATAAGAGAACGCGGCCGTCAATCGACACCTCGTCAAAACGCGGGATATCGCCTGGGTTCAGCCTGGAAAGAGCCTTCAGGATGGCGAAACTCATCAGCGCGCCAAGCCCGCCGCCGACGGCGGCGAGCAGCATCGATTCGGTCAGCAATTGCCGGACGAGCCGCGCCCTCGGAGCCCCCAATGCGGTCCGCACCCCCATCTCGTGTACCCGGCCCACGGCCCGCGCCATCAGCAGATTGGCTACGTTTCCGCAGGCGATCAGCAGAACTAAAACCACCGCGCCGGCGAGCAGGCGCATGAGCGGGCGCACGGGTCCGGTGGCCGTCTCGATGAACGGAACCAACAGCGACTGCATGCCCCGCATCTCGGGAAGATTGAGAGGATCGAGATGCCCTTCGATCGCCGACATTTCCGACTGCGCCTGCCGCAGGCTCACCCCTGGCCGAAGCCGGCCGATGGCGGCGTCGGCGGTGGACATCCGGTTCGACCATTGCTGCGCGGTGAGCGCGGCCGGGATCCAGATTTCGGTGCGCTTCAGCGTGGCAACCGCGAGGGGAAAATCAGTCTCGTGGGGGTACGCAAATCCCGCCGGCATGATGCCCACGATGCGATAGCCGCTTTTGCCGAGTTGCACCGTGCTGCCGAGCGCGCCGGGATCCCGATTGAATCTCGAGCGCCACAGGGCGTCGCTGATTACCGCCGCGCGCTCCTGGCCCGGGCGGTCGTCAGCGGGGTCGATCGCGCGGCCGAGTTCCGGAACGGCATTCAGGGTCTGAAAGAAGTTCCCCAGCACGATGGCGCCGCCGACGCGGATCGGGTCGCCGCCGTCGCTCAGCGTAAACATCCTCTGCCGGAGCGCGGTGATGCCCGTAAACGAGCGGCTCATCGCTCGCCATGCCAGCACATCGGCAAAAGATGGCCCAAGTTCGCGCGGCAAGGCTTCGTAGCGCGGCAGGGGCGTCCACAGGTAGACCAGGCGCTCCGCCTCGCCGTACGGCAGGGCGCGAATGAGGACGGCGTTGATCAGGCTGAAAACCGTGGTGGCCGCGCCCACGCCCAGCGCGAGGGCGGCGAGCGCGGCACACGCGAAGCCGGGCGCTTTAGCAAGTTGACGAAGGCCGTGGCGCACATCGCCCGCCAGAATGTGGAGGTGCTCGTGCGGAGCGGTGATCGCCACATCGGCAACCACTGTCAGCCAGAGACCGGCCGCCGGCTCGGCGCCCAGCCGCTCGGCGAACAGGCGCTCCATTTCCTCCCCGTATTCCTGCCGGAATTCGGCCGGATAGGCGAGCAGAAGGGCCCGATAGATCCTACGAGCGCTTGGGTGCCAGACCATACGCTCTCGCTTGTTCCAAGGTCTCCGCCAGCCGCGCCGCTTCGGCCTTCGCCACCTTCCGGCCGAAAGGCGTCAGGCGGTAATACCTGCGGCGCTCGTCGTCGTCCGGTCCGCCGGGCCGCTCGTCGCGGCGAAGCTCCACGATCAGGCCCTGCTCGAGCATGCGCTTCACCGAGCCGTACAAAGTTCCGGGGCTCAATCGCAACTTTCCGGCCGATCGGGACGCCACGTCCTGCATGATTGCATAGCCGTGCTGGTCGCCTCCGGCCAGCGCGACGAGGATGTGAAAGACCTGCGCAGAGAGTGGAAGCAGGTCCGCGATTTGCCCCTCCGAATGGGAACCCATACGGAGACTATACCGCATCTCGATATAATGTCAAGCGATATAGGTGCGCTCGCGAGTCCGAGCCGGTCAGCGTTCTTCGAGCCGATCGATGCGCTTCTCGTGGTTGGTGATCGCGTCCATCATGTTGGACATGGCGCCGGCCATTTTGGTCATGGCTTCTTCGAGCCGGGCGACGCGGGCATCGGCAGCGCGCTGCATGTCGCGCTGCTCGGCGGCTATGAGTTCGACGGTTTGGGCAAGGGCCTCGTGGCGTTCAGCGAGCTTCTCCAGGCGCTCGTCGATATTCATGGAAATGCGGACGCTCCTCTAATTCAGCTTAACCGATTCCCCTCCGCGGGCGCGGCCGATCAATGCCCGGCCGTCACGTTGACCGTCAGCGTGCGGACCGACGGCGGTTGCGCGATGAAACCGGCCGGAGTCTGAATCTCCAACTGCGTCGTCCCGGGCGCCAGCGGATGGAACGATGTCGATAAGGTGGCATCCCCCGGGTTGAACGTGATCGTCGCGGGCTCGAGCGTGCCGGCGGCCGGGTTCGAATTCGCAATGTTGACCGTAACAGGCGAAAGCCCGCCTCGCATGCTCTGGCCGGAGCAGGGCCCGAGGTAGGTAGTCGTATGCAACGTACTCGGGCACACACGGATCGGCCAATCAAAACCGGTCACGGCTCCGAACGTTCCATTGTTGGAGTAATAGTCGAACACGAAGCCCGATGGCGCCAGCGTGACCGTACCCTTTAAATCGTCGAAACCCGCGGTCGAGACGGTGAAAGGAACGGCGCCGCTGTCGGCCAGGGCCTGGACGTAGAACTTGAGCCCATCCGGCTGTAGCGTGATGGCGCCGCTTCCGGGCGCGCCCGGGTCCGCCGACAGCACCAGCTTGCCCGGGTCGCCGCTCGTAACCGTGATCGTGTGATCCGCCTGAAGCCCGATCGTTGGCTGAAGCTGGATCGGATACTGGAGATCTTTGCCGACAGTCTGGGCGTAGGCGGTCGCGTTGAATTGCGGCGGCGTCACTGTCAGCGTGCGCCCGGTCGAATACATCGGGGTCGTAAAACCGGGCGGCTGAACGAAGCTCAACACGGTCGTGCCTACGCTCCTGGTCTGCACGTAGACATTCGTAGTGTAACTACCGGGAACGACGGTCACCGGGTCAGGAGCCACCACCGCCACCTCGGGGGCCGAACTCTGAATCTCGATGCTGAGCGAAACGCCCGGGCGCAGATACTGCTGGGCAACCGCGGAACCGTTCGAATCCAACGCGTACGCATTCAGATACTCGGCTACCGCGGTGGTGTTGTCGCTCAGCGGCAGCCGATCGAAATTCGTAACCATGTAGAAACCGGAGGGGCCCAGGGTCACGATCGCGGAAGTGCCATTGAAGCCCGGCGCCGCCGCGGTCACCACCACGGACCCCGTGCTGGCAAGCCCCTGGACTCCTATATAAATCGAGCCCGCACCCGCGGCGACTGCCTGGGTGAATTGCCCGGAACCCACAGTCTGCCCGGGCAACTGACCCGAGAACGCCACCGCCGAGACCAACACAAGGCTCGGGTCCGAGCTGCTTATGGTCACCGGCAGTCCGCCGCTGGGAGCCGGGTCGGACAGCGTGAGGAGCAGCAGTCCTTCGAGGTCCTTTCCGACCACCAGCGGGCCGGCTGTGTTCTGGTTGGTGATCTTCAGTGACGGCGCACTCAAACTCACCTGGATGCTTCGCCCCGGCGACGGAGCCGCAAACCCCTGCGGCGTCGACAAACTGACGACCGCCGTTCCGATACCGACCGGCCGCACCGCCGTCGTCTGCGGGCCGTCTCCGCTCCGGAATGTCACCGGCGACTGCGTGATCGTGGCCACGGTCACATCCGAGCTTGTGACATCCACCGTCACCGGCCCCGCACCCGGCCGAAGAGCTTGTTCCGTTAGCGGCGCCATGGTGCCGGGGTCCAGCGGCCCCGATGTGATCGAGATCTTGTGATCGCCCGACAGAACCGTCGCCGTCAAGTCGCCGCCGGTGAAGTAGAATCCCGAAGGGGTCAGGTTCGCCGTCGCCGAAACGGTGGGAAATCCGCTTGCCGTGGCGGTCAGCCGGACGCCTCCGGTCGCCGCCAATCCCTGTAGATAGAAAGTCGCGCTCATGGCTCCGGCCGGCGCTTTCACCGTCGCGCTGGCGGCGCCCATGCGGCTCTGGTCAGCCGAAACCAGCACCGCTCCCGGAGCCGCGCTCGTCACCGTGATGTCGAGCCCGCCCGCGGGAGCAGGCTCGCCCAACTGGACGCCCCATGCCGCTTGCAGGTCCTTGCCCAACTGCACATCGGTCGCCTGCAAAACATGCGACAGCACGGTCGCCACCGCCGAGGAGTCAGGCAGCGGCGTGTAACCCGCGGGCACCCCCAGGCTCAACGTGGTCGTGCCCGCCTGTTTCGCCTGGAACAGCGTCGGTGCCGCACTCTGTCCGGGCTCCAGAAACAGCGTTGCCTGAGGCACGCCTCCCACGCTCGGATTGGAGGACGCCACGCTGAGCGCCACCGGGTCGGCGCCCGCGCGCAGCGACTCTCCTATTACCGCGGCCCCCGTCGCCGGATCCAGGTAAGCCGCATTCACCTGGATGGTCTGCGGCGCAATGACGCTGGCCGTAAAGGAGCCCGGCGTGAGCGCGAAGCCCGACGGCGCCAGCGTGATCCTGCCCGTGCGCGGCGGAAAGCCCGGAGCCGTCATCGTGTAAGTGACCACGCCGGCATCGCCGAGCGCCTGCACCCAGATCGGCGCCAGGGCCAGCAGGCTTTGGGCGGAAGCCACGCTCAGCGTTGCGCTGCCCGCCTGGCCGGGGTCCGACGAGAAAAGCACCTTCGTGGAATCGCTGCTCGTAATCGTCGCCGTGGTGATGCCGCCGTAGGGCAGAAGACTGAGCTCCACGTCGAGCCTCTTTTGGAGGTTCTTGCCGATCACCATGTTGCCCGCCACCAGGATGGGATCGCTGATCTTGGCGAAGAACGCGTCCGACACCCCGCCGTGGTAGCTCTCGGGCTCGAGCATGCGCGGCAGATCGGCTGAACTGGTCGGCCCCACCACCCACGGGCAGCCGTCGGGGTCCACGGCGATTCCCAGCGCCCGTTCCGCGCCGCTCCCGCCGTAGTAGGTCGAGTGGAACACCGTCCCATCCGCCGCCATGTGGATCAGGAAAGCGTCTTCCGCGCCGCCGCCGAAAGAGGCTTGCAGCGGATTGTGCGTCGGGAAATCCGTGGAACTGGTACGGCCCGCGAGATACACATCGCCGAACGCGGGAACCGCCAGCGCCAACGCCTCGTCGTCGCCCGTGCCGCCGATGTAAGCCGAGGAGAGCAGCGCAGCCCCATCGGCCGAGACATGCGCCAGAAAGGCGTCTGTCGCGCCGCCGGCGAAAACCGGATGCTGGCCCGCGGGGGCGGGGAAGTCCATCGACGCGGTGCTCCCCGCGAGGTACGGGTTGCCATCCGGATCGAGCGCCACCGCGTTGGCGCGGTCGTCGCCGCTGCCGCCGAGATACGTCGAGAACTCGAGCGACGATCCATCCGCAGCCAGTTTCGCCAGAAACGCGTCGATCGCACCTCCGCGCGCCGGCTGAAGCGCGTTCGCTACCGGGAAATCGGAAGAGCCGGTCTCGCCGGCCAGGTAAATAGCGCCGTCGCTTGCCACCGCCACGCCGTGCGCGCGGTCGTCGCCCGACCCGCCCAGGTACGTCGAGAACAGCACCCGCCGCGCGCCGTCGTACTCGGCGACGAACGCATCCGTGCCTCCGCCGGGCTTCGCCTGAATCGCATTGCGCACCGGAAAGTCCGGCGAACCCGTCTCTCCGGCCACCACGATCCGGCCGCTGGAGTCCACCGATACCCCGGTCGCGCGATCGTCGCCCGAGCCGCCCAGGTACGACGCGAATCGCACCACCCCGGTGCTCGCCACCAGTTCCGCCACAAACGCGTCCCGCGCTCCGCCGCCGTATGCCGACTGCGGCAGGTTGCCCGCCGGCGAGGCGATGACGGGGAAGTCCTGCGAGCTGGTTTCGCCGGCCACCGCCAGCGTGTCGCCGGCGACCGAGATGGCATTCACGCGGTCGTCCCCGGAGCCGCCCAGGTACGTCGTATAGAGCGGCCGCCCGGCGAAGTCGAGGGCCATCACGAAAGCATCGAAGCCTCCCTGCGAAGTGGTTCGGCCCTGGAAATCCACCGAATTGGTTGCCCCCGCAACCACAGTAATGGCGGAGTCGCCCATCCCCAGAAACATGGCGCTTGTGGCGGTGTCCTCGGCGCTGCCTCCCAGGAATCCCCCAAGCTCCAGCACCGGATCGATCACCAGCGGCAGCGTCGCATCGTAGTCGCCGACTTCGAATGCCGCCTCGAACCGCGAGCGGAGAGTGTAGTGCGCCTCCACCGGGATCCTGCTGCCGTTCTTCTCCTGCCAGGCCGCGGGCCGGCGGTTCCGGAACCCTCCGGCAGCCGTCCGCACGGCGAGGTCGCCGTTCTCTTCGATCCGCAGATCGCGAGCGCCCTGGAACGCCAGCCGGATCCGCCCAGGATCGGCATGCGGCCCGACCGTGAAATCGTATTCGATGCCGTCCTCGGCGCTGTAATAAAGGATGTCGATGCCCGGATAGATCCCGCGCGACAGCACGGCTTCATAAGTCGGGACCCCCTCGCGCCAATGGCTTCGGCCGCCGATATAGTAATTGACCACGCCGGGCAACTGCCGGACGCCCTCCGCCGTCGCCGTTGGATTCGCGCCCGCCAACTGCACGGCCACGGTCGCGCCCGGGAAAGCGATCGATGCCCGCGAGCCAGTCAAAGACACGACCGTGTCCAGCCCGCGTGCGATGTACTGGCCGGGCCCCACGCCGCGGTGGCCGGAGAGGGCGCGGACCGTGTCGCGCCCCCGCGCGACGGGGAGCCGGGAGTCGCTTTGCCCTTCGTTTGCTTCAAACTGAAATGGTGGATGATGGAGGGTTTGCCCGAAAACTGCGCTGACCAGCACCAGCCCAAAGGGAAAAAATCGGTGCATAGAACCTGAATAGCTCCAATCGTGCGGCGATGCAAGGGCCGCGGGCCTCGGCCGATCTCCCCCCAATCCGTGGATCCGCCAAAATGCCGGTCCTTCGAAACCTCTACTCCGGCAAGCCGCAATTCCTCAATCGGATAGCTCGTTGGGAGGCGGCGCAATTCGCGGTCTGATGTGTATGCAGGGGATACGCCAGGCATTGCATCGCTTACACGTTTGTCCGGGCAACG
>DASQZT010000112.1:0-18595 GCA_035638575.1 Bryobacteraceae bacterium
GTATCGCCGGACGCATCTGGACCGGGATCAACCGGAGTGGCTGGGGGATGATGCGGAAACGGCGCAGCTAATCGAAATCTACGAACGGAAATTGCGGGAGCGCGGGGCAATTGATTTCGACGACATGATGTTACTCGGTCTCCGGCTGATCGAGGGAAACAAGTGGGTCCGGTCGTGTTTGCAGGCACGGTTTCCGATCATTGCCGTGGATGAATATCAGGATCTGGGACTCGCGCTGCACAGGATGGTAGTAAGTCTCGTATACGACGCCGGCATCCGCCTGTTCGCGGTGGGCGACGCCGACCAATCGATTTACGGTTTCGCTGGAGCGATGCCGCACCTGCTCCAGGAACTTTCGGCAATGGAGGGCATGGAGACCGTTCCCCTGCGCTTCAACTACCGCTCTGGTCAGGAAATTGTCGAGGCGTCGGAAGTGGCTCTGGGCGAGGAGCGCGGATACGAGGCCAAGGCCGGGTACGCCGGCACGATCCACTTTTACAAATTCCCGAAGGGGCTGGAGGAGCAAGCCGAGCAGATCGTGAAGGTGCTGATCCCCGGCGCACTACAGCGACGCAAAGGCCGGACGCTCGGCGACATCGCGGTGCTCTACGTTGACAAAAACGATGGAGACGTCATTGAAGGGCAGGTGAGCGCGGCGGAGATGCAGTTTATCAGGGTCGATCGAGGTGCACCTTATCGCAAAACGAAGTTCACGCGATGGCTCGAAGAGTGCGCCGCATGGTGCGCCGGAGGCTGGCGGAGTGGCACGCCGCGTTTGTCCTCGCTGCTATCGCGCTGGCAGCTGTTCAATCCCTCCATACGGTCGGAGAAAGAGCGGAGCCAACTGAAGGTGGATCTAGTGCAATTCTTGTTCGGTCACCGGGACGAGAAACTCCCGCTGAGAGATTGGCTCGGAGCGATGGTCGATCAGTGTATAGCCCGCGCACTTGCCGCTGATCGGACGCAGCGGGATGAGGTGGAGGCCCTCGAAGTGTTGCGGCGGGCTTGCGGCCCTAAGGGCAAACTGGCAAAGCTGACCGTTGGCGCATTCGGAGGCCAGGCGGGCGCGTCTGACCATGTAAACCTGATCACGCTGCACAGCGCCAAGGGCATGGAATTTGACGTTGTTCTGATGATGGGCCTCGAACAGGGGCGCATCCCGAAGTGGGATGCCAAGACCGCCGAGAAGAAGGGCGAAGCGCGGCGGCTATTCTATGTTGGCCTGACGAGGGCCAGGCACGAAGTGCACTTGCTGTGCTCGGGGTTTACGCTGAACCGGCAAGGCCGACGCTTTGATAATGGAGCCTCCGAATTCATGAGAGAAGTCTACCGCAAGGTCAAGAAACAGTCTTGAGGCGCGGGAAAGAACATATTGCTATAGGCGGCAGGGAGAGGGACAGCAGATTCTCTATGGGACAAGCCTTACCTCGTTGCGTTCTTGCGGTTCAGGAGTTTTTGTCCATCGGGACGCAGAGAGCCGTCTGGCGCCACGTGCCGGTACAACGTCTGGCGAGTGACACCCAGTTCCGCGCAGAGATCCCGTATCATCGTTTCCGGGTTGCCCATCGATGCCCGTGCCAGGCGCAGCTTAGCCGCGGTCATCTTATATGGCCTGCCTCCGCGACGTCCGCGCGCTCGCGCGGCAGCTAAGCCTGCTCGCGTCCTCTCGACGATCAGCTCGCGTTCAAACTCTGCCAGCGCGGCGAAAAAACCGAAGACCAGTTTCCCGCTCGGCGTCGTGGTGTCGATGGTGGCGCCGTGGCCGGTGAGCACCTTGAAGCCGATGCCGCGTATGGTGAGCTCGTGGACGGTGTTGACGAGGTGGCGCAGATTTCGGCCGAGCCTATCGAGTTTCCAGACCAAAAGTGTATCGCCTCGGCGGAGAGCCTTCAGGCAGGCGGTCAAGCCGGGCCGGTCGTCGCGCTTGCCCGAAGTCCTGTCCTCGTAAATGCGCACCAGGCTGACGCCGGCCGCAACCAGAGCGTCGCGTTGGAGGTCGGTTACCTGGCTGCCGTCCGCCTTGCTCACGCGCATGTAGCCCACCAGCATCGTGTTCTCCGGTCTTGTTATGGTCACTGTGTTCGGTCACATAAACGGTCGGTTATGTGACAGCCGCCGAGACCGCTGTTTTGGACGAGAAGTTCGTAATATAACTTGTCACATAATCTGTGTCCCGTAAACACCATTCGCGTTTTGATTGAGTGACAGACGGTTGACTCAAGGCTCTTATGGGAAGGAGCGCCCGTCAGTTTTCCGGAACATCTCTGGACGGGCCAATCTCACCAGACCAGCCGCACGGGCAGCTTGATGCTTTTCTGGCCGTTGGCGAGATCCCGGAAGCCGTCTTCGAACCACACCGTCCAGGCCGACTGTTCCCTCATGTTGGCCCGCGGGCCGAAATACAGGTGCGACGAACGATAGGGCGCGGCCTCGGGATACATGTGATCCTTGGCAGAGAGCGTGTTGAACGTGCCCTTGAGCTGCCCCTTATCTTTGTTGGCGAAGAGATTGAACTCGAGCTCTGCGAGCGTGGGCACATGCGCGTTTTCGCGACCCCGCTGCTTGCGCATCTCTGCGGCAGCTTGGAAGGCCTCATCGAAGGTCAGATATTTTGATTCGTCTGCAAGAGCCGCATGCAGGTCTTCGCCTGTTGTTGCCGATTTGCCCACATAAATCCCGCCGGCATCCAGCTCACCAATCTTCGATTTCGTCATAGCTTTTGCTCCTTGTTCTGAGTGGATCAAGGCCGGCCATGCTGTGATCTGGAGGAAAACAGCCATGAGCCTGATCACCCTTCGTGGTGGCCGGATGATCACCCTAGCTGTTTTTGCAGGTTGCGCGTTTTACCGGCAGTCGCGAAACAAGCGGAACTCGAGCTGCCGTCGTTGCACATTGCGTAACCTGACCATAGGGAGATTCTGCGGTTATGTCAAACACCACATTCCCACTTAACACCTATGATTTGAACGTTAAATTAGCAATTTCAAAGGCTTGCTGAGGCGCGGCTCGTTTCGGAGGCACGACCGGTGCTCTTGACCATAGCTTAAGCGTATTCTCTGTTCCGTTTCTCCCCAAACCCCAGCGACACGCCCGGCAGATCGTGGTCGGGATTGCCGGGCCTTCGGACCGGGCACGCCTGCGGGCTTGTGACGGCGCGCCGGGTGCCGGCTCGCAGAGACAGTGTCGCGTCGGGAAGGCTTGCGCAGCGAAGTTTCGCTAATTCGCTAAAGATCCGAGGGAAGCGAAGAAAGGACGTGGCAATGCGCGATAGGTTTGTTGTTGCAGGCTGCGGAAGGGCGTTACTTCCCGGTAGCAGCATCAGCCTTGCCTTTCTCCCAGGCTCGGGTATGGCCCGGCGTGGCGAACAGCCGGAAGTGGCAGTTGTCCTCGTTCGGGCCATTGAAGGTGTAGTCGCGGCCCATGCGGTAGGCGTCCTCGACGCTTGGCATGACGGCCGGTCCGCCTCCGGGGCCTGGCTTCAGGGCTTCATTTGAAGGAATGAAGCGGGCAATGGCTGATTCTGGCAATGTGCGGGCGGTCATGTCGGGAACCTCATCTTGCGCATGATAGGGTCCTTTATCATTCACAACAAGAGGCTCGGCAGGGACGTGGTCAATTTCCGTAAAAAGGGCATTGTGCCGGATCGCTCCCTCAGGGGTCACCACAGAATTCGGACTTTAAAGTACGCTAAGGCCTGCCGAGATGTCCACGATGCCGATTAGGTACTTGGAAAGCAAAGCTATTGTCAGACTGTGAGTCTTCGATTGCCGCGCTACTCTATTGCCTTGGAACCTCAAATCGTAACTGCTTTGACGTGATGTTGCCCTGCCAATAGGGTATTAGTGCGATTCCCTTTTACGTCAAGGTTGGCTTCTTGCTGGCTAACGCCTCTGCCAGCGAGTTGAGCTTCAATGGAGTAAGTGCCGGGTTTCAGTTTGTAGTCGAATTCCTCAGATGCCGACGCCCAGTACTTGTCCAAGTCCACAGGGATGGAGAAGGTGGCACCAACCGGAATGGGTAGAACAAACGGATCTATTCGACCGGCAATTCGTTTCTTAGGTGTTAGATGATTCGGCGGTCAGGCGCCGGGAGCGGGAGGCTTGGCAGTTCTGGCGTAGCGGGCGAAGTACTTGCGCGTATGCGCGCCGTCGGTATCGATGGACAGGCGGCGCGAGAGCTGGTCGTCGAATTTCCCCAACTGTTCGACCGCTTCGGCCTTGGTGAGCAGGGTTTGCCCGGACGCGGCGCTGATGCGTTCGTCATTGCAATCCTCTTCGCAATTAAAGCCTGGCACATGAACCGCGACCATTCGGTGGATTTCGTAGCGCGGGCCGCCCGAGGCGTCGATCTTCTGCGCTTCGTACCAGGAATAACGCGTTCCGGATTTATGGTGCGTATCGTAATGCTTGGTGATGCAATAACGGCGGCCCTCGATGTCGTTCCAGCCCAGATAGGTCTTGCTGTAGGTCGTCGTCGTATAGGGCATCGTCACCTCTTCGCTGAAACGCATCGTGCGCATAAAGGAAGGATATTCGGCGGCGGGCAGGTGGTTGGCCAGGGCCTGGAATTTTTGCATGAGGGACATCGTCGGTGCCTTTTTTCCTTTTCACAATCCGGGGCGCCGGTGGGAACGGCATGGTTGTAGTCGTTCTCCGCGTGGGCTTGATATCCGGACGCACATTCAGCGCACAGGTCGTTGCGGAGGCGGCCTGCATGGCGAGCTTTGCGGACGACCTTAAAGTGATTCGCTAGTTATGTCAAACAGAATTTCGACTGTCGCGCGGTTCTGGGGACGGACGTGAGAGTTTAGCGCCCGCCGCGTATCTATGTGCTGATCTGCGCTGCTGATCCAGCCCTCCTACGACGACTTCACAGCAGTGACACGTTCAGGAGATTTCTGACGGACAGGCTATTACAGAAGATAGAAAAATTCAGACTGAAGGAACTGGTCACGGCATCGGCGCCGGTTGCCGCGTTTTCCACCACGGGCAAGTCCCGTGACACGTTGAATCCCTTCTGATTGACAAAGGTCTTAACGTGCCCGGCGATAATATTGGAAATTTCCGACGCTACGTCCCTCAGTGCGTCATCCGAGTTTGCGGCTTCCAGCGGGTATACGGCCGCGACCAGTGTTTTGAGCAGGGGGCTGTCAAATGCCAGCCGGAGCCGGAAGCAGGAGGGTCCCTGCACCAGAACGACGCTGGCGGCGTAACAGGGCGGTACGTCCCGGGCGGTGCGGGCCTGCACCGCATACATGCTCTGGCCAAACATTGCTTTGACCGTCTTCAACACAGCGTCAGTGATGACCTGCGTCAATTCGCTGCCTGTCAGGTCGAGAACCGCCCTTAAAAAGTCATTTTCCTGAACGACCGCATACCCCCGTCATACTGGCTCGCGAGCTACACAAACGCGAGCCGCTTCCGTAAAGAGATTGGCGCTCGCCCTTTCCATTGTTCATCTGCCGAGAAAGAGTGTGGGAAAGGAAGTTATCATACTCTAAAACAAATCGGCAAGGGATTGTTTTTATGGAATCCGCCCTAGCGCGGGTTTCGTTCAGATCTGGATGACAGGATAAAAATACCCCCTGTGAGGGGGGTATTCTTATCGCGTCGCGGGTTTTGCGGCACGGCAACTGAGAGCGGCGCGGCGGACCTGCGGTGAAGATTCTGGATCTGTCGAAGGCCAGGCCAACGACTGGCCCGCTTTCGCGCGGGCTGTCGAAGATGGCGGGAACGAAGCGGCTGCAGCCGTTCGCTAACTTTCGCTAATTCGCTGTCCTCCTATTGTGGCCCAGGTCCAGGCGGGTTCGCAATTTTCCGGCGAAAAGCCGCCATATGCTGTTCATAGAGCTGCGCGATGGCCTGTTCCGCCGGGTAATTGACCGGTACGTCCTTCAGGCATTCGGGATGCTGAATGGCCCAGTCATAGGTCCGCTTTATGGCTTCATCCAGGCTGACCGGTTCCGTGAAACCCGTGTCGTTCCTGAATTTTGACGTGTCCATGATGAAGTTCTGCGGCGCCTCAGCAAAACCGCCGCCCACGGCTTCCGGCGGCAGAATGTGGTAGGTAAAATGATGCCCGGCGTTCTCGGCGTAGAGATCCGCCCAACGCCGCTTGGTTCTAACATCGGGCTCGCCCAGGTTGTAAATTTGCCCGATGGTCTGCGGCAGCCCGAAGCTATGCACGACGGCTGCCGCGATATTCTCCACATAGCCGTAGGTGAACAGCGACGACTGGTCGGCGGTGTTCATGACCAAGTCCGCCTGCTTGTCCACGATATGCCTGATAATCTCGCCGTGGCGGTTGGCATATTGATGATCGCCGGGGCCATAGACCATCGGCAGCCGAAAGACAGTCGGCGAGACTTTCCCTTCCTTGAACGCGTCCATGAGCACCGCCGTCATGAGGTTCTTGTCGTAGTCGCCCCCGCCCATGGACTTGTAGTAATGTTTCGTACTGCTCAGCTCCGCATCCTCGCGGATCGGGAAGTCTGCGCGGTCCTCGCCGCGATTGACCGCCCGCAAAGCCTCATAGCAGTCCGCCGAGCTCAGAGCGATGAGCTGCGTTTTCGTTCCCTCGAAGACGGAAACCAGTTCCTTCGCATGCTGCTCCGTCAGCGCCATGCTGTGCACGACGACGTCCGGCTTCAGGGCCAGCAGTTCCTCCTTGAACGCGGAGAGCTTGTTCGCATCGCCGTTCACGACGTCATAGGACGCGTGGGGATTCCTCAGGCCACGGTTGAACAGAACCACCTCATGCCCCGCCGCCGCCGCTTTCTCCGCGATCTGGCCGCTGATAAAACCGGTTCCCCCGATGATCATGACTTTCATGGGCTTTTTGCCTTTTCATGTTTATGATGCGGCCTACACTAGCCGATTCTGTCTATGCTGAGCAAGCGAGATAAGTTAAGGGGTGCATCAGCGGGCGTGGCATACATCGGCTGGTTCGTCTCCGGGGAAATTCCGGCAAAGACCGTGCCATCGGGCATCTTCTCGCCGAGGACAGGATCTAAAAAGATAGAAAGCGACAAGACCTCTTCGACCGGCCTTTGGGTGCCGATCTTCGACTTCACTACTTTAGGGGCCTGCTTCGCCATGAGCTTGTTTCCCTTGGGTCGTTGCGGAGACGACCCGGTGGCCTGAGCTCCTTGGGCAGCGGACCTTTTTCTTGATGAAACAGGGGGGTTGTTCAGAGGAACGGCAGCCTTCGCGTGTCGCTTTTCCTTAACTCAGTGAAGGGTTAAGGATGGTTCCATCCTTGGATGCCGGGGCGGGAGCAGGTGTCCCGCTTTTTCCCGGCGCCCGGAAGAACTTGTGCAAGGGCGGAGAGATTGCCTGACAGTTCAAAAGCGATTTGCCCTGCGCGGGATGGTGCCATCCCCTACGCCGAAGCGGGATCATGGTGACCCGCAGGCTTTTCGGCTTCGAAGCGAGGGCAAAGGGGAGGTGGCGCGCGCAGAGGGACTACTCCTCTTGTTCCGTGGGCGGCTCGTTTTTCTTCGCCTTCTTCCGCCTTACGTTGATCGCAGCGGCGTCGAGGCTGTTCTTGAGGTGGGAAGCTTGGATCGCGAATCGCACGTTAGATTACCGGATAACAATAAGTCGAAGGGTCATGAGCGGAGGCCCCTGAGGGAGCCCGTACTAGTGCTTTAGCAACATCACCACATTTAACGAGCGCTGCGTGGTTGTTGAACAGCACGTTGAGCTCGGTTTTGGTTGGCGGCCGCCAGTCCTTGTGGCCGTGTTTCGTCTTGGAATCGAGCGGAAGTATGTACATCGCTCCTCCGGTGTCGGGCGACACGCCGGCGAAGAGGGTACCGTCGGACACGATGTCTCCGGGCTTCAGCTCGGTGAGTTTCTGGGCCATGATCTTGCTCCTAAGGTTGGTGTCCGTTCGCCGAATCGTGAGCGGGCAGCGGCTTATGAAAAGTATAGGGGCGAGGTAGTTAAGAAAGCCTTAACGTGCTTTAAATTCCGAATTCTGTGGTGACCCCATTAAGGAAGGGTTAAGGATGGTTCCATCCTTGCTTGCCGGGGCGGGAGCAGGTGTCCCGCTTTTTCCCGGCACTCGGAACTTGCCCTGCGGGATGGTGCCATCCCCTACGCCGAAGCGGGATCATGGTGACCCGCAGGCTTTTCGGCTTCGAAGCGAGGGCAAAGGGGAACTTGTGCACGCGGAGGGACTACTCTTCTGGTTCCGTGGGCGGCTCGCTTTGCTTCGCCTTCTTCCGCCTTATGTTGATCGCAGAGGCGTCGAGGCTGTTCTTGAGGTGGGAAGCGTAGTATTTCTCGATCATCTCGACGCTGGTGCGGCAGTTCTTCGCGATCTGATAAATGTCCGCGCCTTCCATGAGACGCAGGCAGATGTAGGTGTGCCGCAGGCTGTAGGCCGTGCGGGGTTGTCCGTCGCGGTCTTTCTTGAGGCCTTCTTCGTCCAGGATGGTGTTGAAGAGTTGCCGGTGGGTCTTCGGAAAAATCAGATCGGTCGGCTGCGGCTTGTTCCTCTCGACCAGTCTCTGGAAAGGCTTGACGGCCCCGCTGGTGCTCTTGCAATAGCCGACGCCGCGTTTGCCGCGGACCTCGATCTCAAGGATGGTTTCCTTGCTGCCCTCATCCTCGACGATCTTCACATCGCGATATTCAAGGTGGTTCGCCTCGTCCGGCCGCAGGCCGGTATTGGCCATGAACAGGACGTAGTCGTGAAGCTGTTCTGATTCCCATTTGTAGCGGGGATTTTTCGGGGTCCGCGCCCGTCGCCGGGTGGCTTCATAGAGCTTCTTGTATTCCTCCGGGGAGAACCACGCACGGTGCGAGATTTTTCCGGACGCCCGATAGGGCTCGGAGAGATCCGGAAGCCGGTCCAGCCATCGGTGGCGCACGGCGGCTTTGAGGGTCTGCCGCAGAACGACGATTTCCTGATGCATGGTACTCCGGGCCGGCGGCTTTCCGTACTCCTTCACCGCTTCCTCGTGGCGATGAATGCGGTACTCCTGTATCTGGCCAGGCGTGATCTCGGAAAGTCCCATGTCGCCAAAGAAGGGGATCAGATGAAGCCGGAGGCGAGTGCTGTGGCCTACAACGTACTCGGCGTTACGTTGGCCCTCGGTGATGATCTGGTATTCACGCTCGAATTGGACAGCGGCTTCGCGAAAGGTTTTTTCGTCGTTTATTTCGCCGTTGCGGGCCTTGCCGCGCAACTCCAGATACCAGTCCTCGGCGAAATCCTTGGCCTTGGCCAGGCTGTCTTCCTTGGTGGAAACCCGCCGGTTCTTGCCGGCTAGATAGGTGGCGCACTGCCAGCGACTGCTATTGTCGCGTCTGTAGACGTGGACCTTGCCGCCGAGAATTGTGTGTTTCTCTGGCATCGCGTTTAGGCTGCGGAAACGGCCAAACTGTGCAACACTTGTGTAAGTATATCACAAGGGTCGATGCTTTGCGCATGTCTATGAATTTAGGTTGCTTAGCACACACAATAAATTGTGTGTGTATGATTTTGAGTCCCGTGCGTCTGCCAGTTCCGCCACTCCAGCCAGGGTCGCGCGGAGAACTTTCAGTATACCGTATGCTCTCCGCCGCCCGGCTCTACAGGCTGTACCGCCCCGCCGCGATGACGTGCCGCGCAATCTGCCGCCCCAGCCCGATCGTGTCCGCCGGCTCGTACTTCCCCAGCCGCCGCAGGATCGCCATCTGCGTCCGCAGCATGTCGCCCTCCGCCACCGTCGCGATCACCCGTCGCGACGCCAGTTCGATCCGCTCCATCGCCTTCGACACGTAGAACCGCGTCATCGCGATCGCCGCCTTCGCCCCCGCCTCGCCCTTATTCGCGATCAGCTTCTCCGCGCGCAGAATCGACGACTCCATGGCGTAGACTTCGGTGATGCAGTCGGCCAGCGCGCCCATCACTTCCTGCTGGTCCGCCATCGCCGTCATGTACTTCTGCGACGCCGCGCCCGCCGCGAACAGCCCCAGCTTCTTGGCGTTGGCCAGCAGCTTGTGTTCGGCGGCCAGCGGACCCTCCGCGTCCTCGCCCGCGCTCGGCCCGGACATCACCTCGTCCATCAGCTTCTTGATCGCCGGCAGCAGCGGCAACTGGCCCGCCATCGCCCGCTTCATGAGCCATCCCGTGATGATCAGCCGGTTGATCTCGTTGGTGCCTTCGAAGATGCGGTTGATGCGCGAATCGCGGTACGCCCGCTCGGCCGGGTATTCCTCCACGTAGCCGTACCCCGCATAGATCTGCAGAACGTGATCCACCACCATGTCCAGCATCTCCGATCCCCACACCTTCAGGATCGAGCACTCCACGGCGTATTCCTCGATGCGCTTCTGGATCTCGCGCGAGGCCCCCTCGGCCGCCGCATCCATGTCCGCCAGCGCCGCGTCGATCATCCCGATCGTGCGGTATACCATGGCCTCACCGGCATAAATCCCCGCCGCGCAGTCGGCCAGCTTTTCCTGGATCAGGCCGAACTCGCAAATCGACTTGCCGAACGCCTTGCGCTCCTTGGCATATTGAATCCCGTCCGCCAGCGAATTCCGCGCCCCGCCGACGCACGCCGCGCCCAGCTTGAACCGCCCGATATTCAGAATGTTGAACGCGATGTGGTGCCCCTTGCCGGGCTCGCCCAGCAGATTCTCCACCGGCACCATGCAGTCACTCAGGATCAGTGGGCACGTCGACGACCCGCGAATGCCCAGCTTGTGCTCCTCGGCCCCCACCGCGAAGCCCGGCGTCCCGCGTTCGATCAGAAACGCCGAGAACTTCTCGCCGTCGATCTTGACGAACACCGTGAACAGGTCGGCGAAGCCGCTGTTGGTGATCCACATCTTCTCGCCGTTGAGCACGTAGTGCTTGCCGTCGGCCGAGAGCACCGCGCGCGTGCGGCAGTTCATCGCGTCCGACGCCGACGACGATTCCGACAGCGCGTACGCCGAGATCCACTCGCCCGTCGCCAGCTTCGGCAGGTATTTCCGCTTCTGCGCCTCCGTGCCGTACCACACGATCGGCAGCGTGCCGATGCCCACGTGCGCGGCGAAGGCCACGGAGAAACTCGCCAGCTTGGAGATCGACTCCGCAACTAAAGCCGACGTCACCTTGTCCAGTTCGAGCCCGCCGTAAGCCTCCGGAACGTCCACCGCCATCAACCCCAGTTCGCCGGCTTTGCGCAGCAGGCCCCTGGTGATCTCGAAGTTCTTGGCTTCGATCTCTTTCGCCAGCGGCAGGACTTCGTTGTTCGTGAACTCCACCGCCGTCTTGGCGATCTGCCGGTGTTCGTCCGTGAAGTCTTCCGGCGTGAAAATGTCTTGCGGCTGCCGCTCTTCGATCAGGAAGCTGCCGCCTTTTACGCGCTTTGCCGTCACCGGCGCATTGGTCGTTGCCATCTCTCTCACCTCAATTCAGGTTCTCGAAAATTCCCGCGGCGCCCATTCCGCCGCCCACGCACATGGTCACCATGCCGTACTTGGCATGGCGCCGCTTCATTTCCCGCAGCACGGTGGCCGTCAGCTTCGCGCCGGTGCAGCCCAGCGGATGTCCCAGCGCGATCGCGCCGCCGTTCACGTTCACCTTCGCCAGGTCCAGCCCCAGCAGCTTGATCACCGAGAGCGCCTGCACCGCGAACGCCTCGTTCAGTTCGATGAGGTCTATCTGGTCCAGCGTCAGCCCCGCCAGCTTCAGCGCTTTCGGAATCGCGTACACCGGCCCCACCCCCATCTCCTCCGGCAGGCATCCGGCATAGGCATACGCCACCAGGCGCGCCATCGGCTGGATGCCCAGCGCCGCCGCCCGCTCGGCCGACATCACCACCGCCGCCGCCGCGCCGTCCGACGTCTGCGACGAATTGCCCGCCGTCACTTGCCCCCTCGCATGGAACGCCGGCTTCAACTTCGAGAGCGCCTCGAAGGAAGTGTCCGCCCTCGGCCCTTCGTCCACCTTGAACTCGATCTCGGTCTTCTTGAGCTTGGCTTTCCCGTCCGGCGCGGTGAACGTCACCGCCACCGGCACGATCTCTTCTTCGAACTTTCCCGCCGCCTGTGCCGCCAGCGCCTTCTGGTGGCTGGCCAGCGAGAACTGGTCCGCTTCCTCGCGGCTGATGCCGTAATGCTGCCCCAGCCGCTCGGCCGTCAGCCCCATCGAAAGATACGAATCCGGATAGTGCTCCTGAAGCCACGGATTGATCGACGGCTTGTTCCCGCCCATCGGCACGAACGACATGGATTCCGTGCCCCCCGCGACGATCACGCCGGCGCCCCCGCCGCGGATCCGCTCCGCCGCCAGCGCGATGGATTGCAGCCCCGAAGCGCAGTAGCGGTTGATGGTCATGGCGCCCGATTCGATCGGCACGCCCGCCCGCAGCGAGCAGATGCGCGCCACGTTCATGCCCTGCTCCCCTTCCGGCATGGCGCAGCCGATGATCACGTCCTCCACTTCCTTTATGTCCAGGTTGGGCACGCGCGCCAGCGCGCCCTTGATAGCGGCGGCGCCCAGGTCGTCGGGCCGGGTCGCGCGCAGCGTCCCCTTCGGCGACTTCCCCACCGCCGTCCGTACCGAGCTTACAATCACTGCGTCTCTCATCTCGTCATCTCTTTCTTCATCCGCGTTCATCTGTGGCTAAATCTCTTCTTAATTCCTCAGCGGCTTGCCGCTCTTCAACGTGAACGCGATCCGCTCCTGCGTCTTCTTCTCCCCGCACAGCGAGAGGAACGCCTCGCGCTCCAGGTCCAGCAGGTACTGCTCGCTCACGTGCGTCCCCGGCGTGATCTTGCCGCCGCACAAAACGTGGGCCACCTTGTTCGCCACCTTCACGTCGTGATCGCTGATGAACTCGCCCTGCCGCATCATGTACACGGCCAGCTCGATCGAGGCCAGGAAGTTCTCGCCCGGCGCCGGGATGTCGGTTCGCGGCGCCGGGGCCGCGTAGCCGGCGTTGGCTATATCCTGCGCCTGGTGCTTGGCATCCATCAGCAGCCGCTCGCGATTCATCGTGATGCGGTCGCCGTGCAGCAGCAGGTTGAGCCGGTACGCCTCCACCGCCGAAGTCGAAACCTTGGCCATCGCCACCGTCTCGAAATTCTTTCGCAGCGCCTCTATCAGCTCCACCGATTCGCTGCGCCCGCTGTCGCGCACCGATGCGGCCGCATCCAGCGACCGCAGCGTCATCTCCTTGCACCCGCCGCCCGCCGGCAGCAGCCCCACCCCGGTCTCCACCAGCCCCATGTACAGCTCCGCGTGCGCCTGCCGCCGCGGAGCGTGCATGGCGATCTCCGCGCCCCCGCCGAAGCAGAAGCCGAACGGCGCCGCCACCACCGGACGCGGGCAGAACTTGATCGACGCCGTCATCCGCTGGAACGCGCGCACCGCGAAGTCCACATCGTCCCACTCGCCCTCCTGCACGCTCAGCAGCAACTGCATCAGGTTCGCGCCGACCGAAAAATTGTCCGTGTCCCCGCTGATCACGAACGCTTCGAAATTGCGCACCGCGTCGCTGTCCGCGCGCAGCGTCTCGGTCACCATCCGGACGATGTCCTCCCCGATGGCGCTCTTCAGCGAGTGCAGTTCCAGGCAGCCGACCCCGTCCCCCAGGTCCACCAGCGAACAGCCCGAGTTCTGCTTCACCACGCCGTGCGACTGCCGGAACGTCGCGATGCTCGCGATGCCCGCCACCTGGTGCAACGGCCGGTACGTGCCCGCTCCCGGATCGAAGCACTCCCGCCCGCCGCTCGCGTACCACGATCCGGCGCCCGCGCCCAGCATCTGCTCGACGACGGCGCTTACCGGCTCGCCCGCGGCCTTCATGCGATCCACCGTCGCCCGCACGCCCGCCGCGTCCCAGAGCTGGAACGGCCCCATCTGCCAGTTGAAGCCGGCGCGCATGGCGCGGTCGATGCTCGCCGCATCGTCGGCAATCTCCGGCAGGCAGTCGGCCGCGTAGTTCCACAGCGCGCTCAACAGCCGCCACAGAAACCGCGCCGCTTTGTCTTTCTTCACGTCGCCCGCCAGCAACTGCGCCAGCCGCTCGGGAAGCCGTTCGGCATTCTTGGCCATCTCCAGCAGCGGCAGCTTGGGCTTGTCCGCCGGATGGTATTCCAGCGTCTTCCAATCCAGCGCCAGCCGGAGCTCCTTGCCCGCGCCGTCCTTCGTCTTGCGATAGAAGCCCTGCTTCGTTTTATCGCCCAGCCACCGCCGCTCCAGCATGGTTTGAAAGAACGGCGGCATCGCCATCTGCTCCGCCGCGGCCGAGCGCAGCCGCGCGAAATTCCGCGCCACGTGCGCCATCACGTCCAGCCCCACCAGGTCCAGCAGCCGAAAAGTCCCCGTCCGCGGGAAGCCCACCGCCGTGCCCGTCAGCGCGTCCACCTCTTCGATGGTCAGGTCTTCGCTCTGCATCAGCCGCACCGCTTCCATCATCATGAACGTGCCGATGCGGTTGGCGATGAAGTTCGGCGTGTCGCGCGCGAACACCACGTCCTTGCCCAGCCGCAGGTCGCAGAAGTGCGCGATCGCCGCGATCGCCGCCGGGTCCGTCTCCGGCGCCGGAATGATTTCCACCAGCCGCATGTAGCGCGGCGGATTGAAAAAGTGCGTCCCGAACCACCGGCTGCGCAGGTGCTCCGGCAGCTTCGCCGCAATCGTCGCGATGGGCAGGCCGCTGGTGTTGGTCGTCAGGATGACGTCCTGCTTCAAATGCGGCGTGATCTTTTCGAGCAGCGCCTGCTTGATCTCCAGGTTTTCGGTCACCGCCTCGATCACCCAATCGCAGCCTCCCAGCGGCGCGAGATCGTCTTCGAAATTCCCGGGCGTGATGCGCGCGGCGAATGACGGGTCGAAGAACCCCGCCGGCTTGGATTTCTTGAGCCCTTCCAGCGCCTGCACCGCGATGGCGCTCCGCGCGCCCGCCGGCGAAGCCAGGTCCAGCAGCAGCACCGGGACGCCCGCATTGGCCAGGTGTCCGGCGATGTGCAGCCCCATGGTCCCGGCCCCCAGCACCGCTGCTTTGCGGATCAAAGCCGTGGGCACGGGAGCGGGTGCGGAATCTCCGGCCGAAATGCTTTCGGGGTCCGGATGAACGTCGGTTTGAGCAATCATGACAATACCTCCTTGTTTCGCCGCCTCTTGGAACCGTTGGCCCGCGCCGTGATCCCCTGCGTCAGCGTCCGCGCGAATTGCGAAGCGATCTCTTCCGCCGACAGGGCGCCCTCGGGCTCGTACCACACGCACATCCAGTTCACCGCCCCCGCGATCGCGAACGCCGCCAGCTTGGGATCGCACTTGGCGATCGTTCCGTCCTCGATTCCTTCCTGGATGAACGAGCGCAGCCGCCGGTCGATCTTCCGCTTGTAGTTTCGCACTTCGGCAAACGCTTCACTCGAAAGATCGCCTTCATCCAGCCGCATGACGCAGCGGCCGAAATTTACCGTTAGTACGTTTGCGTACGAATAGATAAACGCCTCGACCTTCTCCAGGCCCGTGCCGCAATGCGTGGCGATGTCGTTGAGGATTTCACCAATCAGCCCGGTTCCCAGGCGGTAACACTCCAGCAGAATCTCTTCCTTGTTTCGAAAATAATGGTAAAGCGCTGGCTTGGTGATGTTTAGCCGGTCGGCCACGTCGTTCAGCGACGTTCTGGCGTAGCTCTTCTCCAGAAACAACTGTGCCGCGGTTTGCAACACAGCCTCGCGCTTCGTCTCGGGATCGCGCCGCCGGCTGGCGAATGCCTTCCAATGGGAGTGCTGTTGAACTGCGTCTTTCGGCATGACGGGGTGCGGACCGGTTGACACGCGGCCAACGCTCCTGATATCTTACCCACGGGTAAGTTAAAGCGCAAGAGGAATCGTCGCATTTTTCGCCCGAGGATTTTCCGCCGCTGCGCTTTGGAGTCCGCCTATGAGGATCGTGCTGATGCTCACCCTCACGGAAGATTACCTGCCGTTGCAGAGCCTCTATCGCTGGGAGCGCACCCGCCCCGGCCGCGTGTTTCTTACGCAGCCGCTCCCCCATACACCATCGCAGGCCAAAACCTGCGCCACCTGGACCTGGGCCCAGGCGGCCGACGAAGCGCGCCGCATGGCCGCATTCCTCAAGCGGCAAGGCTGGGAGCCCGGGACCCGCGTCGCCATCCTCTCCAAGAACTGCGCCTGGTGGATCATGGCCGACCTCGCCATCTGGATGGCCGGCTATGTCAGCGTCCCCATCTACCCGTCTTTGAAAGCCAGAACCGTGCGCCAGATCCTGGAGCACAGCGAAGCCAAAGGCTGTTTCGTGGGCGCCACCGACGAAAAGGAAACGGCCACCGAGGGTGTCCCGGACGATCTCGTATCGATCGCTTTCCCCACCGCTTCACTTGATTCCCATCCGGGGTGGAACGTCATCATCGCGGATGTTCCGCCCATCGCCGGCAGCCCCACGCGCCCCGCGGAATCCCTGGCCACCATCATTTACACCTCCGGTACCACCGGCCTGCCCAAGGGCGTGATGCACAGCTTCGCCGCTTTTCGCTTCAACGCCAGCTCCCTGGCATACAGTGTCGGCCTCTCGCCCGATACCCGCGCCCTCTCGTACCTGCCGCTGGCGCACATCATGGAGCGCGTGGTGGAAGCCGTGGCGCTGTTTCTGGGCTGGCAGATCTTCTTCACCGCGGGCCTCGATACCTTCATCGAGGATCTCCAGCGCGCGCGTCCCACGCTCTTCATTTCCGTCCCTCGGCTCTTGCTGAAGTTCCAGCAGGGTGTCTTTCGGAAGATGCCCAAGGCCAGGCTGGAAAAGCTGCTGCGCGCTCCGCTCCTCGGCGCGTACGTGCGGCGGAAGATCCTGCGGCAACTGGGGCTCGGCCACGTGAGCGTGGCTGCCAGCGGCTCCGCTCCGCTCCCCATCGAAATCCTCATATGGTATCGCGGCCTCGGCCTGAACCTGGCGGAAGGCTTCGGCATGACCGAAACCATGATCACCCACCTTCCGCGGCCCGACGCTGTGCGCCCCGGATACGTGGGGCCCGCCATTGAAGGCGTCCAGACCAGGCTCAGCGACGATGGCGAGCTGCTCATCAAGAGCCCCATGAACATGCTGGGCTATTACAAGGATCCCGAGGGCACTGAGGACGCTTTCACCGAGGACGGTTTCTTCCGCACCGGCGACCTGGCCCACATCGCCGCCGACGGACAGCTCAAAATCATCGGCCGCCTCAAGGAGCAGTTCAAGACCAGCAAGGGTAAATACGTGGCCCCGGCCCCCATCGAAGGCCGGCTGATGGCGCATCCCGAAATCGAAACTTGCTGCCTGATGGGCGCCGGCCTGCCGAGCCCGCTGGCCCTGGTGGTGGTGTCTCCCGAAACGTGGAAGCGCTGTTTCGAAGCGCCCGAGCGGCAGGCCGTTGAGGAGACGCTGCGCGCCGTGATGGAAGAGGTGAACGCGGAGTTGGACCCGCACGAAAGGCTCGCCATGATTGCCGTGGTCGAGGGCCCCTGGAGCATCGCCAACGGGATGGTCACCCCCACGCTCAAGATCCGCCGGTCGGCTCTCGAGATCCACTATCAGTCGAAACTCGAGGAATGGCGGGCGCAGAATCGTCCGATCGTTTGGGAATCGGTCCCGGCTGCGCGCATGGAAGCCTACGAGACCATGGCGATGCCCGAAAGCCCCGTGCGGCACAGCGACTGACCGCCGTCGCAAAGATACACCGCGCCGGTGATATAAGACGCCGCGTCGGAGCACAGGAACAGTGCCAGGTCGGCCAGTTCATCCCTGGTTCCGAGCCTTCCCAGCGGAATGTTCTTTTCCACCAGCCGGCGCGCTTCTTCGGTAGGCGCCAGGCGCCGCATCCCTTCGGTATCGTCCGTGGCGCCCGGCGTGATGCAGTTCGCCCGGATGCCCGACGGCCCCCATTCGAGCGCCAGCGACTTGGTGAGCAGTTCCACTCCGGCCTTGGCGGCGCACACGTGCGCCTGGTATGCGATCGGCATCACGGCGTGATTGGCCGAGATGCTGAGGATGGAAGCGCCCGGCTTGCGCAGGAACGGAAATGCCGCGCGGCAGGTATTGAAGGTGCCGAGCAGGTCGATATCGATCACCGCCTTGAAGCCGTTGGCCGACATGCCCGTCACGGGCGCCGGAAAGTTGCCCGCCGCGCCGCACAGCAGGATGTCGATTTCGCCCCACTCCTCGCGGGCTTTCGCCAGCGCGGCTTCCACTGCGCCGTAATCCCGGACATCCAGCGCGGCGGTGCCGGCGCACCCGCCCGCGGCCTGGATTGCCGCCGCGGCGTCGTCCAGCTTCTCCTGTTTGCGCCCTGCCAGCACGACCGCCGCCCCGTGTGCGGCGAACCGTTCCGCCATGCGCTGGCAGATTCCGCTGCCGCCCCCTGTGATAAACGCAACTTTACCGATCAGAAGATTCTCGCGAAAGATGTTAGTCATGGAAGAGGCAGAATAGCATACAGGCCAGATTGTGGGGCAGGTTGGTAACCACTGGTGTCCAAATTAGACACGTTCAGCCAGACTCCACGTGCCAAACAATGGACATAGGCCCCCGTTCCGGCTGATTGGAAAAGCAGGTTGGTGGCTGTCGTCGTCCCGCGGGATGTCAGTTGCTGTCCGAATTCGAG
>DASQZT010000113.1:0-24070 GCA_035638575.1 Bryobacteraceae bacterium
TGGACAAGCCCCCAACCCCAAGCTGCTTCGGAACCGGGTAGCCAAGTTCGTGCGGGAACTTCGATCCCTGGGCTATCAGGTCATTCCACCCGTCCCTACTGCGGGTGCATCGGTATAGGTTTTCGACCGTGCCCCACAACCCTACTGGATGGGCGAAAAGGGCGCGGCGCGCAGCAGCGAGATGTCGTTTTGGGCGACGATCTGGCCGCCGCGGGCCACGGAGTCGGCGCGCGCCTTGGTCCATTCCGGATCGGCGCCGAAAGCGTCCCAGGCCTTCTCGCGCTCGGCCAATGTCGCGAACGGAGTCAGGTAGGTGAGGTTGGGCATGGCGGGTCCGATGATGGTGTCGGCGTACAGGATGGGGTGGACGCCGGAGCGGTGAAAGATGGCGATCTCCGGCCCGGCGAAGCGCTCGTGGAGATACCGCAACTGGCGCTCGGTGGGGGAGTGATAGATGCGCAGCTCGAAGATGCGCTGCGTCTTGGGCGGCTCTCTGAGCGGCACGATCTCGGGCGAGAAATCGGTGGCGCGCAGAAGGACGGTCTGGGCCGTGTCGTAGGGGGGCTCGGCGCCCTTCTCCATCTCCTCGAACGCGCGCTGGTAGCCGGCATCCTTGTGGATGAGGTCGTCGGCCGCTTCCATTTCCGCGAAGCTCGCAAACCCGGACAACACGATGATCAGCGGGTTGTGCGGAGCGATCAGCGAGTTGAAGACGCCCACGGTGTGGATGTGCCTGGTGAGCAGCGGCATCTGCGAGGAAAGGAACTGGTTGATGCGAGTTCCCTGGTCGCCCTGCCGCAGATACATGTACCAGAGCCGGTACAGCCGGGTTTTGCGGGCCGCGGGCTGGCCCTGCGCGGGGCCGGCGGCCATGGCGGAGAGCATCGTCGCGCCTCCCATCGATTGAATTAAAGAACGCCTGTTCATGGTGATTTCCGAATGCATGATTGTAGCTCCCGGCTACGCATGCGCGATGGCCGGGTACACCTTGCGGATGGCGGCGACGGCATCGGCGGTGTCCTGCGGGGTGTACTTGGGACTCATCAACACCCCGGCGAAGCGGCTCAGGATGTCCACGGTGCGCGGGCAGCACTCCTTGCCGTAACGGATGGCTTTGCCGCGCGGCGAGGCGAACGAGGGCCAGGCGGGCGACAGCGTCACCTTGGCTTCGATTTCGGGGACCAGGGGCAGGACGATGGAGCCTCCGGGGTTCGACACCGGCACGTTTTCGGCGCGCATGGCACCGGCGTAACGCCGGCACTCTTCCTTGGTTTTGAAGCCCAGGAAGATGCCGGTGCCGAGCTCGCCCGCGGGATCGGGCAAGTGGCGCAGATGGAGGCCGGGCAGGTTGCGGATGCCGTCGTAGACGCGGCGGGCGTTGGCTCGCACGGCGCCGATGATGGTGTCGAGCTTGCGCACCTGGGCCAGGAGCACGCCGCCGGTGAATTCGTTCATGCGGTAGTTCAGTCCGGGGAACCAGTGCAGGTTGGAGGGGATACCGCGGCGCATGGCGACGTCGTGGAAGCGGAAGCCGCGCTCGAAGAGAGTGACATCGTCGGTCACCAGCACGCCGCCTTCGCCGGCAGTGATGGTCTTGTTCTGCTGGAGGCTGTAGATGCCGATGTCGCCGAGCGAGCCGAGCGGGCGGCCCTGGAAGCTTGCGCCGACACTCTGGCTGCAATCTTCGAGCACCTTGACACCGTGCTTGCGCGCGATGGCCAGGATGCGGTCCATGGCGGCGGGATTGCCTTGCAGGTGGACCGCCATTATCACCTTAGTCTGTGGAGTGATGTGGCGTTCGAGGTCATCCGGATCGAGGTTGAACGACTCATCGATCTCGGCGAACACGGGCAAGCCGCCGGCCAGCACGATGGTGTTGTAGCAGGAGTACCAGGTCCAGGCGGGCAGAATGACTTCGTCGCCGGGGCCGACTTCGAGGGCCGCCATGGCGACGTGGAGCGCGGCGGTGCCGGAAGTCACCGCGAGCGCGTACTTCCGCTGCATGCGCTGGGCGAAAGTGTTTTCGAAGAGCGCGACCTTGGATTTCGCGGGCGGATTGTACCAGCGGAACGGATTGCGGCTTTCGAGCACATCGACGAGATGCTGGCGTTCCTCGTCGTCGTAGTATTGAGGGCCCCAGTTCGGACCGGTGAGGGGCTGCGCGCGCACGGGTGTGCCCCCGTCGGCGGCGAGTTGTTGGGAAGATGCCACCGGAGCGGCGGACGCCGCGGCGGCGGTGGCTGCGAGAAAGGTTCGACGAGCGATCATAAGGCGCCTCAATTTCCCTTCAACTGCAAGATGGTGATGGAGTATGGCGGATACTCCCATGTGAAGTTCGCGCCGAGACCGTCCACGATCGCCGCGACGGGCACTATTTTGGAAGGCTCGGTTATGGAATTGGTGTCGTCGGGGCCGGACGCGCTCAGGGTATACGACCCGCAGGCGAGTTCCTTGGCGGCGAGACCGCTGATGGCGACGCGCACGGGCTGCGCGGCGGCGGCGCGGTTCACCACCTTCACATAGATCTCGCCGGACTTGCTGTCGCGGGTGACGCTGAAGAACAGCGTCGGAACCTGCTGCATGGGCGGCGGCGGGGGCGGTTCCTTCTGGTCGGCGCCGCGGCGCCCGGCGGGTGGCTGCCACGGCTTGGTGGGCACGCCCTGGGCCGTGGCCGCGAGGACCACATCGCCGTGATGCGAGCTGAACATCTGCTGGGCCCAGTAGGCGGGCGACCCGTAGGCGTTGAGCGTATCGTAGCCGATCAGGTCGGTGCGCCACTGCATGGCGCCCTTGTTGACGTTGACGAAGAGGGGAGCGTAGCTGGACATGATGACGAGGTCGGAATTGCGCTCCATGCCGGTCATCCAAGCGGCATCGCCCAAGGCGGCGCTCATGTTCGGGGTAGGATCTCCCACGCGGGTGGCCCATTCGCCGACGAAGACTTTGGGGCCGGTGCGGGGGCGCGCGTCGTAGTCGTGCGCGTGGGAAGCCATCTCGTCTTCGGAGCGGCGGTAGTAGTGCTCGTCGATCACGTCGGGGGTGCGGGTAGTGACCCGAGTGGTGGCGATCACTTTCAGTTGCGGATATTTGGCTTTGATGGCGTCGAAGAACTGAGCGAAGCGGCCGTCGTAGCTGCCCTGCTGGCGGTCGAATTGATCCTCGTTGCCCACTTCGACGTATTCGAGCTTGAAAGGAGCGGGATGGCCGTCCTTTACGCGCCGCGCGCCCCACTCGGTGGAGGCGGCGCCAGTGACGTACTCGATTTCGTCGAGCGCATCCTTCACGAAAGGCTCCAGGGCGGGGCCGGGAGCGACGCGCTCCTGGCGGAGGGAGTAGCCGGCGTAGACGGCGAGGAGCGGCTGCATGTGCAGGTCGTCGCACCAATCGAGGAACTCGAGCAGGCCCATGCCGTCGGAGGACCAATAGCGCCAGGCGTCGTCCATGTGGCCGGGCCGCTGGGACGGGTCGCCGATGGTTTTCTTCCAGTCGAAGCGGGTGGCGATGGTGTTGCCCTCGAGGTAATTGCCGCCGGGGAAGCGCAGGAAGGCGGGCTTCATATCGGCGAGCAGTTGCATGACGTCTCTTCGATTGCCGCCGGGACGATTGTTGTACGCCGGCGGAAAGAGGGACACGAAACCGAACCAGACCGTGCCGGGGCTGGAGGACGAAATGACCAGGCGATTGTCCGCGGAGGGCTTCACTGCGCCCCCGGTGGCGAGGGTCGCCTCGTATTTGCGCCAGGCGCCGGAGATGCGAGCGACCTTGGCGCTGGCGTGCACTGCGCCGTCATTGCCGACGATGGCGATGGTGAGCGGACCGTCGAATCCGGGAGCGGCCTTGGCGTAGAACGATGCGTGGTAGCGCGTGGCGGGCCTCACCGGTATGCCCCAGAAGCCTTCGTTAGCGATGCCGGCGGACTGGTTGCCGGCAGCCTTCTCGACGGTCAGTTTCAGGCTGGCGGGGATGGCGTCGTTGAGGGGCTGGCTGGTGTCGAGGGACATCGAGGCGGTGGCGCCGCGCTCCTGTACGAGCTGCCAATGCACGGGGTCCTTGGCGTCCTCCTTGAAGTTGCGGTTGCGGACCAACTCGCCGTAGAGGCCGCCGTCGTAGGAGAAGTTGATCTCCTCGGTCATCAGGCCGTACAGCATCGGGCTGACGTGAGCGGCCACCTGTCCGGCGTTGATTTCGAGGACGACCGGGGCGGCGGGTTGCGCGCGCAGCGTGGCCGGAAGCAAAGCCAGAAGGGTGAGGATGGCAGGCCGGTTTCTCATGGCAGGCGGCTACATCTTATATCCGCGTTGCGAGCGGGGTCAAGCGATAACGGTTTGTTGCGGCGGGGAAGAGCGCCGGCGACTCGGGCGGAGGATGCGTAACCGATCGCGAACCGCAAATGCATTTGCGGCGGCTTTGACGGAAACAAAGGAGATAGGGTCTGTTTTGGGGGTGTTTTCCGCAAATGCATTTGCGCTTTTGGCCGGGGAGGCGGTCCGGCGGCGGGGCTCTCCGATTTCGGGAAGTGATTCGAATTCTCAAAGGACTCCTTCGATCTCATGGTGGCACGGGCGCCTGCGGCGCCCCAGGGAATTCGGTGAATAAGGTCTGAAAATAAAGGGAAAATAAGTTTTCAAAGTTTGTGACTGAAGATCCGGGCAGGTGCGTTTTTCGGGAGGGGGAGCGGAAGGGGTTGAAAGAAAAGGAATTGGGCCGCCGATGAACGCAGATGAACGCAGATGACCTTAGCGATCTGTTAGCTGCAATCGACGCATTCCCGCGCCTTCGCACGTAGGCAAAGTGCGACGGACCGCCAGCCGGGACAAAAGGCAATCGAGCGATACCTCTCTACGTCAACCGGACGTCGAACGCCCGGCCCGTCGAACTGTGAGCTTTCGACAAGCCTGCCGATGACCGTCCGCGGCCTTGTATGACTCGAGTTCCCTTCGACAATGGACCGAATACTACGCGGCGAGGTATCGCGAACAGCAGATCCGGTGCGCCACGAGCGCCGCGGACAGGATCGCGCGGATGTGGAGCGTCTATGCCGGTTGGGCGAAGCCTGGCGGCGCTACACACTGGTTCGTCTCGGCGTCAAAATAGGTTTCAACAGTGTAACTGTCAATTCCAGGGCTTTGCGTTCCGTACTTGCTTTGGCAGTCGTCGCATAGCTCCTTCGGCGCGCCGCCATTCTCTCCGAGTGACTCGACAATTTCGTGGGTCGCCACAACGAGCGTGGAATTCAGGTCAGCTTGCGCACCCACGTAAGCATAAATGAAAATCATGTTAGACGGGCCCCAGGTGGCCGTTCCATGCTCACCCAGGGAACTGGGATCGTCTGTCATGAGCCCGCCGCGCGGCGTTATGACGATGTAGACAGGTATGCTGCCGGTAAACTTGTCCGGAGAAGGAACACCGCTCGAAAAACTTGTCGTAACAACGTTGGCTACCTGCGCCATGGTAAAACGTGTCGTGAACGTTTTGTCCCCCGGCGGCCATTTCGGCGTCGACAACTGGGGCGGATCACCGGGGGAGATGGCGACCTGCTTGATGTTGTACTGAGTCAGCGAACTGAAGTATGTCGAGGCTGCTATCGTGGTCAGCGCATGGCTCAGGTCTTTACCCGTCAACGTGGACGGCCAAGTTGTTTGGTGCGGTGGTTGCGGCGGTCCCCAGAGCATCAGAACGACCGTATAATCTACCGGTGTGAGGGCCACGACGTCCGCCGCAATGGGGTCGTCGCTGAGGACGCCCCCGATGTGCTGTTGGTCGGACCAGCTTCCGTCTTGCTTCCGAAAACGGGAATATACGTTGTTGTCGGTGCCCCGGTAAAAGAGCTGGAGGACATCCGTGCCCGGTACCTGCGCCGCAATGGGGTCGCCGTTGAGCGCGCCCCCGAGGGACTCATCAGCGGTCCAGCTTCCGTCAGGTTTCCGCCAAAGAGTATGTAAGCCGTTGTCCGTGCCCCGGTAAAAGAGCTGGAGGGTATCCGTGCCCGGCACTTGCGCCGCAATGGGGTCGCCGTTGACGGTGCCCCCGATGTGCTGTTCACCGGACCAGCTTCCGTCAGGGTTCCGGAAAAGGGAATATATGCTGTTGCCGGCGCCCCGGTAAAAGAGCTGGAGGGTATCCGTGCCAGGCACTTGCGCCGCAATGGGGTCACCGTTGGGCTTGCCCCCGATGGGCTGTTCCACGGACCAGCTCCCGTCAGGGTTGCGGTAACGGGAATATATGCTGTTGTCGGTGCCCCGGTAAAAGAGCTGGAGGATATCCGTGCCCGGCACTTGCGCCGCGACGGGGTCACCGTTGAGGATGCCCCCGAGAGTCTCATCAGCGGTCCAGCTTCCGTCAGGCTTCCGCCAGCGAGTATGTACGCCGTTGTCCGCGCCCCGGTAAAAGAGCTGGAGGGTATCCGTGCCAGGCACGTGCGCCGCAACGGGGTCGCCGTTGAGCGTGCCCCCGATGTTCTGTTCACCGGACCAGCTTCCGTCAGCGTTCCGCCAACGAGTATGTATGGCGTTGTCGGCCTCCCGGTAAAAGAGCTGGAGGACATCCGTGCCCGGTACCTGCGCCGCAATGAGGTCGCTTGTGGGGGCGCCATAGAGGCAGTTCTCTTCGGACCAGCTTCCGTCCGGGTTCCGCCAATGCGTATACACCTTATTGTCGGTGCCTTGGTAGAAGAGCTGGATCATGTTCATGGTGTTCCGTCTCCTTAAGGCCGGGCCTTTTTTTTTCGTGCAGCGGGCTTGGGCTCGAGGGAAGCTACATACGCGTAACTGCAGTCGAAGAATTTCTTCAATTCCCGGGTCGAGCGGAGCAACGAGCCGGGCACCTCGACATACTCGGGCTGAACCGTTCCATAGGCCTCGCACAACCTGGCCTTGTACTTCTCGAGAAACGCCTCGCGCTCGCCAGCGGGCAGCCGGAGGGCCACCTTGCCCTGTTTGCTCAGGTAGCTGAACATGTGACCGTTCAGCGACGTGTAGGGGACAGTCGCGCCCTTGCGCTGGACACTCGGATTGGTGGCCACCAGCTTTTCGTATAACTCGAGCTTGTCTGGCGGAACGGCTCCCGCTGCCTGCTTTGCCACGCGACCGGCCCTCCCCGAGTGTCTCGCAGTACGACTCGACGGTAGAGACAGTGTACAGGAAGCGCCTGCCGATGCCAAGCGCCAGCCAACCGGGCGCCGAAATCGCGGCGGGCGCAAGTGGCGCCGGATCGCTCCTCGCGCTTATTGGAAGAGCCGCGGAGCGAAATCGTTCAGGCACCGGCGCCACGTGAGCCACTCGTGGGCCGTGCCGGGCGACTCGAAGTAGACGTTGTGGATGCCGGCCTGGGTCAGCGCCTCGCTGAAAGTCTTGGTGCCGGGGCCTTCCACGGAGCCAATTCCCAAGAAGAGCACCTTGACCTTCTTATTGAAAGCCGCGGCATCGGCAAATACGCCGTTGCTGGACGTCTTCGGATCGAATCCGCCGCGGCCGCCGCTGCTGCCGCTGAATCCGCCGATGTACGCGAACTTGTCCAGGTTGGCAAGCGCGGTGGTAAACGTCTGCATCCCTCCCATCGACAGTCCGGCCATGGCACGGTTTTCGCGGCCGGGAAGGACCCGGTAGGTCCGCTCGATCATGGGGATCAGATCGGTGAGCATCATCTCGGTGAAGGTGGCGCCGAAATTCGGGCCAAATCCTCCGCCTCGCCCGGCAGGCGCCGCCCCCCGGCCTCCCGGCGCAGCTTGGGGCGGCCGCGCCTGGGCAACTACCCCTCGAGCCGCAAACAGCGACGCGTCCTCGCCCGGCTTGACGGCGTTGAGGTTGTCCATGACGATCAGCATGGGCCTGGCCTTCTTGGCCGCGATCAGGTTGTCCAGGATGAAATCCACATGCCCCTGAATGTGCCATCCCTGCTCGTTCTCTCCCCAGCCGTGCAGGAGATAGAGAACGGGATAACGCGCCTTCACGTTGCTGTCATAATCCGGCGGGGTGTAGACGTAGCAGCGCCGCCATTTGCCGGTGACTTTTGAGAAGTACCAGCGCTGGCGCACGTCCCCGTGCGGGACGTCCCTGGCGCTGTAATAGTCTACGCCCTGCTCGGGGATTTCGATCCCGCTGTTGTCCCAGCCGGATCCGAAAAAGGTCCGGGTTGCCGGGTCGGCGATGGTAACGCCATCCACGACCAGCGTGTAGTAATGGAAGCCCACGACCTGCGGCGGGATGGTGACGCTCCACATTCCGTCGGCGCCGCGGGTCATATCGTGTGCCCCGCCCAATCGGACTTGCACCTTTTGGGCATCGGGCGCCGCCAGGCGGAACGCTACGCGATTGTCGGGATACACGCAGGGATACTGCGCTCCGGGGATGTTGAGCGTCGAAGGCTTGCAGTCGTCCGCCGCCTGTCCGAAGCACAAACCGCAACCAAGCGCTGCGAGTAGGAACGTTGGCTTCATAGATCCTCCTTTATACGAAATCGCGTCCCGATGGACAAGCCTGGTGCGCGTCCCCAATCAGTTTTCCGACGGCGCGCGCTCTACGTGATCGACGACGATGATGGGCAGTGGCAGCTTCCTGCTCTCCAGCTTGAGGCCAAGCTGGACCTCCACGGCATCGAATATAGTGGGGCCGGCCTCGGCGGGGGGAGCGGCGGCGGGGGCGTCGCCGGCTGGTGGAACGGCGGTTGGCCGGGGTGTCCAGTCCAGCTTGAAATCGTAGGCGCCCTGGAGACCCGTCTGGTCCACCACCGGGACGGTGAAATCCCGCGGGGCCAGTTCTTGCAGGTAGTCGGCCAGGAAGGCCACCGTGACGTGGCGGCACTCCACGTGCCTTTGATCGGGCGGGCCCTCGCCGGGGACACAACGCTGCGCGCTGAGGAGCGCGGTCTGGGAAGGCTGCAGCTTCGGCCGGGACTTGCCGAGCACGAGCGCCCAGGCCGGCATGAGCTTTTGCTCCGTGTGGACCACCAGCTTGAAGCGTTCGGCCAGGAGGGTTTGCACCATGCGGCGAACATCGTCCGGAGGCGCGGTCTCGGGGGCTTTGGCGACCACGTCGAAACGTTCGGAGTCGAGCCATGGCGGGCCTCCCGCAAGGGCCTCCGGCCGGAGATGGAAGGCGAACACGATCAGGACCTTCATGGGCACATTGCGCATGGTGAGCCGCCCGCCGGGCTGGAGGTCGATCGCCATGCGGAGCTCGCCGGACTTGTTGACTTTCACGTCCGCCACCTCGAACGCCGGGGTTTGAGTGAAGGCGGGAATCGACGATAGGAAGAACAGGAAGGCGGTTCGCAACATAGCAGAATCTCCTCGTCCGGGATTTGCACTCCGGCTCCCGGATTCCGGTTAGCCTATCACAAGAGGATGAAGAAGAGCGCCGGGGGTCAGATCCCGGCCGCGGACGTGACGGCCGCTTCCAGTTGGTCGAGGCCGCCGGCGAAGAAGTGGCTGGAGGATTCGATCCAGGTCAACTGCTTGGGCTCGGGCAGGCGGGCGTAGAGCGCTTCGAACTCCGCCCGCGGGCCGTATTGGTCGTGCGTGCTTTGGAGGAAGATCTTGCGGACGCGGCAGGCCGGCAGGTATTCTGTGGGGCCCTGGCGCGTGGGGAATCCAGCGGCCAGCAGCCATTGCGGGCCATCGATGGAACAGCCGAGCTGCAGGATCGCCTGCGCGCCGAAGGAGAACCCGGCGAGCGCGAACGGGAGGCCGGGATAACCCGCGCGCAGCCACTCCAGCGCGGCGCGGGCGTCTTCGATCTCGCCGGTGAGATGCCCATGCTCGCCCCCGCTCCGGCCCACGCCGCGGAAATTGAAACGCAGCACCACGGCTCCGGCGCGGCGCAATCCACGGGCGATGCGGTAAACCACCTTGTTGTGCATGGTGCCACCGTAGAGCGGGTGCGGATGGCACACCAGCGCGGCCAGGCGGGGACGCTGGCGATCGGGCTCCTCGAGCATGGCTTCGAGAACGCCGGCAGGCCCGGCGATGGAGTGAGATTGGATGCGGCGCGGCACCGCTCAGTTGGTGCGGTAGTTGGTGAACTGCATGTCGATGCCGAAATCGGATTCGCGCAGCAGCTTGATGACGGACTGCAAGGTGTCGCGGTCGCGGCCGGAAACGCGCACGAAATCGCCGTTGATGGAGGCCTGCACGCGCAGCTTGCTGTCCTTGATTTTCTTCACGATCTCGCGGGCCTTCTCGGTGGGGATGCCTTGCTGGAGGGTGATCTCCTGGCGCACGGTGGAGCCGGCGGCGGCGGTGATCTCGCCGTAGGTCAGGCCCTTGAGCGGGACCTTGCGCTTCACCAGCTTGGATTCGAGAATGTCCACCACGGCTTTGAGCTTGAACTCGTCCTTGCTGGCGAGGAGGATTTTGTTGTCCTTCTCGTTGAGCTCGATGGCAGAATGCGAGTCCTTGAGGTCATAGCGCTGGTGAATCTCTTTGTGCGCCTGCTGCACGGCGTTCAGGACCTCGGGCAATTCGATTTTGGAGACTACGTCGAAGGTGTTGTCGGGCATGGCAGTCGGCGGACCGGGTCAGCGGCCGGGATTCGGATCTTCGGGTTCCGGAGCGCCGAGGTCCAGACCCAGTATAGAACCGGACTGAAAGCGCAGGGGACTGACGCGGCGGACGGTTCCGATGCGGTGGGCCGCCGGCGGAGGCATGGCGGGTTGGGGCTGCTCGGGCTGGAGGGGCGCCACGGCCGGCGCGGACTCGCTGGATTTCTTGGGAGTCAGAGCAACCAGCACGCGGCGCGTGATCTCGCCCACCATGGACTCCATGGCGGCGTCGAGGGCCACGGTCACGGCGGCGCGGATCTGCTCGGCGTCGACCACGGCGACAAAGGGAGCCACATTGGGGGATGGCGGCGCCTCGGTCCCCGACCCCTGGCCTGCGGCGCCGGACCCCTGGATTTCCGCGCGCGCGGCCGCCGCGGCTTCGGCCAGCGGCTTCACGGCGGCCAGCAGGGCACTGGCCTCGAAGGGCTTCTTCAGGGTGCCGTCGGCTTCGACGCGCCTGGTTTGCGATTCGTCGAGCGGCTCCAGCACGCCGGCGGTGAGGATCACGCGCACGTGGCGATGGCGCGGGCTCATCTTCAGGTATTGGCAGATCTCGTATCCGGTGCGGCCGGGCATCACGGTATCGGCCAGCACGACGTCGGGGTCCACGTCGTCGAGCCGGATGAGGGCCGAATCGGCGTTGCTGACGGTGACCACCTCGTAGCCCTCTTCGCTGAGGATTCGCTCCCCCATGCGTTGGGCGTGCGGACTATCATCCACGAGCAGGATACGGCTCATTTGGTGGACTTCGCGTCGGGCAAGGCGGGCTTCAGACGATCGATGACCTTCTGGGAAATGCCGGACCGGATCATGTCCTGAAGCGAGAGGTAGGGGCGGAAGGCCATCACTCTCTTGGCGGTGGTCTTACCGAAAATCTGGGCCAACTGGGCTTCGGGAGCGGTATTGACGTCGATGCCGGTGCGGGTCAGCACGACCGGCGGCGGCGCGGGCGTGGCGTTGACGGCCGGCGCAGCATCGGCGGCGGGGGCATTGCCCTGGGCGGCCGCCGAGCGGGCATCGGGGTTCCGTTCGAGCGCGGTGGGGTCGCTGGCGATGGCGGCGGTCACGTCGGAGGTGCCCTGCGCACCGGCCGCGATGGCGGGCACGCTGGCGGGAATCGTGGGACGGAAACCGGTCATCTGCGGCGTCCCGGACTTGGCCGCCGGGGCCATGTTCGGGCGCGAGCTGAAGGGCGCCCACACCTTGGCCATGAGGCTGCGGCTGGTGACGTTCTCCTGCTCGTACTTCATGCGCGAGTAGGCCACGGGATCGGCTTCGGGCACGGGCCGCTTCATGGACTCGAGCTTGGCCTTGGCGTCGTCGTCATGCGGGCTCAAGGGATAATCGCGGACGATGCGGGTGTAGGACGCGGCCTGCTGGTTTTCAAATTTATCACCCATGCGGCGGTAGGAATCGGCGAGGCTCCACAGGGCTTCGTCGGCGCCGCTGTAGAGGGGGAACTGGTCGGCGAGACCCTGCAAACGATTGGCGGCGGCGGCGTAGCTGCCCTTGGAGTGATAGAAATAGCCGACCCTGTATTCCTTGTCGGCCAGCACTTCCTGGATGTTGCGCATCATCTGCTGGCCTTCGGGGGCGAACTTGCTGTTGGGGAACTGGGTGAGGAGCTGGCGGCACTCGTCTTCGGCGCGGAGGGCGTGCACGGGGTCGCGATCGGCCTTTTCCATCTGCTCGTACTGCATCTTGCAGATCTTCTCCTGGGCTTCGGCGGATTCCTCCATGTTGGGATAGAACAGGATGAAGTCCTTGTACTCGGCCTCGGCCTGGGCAAAGCCGTGCGCGCCACCCTCGCGGTACCAGCTGTCGGCGACGGCGAGCTTGGCCTTGGCCATGTATTCGCTGGTGTCGTAGGTGTTCATGAGGGTTTGCAGCGTGAGGCGGGCCCGCTCGAAGCGGCTATGCTCGATATCGTTGACGGCGGTATCGAAGAGGACCTTGTCGGGCTGCTGCGTGTCCTTGGTGACCGGGTTGTCGTACTTGTGACGGCGGAGGCCGCACGAGCACAGGAGAACGGCCACGGCCACGAGGGCCGCTAAACGCGGATGGAAGACAGAATACTGGTTGGTGATCATCCGTTCGATTACCTCAACAGCGGACCGCGGTGGCGCCGGCCGCGATCTCGCGCATTTCTTTCACGGTCTCCTCGGGGCTCGGACTGTGAAACACAGCCGACCCTGTGACGATCCAATCACACCCGGCGCGAACCACCTCGGCGAGGTTCTCGCGATGGACGCCGCCATCGATTTCGATGGGCAGCGCTAAGTTCTTCTGGCGGCGCATGGCGTCGAGCTTTCGCACCTTCTGGAGCACATACGGGATCAATTTCTGACCGCCGAATCCCGGGTTCACGCTCATCAGGAGCACGTAATCCGCCACTTCCAGAACGTCCTCCAGCACGGCCACGGGGGTGGACGGATTGAGGACCACGCCCGCCATGGCGCCGGCGTTGCGAATGAGCCCGAGGGTAGCGTCGAGGTGGCGGCAGGCCTCGTAGTGCACCGAGACGGAATTGGCGCCGGCCTCCACGAAATTGGCCACGTAGCGGTCGGGATTCTCGATCATCAGGTGAACGTCGAGGTGCTGGCGGGTGCACTTGCGAATGGACTCGACGACCGGCGGCCCGATGGTCAGGTTGGGAACGAAGTGGCCGTCCATCACATCGAGGTGGAGAATACGGGCGCCGCCGCGCTCCACCGAAGCGATCTCCTCGGCCAGGCGAGCGAAATCCGCTGACAGGATTGAGGGAATAATTTCAACCATTTGCGGGCTTTCCTGATTTTATCACAGCGGCGAAGAAACCGTCTCCGGGGTCGCGCCCGGGAAGGCGCTGCAGGGTTTGGACGACAAGCTCCGGCGGAACCTGGGCGACGACGTCCTGGTTCTCCTCGGGCTCCAGAGAGCAGGTGGCATAGACCAGCAGGCCGCCTGGTGCGAGGGCCTCGCGCGCGTTGGCGAGGAGCGCGGCCTGGCGGCGGCGCAGGTCGTCGAGATCGGCGGGAGTGAGCCGCCACTTGATCTCGGGATTGCGGCCCAGGGTGCCGGTCCCGGAGCAAGGCACGTCGACCAGGATGCGGTCAAAGGGCCGGGAGAAGGGAAGCGGGCGGGTTCCGTCGAGCACCAGCACGCCGGGCGTGAGGCTTTTGAGCGGCGCAGCGCGGCGATAGTGGAGGTCGCAGGCGATGGCGCGCACTCCCGATTCGAGCGCCTGGGCGGTCTTGTTGCCGGGCGCGGCGCAGAGGTCGAGGAAGGATTGGCCGGGCGCGAGATCGAGGAGCGGCACGATGGACTGCGAGCCGATATCCTGGGTGCGGGCGCCGGCCGGCCCGGCGCGCACGTATTTTTCAGGCTCCTCGAGGGCGGCAGCGGCGATTCGAGCGGCGGCCTGGGCGCCGTAATTGCGCTCCCAGCGCGCCAGCAGCCACTCGGGGCAGGAGAGGGCCACCTCGCGACTCGGCCACTCGACGGGCTCGCGGTCCACCTTGCGCAGCACGGCATTCACCAGCCCGGCCGCCGAGCGCTTGCGTGCGCGCTTGACGAGGTCGACGCTCCGGGCCACGGCTGCGTGCGGCGGAATGCGCTCCAGGTAGCGAAGCTGGTAGATGCCCATCCACAGCGCGACGCGCACCTCGGGATCGAGCTTGGGGCGGCGTCCGGAGTAATGTTCGACGAGGCAGTCGAGCTGCGCGCGATACCGCAGCACGCCGAAGACGATGGCGGATGCCAGGCCGGCATCGCGCGAGGCGAGGCCGGCGGTGGCGGCCAGCAGCAGGTCGGAGGCGTACCCGCCGGATTCCACCTTGCGCAGGATGTCGAACGCGATGCTGCGGGCGGATGCGGGCATGAGCGTGGCACTTTTGATTCTACGCGCACGCGTACTAATTGCTGATCCCGTTTTTCGGCGCTTCTCGCAACGCTTAATGAGGGGGACAAACATCCCCAAAACGGGGAGAAAGAAGGATACCAGCCTATGCGATCACTCTATTTCCGAAAGGCCGGTTGGGCGACTATGCTCAGCCTTGCTGGCGCGGTGGATGGAAGTCCCGCCTCGTGCAGCGGCGGCATTCCAATCTATGGCTTCGAAATAGGCGCGGCCGCTCGGGAGCCGGCGCCTTGTCTTCTTACCGGCGCCGCGTTGCCGGGTCTGAGCCTCGGGCTGACGCAACTTCGCAGAAGGGGGGTGAGACCAGCATAGAAACGAAAGGACCGGAGATCGGGCTCTGTCTCACCGATCTCCGCTCCTTGCCGGGAAGCGGTGAAAGAAAGCGCCCATATCGGAGAGCGAGTTCCTTCTTGGTATAATTCCGGCACCAGGGCATTATTCTGGTGGCGCAAGATACGGGCGAAGTAACACGGCTGCTGAGAGAGGTCCGCTCGGGGGACAAGGAGGCCACGAGCCGGCTGATTACGGCGGTCTACGGCGAATTGCGCCAACTGGCGGCGCGGGCCATGCGGCGGGAAAGGCCGGGCCACACGCTCCAGCCCACAGCCCTGGTGAACGAAGCCTTCCTGCGGCTGGTGAACCAGGCGGCCGTGGAGTGGAAGGACCGCGCGCACTTCTTCGGCGTGGCCGCGCGGCTCATGCGCGAAATCCTGGTGGACTATGCCAGGAGTCACGCGGCAGCCAAGCGCGGGGGCCTCAAGGTCACGCTGGATGACGGGCTGTTGCTCTCCGAAGGACGCCTGGAAGAAGTCATCGCGTGGGACGAGGTCCTCCAGCGGCTGGAGCAGCTCGATCGCCGGCAGGGCCGCATCGTGGAACTGCGGTTCTTCGCCGGATTGAACGTGGAGGAAGTCGCCGAGGTCCTGGGGATTTCCACCCCGACGGTGAAGCGCGAGTGGGCCTCGGCAAAAGCCTGGCTGCACCGCGAGCTGACGTCCGGGAAGGCGCGATGACTCCCGAACGATGGCGGCAGGTGAAGAGCCTGTTCGACAAGGCGCTGGAAAAAGCGCCCGCGGAGCGCACCGTCTTTCTCGACGGCTCGTGCGGCGAAGATCACGATTTGCGGCGCGACGTGGAATCGCTCATCGGCGCCTACGCCGAGGCGGGCAACCGCTACGAAGCGCCGGCGATGGGCGCCGACCCGATGATCGGGCGGCAGATCGGACCCTACCGGATCTTGCGGCAGCTCAGCGCCGGGGGCATGGGCGCCATTTATCTCGCATCGCGCGCGGACGATCAGTTCCGGCGGCTGGTGGCGGTGAAGGCCATCCGGCCGGAACTCCTGGACGACCACACGCGGCGGCGATTCGAGAACGAGCGCCACACGCTGGCCGCGCTGGAACACCCCAACATCGTCAAGCTGCTGGACGGAGGCACCACCGAAGACGGCGTGCCGTACCTGGTGATGGATTACGTCGAGGGGCAGCCGCTCGACCGGTTCTGCGCGGACCGCGGGCTGACCATCGCGGAGCGGCTCGGGCTGTTCCGCACGCTGTGCGCCGCGGTGCACTACGCGCATCAGAACCTGGTGGTGCACCGCGATTTGAAGCCGGCGAACGTGCTGGTGACGCCGCAAGGGGTGCCCAAGCTGCTGGATTTCGGCATCGCCAAGCTGCTGCGGCCGGCCTACGCGGCGGCCACGGTGGGGTACACGCAAAGCATCGCTCAGCCCATGACGCCGAAGTACGCCAGCCCCGAACAGATCCTGGGCCAGCCGATCACCACGGCCAGCGACATCTATTCGCTGGGCCTGCTGCTGTACGTGATTCTGACGGGAGTGCATCCGTTCGAGCGCGAGACGCAGTCGGCGATCGAGCTGGAGCGCGCGATTTCCGAAGGGAAGGCCAAGAGGCCCAGCGAAGCGGCTCTGCGGGAGGCGGCGCGGGAACTGCGGGGCGACCTGGACACCATCGTGCTGGCCGCCATGCGCAAGGAGCCGCAGCGGCGGTACGCCTCGGCCGAGCATCTCGCCGAGGACGTGCGGCGCTACCTGGAAGGGCAGCCGGTCCTGGCCCGCGGCGACACCGTGGTCTACCGCGCGCGCAAATTCGTGGGCCGCCACAGGGCGGCGGTGGCCGCATCCGCGGTGGCCGCCGTGCTGATGGCTTTTCTGGCGGTGCGGGACGACATCGATCGCCGGCGAGCCGAGCGGCGCTTCGAGGACCTCCACGATTTTGCCAACTTCGTGATTCTGGATCTCGACAAGGCCATGCAACACGGAACCACCGACGCGCGCAAGCTGGTGGTCGCCAAGGCGCTCCCTTACCTGGCGGAGGAAGCCAGGGGCGATGCCCGGCTGCAACACGACGCGGTGGCCGGATACCTGGCGATTGCGGGCATCCAGGGCGATCCGTTTCTGGCCAACCTGGGAGAAGCGGACGCGGGCCGCAACAGCGTCATGAAGGCCCTGGCGGTGGCGGAGGCGCTGGGCCGGCGCGATCCCCGCGATCCCAAAACGCGCTCGGACCTGCTCGAGTGTCACGAGAGGCTCGCCGATATCCTGGAACAGGGCGCCGATCACGCCGGGGCCATCGAGCATTACCGCAAAGCGCTGGATTTCGCGGATGCCGACCCGGTCGGCGCGCTGATCATCTGGAGCAAGCTGCCCAATGTCCAGGACGATGCCGGCGATCCGGCAGCGGCGCTCGAAAGCTCACGCCAATGCGAGCGCGCCGCGCTGGAGTGGCTGAATCGTCATCCCGACGACCAGGCCGCCGGCAGGCTCCTGGCATTCGCGCGGGAGCGGATCGCGTGGTTCGCGGTGCTGGCCGGCGAGTCGACCGCCGGCGCCGAGGAGCCCAAGTTTCGCGAGGCCATCGACGTCTACGAGAAGTCCCTGAGAGCCAGGCAGTCGCCCACCCGGCGGCACAACGTGGCCAACGCTCACCTGGCCCTGGCGGAAATTCTGAAACGCGAAAACAAGATCGCGGAAGCGCTGGAGAACTGCCGGACCAGCCTGTCCATCTGGAAATCGCTGCTGGCGGCCGATCCGCACAACGAGCAGTACCTGGGGACCTCGGCGTACGCGACGGTGCTGCTGATCGAGCTGATGCAGGCGGACGGAAAACCATCGGACGCGCGCCTCGAGGCCGCTCACGCGGTGGCCGAGCTGGAGCCTGAAGCGCATGCCAAGACGCCGTTGGCCCCGCTGCTGTCGGCCTACCTCAGCATCGTTTTGAATCCGCAGCTCGCGGAATTCTACAAGGGTGAAGACACGATTTCGCTGGCCCGCCGGGCGGTGGAGATGTCGCACGGGAGCGAACCGCAATGCCTGCACCTCCTCGCCCAAGCCTACGATCGCGGCGGCAACCCCGCCGAAGCGCTGGCCACCGTCAAGAAGGCGATCGCGATGCTGCCCGCGGTTCCCGCCGGCCGTCCCGAGCCCGAAATCCGGAAGGAACTGGAAGCTACTTCAACGGCGCTCGAGGCGGAGCTTGGCGAGCCCCAGCGCAAGGGCAAGTAGTCCGCTCCCGATGGTGGCCGGTTCCGGCACTACGACCTGGCTGGTGAGAGAATTGAGGCTAGCGCTGCCGGTGGTGTTGCCATCAAGCTCGATGGTGCGGCGCAGGCCCAGGATAGAGACCGGCGGAGAGAACAGGGCCGTAGCGGACAGGACCGGCGCGATATCGTCATCGAAGACCGTGATGGAGGTGGTGGTGGTCGGACACACGGTTCCGGCAAAGGCCGCGCCGATGCAGATGTCGGTGGTGATTTTCGCCAGCCCCGGCGACGACACCGGATCGTTCAGGATATCCTCCAGGCTGCGGATGGGCCCGAAGTCGTCCCAGGTGTAGGCCAGCACGTACTTGGAGGAATTCGCGCCGCTCACGCTCCACGAGCCGGAAGAGAAAGCCAGAGAGAGTTGGTCGGGGCCGGTGACGGGCGTCACCAGGATGCTGCTGTCCGGGATGGTGACGGTGCCCGAGACGAACGTGTAGCTGAAATTGGTGAGTGTAAACCCGCTGAACTGGCAGGTGAAACCGGCCCCGTCGTAGACCGACAAAAGGGCGGGCACGCAGGGAGACGCCAGCAATCCCTCCGCGGCTCCGAGCGCCAGCAGGAGCAGGATCGGAAATCGGAACGCCCGCATAATTTCCTCCGGGACAGGCGAGATTGGGATCGATTATATCACGGGCCGCCCGCGGACTGGATTCCCGGCCCGCGGTGTGCCATGCTGGCGTTTCCATGGATATCATTACGGGCAATATCGGCTGGATCGAAGTGATCTGCGGGCCCATGTTTTCGGGCAAGAGCGAGGAGTTGATCAGGCGCCTGCGAAGGGCCATGATCGCCCGCAAGCGCGTGGAGGTGTTCAAGCCGGCGATCGACAACCGCTACTCGGACGACGAAATCGTCTCGCACGGCGACCTGCGCATGCATTCGCAGGTGGTGAGCGGCGCCGCGGAAATCATCGAGCGCATCGACTGGCGTTCGGAAGTGGTGGGCGTGGACGAGGCCAATTTCATGGGCCCGCAGTTGGTCGACGTGGCGCAGCGGCTGGCCGACAGCGGCAAGCAGGTGATCATCGCGGGCCTGGACACGGACTATCTGGGCCGGCCGTTCGCGCCGATACCCGACCTGCTGGCCCTGGCCGAATCCATCGCCAAGACGCTGGCGATCTGCGTGCGCTGCGGGAATCCCGCCAAGCACACGCAGCGGCTGCGGGGCTCCGACGACCTGATCGTGGTGGGGGCATCGGACATGTACGAAGCCCGCTGCCGCCGCTGCTTCGAGCCGGGCATCCCCAAGCAGACCGAGCTGGACTTCGTCAAGGCGAAACGGCAGGAAGGCAAGGCTTCGTAGGCGGCGTGGCTATTCCGACCACACCGCCAGCTCGTTTCCGTTCGGATCGGCGAAGTGGAATCGGCGGCCGCCGGGGAAGGAGAAAGTGGGGGTCACGATGGTCCCGCCGGCGGACTTGATCTTCGACTCGGTGTCCTCCAGGCGGCTGGCGTAGATGACCACCAGAACGCCGCCGGCGGCGGACTTCCGCTCCTTCGAGAAGCCGCCGGCGAGACGGCCGTCCGCGAAGCTGGTGTAGTCCGGTCCGTAGTCTTCGAACTTCCAGCCGAAGACTTCGGTGTAGAAGCGCCTGGCCGCGGCGACGTCGGCCGCGGGGAATTCGATGTAGTCGATACGCCTGTCGTTGTCCGTGTTGCTCATGGTTCCTCCAGCCTCATCCTACGCCCGGAGGAGCCTGCCGCGATTGGAAAAAACGGCCACTTGCCGGTGTCCTGCCCGCGAACTCGCGGAACTCGTTGATGCAGTGCGCCTGGTCGTAATAACCGCAATCCAGGGCCAGATCCGCAAACGAGGCGCAGGTCTCCACGCGCGAAAGCACGTGGCGGAACCGCAGGACCCGCGCCAGAAACTTGGGCGTCAGGCCGGTCTCGGACAGACACGCGCGACGGAACTGGCGCGCGCTGAGCCCCGCCATGCGCGCCAGCTCATCGACGGAGACGCAGCCGCGCCGTCTCTCCATCCACGCCACGGCGCGCTGCACCGGCGCCGCGCCCGGTGGGCGGAGGAACGACTCGAAGGCAGCGGCGCAACGGTCCGGCGAAGAAGCCTCGCCCAGGCGCTGGAGCAGTTCGCGGGCGCGCGAGCCCCACAGATCGTCGAGCCGCACGATGCCGTCCGTGAGGCGATCTCCCGGCACGCCGAGGCTGGCCCGCCACATTCCCGGACGGAAGCGGACTCCGACCATCAACCCGCCCGGCGGTACGGGATGATCGCGGAAACCGGTCATGGGTCCGACCGCGTTCAGTGTTCCGGCGCCGCCGTTGGCGGTAAACAGGATGTCGGCGCAACCATCCGGCACGACGCGATGCAGCGGAGCGCCCTCGGGCGCCGGCCGCGATTGCCGCATGATCCAGAAACACTCGACGGCCTCCGCGATTCGGGGCGGCGGTGCGATCTCGCGATACTCGGCCATGATCCGGCTATTTTACGACGGAGTTTTTGCGGAGGGCGCGCCGCTTTTTGGCCCACTCCTCTTTCACCATCTGGCGGCTGCGGCCGATGGCCAATGCGTCGGGAGGCACCGTGTCGGTGATCACCGAGCCGGCTCCGACGTAGGAGCCTGCGCCGATCTCGAGGGGCGCCACCAGGGTGGAGTTGCTGCCGACGAACGCGCCTTCGCCGATGCGCGTGGGGTGCTTCGCGAAGCCGTCGTAGTTGCAGGTGATGGTGCCCGCGCCGATGTTCACTTTGGCGCCGATGTGCGAATCGCCCAGGTACGCCAGGTGGCTGGCTTTCGCGCCGGGTCCCAGGCGGGTCTTCTTCAGCTCGACGAAGTTGCCGATGTGCGCGCCCTGCTCCACCAGGTTTCCGGGGCGCAGGCGCGCGAACGGCCCGGCCTGCACGCCGCGCTCCAGGCGCGACGACGCCACCACGGTGAACGGGAAGATCTCCACATCCGCGGCGATCTCGGAATCGGTGACGATGGAGCACGCGCCGATCCGGCAGTTTTCGCCGACGGTGGTTTTGCCCAGGAGGCGCGCGAACGGCTCGATGACGGTGTCGATGCCCACGCACACGCCGGCATCCACGGTGACCGTCTCGGGCTTCTCGATGGTCACGCCCGCCAGCATCAGGTCGCGCAGCTTGCGCTCGCGCAGCAGGCGGTCCACCTCGGCCAACTCTATCCGGTCGTTGATTCCGAGGGCCTCGCGGGCGTCGCCGATCCGCATGGCCTCCACCGTGTGGCCGGCGCGATTCAGAATCTCCACCATGTCGGTGAGGTAGTATTCGCGCGCGGGATTGTCGGGGCGAATCTGGTCCACGTGCTCCCAGAACACCTCCGCGCGGTAGCAGTAAATGCCCATGTTGGCTTCGCGGATGGCGAGCTGTTCTCCAGTGGCGGCCTTCTGCTCGACGATGGCGGCCACGTGCCCGCGGGGGTCGTGAATCACGCGGCCGTAGCCGGTGGGGTCGTCCATCAGCGCGGTGATCAGCACGCCCGCCGCGCTGCCGGAAGCTTCGGCCTGGATGAGCCGCCGGAGCGTTTCCTCGCGCAGCAGCGGCGAATCGCCGTAGAGGATCACGAGGTAGCCGCCCAGCGAGGCGAGCGAATCGCGCCCCACCATTACGGCGTGGCCCGTGCCCTTCTGCTCGCGCTGCTCGATGAACCGGATGCCCGGCGTGGCGACGGCCCCGCGGACTTCGCCGGCCTGGTGTCCGACCACCACGAAAATCCGCTCCGGCGGCGCCAATCGGAGCGCGGTCTCCACCACGTGCTCCACCAGAGTCTTGCCGCCGGCGCGGTGCAGCACCTTGGCCTTGCGCGACTTCATGCGGGTGCCCAGGCCGGCGGCGAGGATCACGACTGTCACAGGAGTCTGCATCATATTCATTATGGCCTGTGGCGACGCGAGCGGCTCGGAAGCGCGAGCCTCGCGCCACCTGCCAGAATCGGACTTATCACTCCCAAACCTGCCCGGAATTTGCCGGCGTTGACCGGGCTGCGCTCATCCTCGCCGGTTGGGTGATCCTGCATCATTTGAGCGGCCGCGGCCAGGGGCTCGAAGCTTCCCTCCAGGCGCTGGTTCACGGGCTATCTGCGCTCACGCATCCAGGTTGCCCTTCAGGCCTAGCTCTGCAGCCCGTGCCTGCATGGCCTTCACGCAGAAGTCGATGTGCTCCTCGAGCGGCACACCCAGCTCCTGCGCGCCGTCGAGGATGTCCTGGCGGTTCACCGACCGCGCGAAGGCCTTGTCCTTCATCTTCTTTTTCACCGAGGTCACGTCCACCTCGAACACGCTGCGGTGCGGCTTGACGTAGGAAATCGCGGTGATGAACCCCGCCAGCTCGTCGCACGCATAGAGCGTTTTCTCGAGCGGCGATTCGCGCGGCACCCCGGTGTGATTGGCGTGCGAGAGGATGGCCCGGCGGATCTCCTCGTCCACCCCGCGGTCCGCCAGGATGGCCTCGCCCTTCTGCGGGTGCTCCTCCAGGGTCGGGTGAATCTCCCAGTCGAAATCGTGCAGCAGCGCGGTGACCGACCACTTGAGCGGGTCCTCGCCCGTTTTGTTCGCATACGCCACCACGCAGCTTTCCACCGCCAGCGCGTGCTTGCGAAGGCCGTCCGACTTGGTGTACTCGCACAGCAGGTTCCACGCCTGTTCTCGATCGAGCATGGAACTCATCATACCGTGCCCCAGCGGTCTCCCCAACCCGTATGCCGCGCCGCGCGGAACGCTTCGCGATCCCGCCGGGTCACCCGCTGGGTGCGCAACCCGTCCGCCGTGCAGGTTTCGAGCACGATCAAACCGGGCCGCTGCTGCGGCCGCCGGATGACGCGCGCGCCGAGTGGCGGTGGCGCCTCGCGCGCTACTGCCACGTAACTGAACTTCTCGTCTTCGTATCCCAGCTCGGCGTGCTTGATCCGCCGGTGGATCGACGACCGCTCCACGCGCGCGGCGAAGTGGCACCAGTCGGGGTCCGCCATCGGGCACGGCGTTTCGGCGGGACACGGCGCCACCATGCGAGCGCCGGCTTCGAGCAGCCCGGCGCGAATGCGGCGAATGAGCGCGAATCCTTTCGGCGTGCCGGGCTCGATCACCGCCAGCGCCACTCGCGCCGCCTGCCAGAGGCGCGTCCAAATGCTGCCGCCCACCTCGCCCAGGGAATAGGCGGCGATCACCAGGTCGTGCGGCGGCAGGGCGGCCTGGCTGATGTCCGCCGGCACGATTGCGGCATCCGGCAGCCACAACCTGGCCGCGTTCGCCAGCGCGGTGTCGCGCTCGAGCATGGTCACCGCCGCATCGGGATACCACTGCCGCGCCGCCAGCGACGCCGCGCCGGTTCCCGCGCCGACATCGAGCACGCTCGCAATCGGCATGCCCTGCAGCTCGCGCAGCACCGCGTGCGCCGCCGCGTAGGTGGCCGGCATCCTGGTCACGAGATACGCGGCGGTACGCTCCCGATCGCCGAGCCTCGCCGCGCGCCCTTCGCGGTAGGCATCCGACATCGCCGTGGCGGCGCGCTCGAGAGCCGCGAACCCTGACTCTTCGGCGCGCTCGTCGATGATGCGCCTGACATGGGCCGGCAGTTGCACCTTTCCATCATAGGAACTTCCCCTCAGACTCGGTGTCTATTGAGGTGAAAGAGAGCCCAGCGCACCGCGCGGACAGGGGCAATCCCACTCCTGAACTGTCGGAGGAGTAGTGTGCGCGGGCAAGGAGGCACAGCTATGTTCGAGCAATCCGCAGTCTCGTCCGGATCCACGGCCAAGCGGCTGTGGACTACCTGCATCGGGTTCACGGGCCAGGCGGCACTGGTGATGTTCGCCGTACTGGCGCCGATGGTGTGGCCGCAGATCCTGCCGCGCGCGACCTTCACCACGTTTCTGATTCCGCCCGGGCCGCCGCCACCGCCGCCCGCGGCCGGCCCGGCGGTCAGGTCGCGCAGGAGCCCGGCAACCGCCACCCAGCTCGTCCGGGGCGTTGTGTTCGAGCCAACCACCATGCCCCCGAAAGCCAGGATCATCGAAGACCTGCCGGCCGAAGCGGGCGGCAACGGTGTTCCCGGCGTTGTTGGCGGCGCGGAGACCGGCGTACGCGGCGGCGTCCTGGA
>DASQZT010000114.1:0-4817 GCA_035638575.1 Bryobacteraceae bacterium
AGGCCGACGCTCAGCCATTCGCATCGTCTACGCCACTAATGGCCGCGGCTGCGAACGGGAATCTGGCCGCCGTGAAACTCCTGCTGGCCAAAGGCGCTAAGGTGAATGCGGTTTCGCCACGGCAGACTCAAGAAATCAACCATCGGCCGGCAATGTTCGGAGGATTTACTCCGCTCCTTCTGGCGGCGACTTACGGGCCACCAGAGGTAATCAAAGCCTTGCTGGATGCGGGTGCGGATGTCAACGCGGCCGAGGCGCGCGGCATGACACCGCTGATGCTGGCGCTGACTTCGGATCGCCTCAGTCCGGAGACGGTGAAAATTCTTGTGGAGCATGGCGCCGGTGCGCGGGTGAAAAGCCAGGAGGGTGAAACCGCGCTGGATTGGGCCCGCAAATATGGCGTCGCGAGCGCGATCGAAGCGCTCGGGGGAAAGCCGAGGCCGCCACTGGCCGCGGTCCCCGATCGGGCGACGATGCCCGATCTGCGGGTCGCCGTGGAGCGCAGCGTGGGACTGCTGGAAAAGACCAGCGCCGAGTTTTTCGTCCAGGGTGCCTGTTATGCCTGCCATGCGCAGTCTGCCGCCCATTTCGCGGCCGGGGCAGCGCGCGCCAAGGGCATTCGCATCGACGAACATGCCGCCGGCGAACGCCAAAAACAGATGACTTTCACCTTCGCTTCAGCGGGACCAGGTCTCATCGAGGCGCGGGGTGCGGGCGATACGGCGCGGTACATCCTGGAGGCGCTGTCCCGGACCGGATACCCGCCGGATCGTGTGACGGACTACCTGGCTGCGGGGATCGCGGCGGAGCAGGCTGAGGACGGCGGTTGGCACGGGGCTGGCGGAATTGCGCGCACGCCGCTCGAAGACGGGGATTTTTCGCGGACCGCGATGTCGATCCGCGCCCTGAAGACCTACGGCACGCCCGCGCGCGCCGCCGAAACGAAGGAGCGAATCGCGGGGGCCAAACAATGGCTGCTCCATGCCGCACCGCTCATCACCGAGGACTGGGACATGCGTCTGAGCGGTATTGCGGCAGCGGGCGGCAGCGAGGCGGAGCTGCGGAAGCTGGCCGGTCCGATTCTCGCGCTCCAGCGGCCCGATGGCGGCTGGGCTCAGCGCAAGGAGTTGCCGTCCGACGCGTACGCCACGGGCATGACTCTGTCGGCCCTGGCCGAGTCCGGAATCGTCCGGCCGGAAACCGATAACGCGTATCGGAAGGGAGTGAAGTTCCTGCTCGCGACCCAGGCTGCCGACGGATCCTGGCACGTGGCCAGCCGGGCGGCGAAGATCCAACCATACTTCGAAAGCGGCTTCCCCTACGGGCACGACCAATGGATTTCTTCGATGGGGACTGGCTGGGCGGCGAATGCACTGGCTCTGGCCTTACAGGCGCCCAGGGATGCTGAGTAACAACACAGGCAGGCCCGCAGGCGGATCGAGAAATGCCTGTGCCACAGTCAGCCTTGCACGTCGAGGCCGTATTCGCGGAGCAATTCCCCCGAAGCCGCATAGACCCGAACAAAGTACACGCCCACGGGCATTCCCGGGAGTGCGGCGGCCGCCTTCGCATCCTGGGACGGCACACTCCCCTGCCAGACGACTTTTCCCACCCGGTCCACCGTCTCCACGCGGTAGGACAACTGAGCAGGCAATCCGGCCAGGTCGAGATTCAGAAGCAGCGCGCGTCCCGCCGGTGCCCGAGCTTCGATGCCGGCGCCGCGCGTGGCCTCGAGATGGATAGCGAACGCCGGCACCGTACCCCGGACCCAAGGCCGCACACCGCCAATCGCGACAAACCCAACCCAGCCCGCGGCAATCAAGCCTGCGGCGGAGAGGAAGGGAATCAGGCGAGGGATCAGCCGCCGGGTGACCACCGGTGCCCGGCGCCCGCGGAAGCGCAAGGCCGCCCCTTGCATCGCGGTGACACGTTCATCGCTCTTTGCAACTCTATTTCGGCAGAATTCGCAGACCAAAAGGTGCTCATCGAAGCGGGCGCATTCCTCTTCGGAAACAGCCCCCATGGAATAGCTCTCGATCTCATCCTCTTCCATGTGCCGATTGCTGTTGAGCGCCATAATCTGGCACCTCCCTGGGTGAATCATTGCTCACTCAAGGATAAAGTGCAAGTAAAGTACTAGTACTCTCATTTATATTTAAAGAAAATTTACGCCCGGGTTCCAACCCGGAGCGCCAAGCGTCTCCGCCCCAGTTCGCCGAATCGAGCCTTCGCCCGCGATTTGATCAGCCGGAATTGGGTTTCCGTCAGGTCCATGTCGCGGCAGATCTCTCCGGGCGTCTGCTCTTGCAGATAAAAGCGGATCAACACCTCCCGTTCGCGCTTGTGAAGGCTGCTCAGGATGCGCATGGCCAGCTTCAGGTTCTGCTCCTCAATGATACGCCGTTCCGGGTTCGGATGGTAGTCGGTGAGCGCGGTGCCGAAGTCCAGGTCGGTCTGGTTGCGGCGCGCCTGTACCATGGAGTTGATGTGCGCGGCCACCTGGCGGCGCACGATGGTTCGCACATAGCCCATGAGCCGCTCGGGCTCACGCAGGTCGCCGTTCTGGATCGATTTGGTAATGATCAGAAAGATGTCGTGTACTTTGTCATCGAGATCCTGCGGGCCAAGCTGGCGGCAAAGGTAAAACCGAATGCCCTTGGAGAACACTTGATACAGTTCCTCCATGCCGGACGGATCTCCACTGCGTATGCGTTCCACGAGGTTCGGCCAGGTGGGATCCAACGGATCCGTACTGTTGCCGACATCCGGCTCGGTTTCGAAGTTCATCGGTTGCCTACCATAAAATAAGCTCCCCAGTAACGCGGTCGGGCCCGCCAACCGGGAGAATGGATCATTTCGAGTTGCGCGGCGCGCAACGCCTGAGCGGGGTCCGGGCGCCGCCCGCTCAGGTAGCCGTAGAAAGCGCGGAACAGGCCGCCATCTTCATCCGGAGTGGCCCAGCGGCTGCCCACTACGGATTGCGCGCCTGCCGCCAGCCAGGCGCGCGTCAGTCCCATCAATCCGGTGCCTTGCAGAACGGTGCCTTCGGCGGAAGCGCAGCCGCTCAATACCACCAGGCCGGCATCGAGCTTCCAGCCGGCGATTTCGGCGGGCTGCAGCAACTCCGGCTCGTTGCGGTCGGTGAGGCTGAGCGCGATGAGGCCATAAGCCGGCCGGCCGGCGGATCCGGGCCCGAGGCCGGCCGATCCGGGAACGAGGCCCTCGGCCAATCCGGGAACGAGGCCCTCGCCGGAATGGTCCTCCAATACTTTCGTGCCCAGGATGTGGGTGGCGAAGTGTACGACTGCGGGATTGCGGCGCAGTTGATCCACCAGGTTGCGGCGCGAAGCGTCGGCGCCTTTCAGCAGGACACTCTGCCCATTCCACGAGCGTGAGCAGGCGTCCAGCTCCGAACTGCTTGCCACCAGGCGCGGAAGGATCAGCCCTCCGGCATCGGTCACCCTTCCGGAATCGCTCCGGGTGGCGGCCGTGAGGCGCAGGGGCCAGGACAGCCCCGCATGGGACACCGGCAAGCGCCCGCCCCTTCGTGGGTCGGCCGTGTTGTAGATCGGGTCGCCCACCCCGACAAACAGGGGAGCGGGATCGGTTCTTTCCGGGCGCCCTGTGGCTTCCAGCCAATACCCGGCGCCGGGAATCACCTCGGTCGTGTGCCGCTCGACGACATAGACGGGAGCCGGCCGGGACTCTTTGCTTAAAGAATGCTCGAGTTTGCTCAAAGAAGGCACGGGCAGCGCCGCTACCGGAACGTCGAGCAGCGCCGGATCGAGCGACAATAGCCAGCGCGGCTTCTGCTGGAACCGCGGTGCAAGCGGCCCGAAAAGCGTTTGGTAAAGGGCGGATCCCGCGGATGAGGCTTCCTGCGTATCTTCCCGAATGGCGTCCGCCGCCGCCTGGGCCAGCGCCTGGATCTCCCGGCGAGGCGGCAGGGAATAGAGCACCGGGCCGGTCCGGTCCACCGCCCACAGCCACGAAATCGATTCACCCAGTTGGAAACTGAGCAGCAGGCTGTCCGGGTCGAGGGCCGAAGCGGCGCGTGAGAGCACTTCGCCGGGCGCCGGCTGCCAGGGAGAAACCAGCGCCGCCTCCATGATCCCGAGCTGCGCGCGGGTAGCCTGCACGGCTTGCTGAGAGGCGGCGCCGGCGCTCCGCAACGCGGCGATCTCGGCGCGCTGCAGCCCGGCGATCGCTTCCCAATAGGATGGCGGCAGGTCCGCGATCTGCGCCTGCCGTTCTTTGAAGAGCGCGCGCAGACTGCTGGCCCGGTTCTCCTCGGCGGCCTCGAAGGTCTCACGCATCAAGGCGGCGTCGCCGGTCTCGAGGTACAACCGGTTGTCGGCCTCGATGAAGGCGGAGTAGACCTGGTCCAGCCAGCCTTCGTTTCCGATGCGGCTGGCTTCATCGGGCAAAGCCGACCAACGCCACGCCCGCGCCAGGCGCAGGGCGATGCGCAGATCGTCCACGGCCTCCCGCAGACGGCCCTGCTTCAATCGCACACGCCCGCGGTAATGGTACATGTCCCACGCCGGCAGCGGTCCGGCCGGCCCAGACGCCAGTTCCACGGCGCGATCGAGCAGCGCCGAGGCCGAGGTCAGGTCGCCCTGGTCCATGCGCAGCCGGCCGAGGTTGCGGTAGGAGTTATCGAGGGGCAGGTGGTGCAGCTTGCAGACCCGGTAGGCCTCCAGCAGCGCGCTCTCGGCCTGGGGGAGGAGATGGCTCCTGAGCAACTCCTCCCCCAGGCGATTCCAGGCGCGCGCGTACAGCGCCAGGTCGTCGGCGCGGTCGGCGCCATCGATGGC
>DASQZT010000115.1:0-7287 GCA_035638575.1 Bryobacteraceae bacterium
CCAGCCGATGTCGGGATTGCGGAACAGGCGCAGCCGCAAGCGCGGAACTTCCACCACCGTGAGGCCGAACGGGATTCGCGGCTGATATCGCGAGAAAAGTTCCTGCGCCCTCTGGTGGAGCAGCGTCGGGACCACGATGCCGGTGGAATGCAGCCCGCGCTGCATGATCTTCCCCGTCAGCGGATCCCTCCAGACGCCGATGAGGTCGTCGGCTGTGGCGCCGCCCGCGATGGACCATCCGTTCCACGCGCCGGCCGACGCGCCCACGATTAGGTCCGGTTTGAAACGGCCGCACAGCGCCTTCCAGACGCCGGCCTGCCAGGCGCCGAACATTCCGGCCGCCGAAAATACCAGTGCGGTACAACCAAGGTGTGAATCGGGCACTTTGCCATCACTCCAGGCGGATCGATTCGACAATTACGCCCCGTTCCCGGGCATCGCTGTCGTCCGGCGGCAACGCTCCGTTTAACCGGAAGCGCAACTCGAACTCGTTGCCCGGATCGCCGCCCAGGGTCCGGACCAGCTTCTGCTTCCCGGCATTTCGATAGACTTCCGGCGCCAGTTGGCGCCCATTCACGCTCAGCGACAGGCACAACGGGTTGACGCGCTGGATCAATCCTTCGGCAAGAAACAACTGCACCGTCACCGCGCGCGGCCGCGGCGCCCCGTTCCAGCGGGCTCGCGCGGAGAACTCCTGCCGGGTCCAACGCCAGCCACTCGCCTCGCTCTCGTGCCAACCCTCCAGCAGCTCGACATTCGCCATCCTGCCGTAACAGCTCTTCAAAAAGCAGAACACCCGCTCGTCGCGGTCCGCCCGCACCGGCCTCGAGTCCCTGGTGTTCCCCATGGCGATGGAATCGCACACCTCCCAATGGGTCCGCCGGAGCATCACCCGAAGTCCCGATTCGGAAAAAATGAAGTAGTTGGTGTCGTCGTCGTTCAGCTCCCGATCGTCCAGCAGGTAGGCCATCGCCACATTCGCCGGCATCGCCTTCCCGTTGGGAAACCGCCGCGCAATCCTGGTGCTGAGCAGGCAGCGGGACGCCCGCTTCGCCAGCTCCTCCAGGGCGTAAAACGGATTGCGCAGGTGGTAAAGGACTCCCAGAAACAGCGCCAGGTCGTAGGCATCGTGCGGCAAGGAAAACTGGCGATCCACGTCGATCTCGTGAAGCTCGATCGACGAGCCGAGCGCCGCTTTGAGTGCCAGCACCCCGCGCAGCTCATTGTGGTTGTACAGACGATGGTCGACCGCCACCACTTCGTGCCCCAGCGACTCCAGGAAGAACGACAACTCTCCGTCGCCGCAGCCCACGTCCACGATCCTCAGCTTGTTTCCTCCCAAGAGGAAACGATTCTCCCCGGTCAGCAAACGGTCCAGATGGCTGAGAGCCGTGAGGGTGTCGTACGGGTACCATTCAAAGTCGATGGCGCCCAGGTCCCGCTTCGCGTGTTGCACTTTTTCCTTGAATCGCGCCGCAGCCTCGGCCAGAGCCGCCAAATCTCTACTCACGATTGCTTATGATAGCGCCACCGCCTCGCTCAAATCGCCGGCGTGATTATTTCGCCCATTTCTTCGGCCGTCAGAGCGATCGGATTTCCTTTCATGCTGCTGGCCTTCGCCGCCTTCTCCACCAGTGCGGGGACGTCGTCCCGGCTCACTCCGTACGTGCGAAGTGGCGGGATCTCCAGCCTGCGGACCAGGTGCGCGATCCACTCGGCTCCATCCTCGGCGGTGGCGTGCGGCCGGCCGGTCACCAGGCGCGCGATCTCCTCGAAGCGCCGCAGCGCCTCCCCATCGGGGGCTCTCCGGCGCATGGCGCGAATGTTGATCTCCATGGCGTGCGGCAGCACTGCGGCGCAGACCGCCCCGTGCGGCGCGGGAAACATGCCGCCCACCGGCGCCGCGAAGCCGTGCACCGCGCCCAGCCCGGCGTTGGCCAGGGCGAGCCCGCCCAGCAGGCTGCACCACGCCATTTCGCGCCGCGCTTCGCAGTCTCCGCCGTCCTCCCAGGCGCGCGGCAGCGCCGCGGCCGCCCGCCGGATTCCGTCCACGCAGAAAAGGTCGGTCATGGGGTTGGCGCGCACCGAAACGTACGGCTCGATCAACTGCGTCAGCGCATCCAGGCCCGTGGATGCGGTGATGGCCCGTGGCAGCCCCAGCGTCAGCTCGGGATCGACCACCGCCAGCCGCGGCAGCATCGATGCGCTCCGCAGGCTGGCCTTCACGCGCTGCTCGGGCGAAGCCAGCACCGCATTGCGCGTCACCTCCGAACCCGTGCCGGCCGTGGTGGGAATCGCGATGAACGGCGCCGATGCCTGGCGCAACGGCCGCCCGGCGCCGATTACCTCGAGGTAGTCCAGCGGATCGCCCGGATTGGTGAGCATCGCCGCCAGGGCTTTGCCCGCATCGATGGCGCTGCCGCCTCCCATCGCGATCACCAGGCCGCATCGCTCTTCGCGGGCCATCTCGGCCCCGCGGCGAATCAGATCGACGTCCGGCTCGCCGGCCACTGCCAGCGGCACCGAGGTCACCCCCGCTTCGACGAGGCTCGCCATCAGCCGGGCCGCGCGGCCGGGCGATGCGCCCGTCACCACCAGCGCGCGCCCGCCCATCGCGGAGGCTGCCGGAGGCACTTCCGCCAAGGTCCCTTCGCCGAACAGAATGCGCGCCGGCGTGGCCAGCTCGAACCGCATCGCGCCTTACCAGCCCTGGTCCGCCGGAAAGACGTTGGCGTAAACCGCCCGGGTGCGCGGCGAGGCCAGCAGGTTCGCCACCGCCGCCGCCCAGGCTTTGTAGTGCGCGGTTTCTCGATGCGCCGTGGCGGCTTCCTGGTTGCGGTACACCTCCACCAGCACGAACCGCGCCGGGTCGTCCATCTGCTGGATCACGTCGAACCGCGCGATTCCCGGCTCCTTCACGCTGCCCGAAGCGTTCTCGATGGTCGCCCGGCGGAACTCCTCGACGTGCTCGGGCTTGACGTGCACATGAACGTGAACGATCCACATAGCATCAATTATCGATCACGCCGCGCTCGGGCAGAAATCCACTGTCCTCAGGACCTTAGCCATTTTGTAGGGTTACCCGTAGGACCGCTGGGCCATCGACTGCCGTGGCGCGCCATCGCACACTACGGTTGTGCTGAGGATATTGCCCTTAGTCGGTATCGCCATCTTCCCGGCCTTCGCCGCTACCATCCAGTTTATCGGCCTGCCTTCGAACACGCAGTTTGGCACCTACAACGGATATGCCGTCGCCACCATTGATGGACTGGCCAACCAGCCTTTGATGTGCGACGATTTTGACCACACCACGTATGTCCCTTCGGGTAAACTCGGTTACAACCTGTCGGGCCTTATCGGTTCCAACCCGCTCGAATACGCCCGCTTCGACTCCCCCGATCCAAACGCCACCCTCCTCCGTTACGAGGAAGCGGCCTTTCTGCTGGACGGGTTGAACCAGAACGGTGCGGGCTCGCTGCTCGACCTGACGGCGGACTACCAGTACGCGCTATGGCATCTCTTCACGCCGTCCGTGGCTTTCCCGGACACCACTTCCCAGACCCTGTTGAACGATGCCGTCGCGAGCGTCGAACAGGGCGGAATCACAGCCGCGCTGCTGTACCCGCGCCTGCAGGTGTATACGCCCACGGCGCCATACTCATCCAACCAGGAATTCCTGCAACTGCTGCCGCTGGCCGATCCTCAGTCGCATTTCTCGGATGGAGGTCCCGCGCCCGAACCCTCCAGCGCGATTCTGTTCGCCATCGGGAGCGCCTTGATCGCGATCAGCGTCGGCCTCAAGCGGTTCCAGAAACGTCGGCAATCGGCGGCTCCGGTGGCGAGCACCCCGGCTGCTGACCCCTACGCCGGGTAGTACCCCTCGCGCGTCTGCACGATCAGGTCCTTTTGCCGCGTCTCCAGGTGAATCCGCCGATATCCGCCCGGCGTGTCCGCTTTGTCGGGACTGTAGCCAAGGTTGTACTGATTCCGCAGATCCTCTTCGATATCGGCAAAGACCTTCTGGATGGGCTCTCTTCTGCTCACTTCGAAGAACCGTCCGCCGGTCTCCCGGGAGATCTGTTGCAGGATCTTCTTCCCGTCGGGCTGGTCCCACCCGCCGCCTCCGCGTCCCCACCCGCCGCGTCCCATGCCGAATCCCGGGCCGGTCATTTGAGGATCTTCGAACAGGATCGAGTAGACCAGGGTATCGGCCCGCTGCGCCGACTCCACCGCCTGCGAGAGCGTCACCTTGCTGCCGTTGTCCACCCCGTCGGTGAGCAGGATGAGGGCCTTGCGCCCGCTCTGCTTCTTCAGCACCTCGTCGGCCGCCAGCAGCACCGCGTCGTACATCGAGGTGCCCCCGCCGCCACGCCGCCCGCCGCCCCCGGGGTACCCGCTGCGCCTTCCGCCGGGATACCCGCCGCCGGGATATTGGCTCGGCTGCCGCTGCGCCGACTGCCGCCTGCCATCCGCTGTCTCGAGTTCCGCCAAGGCCTTTTCCAGCTTCGCGCGCGACGAAGTAAGGTCTTGCAGCAGTTCAATTTCGAAGTCGAAGTGAATGACAAAAGCAAAGTCGCGGTCTTCCCGCAACACCTGTTGCAGGAAGCGGAAACTCGCCAGGCGCTCGTCCGGTAGAACGGCCCGCGTGCTGCCGCTCGTGTCCACCAGCAGTCCTACCGTCAGCGGCAGATCGGTTTCCCGCGAGAAGTAACGGATGACCTGCGGGCGCCCGTCCTCATCCAGCAGAAAATCGTCTTTCGTCAGATCCCGGATGATCTGGCCCTTCTTGTCCCGGACCGTGGCCAGAACGTTGACCACCTTCACGTCCGCGGAAAATGTCGGGGACTTTTGGTCCTGTTGGCCATGAAGCAGGCGTCCGGCGGGTAGCAGGGCCAGCGCCTGGAGCAAAGCTCGTCTCGATAAGCTGTCTTCAGATCCCATGTTGTTAACTTAAGATGCGCCGGCGGCCTACAGGGTTACCCCCTGCCGGCCCTGGCGGGCTAAACCTGTGCTAAACCGCCAGTTGCTTGTGGTACGTCATTTGCCCCGGCTCGAACTTCGTCCTCACGTGGTAGCGGCCGATGCGCGCGGAGAATACCACCTGCCAGTCTTTCTTGGTCAGCGCCAGGACATCCTTGGAGAAGCCGAAAAGGAAGGTGGAATAGGAGTTGGCCTGGCGCTGGACGACCCCGGGTTGAGCCAGTTCCTTGCCATGCGGTTGCAGGCTGGCGAACTGCTTCAGTTCGTCGAGGTTCTCATCGGCCTTGGGCTGCTCGTCGCGGTTGTCTTCTTCGCCCTGCGTGCGGCGGCTGTCGCGCAGAGGGATTCCGCTCACGCTGATCACGTAGTGATTGGCGAACGCGTCCGGCAGCGGCGTTTTCATGGCCTCCAGAATCGGCTTGGCGCTCTCCCATCGCACCGTGCCCTTGTAGGGAGCCGTCGCTGGTCCGCCGGACCTGGGCATGCGCGACCCGCCCATCCCGCCGCGCCGGCCCATGCCTCCGCGCGGGTAGCCCATGCCGCCCCCCGGATACCCGCCGCCTGGGTACCCGCCACCCGGATACCCGCCGCCATTCGGATACCCGCCGCCCTGATTTTCCCCGCGTCCTTCCTCGCCGGGTACGACCGTGGCCGAGACTTCCTTGGCCCACGGCGATTTGGTGGTCAGCCGGGCAATCTCCTCGGAGCTCCACTGCGACGGCTCTTTCTTGTCCCAGAACTCCCCGCTTCCGGCCGCATCCAGCGGCCTCCAGGCGGCGATGCCACAACCGGCAAGCACCAGGGCGCGGCGGGTCAGGATCAGCGGACTGCTGTCTGCATGCATGAACCAGTCTCCAACTAATCATAGACGTTCGCCGCCCGCCGGTCCGTTGCACGTTCCGCACACGTGTCTTTGGCTTTCCACGACGCGCCGGGCGGCGTGCGCATGAAATGGGTCGTTTTTCGAATGGCCTTCCATCTGCACCCATCGGGCGGCAGGTGAGACTATGATCGGTTCTCCGAAGCGCTCCGCGCTACTCTCGGGCCTGCTGCATGCCGTCGCGATCGCCGTCATCGTGATCTCCGCCGGAGTCGGGACTCCTCCGCCCGCCACGCTGCGCCCCACCGTCTGGGTGGCTACGGATCTCAGCCGGTATCTCCCATCCGCTCCGCCGAAATCGCACGGCGGAGGCGGTGGAGGCGCGGGCGATGCAACGCCCGCCACGCGCGGGAAGCTGCCCCGGTTCGCTCCCCGGCAGTTCACTCCACCCGCCGCCGTGATCCGCAACTTCGACCCGCTGCTGGCCATGGAGCCGACGCTCGTCGGCAAACCCTCGATCGTGCCGCCCAATGTCAATCTGCCGAACTACGGGGATCCTGCCGCGCCATTGGGCCCGCCCTCCGGCGGGCGTGGCAGGCGCGGAGGCATCGGCGATGGCGATGGCGGAGGCGTGGGCGGCCACACCGGCCCCGGTTACGGCGATGACGATGGCGGCGGCGTCACGGCCACAACCGGGATACGAGGCAGCGCCACCGCGCCCGTGGTGCTGTTCAAACTCGAGCCCGAATACACCGAGGACGCCAGGCGCGCCAGAATTCAAGGCACCGTGATCCTCCGCATCGAAGTGGACACCAACGGCCGCCCGCGCAACATCAGCGTGCGCCAGAGCCTGGGGCTCGGCCTCGACGAGCAAGCCATGGATGCCGTGCGCCACTGGAAATTCCGTCCCGGCCGGCAGAACGGCCGGCCTGTCGTCACCGTGGCGCTGGTGGAGGTGAATTTCCGGCTGCTGTGACGGCTCGCGGTCCTACTTCGGATAACTGCCAAACACCTTGCGGCAGAATCCGTGCGCGCGGTGGATCCACTGCGTTTCGGGCAGAAACATGAAGGGACACTCGCCCACCACGGCGCCGATGCCCTTCGTCTCGCAGAAACTCACCGCTCCGGGGCTGACCGCGCCGGCGCCCGTCGCGCGGTACATCCACACCTGGCGGACGCCCGTCTCCGCGCACTCCTTGACCACTTCCTCGGTCACCGCGGGATTGGTCATCAACAGCGCGGCTTCCACCGCCGGACGCACTTCGCGCAGGGAAGCGAAGCAGGGCACGCCATCCACTTCCTGAACGTCAGGATTGACCGGCACGGCGTCGTATCCGCGGTTGCGCAGCTCGCGGAACAGCCCCCGCGAGAAGTCCTTGGGGTCGTGTGACACGCCCACCACGGCGAACCGCTTCCGGCCCAGAAACTCATCGATGCTACTGCGGCTGGTCATGCCTCGAACGTAGCACGCCGCGCCGCCACCGGCT
>DASQZT010000116.1:0-11942 GCA_035638575.1 Bryobacteraceae bacterium
ATCGCCGCCGGGACCGCCGGGGCCGAATCCACCCATGCCGCCGCGGCCACCCATCCAGTCATTCTGTTGCGGCATGTCGAGCCCGGAGCTGACGCTGCCATTCACTACGAGCGCGTCAGTTGCGCTCTGGTTGAGATCGCCTCCCGAGTTGAAGCCGGTGTCGGCCGCGGCTCCGGTTGCGGGCTCCGCTGCGTCGCCGGACTGGGTCACGGCCAAGCGCTGAAAACCGTTGTTCTGCGCCACCGCCTGCCGCAAAGACGGACGGCCGTTGGTGGAGTTCTGAGTTCCGCGGCCTCCGCTGTTGGCGGCAGGCTTGGCTGCCGCCGCAGCGGGCGCTGGAGCTGGGGTATTGGGTTTTGCCGCAGCGGCTGCGGTCGGGGTGGTTGGCGCCGGCGTGGTGGTAGCTGCGGCCGGAGCGGGTGCCGCCGGTGTGGGGGGAGGCGCCGAGGCAGCCGCGAGGGCCGCCTTCAAGGACGCGGCCGTCTGCAGCTTCAATTCCCATTGCGGGCTCGGCGCCTGAGCGTCGATGCCCACCTCTCTACTGAGCTTGTCGAAACCCAGCATCTCCACTTGGATGGTCCATACGCCGTCGGCCAGGTCGGGGAACGAATAGGTCCCCTGCTCGTCGGTGGTGGTGACGATCTTCTTGTCGCCCTGAATGGCGGTTACGGTGGCGCCGGGGATCGGTAGTCCGCCGGATTTCACGACTCCGTGCTGTTCCGAGGCAACCAGCCCGGTCACGGCAATACAGGCCGCCAAAAGGCGTCCCAAAGTGGTGTAAATGCGGTTTACGGCCATGTAAGGTATCTAACTAGGCGCAGGGGAGGGTGCCAACGTTACGGCTGAACGGGCTTGGGCCCGGCGAAAATGCTGCAAATAATAGTGGAACTCTTTGAAAAAAGGGCGGAAACGGACCGCGGCGGGCGAGCCGTGGACCGCGCAGCGCAATGAGAGAGGGCTATGGCTGTGCAAGATGCCGGGATATACTGGCGGTAGGCGTGATGGAAGCAAGGGGAGTCTCAAATACGGTTGCTTTCGACCGGCGGCAGATCTATCGGCCGTTTCTGGAACGCCTGGGTCCGATCGGATCGCCCCGGACCCTGGAGGAGCATGACTGGATTGTGCCTCCCAAGCACGATCCTCGTGATTTTACCCAACCTCCGATTCACGAGGTCTTCGCGGACTCCGCCGAGTTGACCCGCGGCATGCAGATGGCGCTGGTTGGTGGAACTGGTTCCGGTAAGACTACCGAACTGCTGCTGACTCACCGGCTCCTGGGCCGTCATGCGGACGCGGTGAACGAATACCTGGACCTGGCTGAGGTGACGGACCTTAATGAGGCCAATCCTGGGGCGATCCTGGCGGCGATCGGGATGCGACTCTATGCGCGGCTGAAGAAGGCGCAGAAACAAAAGGTCAGTTCTGCTCACGAGAAACTACAGGTCTTGGCGTTTGGCAAAACGGAATGGTGGCGGGATCCCCCGGACTACGACGACGGTGACTCGGGCTTCCGCGTGGATATTCCAGGCGTGATGAAACGGCGCTTCCCGGCACTTCGGCGCGAGGTCCAGGAGGTCCGCGGCCTGCTTCTCGAGATTGCTTCGCCGTTGTTACGACGAGACGCCCAAATCACGACACTGATCGATGGATTAGACCGCCTGATCATGCCGGAGCGGTTCCGCCAATTCGCCGAACAGGATCTCCGGGCTCTCCGTGGCACTCAAATATCGGCAGTTGTCGCGGCTCCCCTGCTGCTCTGGTACGACAAGAGCCAGTTTCTAGCCGATCATTTTGACCTGGTCCGGCATTTGCCCGCAGTGCTTTTTGATCCGGAGGAGTCGGATTTTCTGAAGTCGGTACTCTTGCGCCGCGGGGCCACCGAACTGATGGACGAACCTGAGGTGACCGAGATCTGCCGGTTCTCGGGCGGCGTCTTGCGAGATCTGCTTACGTTGACACAATCCGCTGCCACATCGGCTTACAGGGAAGATGAGGACCGCATCGGCCGGGATCACGTCCGGACCGCAGTCCTCCAACTCGGAAGACGATATTGGATCGGCCTGGGCTCCCAAATCGGCCCAATCCGACGTCTCATCAATAAAAAGGAGTTCTCGCCAGACAACCCCGCTGCGCGGGAACTGCTGGTCAATCGTCAGGTTCTCGAGTACTGCAGGCGAGGACGCGATTTCTTTGCCGTACATCCCGCGCTCGCTGAAGTGCTGGCCGAGACCGTATGATTGGAGTCTCCACGACCACGGCGTTCCGGCTGGTTCGGAGATTGGGCGCCGGTGAAGGAAGCCCCGCGATGTGCCTGCTCATCTGCGACGAAGCGGAGCAACCGGCGGTCGAAGCCGATTTATTGGCTGAGCTGGACGTCCAACTGGGGATCGAGCTGCGAGTCGTCAAGGCGTCACGGTTGCACGATGCCGACCAAGCGTTGGGCCTCGATACGCCGGGTCCTGTCCATGTCCTCCATATCGATCGCTGGTCGCCCCGACTGGTAAACGCCCTGGATTTGCACATCGTCCGGCTGGAACGAACTGGGGCACAGTTTTTGTTTTTGGCATCTCCGGAATTGGCCGAGCGTCTTTTGAAACACGCCCCGAACTTCCGTAACCGGCTTACCGACATCGCTCGAATCGTGCCTGATAACCCATACGGAGACTAGGCGCATTGAACCCCGAACAGGAACTCCTGCAACTGGCTCGCGCCCGGGACGACGAGTGGGAAGTCCGCCTCGCGCAGATGCCGTTGGATCACCCCAGCCAAGTTCGCATTCAACTTCGCAAGTACCTAGCCGACCAGGCAGATCGCGGCCGGCTCAGGCGCTCCGACGAACGTATCGTGCAACTCGAGAGGTTGCCGGGAGGGCTCGAAGAGCTTGCCTGCCATGGCGCGGAGTTTACCTCGGGCGCGCGGCTGGAGTTTACGGTGCGAGTTGAAGAGAGGCAGACTGGCTGGGTCATGAAGCAATTCCACTTTCACCTGTTTCTTCGGTCGTCGAGCAAAATTGAGATGGTTCGCATTCATCTGAAGCCCCAGAGCTGGCACGATCCGCTACGCATTCCCCGCTGTCATCTGCATGTGGACAGGAGTGATGCACACGTGCCGTTTCCCATCATGCATCCCCGGTTAATCCTGCCCCTGATCTGCGAGCACATAGAGCCGGACTTCGGTCTCTGACGGTCTCTGACGGGCGAGCGGCGGGCCCCCGAACCTGATAGGCTGACTCGATGGCCGATCGGGAACTCGCGTTCAGCGGAGACATTCTCTCGGATGAGCAGTTGCAGTCGCTCGAAGCAGGCAAGATTGCCTGCCCCACGGGCCGGGTAAGCTTTTCATCGGCTTTGGTCCGGGATCCGATGGAAACAGACGACAGAAACCGGTCGTCTGTCCCGTCTGTCCCACCTGCTGGACGAGGGCGCACCGCCGGGGATAGAATTGACGGCAAATGAAGCCATTCGTCCTCTTTGCCGCGGGCGCCGCCCTGCTGGCCTTCTTCGCCTTCAGCCTGGCACAGAATCAGCCCGCGCGCCCCGCGGCCGGCGCGCCGGCGCCGCAGGCCGCCCTGCGCATCACTTTCGGCGAACGGCAGGACCGCGAAACCGATTACTCCGGCTCGCTCACCCTGAGCGACGGGCGCGTGACCGAGTTGATTCCCTGGCGCTTCTTCGGCGAGGACCGTCTGGACGGCGTCAACGCCTGGAAGCTGTTCCTTCGCCGCGCGAACATGGAGAACCAGCCCGACCAGCCGCGTCCGCTCTCGAACCTCGGGCAGACCCCCAACATCGTGCCCAAAGGCGTGTCGGCGGTGTTGGACGCCCCCGCTACCGCCGATGCCACCATTCGGACCCAGCGCGGCGCCTACACCTTCCGTCTGGATGCCTTGCGCGGCGGCCGCGTGCTCCAGTTCGAAGAGGGCGATGTCACCGTGCAGTCCGTGCCGGCGCCCGTCCGAATCACCGCGGCGCGCCCGCCCAATGTAATCGCGGAGCATGACTATCCTTCCTTGTCGATGGCCCCGGGCGGTGCGGCGTGGGTGGCGTGGCAGGTCTACGAGAATGGCGGCGACCGTGTGCTGGCGTCGCATTCCGAGTTGACGCCCAACGGGCCCGCCTGGTCCGCCGCCGAGCCGCTCACCCCTGCCGGGCAGGACATCTTCCGCACGGCCACCGCGCAGGATGCGCGCGGGCGCGTGTGGGTGGTGTGGTCCGAGCGCGAGGGCGAAGCCTGGAACCTGGTGGCTCGCACGCACGACGGCTCGGCGTGGGGCGCGCCGCGGAAACTCACCAACGGCAACGGGCCGAACTTCTTCCACAGACTGGTTCGCGACCGCGCGGGCAACCTGCACCTGGTGTGGGTGGCCCACCCCGGCGCCGAGTCGCACGTCATGTGGAGCAAACTCGCGGGCGACACCTGGAGCGCGCCCCAGGAAATCAGCGGCGCCAACGCCTGGATGCCCGACGCGGCGGCCGATTCGCAGGGCAACCTGTGGGTGGCGTGGGACAGCTATCGCACCGGCAACTACGGCATCTTCCTGCGCCGGATCGGCGTGGACGGGGTCGTTGGAGAGATCACGATGGGACCGATCCAACAGGTCACCACCTCCCCGCGCTTTCAGGCGCACGCTTCGCTGGCCGTGGATGGCAGCAGCCGCGTGTGGCTGGCCTGGGAAGAGAGCGGCGCGAACTGGGGCAAAGACTACTGGCGCGACAACACCTGGACCGGCACCACTTTATATGCCGACCGGCGCCCGCGGGTGGCCGTGCTTCAAGACGGCAAGTGGTGGCAGCCGGCCGATCCCATGGCCGCCATGCCACGCCGCTACAACCGCTACGTGGAAGCGCCCAAGCTCGCCTCGGATGGCGCAGGCCGAATCTGGATGGCGCTCGAAGCGCGCACCTTCACGGCCATGAACCGCGGCGATTTCTGGGCCAACAATGGACGCTGGGAGATGTTCCTCACGGCCTACGAAGGCGATCGCTGGCGACCCGCGGCGCCGCTGCCGAATTCGAGCACCCGTCCCGATGGCCCGTTTCAGCTCGTGCCTGCCGCCAACGGAGTGTGGGCGGTGTGGACCAATGACAACCGGCAGATGCCCGCCGCCGCGGGGACGCCCAATCGCCGCCACAACGAGATCGACTTCGCCCGCATGGATGCGGATGCGGCGTCGGCTGTCGCGCAGCCGGTGTTCGAAGCTTTTGCCGAGCCGCCGGGCGCCGCGGAGTTCAGCGATCCGAATGAGGCCGCCGATGTCGCGCGCGCCCGCGCCTATCGCATGCAGATCGGCGGAAGCGAGCTGCGGATTCTGCGCGGCGACTTTCACCGGCACACCGAAATCTCGCCGGACGGGGCCGGAGACGGCTCCGTCGAAGACTACTTCCGCTACATGCTGGATGCCGCGCGCATGGATACGGGGATCGTCTCGGACCACAACGCGGGCCTCGACGAATACACCTGGTGGCGCACCGAGAAGGCCATCGACCTATTCCACATTCCCGGCGGGTACACGCCGCTGTTCGGTTACGAGCGCAGCGTGCCCTATCCCAACGGCCATCGCAACGTGGTATTCGCCCAGCGCGGCGTGCACGTGCTGCCCATCTCTCCCGAGGAAAATAAGGGCGCAGTCAACAGCGGATCGGTGCTGTATCCTTATTTGAAGCAGAACCGGGGCATCGGCATGCTGCATTCGCTGGCCACCGACCAGGGCAGCGATTACCGCGACAACGATCCCGAGGTCGAGCCGCTGGTCGAGATCTTCCAGGGCTACCACGCCAACTACGAGTACGAAGGCGCGCCCCGCGCCGAGGCCAACGGCTACCACGTTACGGTGCACGGCCCTTACCGGCCGGCGGGCTTTTACTGGAACGCGCTGGCCAAGGGCTACAAGCTGGGCATGCAATCCAGCTCGGACCACATTTCGACGCACTCTTCCTACACCATGATCTACACCCCCTCCACGGTGCGCCGGGACATCGTGGAGAGCATGCGGAAGAGGCACACCTACGGGGCCACGGACAACATCGTGGTGGACTTTCGCGCGCGCGACCGGCAGGGGCGCGAGTGGATGATGGGGGATGCCTTCGATGCCGCCGCCCCGCCCGCGCTGCACGTGAAGGTGCTGGGCACCGGCACGATCGAAACCGTAGAGATCGTCAAGGACGGCAAGTTCATTTACCGCACCGAGCCGAAGGCCGATACGGCGGAGTTCGACTACACCGATACCGCTCCAGGGAGCGGGGAGAGCTGGTATTACGTGCGCGTGATGCAGGCCGATCGGAATATGGCGTGGGCGAGCCCGATCTGGGTGAAGTACACAGGGCGGTAGGGAGGTGTTGTTTCGTCTCGTATAATCGAAAGAGGGGCGATCCAATGCACAGCGAGTACATCGAACAACGCAACGGGGGCTATTATGTGGCCGGGACGCGTATTTCCCTGGACTCGATTGTGTACTCTTTCAACGAGGGACAATCCCCCGAGGCGATTCAGGAAGACTTCCCACTGCTGAAGCGGTCGCAGATCTACGGAGCGATCGCCTTCTATCTGGACCACCAAGCCGAGATTGACAAGTACTTCGAAGAGACCGAGCGTGAGTTTGAGGGAAGCGCGATCCCGTTGGAGCGGGCCAATCCGGCGCTCTGGGAGAAGATCCAGCGCGCTAAGGCCCACGCCGGCCAGTCCACGCCGGGTGAGCCTCGTCCTTGAATATCCGGTTCCAGGCCGACAACGACCTCAAGTTCGGAATCGTTAAAGCCGTCCGGCGGCGCGAGCCGGCCATTGCCTTCGCGTCGGCCCAGGAGGCCGGGCTGGAGGGCATCAGCGATCCCGACCTCCTTGACCGCGCGGCCAGCGAGAACCGTATCCTGGTGTCGCATGACCGCCGCACGATGCTGGAGCATTTCCGGGCACACTTAGCCGCCGGGAAATCCAGCCCTGGTGTTCTCATCGTCTCCCAGGGGGCGCCCATCGGACTGGTAGCCGAGGCCATCGTGTACATCTGGTCTCTAGCTGACCCGCAGGAGCTGCGCAATCAAGCCTATTACCTGCCGTCTCTGTCGCGTCACGTGTTCGCGCGTTGACCTCGTGACCCCGTCCTCAGCGTCGTGGATCAAATGGCACAACGTCTGACATGCTGAGCGCTATAGAACGCTGGCTGCACGCTGTGTACAATGGCGGTGAGCGGAGAGGGTGGAGTCACCGGCCAATGAACCTCGAGGGCACGACGCTGGCGCTGCGGGCCACGGTGGCTGGCGGTCTGATCGCCGCTTTTTGGCTGTCGAAGCCTTTGTGGCTCAGCTCACGGATTTATCCTTTCACGCCCGTCTGGACGTTCTGGCATCCGATGCCGCCCCCGTGGGACCGCGTAGTCTTCGCGGCAATGCTCCTCTCGCTGGTAGCGATCGCCGTGACGCCGCGCGCGACGCATGCGATCTGGGCGTTTGTGCTGCTGGCGGCCACGCTGGCGCTGGCGGACCAGTCCCGTTGGCAGCCCTGGTTTTATCAGTACGTCTTCATGCTGTTGGCGCTCGCCTGCGGCCGCGGCGGCCGAAGCGGCGCGATGGACACATGCCGGCTCATCGTAGTCTCCACATATTTCTGGAGCGGCGTGCAGAAGATCAACGGCAGCTTCCTGAAGGACACATTTCAAACCATGGTGGCGCCGCTGGCCGGGGCTCATCCGGTGTTGCATCCTTTTCTTTTCGCGTTGGGTGCAGGCGCACCCGCGATTGAAATCGCGATCGCACTGGGCTTGCTGGCGCGGCGGACCCGGAATGGCGCAGTTCTGCTGGCGATCGGTCCGCTCGGCGCCAATATCAACTCGGTCGTCTGGCCGTGGAACGTTGCCATGATCTGCCTGGTTCCGACGCTCTTCTGGAATACCGCGAATTCCGCGCGCGACGTTCTGTGGACTCCGCGCTTCGCATTTCAGAGAATCGTTCTGGTGCTGTTCACGATGGCGCCGCTGCTCAGCTTGTGCAATCTTTGGGACGCATACCTCTCCGCGGCGCTTTACTCGAGCAACAAGAATTCCGCGACCATCCGGATCAGCGATGCGCTGGCGGACCGGCTGCCCGAAGACGTCCAGGAACATGTGACGGTGGGAACGGGCCCGGGCAAAGAGGATGAGCTGGATGTGGACGAGTGGTCGTTCGCGGATCTGCATGTGCCGCCGTACCCGGAGATCCGGGTCTTCCGGAGTGTGACGAAATGGGTCTGCGGCTTCGCGCACGACCCGTCCGAGGTCACGCTGGTGATCGAGCGCAGAAAGGGCCTGCTGCCGGATCGCGGCCGCACCACCTGGAGTTGCCAGGATCTTGCGCGGTAAGGTTTGGACGGCCCAAAAGAGGGACAATCGAAAGAGCATGGTGCGTGAGTTGGTCTTCGCCTGGACGATCGCGGCGCGAGCGGCAGCCGCCGGCACCAACGCGGCGACCTTTCATCGGAATGTACTGCCGATCCTGCAGAAGCATTGTCAGACCTGTCATCGCCCGGGAGAAGTGGCGCCCATGCCGCTGCTGACCTACCAAGGCACACGTCCGTGGGCCAAGGCGATCAAGACCGCGGTGTTGACCCGGAAGATGCCGCCGTGGCCCGCGGATCCCCGGTATGGCCGTTTTTCGAACGATCGCACTCTGCCTCAGAATGAGATCGACACGCTGGTGGCGTGGGCGGACGGCGGCGCACCGGAGGGCGATGCGCGGGACGGGCCGCCTCCGGTCGCATGGCCTGACGGCTGGACCATTCCGCCGGACGTCGTGCTCTCGATGCCGGAGCCGTTCTCCATCCCCGCCAAAGGCGTTCTCGAGCTGACGAGCTTCACCATCCCGACCGGTTTCACCAAGGACACTTGGATCACGTCCATCGAGATTCGCCCCGGCAACCGCTCGGTAGTGCATCATGTCTCCGTCGCTATCGTGCCACACAGCGGCGACGTGGCGTACGGCGTGCCGCGAGCGGAGGTGAAGAAGCGGGACGCTGACGGCGTGGCCGTCAACAAGATTCCCAAGGCCGACCGCCTGGGGCTGCTCATCGGTCTCGAAGCTACCTACGATCCTGGCGCCGCGCCGGTGGATTACCGTCCCTACCACGCCGGAAAGCTGATCCCGGCAGGATCCGACCTGGTGATCCAGATGCACTACACGACCAATGGCACGGCCGCCACGGATCAGACCAGGATCGGGCTTACGGTGGCGAAAGAACCGCCGGCGCGTAAGTTCGTCACGGTGGTGCCGACCTCGCTTCGGGATCGGGCGCACTTCCATATTCCGGCGGGCGACCCGAACTGGGAGATCCGCACCGGGCTCGTGTTCCAGGACGACGTCGAGATCGCGTGGCTGATGCCCCACATGCATCTGCGCGGGAAGGATATGACCTACCGGCTCATTCTCCCCGGCGGGGAATCCCAAATCCTGCTCAACGTGGCGTGGGATTTCAATTGGCAGACGGGCTACGCCCTGGAGAAGCCCATCGCAGCACCAAGAGGCACCCGGCTCGAGGTAACGGCCCACTTCGACAATTTCCGCCAACAACCGGTTCAATCCGAATCCGAAGACGGATGTGTGGTGGGGCGATCAAACCTGGGAGGAGATGATGGTTCCCTGGTTCGGTGCGATCGCCGGCAAGAACGCCGATCCGGAAAAACTCGTCAGCTACACGCCCGAGATCGCGGGCCGTCCAAGGTGAGCAGCGCCCGCGACCGCCGCCTGCGTTGCGCGGGAGTACAATCCATGCAGGCCGATCGGAATATGGCGTGGGCGAGCAATCTGAGTGAAGTACACAGGCCGGTAAACACGCAGATGTCCGCCTCTCGCGAGCGCCCGCGTGAGGTGAGCCGCGCCCTATCTCCCCTAATGCCACATAGTTTTCCCAAATCGGACGTTCTGTGATAATTGTGGGGCGGACACCCCGGTCCGCCGGGGTCCCCTCGGGGGAGCGCCCTCGTCGGCCTTTCGCGGGTCGCATCGGGCTGATTTGGTTGTGCAAACAGCGGGTCCAGGGGGACCCGCGCGGACCAGGGGGTCCGCCCCACAATTTGTGCAGCATTCCCATGTGCAGCATTCCCAGTGGTGGGAAAACTATGTGGCGTTGCCCTATCTACCCGCCGCCCAGTGAAGGTACCGCGAGATGGCCGTGAGCTCCGCTTCGGTGTACAGATCCGTGGCCGTGCGGTGGCTCCAGGACGAACCCGGCGCCAGCACCACGTCCTTCGGCCCGAAGGTGCGCAGCACCGGCAGCCGCGGCGAGAGGTCGTACACCCGTGTACGGCCAGCGCTCTTCTCCACCACCACCGCGGGGAACGGCTCCTCGCCCGAGGGCCGTGCGGTCACCACGTTGGGCGTCTCCACCGCTTGAAGATCGCCCAGTTTCGCCGCCCGCAGGTCCTGCAGCGCGATACTCACCGGGACGCCGCGTTGGCCGATCTCGTGGCACGCGCCGCACGCGCCCGTTCGCGCCGCGTCGAAGAACAGGCTGCGGCCCTGCGCTGCGTCTGGCGGCATGGCGGCCGGTTTCGCCCCCGGCGCGGCCCCCTCGGCATCGCCCCCGTTGAGGCTGACCACGTAAGCGGCGACTGCCGCGAGGTCCTCCGGTTTCAGTTGCCCGGCAAAGGCCGGCATGGAAGTGTTCGGAATTCCCATCGCCGCGGTCCCCATGACGGTAGCGGCATCCAACCGGCGGCCTGCCAGTGCCGGCGCCCGGGCAGCCTTTCCCTCCGGCCCGTGGCAATAGGCGACCGCGCAGGACTGCCGGAATACTACGGCGCCGCGCGCCACCGCGTCGTCTGCCGCCTGTGCCAGCCACGGCACGGCCAGCAACCATGTCCAGCGCCTCATCTGCCGCTCTCCCCCGCGGGCAGCGCGAACGCCACTAGCGCCGATCCGCCCTGCGGCGCGGGCCGGTCCGGCCAGAACGCCTGGTGCGCCCCGCCGACAATCGAGCCCCACCCGCTGGGGGTCGCCACGTACTGGCGTCCGTTGACCGAATACGTCACCGCCGAGCCCCTGTGGCCGCCCCCGGTCTGGAAGCTCCACAAACGCTTTCCGGTGCGCGCATCCAGGGCGAAGAAGTAGCCCTCCGGATCGCCGCTGAACACCACGTCGCCGGCGGTTGCCAGCACCGAAGCCAGAATCCACGTGGACGCCGCCACGGTCCACTGGCGCTCGCCGGTCGATGGATCGTAGGCTGCAATGTAGCCCTCGATCTTGCCGCCCGGAGGAGGCTTCATGACCCAGTTGCCGCCTATGAAAGACTTGCCTTCCGTACCCGCTTCGTCGCTGGCCGTCAGGTCGTTACAGACCTCCTGCACCGGGATGTACAGCCATCCTGTACGCAAGGAATACGCCGACTGGTTCCAGTTCTTGGCGCCGATCGCGCTCGGACACACCAGCTTGGTCTTGCCGATCTCCGGCTCCAGGCGGCCCACCAGCTTGCCCTCCTCGGTGATGCCGGTCACCCAATTGACGTTGTTGGCGAAGCGCCAGGCCTTGAGAAACCGGCCCGTCACGCGGTCGATCATCCACACGTATCCGGTCTTGTTGGGCTGCATGAGGACTTTGCGCGTCTGCCCGTTGATGGGAATATCGGCCAGCACCAGCTCGAACGTCGCATCGAAGTCCCACACGTCCTGCGGCACCTCCTGGTAGTGCCATTTCAGCTTGCCCGTAGCGGGATCGAGCGCGATGATGCTGCACGTATACAGATTGTCGCCGCGCCGGTGGGCGGCATTCAGGTCGGCGGCGGCGTTGCCCACCCCCCAATACAAAAGGTCCAGATCGGGATCGTAAGAGCCGGTCATCCAGGTGGACCCGCCGCCAAAACGCCAACTGTCTCCCGGCCATGTCTCCGACCCCTTCTCGCCGGGCGCCGGAATCGTGTAGAAGCGCCAACGCATCCGGCCCGTGCGCGCGTCGAAGGCCGTGAGGTACCCGCGGTGCGCCGAATCG
>DASQZT010000117.1:0-3305 GCA_035638575.1 Bryobacteraceae bacterium
GATATCCGGCGGCGGTTTCGCGGTGGACTCCGGTTTCTCGTTCGACGCGCCGCAGCGACCATCCCAGCCGTCCCAGCGCCATAACCTGGTTCGTCTTTTCTTCAGTCAAGACGTTGCTCACATCGACGGAGCATACCCTCCGCCTGTCAACGTCCTGGGTCAGTTTCTCATTGGCCGGTTTTGGGTGATCCCGTATGGTTTTGGGTGATCCCCGAGGAGAAACCGTTAACGACGGGCGCACCCGCCCGGTGATTTTGTCGTTCCGATAGGCCTCAGCTTAACGGGTTCCAATCGCCAGTTGCGTTCCCTTTGGGGTGCGGCCGGGTGCTTAACCGTTTTGGGGATTGCGGCCAGGAACCATACTGTAGGCCTCTGCCGGATCCAATTCGTTACGAACGGTGATTTCGGGTTGGGCCAGGGTTGGATGAGCACGGCGCGGAAGGTTCTGGCGGAATCGGACGCACGCTTCTGGTAGTTGTTCGAGCGCTGCCAGGGTGTCGCGGAGTATGGCGCGCAGATCCAGGCTGTCGGAAGGTTGATCCAACGCCCAGAGAGCTTCCACGTAGTCGGCATCAAGTTCGAACAACTGTCGAAGGAGTCGCTGTGGAATCTCCGCAGGTGACAGATCCATCCGGTCCAGAGCGCGGAACAGCGCCAGCAGATCGAGCCGGGCCGCTTCCAGACGCGCCCGGAGGTTGACAGGAATTTCCGTCGGTGAGCGGCGAGCCATAGCCCGAGCATGGCGCATCGCCGAGCGGAGGTCAATGCAGGTGCGAGTTGGAGAATTAGGCTAGGGAGACCATGCGCATTCGATCCAACAGCTCCCAGTTATCGTTCAACAACAGCAGGCGCAATGCGAGCAGGCGGCGCACTCCCGACTCGCTCCAGCGCATCCCGGCTTGACGAAGGCGGGCATGGACCACCTGCTTGTGTGCGCTCTCCACGGCGCCGCTGCCGATTCCATAGCCCAGCCGCAAATACTCGTCATAGCGCATGCGTCCGGCATTCTCACGGTAGTAGCGGATGAGTGCTTGCAAGCTCTCGCGCAGTTCCGGGGTCTTCGGCCGCAGACGTTGCAGTCTGGCGATGACCTCTTGCACCTTGCCGGCCCGCAGGTCTTCGGCGATCTGATGAACCCACTGGTCGGCCTGCGCGGAGCCTTCTCCGTAGCGGAGGCGGGCAAAGGCCCAAGCATGTTCCAGGGCATGCCAGAAGTCGAGGATTTCGCAACGCTGCAGGAACATCGCGGCTCGGTTCCAAATCCATTCGGCGCCATCTCCGACGATCACGACAACGGTGTGCGGGCCGACCCAGCCCAGTTCCCGCACTTGGGCATACAAACGTCGGAAAATTTCGTCGGCGTCTCCCAGGCAGGTGACCAGGAATCGCCGGACCACGGATCTGCGTCCAGGGGAGGTTTCCACTCGTTCCCTCGGCAGCAGCACAACCCCGGTCTTGACCTCGCGGAAATGCCCTTGTTCGATGGCCGGCAAAGCGGGCAGCGGTTCCGCGCCAACCCGTCGGCGGCGGTGAGTGCGGACCTGCATTCCCAGGGTGCAACCGTCGATTCCCAGGACCACCGCTGGTGGTGCGTGGTCCACCGCGGCGCCTTCACTCCGGCTGTCGGCGTGATACTGACTCAGTGCCTCGCTATAGTTGGCCGCCGCCTGACCCAACCGCTGCGCCACTCGCCACACGCCCATGGCGCTGATGGTGACCCCCAGCAACAATCGGGCCAGCCGTGCCGCCAGTTCGTACGGCGCCACGGCGGCCAGCAACCCCAACCGACGAGCCAACGAGCCGCAGATGCGTCCCGGTTCCACCCCCAGAATATCCAACAAGGGTCGGCGCTCTTGTTTGCAAGGCGAGCAACGGTAACGGGACGGAGAGGCCTGTAAGCGTCCCCAGTGCGCCAGCCAGGAAACCGGACGGGTATCGTGGTAGATCATCGGCTGGCCGCATCGTGGACATTCCGGCACCGCGGCACGGGCTTCCTCCGCCACGGTGTTGACCTTGCGTTGCAGCGCCTCCAACATCTGCGGCCGGTACTCCTGCTCCACTTCGCGCTCCAGCAGGATAAAGCGCGACGGCTGAGCGGCCAACAAGGGCCGTAGCGGCGGTTCCAGCGGTTCCGGGTGAGACACGAGCGGTTGCGCCATGCCCTTCTCCTTTCACTTCGACGGCCGGTCGTCTGTAACTCGTCGCTGGCTTCGCTGATTACGGGCCAGCACGAGCAGTTGAGCATTGATGACAAACAACTCGGCGATTGCATCCTTGAAAGTGCGTCCGGCATCCACGGCTGGGCGGATGGCGCCGGTCCACTCAGCGGGAATGGACTCGACGTGCTTCTTCCCCTCAATCATGAAGGTCAGTGAGTAGAACGGATGGCCGCCCCCCGCAGCGCAATGGCAGCTTGGTTTGCCGCAGCGTCGCTGCGTCATTACGAAAGACCCCGGGAGAGCGTCGGCAGGAATGCGGAGGCGGGCCACAAGGTGGCGCTTGCGGCGTTTCAAGGCAGCGGCCTCCGGCCCGCGAGGAGACTCCGGCGTAATCATCTGATAGTCATTATACTATCAGACTATTAATAAAACAATACCTACTCCTGATGTTTTTCATCAAGCGAGAATACGGGATCAAGCTGCCGCTCGTCCAACGGAGCAGTCCCCATGACGCCCGGCTGCTTCAGCGAACGCTTCCCCCAAAACGGTTAAGCACCCTATCGTCACTGGCCAAGTTCAAACCGGTCACTATGCCAGGCGCAGGCGGCGGGAGTTCTTGGATTTCATGAACGAGTTGGTGGCCACCTACCCGGACCAGCCATTGCATGTCATCCTCGACAACTTGAACACCCACAAGCCGAAACAGGACCGCTGGCTGCGTTCTCATCCTAACGTGCATCCGCACTATACGCCCACTTATAGGTCCTGGTTGAACCAAGTCGAATGCTGCTTCAGTATCTTGAGCCGGTCGGCGTTGCGCGGTGCCAGTTTCACCTCGCCACAGCAGTTGCGGGAAGCCATCGATCGCTTCGTGAAAGTATACAACCAAGACGCTGCGCCATTTGAGTGGACCAAGGCCGTCGTCCACCCGTCCGCCCCTAAACGCCGTTACGCTGATTTATGCAAGTAAGTACTAGCCCTGCCGACGTCATGACCTAATATGCCCTCTGCTGACTTCTGCCCTGCGGTCAGATTGCCTCTCGACACCTCAGTCGCCGAAGCGACGCAAAGCAGATCTCCTGGGGTAAGCTCAGCCGCCTTCCGTGCACCGCCGCCGAATCTACGCTCCGCGCCCTTGACGGATAT
>DASQZT010000118.1:0-4875 GCA_035638575.1 Bryobacteraceae bacterium
TACTCGGACGCTACCATTTTCACGTAACCGATTCCATCCTAAAAGGTGAGCTCCGCCCGCTCCGTAGCCCCGAGAATCTCACTGATTTTGAAGGCCTTATTCCTTAGCGTACGTTTTGGTTCCGATACTTGTGGGACCCCAATCATGCCGCGTTCGATGGCGTTGCGAAGTTCCCGCACATTGCCCGGCCAGTCGTGGGAAAGAAGCAGGTTCGCCGCGAGGTCGCTCAAACCTTCGATATTACGCTTGAATTTGCGATTGTAATGCTCGATGAAGAATCTCGCCAGGGGCCGGATGTCATCGGTCCTCTGGCGGAGGGGCGGAATCGTGATCTGGATGACGTTGAGCCGGAAATAGAGATCCTGGCGGAACGCTCTTTCTTTCACGGCCTCCCGCAAATTTTTGTTTGTCGCGGCCACCACGCGAAGGTCGAGTTGGATGTCAACCAAACCGCCCAGGCGGCGGAAGCTCTGTTCCTCCAGGACCCGTAATAGCTTGGCTTGAAGGATCAGCGGTATCTCGCCAATTTCGTCCAGGAAGAGCGTGCCTCTGTCCGCCAGCTCGAAGATGCCGCGCTTCTGCGCGCGCGCGTCGGTGAATGCGCCCTTCTCGTAGCCGAACAGCTCGCTCTCAAGCAACGTATCGGGGATGGCCGCGCAGTTCACGGCAATGAACGGCTCGGCCCGCCGCAGGCTTTGGTAGTGAAGGGTTTTGGCGATCAGGTCCTTGCCGGTCCCGTTCTCGCCATCCAGCAGGATCGTGGCGGCCTCGCTCGCCGCTATACGCCGTACGAAGTTGAGGATCTCCAGCATGACTGCCGATTCGGCAATCACCGGGTGCGTTTTGCGGTGGCGCTTTTTCCGCGATGCCCTGGAAAGTGGCGACCACGCCCGCGAGTTGGCCGTCGCCGCCGAGTATCCGGTTGGTACGCATCACCACCAGCCGCTCGATCCCGTTTCCGGCGATCAGACGGACCGTGCTGTGCGCCGCCGAGAGGGCCTTGTCGAGTCGCACCAGCACTCCACACCCCGGCCCGCACACAGTACATCGGAAGATCTCCTGGCAGTGTTTGCCAAGCATCTCCCCAGGGGACATGCCTAAGAGTTTCTGTGCCGAGCGGTTGACCCCCCCATAAGCGTTTACTTAAGGATTGCGGGAACATATGCAACTCCAGTATGCTGGTTGCATATGAAACAACCCGCGGCGCTCCTTGAGGAACTGGACGACTGGGGAATACTGTGTTCCTTCTTGCCGGAAGGATGGGAGCAAAAGGCGCGTGAGTGTGGGGCGCTAACTCGTGCCCGCGGCATCGGCGGCGCGGATGCGTTGCTGCGTGTGTTGTTGATCCACATTGCAAGCGGGTGCTCTTTGGCCGAGACATCGGTGCGTGCGCAACAGATGGGCTTAGGGCAACTCAATCCGTCCGCGGTCTACAAGAGGCTACGTGCGGCGGAAGAGTGGTTGCGCTGGATGGCGGACCAGATGCGGGTCAGCATGGGTATCGTCAGGCCACAGGCGGGACAGCGGGTGCGGGTGGTCGATGCCACGGCGATCTCCGAGCCCGGCAGCACGGGAACGGATTGGAGAATTCACTACGGCTTTAATTTGGCGGACCTGCAATGTGACTTTTTCGAATTGACCGATGTCAGTGGTGGCGAAACGTGGCGGCGCTTTCCAGTGGCGCCGGGAGACATCCTGTTGGGGGACCGGGGGTACTCCAATCCGAACGGGGTCGCGCATGTTGTCGAGGCCGGTGGACACGTAGTGGTGGGGCTCAATCGTAAGGCCCTCCCATTGTTTGATGAGACCCAGCAACTTGTGGATGTGGTGCGGGTAGCCCGGAGACTGAAGCCCAAGCACAATATGGAAATCCCGGCTTGGGTCCAGAATCAGGGTAACCGGATTTCCGGAAGACTGCTGATTGTCCGGCGCAGTAAACTGGCGGCCGAGTACGCCCAGAAAAAGCTGAGACAACAGGCGAGCAAGAAGCAAACACAGGTATCGGAGGAGGCGCTGGAGGCGGCGCACTTTTTCTTCGTCTGGACCAGTCTGCCGTCCTCATGGAAGCGGGCAAAGGTCCTGGAACTGTATCGTTCCCGATGGCAAATTGAACTGGCCTTCAAGCGCATGAAATCGATCATGGGGCTGGGGCATCTCCCCAAAAAGGATCCGGAAAGTTGCCGCGCCTGGCTCCACGGGAAACTGCTTGCGAGCCTGTTGGTCGAGCGCATGATCGGAGCGGCCAAAACGATTTCCCCCTGGGGATACGAATTGGATCGGTCGTAGAAGCAGATGGCGTGAGACCGAATACATGGTACGAGAGATCTGTGCGGCGATCCTCCCCAATCAAGGATTGGCCAGGACACTTGCCAACTGGCCCCGGATTGCCAAGGGCCTCGCGGCGTCAACACGGAAACATCCGCGAAAGCGCACGCTGCTTAAGTAAACGCTTATGTTGGGTGAACCCCTCGGCCTTTCAGCAGGCGGCCCGGCGCAGCCACGTCCCCGGCCGCAACGCGCCAGCAAGCTGGAACCGTTTCACGCAGCCATCGGGGAACTGCTGGAACAAGACCCTCACGCCAGCGCCATTGTGATTCTCCAGCGACTGCGCCAGCGCGGCTTCGACGGCGGCGTCACCATCCTGAAGGACTATCTGCACCAGGTCCGCACCGAGTCGGCCTCGCGCCGGGCTTACGTCCGCGTGGAATCCCCACCAGCGGCAGGGGCAATGGCCCAACCGCGGGCTGTGCAACTCCACGTTCCCAAACACCGTCCGAACGGTGACGTCGTGATGCCCCCGGCCGTGGCGCACTTTGCCGCAGTCCGGGCAGCATCGGAGCCGAAGCAGGCATCATTGACTTACTCCTGGACCATGCACTCCTGGACTTTCTTCAGGATCAGCTTGCCTTCCGCCAGAGTGAGGCCGAGGGTTTCTATGGCCACATCCTCCCGCTCGAGCTGGGCTACTTCCTGCACCTGCTCCTGGCCGGTGTCGCTCACCGCGACGAGTTGGAGGCGGAGCTTCATGCCGTACCTGCCTTACGCCCGGCCCGCTGATAAACGCTTGTTGGGGTGGTGGATAGAGGTTGTCTCATGCCACCAGGGTACGAAATGCTCTTCCGGTCTCGCTCCGCCGCCCCAGTTTTTAGTGGTCTCGTACATCCAGACCAACGCCGATCTGATTCCCAACTTCGGAGAGCGGCGCAACGGCGAGAGGATTTCGACGGCCACAGCGGAGTCGACGGTCAATCAGGTGATCAGCAAGAGAATGGTCAAGAAACAACAAATGAGATGGAGCCGGCGGGGTGCGCATCTGCTGTTGCAGGTGAGGACGCGAGAGTTGAATGGCGAACTACGGCACACGTTCGCTGGTTGGTATCCGGCTTTGGATCGCGAGGCGGAGCAACGCAAGGAGGCCGCGTAGCTCCCCCGGTTTTAGTCGCTCTCCCCATCCGGGCCTGCACCCAACAGTCGTGTCACCAGGGGCCATTTGGATCATTCAAGTGGCAGCCGGGCATTCATATCGAGCTCGAAACGGCCGTACTGCCATACCTCTACAATGGCATTATGGGGCTCGCTAACCGCCCGGTCTCGAATCCGCACGCGACAGAGCTAGTGGGGCAGGGAAGCCGCGCCTCTTCGGACGATCAATTGATCGCCACCTGGCTCCACGGCCGGTCGCCGCACACGCAACGCGCCTACGGTGCCGACATCGACCGGTTCCGCGGCGGGGCGGGGAAGCCGCTCGCGCAGCTGACCGTCGCCGACCTCCAGGAGTTTGCCGACTCCTTGGACCATCTGGCGCCGGCCAGCCGTTACCGCGCCCTCTCCGCGCTGAAATCCCTGCTGGCGTTCGGCCACCGCATCGGGTATCTGCCGTTCGACGTGGGACGGGTACTGCGCCTGCCGGCTGTTCGCAACCGCCTGGCCGAGCGCATTCTGCCGGAGGCGGACCTGCACCGTATCTTGAGCCTGGAACCGAAGCCGCGGGATCGGGCCCTGCTCATTTTGCTATATGCATCCGGAATCCGCGTCAGTGAATTGTGCGGGCTCTCCTGGCGGGACTTGCAGGCCAACGGGGATGGCGGGCAAGTCACGGTTTTCGGAAAGGGCGGGGTCACACGTGCGATTCAATTGCCGGCGTCCGTTTGGAAACTGCTGAACGGCCTGCGCGGTGCAAAAACCGCGCCGGATGATCCGGTCTTCCGGTCCCGCAAGGCCAAAAACGGAGGACGGCTGCGACCGTTAGCTGTGCTGCGCGTGGTCCGGAAGGCGGCCGAGCGTGCCGGCATCGAAGTCCCGGTTTCGCCGCATTGGTTCCGGCACGCACATGCTTCGCACGCGCTGGACCGCGGCGCCCCGATTCACCTGGTGCAAGCCACCCTCGGCCATGCCAGTGTGGCGACCACGGGTCGGTACCTGCACGCGCGGCCCAACGACAGCTCGAGCAGGTTTTTGCCGCTGTAGCCCAAGACCACGGTTCATCCTCCCAGGACAATCCCGATCGCCCTCACAACGTCCGCCGCCCGAAAGTCCGGCTGGCAGTTCTGCTCCGCGCCGTAGCCCGTCAGCACCAGGATGGTCCGCACACCGGCTCGCCGGCCGCATTCCACGTCCGCGGATTTATCGCCGATGAACCACGACTCCGCCAGATCCAGATCGAAATCCGCCGCGGCTTCCAGCACCATCCCGGGCTCGGGTTTGCGCCGCGCGGACGGAGCTCCCGGCGCATCCGGGCAAAAGTAGGAAGCGTCGATCGCGCCGTCTCCGATCTGGCACAGCAATTCCTCCTGGACCGCGCGGTATTGCGCTTCCGTGATCAGCCCGCGCCCGATGCCGCTCTGATTGGTTACGATGAAGGTGCGAAAGCCCGCC
>DASQZT010000119.1:0-42363 GCA_035638575.1 Bryobacteraceae bacterium
GGAGCGTCCGGGTCACGTTCACAGGCGGGCAGAAAGCTCCAGACTGACGCCGACCTCCTGTCACGTTCGCGACGGCATAATCATACGCCTGTTCGGGCCCGTTTCATCCCCCGCTGCGGGAATCGGCCCTGGGGCGTTCACGCGACTTCCAAATATTTTTGCGTGTTGATAGCAAACCACTTCCGCCCATTCCCGCCGTCCTGAGCCCCGAACTGCCGCGATCCGTGTGCCATCTTCAAATCAGAAAGGGTTTGTGAACGGCCAAGGTCTCAACATGGAACAGACGGCAATACCCCAGCGGTACCTGGATTTGAACGCCCGCCAGATCTGGCGGCGTTTCGCGGCGTGGTGCATGGCGGCTGGACGGCCGGCGGTGCCGGCGTCTGCTGAAACGATAAGCCTGTATCTTCGCCATCTGGCGCTGGACGGGCGGAGGATATCGACAATCAGCCGGTCGGTTAGGTCGATCGCTGACGGCCATCGTGCGCTGGGCCAGGCGTCCCCGTTGACCGGCGATGTGCGCCAGGTGGTAGCAGAACTGCGCAGCCAGCTTGGTCAGGACCGACCGTGCCGGAAGGCGGCACCGACGGTCGGCGACCTCCGGGATCTCGTGGTCGTTTGTGGCGGCAGCTCGTTGGGTCTGCGCGATCGTACTCTGTTGCTGCTGAGTTTTGCATTGCGTGTCCGGGCGTCGGAACTGGCAGCGCTCAACCTCGAGGACGTGTCCTTCCACCGCCGGAACATGCGGCTTCGCCTTCCGCCCGGCACGAAGCTGGTTCGACCCGGGCTCCTGCGCCTGACTTGCCCCGTGCGGACCACGCAAGCCTGGGTGAGGTCGCGCGGGAACTGGCCGGGTCCGCTGTTTTGCGACATCGACTACTCGGATGGGGTACTATCGCTTCACCGGCTGACGGGGGACAGCATCGCGGCTATGATGGAGGCGGCGGCCACGCAGTCCGGCCTGAACGGCTCTCATTCCACCCCGCAATTGTAGAAAGCCGGCCGCCATGGCTGGGGTAGTTCTTCCTTCCATCGATCGACCGGACGAAGCTCCTGGCGGTGGCGGCCAGCTTTCTACGATTACAGGTGCTGCTGCCGGCAGCGGCCGTGCTTGGCTCTTACTGGGACGGGAGCCGGCGTTGGAGGTTCTGCCACTGGCGGGCGTTCTGCTCGGAGATGGCTATGAGTTGCTCGATTTGGGCATCGTGGGCGGCGGTGGTGGCTTGCAGGGCGTTGGCGGTGCGTTCCAGGGCTTGGATGCTGGCGAGGGTGGTTTGGTGCTGGCGGGTGAGTTCCGTTAGCTGGTTGTCGTGGGTGGTGGCAAGCTCGGTTAGCTTGTCGAGTTTCTGGGCTGTGGTCATGGTCCGATCCTCTCGCGGGGCGGGGGAGTGGCTGTCCCTCTCCCCCATGTTATCTCAGTGGCCTACGGGGTATAGGTGCGGTCCTTCCAGGGATGGAGGATCGAGTTCGCGCGCCACGCGGCGTCGATTACGTTTCCGCAGGTGTGTTGCCTCACGAGTTCGAGGACGGTTTGCTCGAGGTCGGTCGGCGCGGGCGGTTCGGGCGGTTCGGGTTTGGGCTTGCGGGGGTGCGACGCGGGCCGGGGGCTCGGGGATCGCGGGTTTGGCCGCGGCTGCTGCTGCGGTGGCGTTGGCCTTGGTTTCTGCCGTGGCGGCGGCCTCGGCGGCGTCCCTGGCGCTGGCTGCGTCGCGGCGGGCCAGCTCGCGCCGGTAGGCGGCCAGCTTCTCGCGGCGCCGGATCTGCTCGGAGGGTTTCTCCGCGCGCCTGGCCGCGTCGTGCGGGCCGTAGCGGTCGCGGGCTGCCATCTTGTCGACGGTGGCGCGGAGCTGGTCGGTGGTGAGTTTGAGGTTCTGCAGGTGCTCGGCGTCTGCCGGGTGTTCGTCGGGGCCTCGCCATGGCGGGCGGGCGGCTGCCGGCATTTCCTGCCGGATCAGTGCGCGGTGGTCGCGGTCGGCTTGGTTTTCGCCGCATAGTTGGCGGCGGCCGACTTCGCGGAGCTGCTGGCGGCGCGCGGCCGTGGCTTGCGGGCTGTAGCCGTGGCGGGCCTGGAGGATCCACGTAACCAAGTACTCGCAGGTCTCCGCTTGCTTGTCGCGCTGGTGATCGAGGATGAAGGCTTTGGCTTGGCCGGCGCTGCCGGCCGCGGCGGCGATGCGGGCGCACACCTGGGGGTCGGGGGGCTGGGCGTTGCTCTGGCCTGTCTGGAGGAGGAGCCATTTGTAGGCGGCGCGGCGTACCAGGTCGAGCTCCGAGGCGTGGAAATGCTGCGGTCTGGCGGTGAGGGTCTCCGTAAGGGTGTCGGCTGGGATGGTTCGCTCGATGATCGATCTATCAGCATCAACATCGATATCGATCGAGGGGGCTCCGTGGCTCGACTGGTGGTGTCGCTGTGACGCCACTCCGGGCAGTTCGGGCTGTGCGAGTGGTGTCACCATGACACCACTCTGTAGGCCGGTCGTTGCGAGGAAATTGACCAGGTAGGTGCTGGGCTGCTGGCCGCCGCCTTGCCTGGTGGCGATGAGCTTTCGGCGGTCGAGGCTGTCCAGCGCGCGTACTACGTTCTTTCGGGCAAGCCGTGTTGCGGCCTCGATTTGTCGGCTGGAAGCTCGTGCGGTGTGTGAGATCGGATCGGCGATCACTGCGAGGTGGAGTGCTGTGCGGAGTTCGGCCTCGCTGAGTCCTGGCGCGATGGCGGCGAGGCTCCAGAGGGCGCGGGCGTAGCTTTCCATAACGGATATTATGTAAACTTTTGTCCCGGCCCAAAAAAAGGGGCCCGATCCCGCTGAATGAGACCGGGCCCATGGGAAGAAACTGATGGGGCCTATTCGAAGAAGAACTCTTTAGCGGTGTCCCTTGCTGCCACCGCCCCCGCCGTGACCGCCGCCACCGGACGGACGGCTGCTGCCGCCCCCGCCGCCTCCGCGCGGTGCGCTGTAACTGGGGGTGCTCCGCGGTGCGCTATAACTCGTACTCGGAGCGGAATTCCGCGGAGCGTTGTTGCTCGGTGCGTTGTACCGCGGCGCCGAAGACCCGGGGTTGCCAAACCGGGAGAACCCGCCCGACCCCGACGAGGGTGGCCGCGTATTCTCGATCGACCGGTTGGGCGCCGAGTTGCGCACTCCGCCGTTCTCGTTGCGCGGCGCCAGGTTGTTCGCTGCTCCGCCCTGTCCGCCGGGTTCGCCGAAGCGCCGCCACGCCGCGCCGCCGCCGCCCGCGTTGGGCTGCGACCCTCGATTCATGACGCCCGACTCGGATTGGCCGCGGATGCCGCCCGCCCCCGCCGCCGTGCCGCCTCCCGAACGCTGCTGCGCGAACGGAACCCGCTGCACCGCGCTCGGCTGCTGATGCGTGAAAAATCGCGTGTTCCCGAAGTTGGTCCGGGGCGCATTGGCCACGCTCCGATCCGAGAAGTTCAAGTGCGCGTTGGTGGGCGAAACCGGCATCTGTCCGCGAACCAGCCCGGCCTGCCCGATAGCGCTCCCCGACGGGTGCGTCACCGAGTTGAATCGCCCGCTCTGGAAATCGCCTGCCCTCATGGCCGAAATGCCGCCGGTCACACGAGCGTTTCTATAAAGGTTTGTGACGTTTACGTTCTGAATGTTCATGTTTCGCTCGGAGAACGGACGCCCGTAAAACGACCGGCCCCACCACGGATGGAAGGCTTCGAACGGCGCCAGCGGCACCCATCCGAGATTCCCGAAGCCGAAGCCGAAGCCGAACCCGCCGCCTCCGCCAAATCCGAAGAACGCTACCAGGGCCGGCGACCAGTAGTGCCGGAAGCCAAAACCGCCGGGATACCAGCACCATCCCCAACGAGGATCCGAGAACCAGCGCCCATAGTGGTAGGGTGCCCAGCCCCAGGGGTCATAACTTACCCAAACCCACCCATACCAGTCTTCCCAGACCCAACGCCCGGAGCTGTACGGGGCCCAACCGGGAGAGACCGCCGTCGGCCGCCACACGGCGCCGTACGGTGGCGCATCCACCCAGGTGCCATTGGCATCCAGGTCCTCCGTGCCATAAACGCCCTGTCCTACATATTGAGGGCTTTGCGATTGCAGCATCATGCGGTCGCGGCTCTCACTCCAGCGGTCCCAATCGTCCGGCGGGATGGCCGCCACGATCTGAAACTCGGGATCGGCCGACGACCCGCGCGCCAGCATGGTCTGCCCCGCGTTCACCCACTGCGAGCCGCGCGGCGTAAACACTTCGACATCGCCCGCGCGAGCCGTGACCTGGGTCTCTCCAGCGTCGTTCACATAGATACGATAAATTCCTTGCTTCGATGGCCTTACCGACACGCTCGGAGTATCCACTTCAGCGTTCGCGTTGGAAATCCGCAGAACGCGGTAGGTTACGGTTCCCTTGCCCACCTCCATCTGATAGCGCCCCGACTCCAGTTGCGAGAGCCTGACCTGGGCGTTGCCGCCGATCCGCAAGATGTTCGCCGCGTCGAACTCCACCTCGGCGCGCGAGTTCGCTCCGGTGGCAATCTGGTCTTCGGACATCAGCGGCGCGTTGATCACCCCGGCAACCCAGTCTCCCGAGTCTCCACGGCGTACTGAAACCTCGCCGTTGATGAGGCTGATGCGCGCAACTCCGCGTTGCAGGTCGTCCTGGTCCTGCGCCCGCGCCGGACTGAGCAACCCGGCCGCGAGCAACGTCGCGCCCGTCAGGCTCAAGTACCGGAAACATGCCGAGCGTTTCATGGGGTTCTCTCCGACTACGCGCCTGTTGTTGCAATCCTCGATCCAAAAGCTAACCCATTGATTTTGCACATAATTGGCATGACTGACGGGACTTCGAGCGGTGGCCGAAAACCACCACTGGTGGCCGCATTCCCGCACTGCTCTAACGGGCCACCGTAAACGCGGCGTCATGGTACAACACTTCGAAGTGGCGATAAGTCACACCGTTGCTGAAGACGTAAAACTGCCCCACGTCCTGCACTACCTCCCAACTTCGAAGCCGATAGCGCTCCTTATAAAACTCCAGGCGCAGCCGCGCGTCGGGGCTTGCTACGATGCGGACCTTCCCTTCACCGGCGGCTCGGCGCAGGACGTTGACCATCGTCCTAAAGCCAGATTCATCCGAACGTTCCGCGTACGACCTGAAGTGAAAGTCGAAGAGCCTTACGTCATCCGCGCGGCTCAACGGGATAGCCAGCAGGATGAACGCCACCGCGACCGCGGTAACCACGATCCGCTGCATGCCCACAACCCACGACAACCGGTGTTGCCATCCCGTCACCACCAGAAACGCCGCCGCGAGTGCCAAAGCCGGCAGCGCGAAGGCCAGGCTGGCTGCCGCCGCAAGTCCGAGGAAGAGCCCAGCCAGGTTTAGGTTTCGCAGCGTAAGCGGCTGACCTGCCTGGAGATAGTCCAGCATCAGTTCCAGCGCCCACATGCACAGACCGAGTGCAATCGCATCGCCGCGCGCCACCCAGAGGTGGTCCAGCACGAACGGGTTCAACACCAGGATCGCCACCGCCGCCAGCCGCAGCCACCCTGAGCCCGACAACCGCCGTGAGATCCGGTAGACCGCCCAGAAACATAACGCAGTGCCCATCAGCCCGGGCAATCGGAACGAGAATTCGCTCAGCCGCAGCAACCCTATGCTCCTCTTCACCAAAAACGTGTTAAGAAGCTGATTCCGCGAATCATAGTGGGCCAGCACATCGCGTATCGGAGGCCGGATGAAGCGGTCGAAATCGTAGGCCTCTTCCCGGCTGATCGCCAGCGTTGCCGCCCGGTACACATTCACCGCGAAGAGCGCCACCAGCATCAGGCCCAGGGCTTTAGTCGATACGGTAGAGTTGGATTCCATTTCCTTCCGCTACTTCAGTTAAGCCCCAAAGCTTCGTGTTTTGCTTCATGTCGTTGGCGGTGTAGTCCGAATTGTCCACCAGCAAGAAGCGGATGCCGCCAGCCTTCACGGCGCGCGTGGAATCGAGCCGCAATCCTGGGGGCGGCGGGGCCCGGAACTCCTCCGGTGCCTGCTGCAACCTGATCCATCGGCGATCCTCCGCCAGGTACTCGACCCGCACGCGGCTTCCCGGCACCGCGGCGCACTCGAGCACCACCTCGTCCACCGTTTCGGGCCGCGCGAATGCCGCTTCCAACCGCGAACCCGCCGGCATCGCCTGCCAGGTGGACCATCGCGTGGCCGGGTTGCCGTCGAATGCCAAGCCGGCCTCCCACCCGTTGGGCCACGCCGTGAACCGCCATTCGGGGGAGCGCGCCAATTCCCTGCCCTCCGCGAACATCCTCATTTCCGCGATGGACCAGTATTCCTCGCCCGCCGCCGTCTCCACCACCCGCACGCCCATCGATGTCACCGCCGGAAAGCGAAACCGCTGCCGGTCCACGGGCTGGCGATTGACCAGCGTCATCAGCGCGTCCTGCAACCGGTTCCCGAATGCCGATTCGTAGCCCACGACGATCTCGCGATCGATGTACGCCTCGGCCCGCCCAGCGAACGAGAAGACCCTCTCGCCCGGCGGCACGGCCTGTTCGATCGCCTGCTTCAGGGGATAATCGCGCAGTTGCCGCCGCAGGAAGTCCGTCTCGGGTTCCAGCCGCAGGGCCGCGCGCACCGGGATGCTCTTCAGCCGCCACGCCCACGGCTCCGAGTACATCGAGAGCACGGACGGCCAGCAGGCCAGCGCCTCGAACGCCGCCAGTGCCGGGAGCACGCCCCAGGAATTCGCCAGCGCCAGCCCCATGGCCAGCGACACGAACGGCACTGCCGCCAGCAGGAACCTGGCGTGGGTGTTGAAGCACGCGGGAATTCCGAAGACTACCGCCGCCAGCAACAGCCGCCTTCCGTTACGGCTGCCGAGCGCCAGCAGGGCGAACGGCGCCAGCAGAAAAACCGGCCCGATTATGCCGGGCATCTTGCCGCCGCGGAAAGCCAGTTGCAACGGGACCTCCCAGAAGTGCGCGATCCCCTCGTAATGGCGCAGGTCGGCGAGGTAGCTTTGTTCCATTCCGAGATGGAAGTGAGGATTCGGAAACCAGCGGTTGAGGAACGGGGCGAAGGGATTCCCCATCCACAGCCAGTTGCGCACAAGCCAGGGAGCCATCATGAGCGCCGCCGGCCCGAGCACGCGCAGCCATGATCGCCACGGAATAAATGCCAGCGCAAACGGCACCGCCATCGCCGCCGTGTACTTGATCGAGAAAGCGAATCCGCCAAGCAATCCGATCAGAAGCAACACATTGCCCGGGCGATCTTCACTCCACACTTGAAGCAGATGGAAAACTGCAAAAACAACAGTGACAATCGCCAGGTCGTTGTACGCGGAAGCTCCCGCAAGCCCCGCAACCGGACACGTGAAGGACAGTATCCCCGCAAACCAGGCCGCGCGCGGAGCTCCGATTCGCAAGCCGTAACACGCCATCAGCAGCGGCAGCGCAACCAGAAATGCGCAGTGCACCAACGCGGCCGACGAATAGCCTCCGAAACTGAAAGCCACCAGGAAGAGCATCTCGACGCCTTGCGGCATGGCGGAGTACATGCTCTCGTGGTTCCAGTCGAAGCCGTGAGCGCGCCAATAGCGAACCACATTGCCGAGATGGTAACCGCTCCCGTCGGGGCTCACTTCCGGGGCCAGCGCGTTGAAAAAATACACGACGGAAAATGCCGCCAGAATCACCAGGAAAAGAACCAGCCATGCGGACCGTGGCACGGGCATCCTTGCCCGTTTCGGTGCAGCGGTCCGGAGCGCCCCGAGAATCGCCGCCACGCCGCCGCCGAGGAAGACTCCCCACCTCGCCTGATGGACTACCGAAAGCAGAAATACCGCCAGGCTCAGCGCAGCCGATCCGGTGACGAACGCCACCAGCAGCGCTTCCCCGCGGCGGAGCGCCACCCGCAACCTCGCCAGCAGCAGTGTTCCGAGCGCGATCGACACCGCCACCGGGAACGCGGCGCCGAAGAGAATCGCCAGCACTCGAATCCACACGAACTGCGAGTATAGCAAGCACAGAACTGCCAACTGTTATACTGAGCCTCAACGCTGACGGAGAATGCGGATCGTCGATGACCTCCGCTACGGCTTGCGAGCGTTAGCCAAGCATCGAGCCGTCACGATCGCCGCCGTGCTTTCGGTAGCCCTGGGGGTCGGGGCCAATACGACTGTTTTCACGCTGCTGAACGCGGTGCTCTTCCGGCCGCTGCCCGTGGAGGAGCCATCCAGGCTCGCCGCCGTCTCCACGCTCGACTCGCGCAATCCCGGCATCCTGCTCTGCTCCTATCCGAATTATAAGGACTACCGCGACCGCAACCCGGTCTTCTCTTCCCTGCTCCTGTACGCCGTAGTCACTATCAACCTGACCGGCCGGGGCGATCCGCAATTGCTCATGGGACACCTGGTCTCCGGCAACTACTTTTCCACCCTCGGCCTGAATCCGCCGATCGGCCGCGGCTTCCTGCCGGAGGAGGATTCCACTCCCGGCGCATATCCCGTGGCAGTGATCAGCGACGGGCTGTGGACCCGCGAGTTTGGGCGCGATCCGGCGGTCACCAGCCGCACTATCTCGCTCAACGGCCGGGCGTTCCAGATCGTCGGAGTGGCGCCCCACGGTTTCGAGGGCCTCAGCGAGTTGTACGCCGCCGACGTGTGGGTACCGGTGGCCATGTACCAGCAGCTATATCCCAACGCGGGCTGGGTCAACCAGCGGCGCGCCCTGATTTTCGCCGTCGCCGGGCGGCTGAAACCGGGGGTCGGGATGGCCCAGGCCGAAGCCGGAATGCAAGTGGTGGCGCGCGACCTGGAGCGCGAGTATCCGCGCGACAACACGGGGCGGCGCGTCAAGCTGACGACCCTCGCCGAGGCGTCGCTGGACCCGCGAACCCACATCGTGATCCGGAATGCCGGCGTGGTCCTGATGTTCGTCTCCGGACTGGTGCTGTTGATCGCCTGCGCCAACGTGGCCAGCCTGCTGCTCGTGCGGGCCGCCGGGCGCACCAAGGAGATCACCGTGCGGCTGGCGCTCGGAGCAAGCCGCGGGCGCCTCATCCGGCAGTTGGTGACGGAAAGCCTCCTGCTCGCCGTGCTGGGCGGCGCGGCCGGCCTGGTGTTCGCCGCCTGGGCGCGCGACATCGTGTGGGCCGTCAGGCCGCCGATGTTCAAGCGAGCCGGTGTTCACCTCGATCTGGACGGCCGGGTGCTCGCGTACACCCTGGCCGTCTCGCTGCTGACCGGGATCCTGTTCGGCCTCGTTCCGGCGCTCCGGGCCACGCGCTGCGACCTGGCCAGCGAGCTCAAGGAACGCACCGGCCAACCGGCGAATCCAGGCGGACGCTGGCGGGCGCGCTCCATCCTGGTGGTCTGCCAGGTGGCCTTCTCGCTGGTGGCGCTGGTGGGCGCGGGCCTGTTCCTCCGCAACATCCAGAATGCCGCCCGCATCGATCCCGGTTTCGACGCCGCTCGCCTGGCCTGGGTCTCCTTCAACGTGGGTGGGCAGGGCTACAACGAGACACGCGGGCGCGAGTATCAGCAGCGCGTGCTGGAGCTTGCGTCGCGAGTCCCCGGCGTGCTTTCGGCAAGCCTTTCCAAGGATCTTCCATTTCACGTTTCCTCCGCCCGCACCGTCCTGTGGGAGGAGCAGGACAACGCCGCTTCCGACCAGGGGCGCGTCACCCTGACCGCGGTCGTGTGGCCCGGGTACTTTCGAACCATGGGGATCCCGCTTCTGCGCGGCCGCGACTTCAGTTTGCTCGATTCGCCAACCGCCACGCGCACCGTGATTGTCAACGATGTGGCCGCCGCAGTCCTCTGGCCCGGCGAAGATCCCCTCGGAAAACGCATCACCTTCGCCGGCGACAGCGTTCCGGCGCAAGTGGCCGGGGTAGTCCGGCACGCCACCTACCAGGCGATCCACGAGGAGCCGCAGGCGCTGATTTACCTCTCGCTGGTGCAGTATTACTTCCCCATGGGCGCGGTGTATCTGCGCACCACCGGCGACCCGCAAGCCCTGGCCGCCTCGATGCGCGCCGCGATGCTCCCGCTGGACCGCAACCTCTGGCTGGAATCGGGAAGCGTGGTGTCGGAAATTCGCGAATCGATGTGGGCCCAGAGGCTCTCGGCGTGGCTGCTCAGCGTTTTCGGCGTGCTGGCGTTGCTACTGGCCACGGTGGGAATCTACGGTGTGGTTTCCTATTCGGTGAACCAGCGGATGCGCGAAATCGGAGTGCGCATGGCCATGGGCGCTACCGGGGGCGACGTTCGGACGATGATTCTGCTGGAAGGCCTGGCGCTCGTCGCCATCGGCGTGGTGGGCGGATTGATGGCATCGCTGGCGGCCGCCCGGATGGTTGCCGGGATGTTGTTTGCCACCGACGCGCGCGATGCCCTGACCTTCGTGCTGGTGCCCGCGATCCTGGCGCTGGTGGCGCTGGCCGCGTGCTATCTGCCGGCCCGCCGGGCGACCCGGATCGATCCCGCAACCGCGCTCCGCAACGAGTGACACGGCCTTTCTTGCAGCGGGTAGCATCTTCGCTTCGCGGTGTGCGCACGCCTGCGCACACTCTTGTGGCGGCGGGAAAGAGCGTTCCGATAAGTCGGGACGCGGCACGCAAGAGTGTGATCCCCGAAGGCCCTGCCTCATGCGTAATAGTTCATACAACGCGAGTGTCACGCACTGAAAAAATCTGATCGTGTCTGTGGCGGTTCGTTGTATATTTATCTCCGGCCGGAAGTTCGGGAGTAAAAGTCCTGGCAGGTATAGGATCGCCAAAACAACCCGGCCTGCTGAGATCTGGAGGAAGGAATGAAGTCTTTCCGCGTTAAAGACCTGATGATCAATGTGATGGCATGCCAGGGCTGTACCCTGAGTTGCAATGCCCATCCCACGTGTGCCGGGTGCACGGTGCCCGTCGCCACGTGCGGCATTCACTGTTCGCTGGCCTGCACCCACGCCTGCACCGCAGCTTGCAGCCAAGCTTGCACCCACGCCTGCACCGCAGTTTGCACCGGGGCCTGTTCGTTCGTGGCTTGCACTCACGGTTGCACTCCCGCGTGTACCCATGCCTGCACGGTCGTCTGTACCTATGTCTGCACCAACGCTTGCACGCATGGCTGCACGGCCGTCTGCACGTTTGCCTGTACGATTGCGCACACTTGCGTTTGCTCGGGAGTCACATGCGTCGGCTGTACCCATCAGCCGCTCACCTGCCACCCCTCGGTTCTGCCGCCCATCGAGGGTGAAGAGGCCCTGACCAATCTCGCGGAGCTCAAGGACCAACTGAAGAAGCAACTGGCCGCGGTGGAAGAGCAGGAACAAGCGACGGAAGCGGGCATGCAGCCTCAGACCGTAAGTCAGGTGGATCAACTGGTGCAGAAGCTCCAGGACGCCATTGAGGAGCTGAAGAAACAGCGTGTCACACTGGCGGAAAAAGAGGCGAAGGAGAAGCAGGACAAAAAGAATCAAAAGAAATAAGCGCCCTGGTTGACTTCTGGTAACAGGGCGGGCGAAGCTATCAGGTAACCATGAGCAATGTTCTGTTGAAGAACATTCTGGAGGCGTGTTTTCGCGCCAATCCGGGGTACCAGCTTTTTCTTTTCGATCGCCTTCCGCCGGAACAGCAGGACGCTCTTCGCGATCTTACCGCGGACCCTGACTTTTTCGGAGTGCTGGTCCCTTGCGAGGACGGTAAACGCAATACCAAGTCCGTGTGCCGCGACACGGCCCTGCTTCTGTTCGCTCTCGGGCAGCCAGGGCCGTTGCCCACCTACGTTCGCGCCATGCTCGGCGAAAACTGTAACCAGGCGGTCGCCGAACTGGTGCTGGATGAAGTGCTCCAGATCGAGAGTCAGGGAGCCTTTGTCTGCGGATCCGCGGCATACGACCTGATCTACCATCGGCGGCCAGATACAGACACGGAAGGAGCGCTCCCCCGCCTGACTCGGGCTGCCCTGGAGTATGGCCAGGCGCTCGATATCGACGAAGCCGGTAAGATCTCCGCGCGGCTGTACTTTTATAATCGTGTGCCGCTCTCACCGTCCTGGAAGCGCCGGTTTCCGGGGCAGGATTCCGTGGCGAGCTACTTAGGGATCGAAAGCGGCGGAGCCATCCGCCGTTATCTGGAAGGACACTGGGCCAGGCTCAAGCCATCGTCCCAGTTCGAAGGCTGGTTTCAATGGCAAACCCTGGCCGATAAGCCGCCCGAAGCGGGAGCCCGCCAGGTTTATAAGCTCTACGTCAGCCCCCAGCCGGAATTCGTACGAGAGGCGTTTCAGGCTTTCGTGGAAGCCTTGACCGATTCCCCCGCGCACCATTTCAAGGTCGGCTGGGACGCGGCCGGCCTGCTTCGCCCCGACAAGATGGTCGCGTACTTCTGGAACTTCGAGACCCTGCGGGAAGCGGCAAACCAGATCGGCACGCGTCTCTCGGGATGCCGCGCGCAGGGTGTGCCGTTTACCGCCGCGCTCCAGGACAACGGATTGCTGTCTTGGGGTATCGATCCAGTGGCCGAAAAGGGCACGTTGAGTTGGCAGGAGCGCCCCAGCTGGCGCTTGTGGATTACCAATCGGCTGGCGACCGCTTTAGTGGCCGCCAAGAGCGCCGGGAACAGCGGGGTCGAGCCCTGGCGCTTCGCTCTGGAGCGCCTTCGCCTGGAAAACGTGGACACGGACACCTGGACGCCGCTCGAAACCTTCGGCCGTGCGGAAGCGGTGGCGTGATGGCGATGCCCTTCAGCGATCCCATGATCTTACCGGCGGACATGCTCCTGATCCCGGTAAAGGACCTCCCCGAATCCGTCCGTCAACAAATCCAGGCGGATGAAGGCGATTATGCGCTCACCCGTCCGCAATCGCGCACGCCCTCGCGGGTCGTGGATGCCGACTCCGCCGAGTTGCTCCGGCAATTCCGAAAGCCCACAACCATCGTGCAGGCGGTGATCCGCTACAGCCGCGAAACAAACTCGGATCCGGAACGGACACTCGAAGAAGCTTACCCCATGCTGGAGCGCCTGGCGCGGGCGCATTTATTAGTGCCTTCGGACTCCGAGGAGGCGCGGCGGATCGAGCCATTGCTCCAGCCCGCCGCGAGGATCGCAGGTCTCGAGGTGGTGCGCCCGGTACAGGCGTTGGAAGATACCGAGCTATACGAAGTGAGGACCGCCGAGGGCCATCCGGCCGCGTTGAAGATCTTGCGCCCTACTGCGGGCAAGGAGGTCGCGCGGCTGTTCGACCGCGAGGCTGCGATTCTCGAGCGTCTCAATGGGGATGTCAGCCCTAAGCTACTCGGCAACGGCACGGCGGATGGTCGCCGGTACCTCCTTTTGGAATGGTGCTCCGGAGTCGATTGCTCGACGCTCGCCGCCGACTGGCGGCAGACGGGAGGCGCCGAAGGGCGGCGATCTATCGTCAATCTATGCGCCGCCATCCTGGATGCGTACGCGCGGCTTCACGCCCGGAACGTGATCCATTCCGATGTCCATCCGCGAAATGTGCTGGTGAACAGCGACCTCCAGGTGAAGCTGATCGATTTCGGCCTGGCGCGCATTGCGGGAATCGAGAATGAGTTTCGGAGCGCGCCGCGCGGCGGCATCGGATTCTTTTTCGAGCCGGAATATGCCAAAGCGGCCGGCTCCAAGAAGAGGCCACCGGCATCCAGCGCCCTGGGCGAACAGTACGCCTTGGGTGCCCTGTTCTACTTCCTCGCGACAGGCCACCATTACTTGGATTTCTCCGCCGAAAAGCACGAAATGTTCCGTCAGATCGCCGAAGACGCGCCGCTCGAGTTCGCACACTGGGGCGTGGAGGCGTGGCCGGAGTTGGAGGAAGTGCTGCGAAGAGCGTTGCAGAAGCACTCCTCGGAGCGCTTCCGTTCCGTCACCGATTTCGCGGAGGCGCTGAAGAGTTGCGCCGTGGTGGAAGACCAACGCCCCATCCCTTCGCGCATCGCCGCCGAGCCCTCGGCATACCCGGATGCCCAGGAGATCTTAGGTAGGATGCTCGCGCGCCTGGACGCACGCGCGCCGTTGTTCGCTTCGGGCCTGGCGGCCGCGCCTAAGGTCTCGGTGACCTACGGCATGGCCGGCATGGCGTATGGGTTGTATCGCATTGCGTGCGCGCGGGAAGATGCCGAATTGCTTGCGCTTGCCGATCTCTGGGCAACGCGGGCGGCGCGGCAGTCGAACGCGAGCGATGCCTTCTACAGCACCGATATCGAGATCACGCCCGAAATCGTGGGGCGCGTCTCCCCCTATCACACGGAAAGCGGCGTTCATCTCGTACAAGCTTTGATCGGCGTGGGAATGGGCGATATGGCATCCCAACAGTCGGCGCTCGATCAGTTTGTAGTGGCCGTTCAGGCGGCGCCGTGTCACAGTCTGGATGTGACTCTCGGGCAATCCGGGCTTCTGCTGGGCAGCAGCATCCTGCTCGATTCCGTTTCGGATAACCCGTACATTCAATCCGAAGCTCTCACGACATTCGGCAATCAATGTCTCGACTCACTCTGGAAAAAGCTTCAAGGTTTTGGTCCTATCCGCGAATGCCGGGAGATAGCTTACTCCGGGGCGGCGCACGGCTGGGCGGGAATCTTGTATGCGACCTTGAACTGGTGCCGGGCATCGAAAGCCGCGTTGCCGGCGAGTACGGAAGATCGTCTGGATCAGCTCGCGCGCTTTGCGGATCGGTCCGGAGGGCGGGCGCGATGGAGATTCATGATCCGCAAGCACAGCCTCCAGCCGGGAGCCGAATATATGTCGGGCTGGTGCAACGGCAGCTCGGGATTCGTCTTCTTGTGGACGCTCGCCCACCAAATGCTGGGCAAGGCCGAGTATGGGACTCTGGCGGAACAAGCGGGTTTGGACGCGTGGGAATCCGACGGCCAGATTGGCAACCTTTGCTGCGGCTTCGCCGGCCAGGCTTATGCATTGCTCAACCTTTATAAGCACACGGGCGATAAGGCGTGGCTGCACGGCGCGCAGGCCCAGGCGCAGCGCGCGGCGCGGTCGATCCAGGCGATGCCTTCCAGTGGCGATTACCAGGAACTCGCGATGCGGGCCGAGAGCCTGTACAAGGGCGAGCTGGGAGTGGCCGTGCTGGCGGCGGAATTGGAGAAGCCCGAATCGGCTGCGATGCCCTTGTTTGAAAGAGAGAACGTAGAAGAGCGCGGGTGAGCCGGGCCACGCGCCAGGCAAGCGGTCTTGGCCCTTTCGTCATCCCGTCAGTGCTGAATCGGCAGCACCATCTCTCCCGGTGGATTCGAGTTGATCGTCACCGGCGACGACACCCCACTCACCTGGATCGAGATCGGATACGTCCCTTCCGCCCGATTGGCGAACTGTTGCGGCACCGTGAAATTGATCTGGAACTCCCCCACGCCTACCAGTCCCGCGAAATCCGCCGGCACGGTCACAGTTCCGATGGTCACCGTCACTCCGCTGACGGCTTGCTGAGTCACGAGCACGCCCGCGGGGGAAGGCGCCAGGCCCGTGGCAAAGAGAGCGATCACGTCTCCCGGTTTCGCGTTGCGGAACGCCGGGCCAATCGAGGGATCGCCTACCCGCTTCCCGTCCAGAAACACGCCGCCCGCGTAATTGACACCGTTCTCGATCACCGGGAAAATCGCCGGAGAACTCGCCGAGGCCGCCGCCGTCACGGCATTGCTTCCCACACCGTTGTTGAACACCTGCACCGAAACGTTGCCCGAGATTCCCGCGGGCGCCTGGAAATTCACCTGGTCCGGCGAGATGTAGTAGACCGCCGCGGACACTCCGTTCACCTTCACCTCGACGCCGCTCAGATCTGTCGGCAGATTGTTGCCGAGCCCCGCAAAATCGGCGGATCCCCAAACCCGAGTCATGCCGCTCAGATTGAAGCCCCTCGCCTGCGCCCATGACCCCGGCACCAGGCCGCCCGAGATGTACGTCGCGCCATTTTCCACCGCGCCCGGCGTGAGCAAGGGCCCCGGCGGCGTTGGCGAAAGCGTCAGTGTCACGCTCTCGAAGATCTGCGTGGTGTAGTCGGGAAACGAGCCCGTGGGAAAACTGCTGAAGTACACACGCGGCGCCGGTCCCCCGATGGTGGGGTCCCCGGTTTCGCCCATCAGAGTCGGATAGTACAGAGTGCGGCCCGGCTCGCCGTACACCGGACCGATGGGCTCCGTCCAATGAATCAGATCGCTGGATGCCCGCACATGGATGCCGGCGGAGAGCTGAATGACCGCCAGGTAGACATCGAAGGTGCTGTCGTAGAGCACTTCGCCCGCTCCCGGCTCGTCGGTCCACAGCGGCGCGTACTTGCCGGCTGTCCCCGAAAGATCGGGCGTGTCGCTGGTGGCGGGCTGAGTCCACGGATTGGGCGAGGCTCCATCGTATTTGTGGAACACTTTGGCCACCTGGTGCGGATCGCCCGAAAGCGCGGCGGTGATCACGTCCGCATACCCGGCGCGCGCAACACCCGCGCAGGTGCCCGCCACGCAATACCCCGGCAATCCCGGCAGCATGTCGTTGAAGAAGAGGTAGAAGTACGCGCTGCCCGGGTCCGCGGGCGGATTGGAGAGATGCTTCCCGTTCGCGTCGGCGACGATCAGCGATCCATACCCCACGGTCATGTTGGCGCCGCCGCCAGTGAAGACCGACAGCGGCTGGCTCGGCTCCAGGATCTCTCCCACCGGTTGGAACGTCTTGCCGTTGTCGGTGGATACCGCCAGCCCGATCCCCGAATAGAAGCACGGCACCGAAGTACCGCCGGACACGGCGCACTCGCCATTCGCGGTCGCCGGATTCTGCCAGTGATACTCGCCGTGAAACGCCATCAGCCATCCGCTCTTGCCGCCGCTCGCGAACCGCACCACCTGGCCGCCGCCCGCATAGTCCCGGTCGAATACCCATCCGGCGGGACCATCGCCGGGACCAAACAGTCTTCGACAGCCATTGCTTCCGGTCACATGATCCAGCGTGCCGGTGAACGTGTACGTGCCGTCGCTCTTCGGTGTTCCCGCGCACGTCGCCGCCGACCCACCGGCGCCGTAGAACGTGTAACTGTTGCCGCTCGCGGCGATTGCTCCGAACTGGCCGTCCGACGGACCCCACAGGAATCCGTAGCCGGCCAGTTCGGCATGTGTCGCGAACGTGACCGGCGGCCCCACAGTGTAGCTGAGAACCTGCGCTGCCGCCGTGTGAGACAGTGCCGGCACCCAAGCCAGCATCATCACGAGCTTCATCTTCTTCCCCCCGTTCGAAGATTAACCCGGAACTGTCAGTAATAGTTTCTCCCCCTACTTCCACTCCCAGACTTTGGCGGTGGTCTTGCCCTCGGGGTCGATTTCGTATTCGAATACGCCCGTGACGGTGTTCAGGTGCGCCAGTTTCTGGGACGCCGTCCGGTAGTACAGGATTCCCCGATAGCTGATGGCGCCGCGTTCCTTGAAGGTTCCCATCGCATTGCCCTTCCAGGTGACCAGGTCTCCGTCCTGCGTGAACATCACGCCTTCCCCCTCGCCCAGAGCCGTGCCGTCCGGTCTCACCACCGCGGTGTACGTTCCAAAGCCGCTGACGGCCACCCCGAGGTACGTGCCGCCGTCTTCGAAAGAGACCTCCGCCTTCGGCGGTTCCGTCGACAGCACTCTCCTCACGATCCGTTTCCCAGTGAGTTCTCCGATCTGTTGTCCCAGCATGTATCGCCCTCCTCAAGGCGCGTTCATGCAATGTACCACAAAGATTACAGAGACGAGTATTGTAAAATCAACTTCTGAGGTCATCTATGAAATTCGTTATCGCGTCCCTTCTGCTGGCCGGAACGCTGGCCGCCCAGGGCGGCTCGAAGAGCCCGCTCATCGGCACTTCGCAGGCCTTCTACGCGCAGGCCAAGAACAACATTCTCCGGTCGGCCGACAAGATCCCGGAGAGCTTGTGGTCGTTCCGGCCGACCCCGGAAGTGCGGACCATCGGCGAGTTGTTCGCGCACGTTGCCGACGGCCAGTACGAGTTCTGCGGCATGGCATCCGAGGGAAAGCCCGTGGACAAGGGCGTCGAAAAGACGGCCAAGACCAAGGCGGCCATCGTGTCCGCGCTGAAGGACGCGTTCGCTTACTGCGACGCGGCGTACGCCAAGATGACCGACGCCACCGCCGTCGAGACAGTCGGCTTTTTCGGCAGGCAGGCGACGCGGATCGGCGCCATGGACTACAACGTCGTCCACACCTACGAGCACTACGGCAACCTTGTCACCTACATGCGGATCAAAGGCATCGTGCCGCCTTCGAGCGAACCCCGGAGATAGAGGCGCCGCCCGCAACCGCCACATCGCAGTTGCATTTCTCCGCGCATTCAGTCAAGCTGGAAGGTTTTCCCAATTCTTTCATGTTGATGCGCGTGCTGTATCACGATCATTGCTTCGACGGGGCGGCCTCCGCCGCCTACTTCAGCCGTTTCATTGCGGGAGCGGTTCATCCGGATGCCGAGTTCCGGTACACGGGAATGGCCCACAAAGCCTCCCAACTGTTCGAGGCGAGCCTGTTCGATGGCGACGAGAACGCCATCGTGGATTTCAAATACTCCAGCGACCCGCGGCTCACCTGGTGGTTCGACCATCACCAGAGCGCCTTCCTGACGCCCGAAGACGCCGAGCATTACCGCCGCGACACCAGCGGCCGGAAGCTCTACGATCCCAATTACAAGTCCTGCACGTCCTTCATTCGCGTCGTGGCGCGCGACCGGTTCGGTTTCCACGCGCCGGATCTCGACGACCTGGTGCACTGGTCGATCATCATCGACGGCGCGCAGTACCCCGACGCCAAGACCGCCGTCGAGCTGGGGGCGCCCGCCATGAAGCTCACCCTGGTGATCGAGGCGGCCAAGGGCTCCGATATCGTGCACAAGATCATCGGCTGGATGCAGCGCCGCGAGCTCGCCGCCATCGTGGCCGAGCCCGAGGTCCAGTCGCTTTACGAACCGCTGTACCAGCGGCACCTCGAATCCATCGACATCATCCGGAGCCACGCGCGCCACGAGGACGGAGTCATCTTTTTCGATCTGGCCGGTTACGACATGGAAGGCTACAACAAGTTCATTCCGTATTACCTGTTCCCCGCATCGGTCTACACCGTTTCGGTGAGTCCTTCCAGCTTCCGGACGAAAATATCGGTGGGCTCGAACCCCTGGTCGCCGCAGGCGCCGAAGCACAACCTGGCCTCCATCTGCGAGCGCTACGGAGGCGGCGGCCACGCCCGCGTGGGGGCTATCAGCCTGCGCCCCGGCGCGCTGGATCAGGCCCGCGCGATTGCCGGCGAGATTGTCGCGGAGCTGAGGACCTGAGCCAATCGCATAGCTGTCAGTATCCCTCCTCGCGCAGCTTCTCCACCGTGAGGGGCGGCTTCACGTCCAGCTTGCGCAGCAGCTTTTCCACGTGCTTGGCAAGGATATCGCACTCCAGGTTCACACGGGCCCCCGTGCGGTACCCGCCCAGCGTGGTGTTGCGCCAGGTGTGCGGGATGATGGTCACCGAGAGGATGTCGCCTTCGAGCGCCGCGATCGTCAGGCTGATCCCATCGATGGCGATCGAGCCCTTGTAGACCAGGAACGGGTCCAACTCGGCGGGCACGCGGACGCGCAGCCACCAGTTTTCATCGCCCAGAGCATCGAGCGACAGGAACTCGCCGGTGGCGTCCACGTGGCCCTGCACGATGTGGCCGCTCAGGCGGCCGGTGGGCGAAAGCGGCCGCTCCAGGTTGACGCGAGAGCCGGGGCGCAGGTCGCCCAAGTTGCTCCGAAGCAGGGTTTCCGGCGAGAGATCGGCCGCGAAGGAGTCGGGCCGCGGGTCCACCGCAGTCAGGCACACGCCGTTCACCGCGATGCTGGCGCCTTCGGTCATATCCTGCATCACCGCGGCGCAGCGCACCTTCAGCCGCGCGCCGGCGGAGCGCGTCTCGACGGACTCCACTGTGCCGGGCTCCTCAATGATTCCCGTGAACATCCAGGTATCCTTCCACGGCGAACTCGTCTGGCGGGATGGGGTGAATGGTGACGCCGTGAACGAGGATGGCGTCCGACCGGCGGCGGCGCCCGATTCCGCCCGCCAGCGGCAGCGCCTCCAGCCCGCCCAGAATCTTCGGGCCGTAGTAAAAGAAGATGCGCTCCACCGAGCCGGATTCGAGCGCGCTCCAGTTGAGCTTGCTGCCCGCCTCGATCATCAGCGAAAGGTACTGCTGCTGGGCCAGCCACTCCACCAGGCTGCGCAAGTCGGCGCGCCCGCCCGGGCCGTCGAAGACCAGCACGCGGATGCCGCGGCCCTCCACCATCTTGCGCCGCTCGGCGGAGGAAGCCGAGGTGGTGACCACTACCACGTCGCCCGACGCGGAGCGGGCCAGTTTGGAGTCGAGCGGCAGGCGGAGCTGCGAATCCATCACGATGCGCAGCAGCGGGCGGCAGCGGGGGAGCCCGGTGCGGTCGCTGAGCAGGGGATCGTCGGCCAGCACCGTGCCGATGCCGCTCAGGATGGCGTCGTGGTCGTGCCGCAATTCCTGCACGTGGGCGCGGGCGCGCTCGCTGGTGATCCATCCGCGATTGTCGTCGGGCGCCGAGATCTTGCCATCGAGCGTGATGGCGGTCTTCAGGGTGACCAGCGGCCGGCCGGTACGCATGAAGAAGAGGAATGGCTCGTTGAGCTTCTCCGCTTCGGCGGCGAAATCGGTTGCCATCTCCACTTCCACGCCCGCCTCGCGCAACTGGCGGAACCCGGCGCCCGAAACCAGCGGATTGGGATCGGCGATGGGCGCCACCACGCGCGCCACTCCGGCCTCGATCAGGGCGGCGGAGCACGGCGGCGTGCGGCCCTGGTGGGAGCAGGGCTCGAGGTTCAGATACAAGGTGGCGCCGCGGGCCCGCTCGCCGGCCTCGGCCAGGGCGATGGCTTCGGCGTGGCGCACGCCGGCCCAAGTGTGGAAGCCGCGTCCCACCACTTCGCCGTCGCGCACGACGACGGCGCCGACCATGGGATTGGGGCTCGCCAGCGCGCGGCCCCGGCGCGCCAGGTCCAGCGCTTCGCGCATGAATTCAGGTTTCATTTTTCGAACAGGGATTCGATGAACTTTTCCGGATCGAAGGGCAGCAGGTCGTCCACCTTCTCGCCGACGCCGATATAGCGGATGGGCAGATTCAGCTCGCGCGCGATGGCCACCACGATGCCGCCCTTGGCGGTGCCGTCGAGCTTGGCCAGCACGATGCCCGTGACGCCGGAGGTCTCGGTGAACTTGCGCGCCTGCTCCAACCCGTTCTGCCCGGTGGTGGCGTCGAGCACCAGCAGCACTTCGTGGGGCGCGTCGGGAATCACCTTTTTGGCGGTGCGGCTCATCTTCTGGAGTTCCGCCATGAGGTTTTCCTTGGTCTGCAAGCGGCCGGCGGTATCCACCACGACGTAGTCGGCCTTGCGGGCGCGCGCGGCGTTGAGCGCGTCGAAGAGCACCGCGCTCGGATCGCTGCCGGGATTCTGCCGCACCACGGGAGTGCCCGTGCGGGCGCCCCAGATTTCGAGTTGCTCGATGGCCGCGGCGCGGAACGTGTCGGCGGCGCAGAGGATCACCGAGCGATGGTCGTTCTTGTAGCGTTGCGCCAGCTTGCCGATGGTGGTGGTCTTGCCGGAGCCGTTCACGCCGACGACCAGGACCACCGCCGGCGGCTCGGCCACACGGGCGGGCGCGCGCTGGCTGGCTTCCAGGATCTCGAGGAGTTGTTCGCGGATCAGCCCGCGCAGCTCCGCGGCGTCGTTCAACTGGTGGCGCTCGACGCGCTGCCGGATGCGCTCGAGGATCTCCTCGGTGGTGCGCACGCCCATGTCGGAGGCGATGAGCGTGGATTCCAGCTCATCGAGGAGGTCCGCATCGATTTCCTTCTTGCCTTGCAGCGCGTCTTCCAGCGCGGTGACCAGCCCGGCGCGCGTTTTCTGAACGCCGCTCTTGAGCTTCTCGAGAAGCGATGGCTCCTGCTCGACCGACCCGAATAAGGTTTGGATCATTTTGAATTTATTGTGGCATGCCAGGGGGGACGCCGGCGGCCGAACTTGCGGTACCGTGGTGAGGTTGGAGGCATGCCGGTGAAAAGACTTGCGCTCGTGTTGCTTTCGTGCGGCCTGGCGTGGGGTGCCGAGAAGGTCGAGATCCTGCGCGACGAGTACGGGGTACCGCACATTTTCGCCGCCACCGCGGCGGGCGCGGCGTACGGGTCGGGGTACGCGCAGGCGGAAGACCGCCTCGAAGAGATGCTGCGGAACTACCGCAAGGCCGAAGGCACCATGGCCGAGGCCTTCGGAAAGGACTTCGTCTTCCACGATTACCGGCAGCGCATCTGGCGGCACCGGCAGGTCGCCCAGGAGCATTACAAGGACCTCGACCCGAAGCTGCGCGCCATCTGCGAGGCCTTCCAGGCGGGCGTGAAGAAGTTCATCGAGGAGCATCCCGAACAGGTGCCGGCTTGGGCCCCGAAGCTGGAGCCGTGGCAGATCATCGCGCTCGGCCGGTACATCATCTGGGGCTGGCCGGAGGGCGAGGCGGGCGGCGACCTGCAACGCGGCGGCATCCAGCCCGACCCGGTGGCGTACCGCGGTTCGAACGAGATGCTGCTGGCGCCGTGGCGCACGGCGATGCACGCGCCCATCGCGGTGGTGGATCCGCACCTGAGCTGGTACGGCGAGTTCCGCTTTTACGAGATGCGCATCCATGGCGGCGAGCTGGAGTTTTCGGGCGCGTCGATCCTGGGTCTTCCCTTCCCTTCCCTCGGGCACAACCGCTACCTCTCGGTGGCGATGACCACAGGCGGGCCCGACACCTCGGACGCCTACGTGGAAGAAGTGCGCGACGGCAAGTACCGCTTCAAGGACGAATGGCGGCCGCTGGATGTGCGGACGGAGCGCATCGGAGTGAAGGTGGGCGACGAAGTGAAGTGGCAGGACGTGCGGATCGAATCCACGCATCACGGGCCGATCGTGGCGCACAAAGACGGGAAAGCGTACTCGCTGGCGATCCCCTACAGCAACGAGTTCCGTCTGCTCGAGACGGGCTGGCAGATGGCCACGGCGCACAACCTGGCGGAGGCCAAGAAGGCGCTGGCGGGGCTCCAGTACATGGCGCAGAACATCATGATCGGGACCGTGGACGGCGACATCTACTACGTGCGGAACGGCCGCGTTCCGGTGCGGCCGAAGGGGTGCGACACGTCCCGGCCGATGAACGGCGCCACGGGCGAATGCGAGTGGCAGGGCATTCATCCGTTCGAGGACTTGGTGCAGATCACCAACCCGCCGCAGGGGTACATGCAGAACTGCAACGTTTCGCCGTTCGCCATGATGAAGGATTCGCCGCTGGTCCCGGCGAAATGGGCGGAGCATCCGTACCTGTACAACGACGGGCTGCGTGCGCCGCACCAGCGCGCGGCGATGATGGTGGACCTGCTGGACGCGGCGAAGAACGTGACCGCGGAGCAGATGATGGGGATCGCGTTTTCGCCGCAGGTGTGGCACGCCGAGCTGTGGCAGGAGCGCATCCGCAAGGCCGCGCCGGAGAGCGAATTCGCGAAGATGCTGGCGGCGTGGAACCGGCGCAGCGGCGCGGATTCGCGGGCGGCGCTGGGTTTCTACCTCTTCAAGACGGCGATGGGGCAGCCGGGCCGCTTGGTGGATCCGCCGGACGGGCTGACGGACGACGCGGTGCGCGACGCGCTGGCCAAGGCCGAGCAGAAGCTCCAGGGGGACTTCGGGCCCGACGCCGTGTTCGGCACGCTGTTCCGCGTGGGGCGCCAGGGCGGATCGCGGACGTGGCCGGTGAGCGGCGGCACCCTGACCGAAGCCGGCATGGCGACGCCGCGGGCGATTTCGTTCGACAAGGTGGGGAACGAGATGGTGGGCCATTCGGGGCAGACTTCCACCCAGATCGTGATCCTGACGAAGCCGCCGACGTCGTACATGGTGATCCCGCTCGGCGAGAGCGATCACAAGGACTCGGGGCACTGGGACGACCAGGCGGAGAAACTGTTCAGCAAGAGCCAGGCGAAGCCGACGTACTTCATGAACCGCCCGGAGCTGGAGAAGCATGTGACGCGCCGGGAGGGGCTGGTGTTTTAGGTGGCGCGCTACCGAACATCTGCACAAATAGTGGGGCAGCCAATCCTGGCTGCAGCCGGCTTTCAGCCGGCCTTGCTGAGCACGAAGGTCGTTCATCGCGCGAAAGAGCCGCCTAAAAGGCGGCTGCGGGCAAGATTGCCCGCCCCACGATTTCCGCAGGCTTCGCAGCCTTGGGAAAACTAAGTGACATTGGGCACTCCAGCCGGCCTCGTCGGCACTCATGCCGACGCCTGGCTTCGACACCGTGTCACACCCGCGAACAGGTGTCGAGACGAGTCTGTCTCGACACAGCAGGCAAGAGTGCCTGCGCCACTTGGGCGGGCGGTGTTCTAGCGCGCGGCGGCGGGTTGGCTCGCCAGCAGGATCAGGGTCTCGAGCGTGCGGGCCTGTTGGGCGGCGGCGAGAATCAGGTAGCGGTGCTTGCCGTCGGCGGACTCGGCGAAGTGCGTCTGGCCGTTCTCATCGACCGTGACGCGGCCGGGAGGCGAGAGGGAGAAATAGCCGCGATCGGGGCGCACGGCGTAGAGGACGGTGGTGAGATCCCAGGACTGGCGGTTGTAGGGCATCCGCATGTAGTTCCGGTATGCGTCGGCGACGGGATGGTGGGGCGTCCAGGCGAAATCGTTTTCGATGCTCGCAGCGGGAAACAACAGGGCCTGGCCGACCTCGTATCCGCTGAAGACGACGGGCGACGGCCACTCTCCAAAAACCTTCTGCGCGGACGGAATATCGGTCTTCACGTTGAACTCGGGCTGGCCGGTGGGGAACGCGCCCGCCATGGCAACCAGCAGGCGCACCTTGGCGGCCACGAGCGGCGCGTCTGCAGCGAGCAGGCGCGCGAGGTTGGTGCTGAAGCCCACCTGCACGATCACCACGCTGCCATCGGGCTGCGCCTGTAGCGCCTGGCGGAGAACCGCGACGGCGTCGGGAGCGAGAGCGCCATCGGTCAAACGGTGCGGATAGGTCTCGCAGGGAACCCGAATCATGGCGGCGTCGTTGGGAGTCTTGCCGTTCCTGACGACGCCGATGGGAATCTCCGGCCGCCCGTAGAAGGTGTTGACCACATCGACGAAGGGCGCGGCGTACTTGTTGTCCTTGGTCACGGTCACGGCGAGGAGCGTGGCCTCGCCACGGGACTGGAGGGCGTGAATCATCGCCAGGGCGAGGGCGTCATCGACGTCGTTGCCCATGTCGGTGTCGAAGATGAGGCGGACCGGCGTGGCGGCGGGGAGGGCGTAGGCGCATAGCAGCGCCGCGCCGATTGTTAAAAGAGAGTGTGCCATTTTCCGAATAGCTGAGCGGGTTGCGGGAAGCCATCGAGGAGCCAGATATCACCCAGGTTACCGCGCACCATGGAGGTCAGGAAGCTTTTGCCATCGGGGGCGAGGGAAAAGGCGTGAACATTTACGCTCGGTCCGAGGTCGGAAATGATGCGCTCGCGTTTGGTGGCGAGATCAATCGAAGCCGCGACCAAGTGGTGCGCCTGGTTCAAACGAATCCCCAATACCTGTAAACCGTCCTTGGAGAAGCCCACGGCGAACCAGTCGGGATTGTCGCTCAGCAGGACCGTTTTGGCGCCATCCGGCGAGACCAGTTTCAGACCCTTTTCGTTCACCCAGGTGATCCAGTCCCCACGAGGCGACCATTTTGGCCTGGTATCCGAAGGGGTGTCTTCTTGGAACACCTGGACGGGCTGCCCGCCGCCCGCGGGAGTCTTCCACAACGTGTACCTGCCATTCCGGGGCACCATGTAGACGATCCAATTCCCATCCGGAGACCACGCCGGCACCGAGCTATCGCCTTGCACGAAAGGAACGGGAAGGCCTCCGGCGATGCTGGTCAGCCAGACGGAGCGGCGCCCGCCAGATACCCGCACAAAGGCGATGCGTTGGCCGTCGGGCGAGTAGCTCGGCTCGGTGACGCGGTCGGTGGGACCCTGGTGAAAGCTGGCGCGCGTAATCAGGGGCCGCTCCCAGCCGCCCAGGGCGCTGCGGATCCAAATCTCATCGACGCCGTTGTGATCTTTGTCGTAAGCGAACTGGTCGCCGGCCGGAGACCAGCAGGCGCAGTGCGCGTGGCCGGAAGTGGCCACGATGTTGCGAACGGGCGAGCCGTCGAGAGGGACCTCGACGACGGCTGCATAGACGTTTCCGGAGGCGAAGGCGATGCGTTGGCCATCGGGAGAGACGGCCGGTTTGCGTTCGAAATTCAAACCGTTGGTGATGGCCTGGACGGCGCCGGTTCGGGTATCAGCCACCAACAGGTGATCGGCGCCCGATTCGGGGAGAGCGCCGGAGAACAGGATGTGGCGGCTGTCGGGGAACCAACTGAAGGTATATTCCCAGTCGCCGCGCGCGGTGGAGTGCCCCTCGATGGTGCGGGTTGCCGAACCCTGGGGATAAGACAGCAGCCAGAAGTGCGCGGTCTCCGCCACGGACGACCATATGCCGATGTGGGCGCCATCGGGGGAGAAGCGCAGGAACGCATCCGGCTCGGAACTTTTCTCGGACAGATCGGACCCCAGTTTGCGCGGCTGGGAGCCATCCACAAGCTGGACCCAAACCGCGTTCGTGCCTTCACGGCTAGTGCGGGCAAAGGCCAGCACCTTGCCGTCGGGCGAGATGTCCGCGGTCAGGATGCCGGGGAGTCTCTCCTGTGGCACGCCGCCCGCGGCACCGACTTCCCACAAGCTGCGTGGCGTGTATCGCGAGAAATAGAAGATGCGGGTGCCATCGGGCGACCAGAAGGGGCGTACGCAATCGGCGGCGGACTTGGTGAGCTGGGCCGAGGCCGCCTCGCCGGTGCCGCGGGTGAAGATCTGGTAGACGCCGTCGACCTGCGCGGAATAGGCGATGACCTGTCCATCGGGCGACCATGCCGGGTAGGATTTGCCGCCCTCTTCGGTAGCCAGGGCGGTGAAGCGGTACTGCGCGAGATCGGGTGCGGCGCGGGGCAGCAACATGCCGCCGGCGAAGAAAGCAAGCACGACGGCGGCGGCCGCAACCAGCGGAACGAGCAGACGTTTGCGGCGTGGCGGGGCGGCCGGCGAGACCGCGGCCCGCGCTCCACTCGAAGCGGTGCTGAGCGACTCGAGGTCGAATGCCAGGTCGCGCGCCGAGTGGAACCGCTCTTCGGGATTCTTCTCCAGGCAGTGGCGCACGATGCGGTCGAGGCCGCCGGGCAGGCCGGGATTGATGCTGGCGAGCTCGGGCGGTTCGTCCTTGAGAATCGCGCTCATGGTTTCCACCGACGACTCGGCCTGGAAGGCGCGCCGCCCGGTGACCGCTTCGAACAGGATCGCGCCGAGACAAAAGATGTCGGAGCGGTGATCGACCGGCTGGCCGCGCACCTGTTCGGGCGACATGTAGCCGATGGTGCCCAGGACCAATCCCGGCTGGGTTCCCAGGACTTCGGTAGGAGCGCTGGTGGCCTCGGAGAGGGCGGCGGGGCGGGAGGTGAGCTTCGCCAGGCCGAAATCGAGGATTTTGAGGCGGCCGTCGCGGGTGAGGAAGAGGTTGTCGGGCTTGAGATCGCGGTGCACGATGCCCTTGGCGTGAGCGGCGGCCAACCCGCGCGCGGTCTGGACGGCGCAATCGATGGCCTTCCGCGCGGGAAGCGGGCCCTGGCGCAGGCGCTCGCGCAGGGTCTCGCCTTCGAGCAACTCCTGGACGATGTAAAGTGCGCCGTCGTGGAGGCCGATATCATATATGGCGACGATATTCGGATGGTTGAGCGCGCCGGCCGCGCGGGCTTCCTGCTCGAAGCGCGCGCGGCGGTCGGCATCGAGCTGGAGGGCGCCGGGGAGGACCTTGATGGCCACGTCGCGCTGGAGACGGGGGTCGCGGGCGCGGTAGACTTCGCCCATGCCGCCGGCGCCGATCAACGAGACAATCTCGTAGGGGCCGAGGCGAGAGGCGGCAGCGAGAGGCATGGTCTGGGCATTATACCGTGGGGGCGGACCGGGTGGGCCGGCGGAGTCGGGTGACGCCTCTTAGGTCGCATCGCAGCGGGAATGGCGAGCGCCGATTCATGCGGCGATGGATAGCCGTGCGGATTTGGCCCGCCACTCTTTACGGCACCCTGCAACGACTGATCAGCCGGGACGAAGGGTACAGAGGCTGGTGTAGAGGGAAGGGACGGCGCTGGTGGCCGCGGGTTCGGCACTGGGCTTCGGCGGCGCGTTGGCCCTCTGAAGCGCTCTTGCCGCTTACAGCCACATGCCCGCACGGACCTTCGACCAACCGGTCAACGGTCCGCTGCCCCGTCGCATCGCTACGGGAGGAATGAGGCTGGCTTGCTTCGACGAGCCGGGGGGATGTCATAATGTCCAGCAGCAGAGATTGAAGCGACGGAAGAGGAGATTCCCGTGGAGCAGACCTCTATAGCCCCAATGCTCTCGGTTCGGAGGGGGGCGAGGGCGATCGAATTCTATAAGGCGGCGTTCGGAGCCGGCGAGTTGTTCCGCATTGACGACGAGAGTGGAGCGGTGGTCGCCCGGTTGTCGGTGGGGCCAGCGGAATTCTGGGTCGCCGACGAGTCTCCGGAGCACCAGAACTTCAGCCCCGAGTCTCTCGGCGGCGGTTCGGTGCGGATGGTGATGATCGTGGAAGATCCGGATGCCGCATTCGAACGGGCCGTCGCGGCAGGCGCCACCGTGGTTTGGCCGGTCAGCAACCAGTATGGCTGGCGGCTGGGACGAATCGTCGATCCGTTCGGACACCATTGGGAAATCGGCAAGCCTTTGGCGGAAGGCTCTTGAGTCCTCGAACGCCCGTTCCAGTCCGGCGCGCGCGATTGCGGCGGAGAGGCCCAGGAGCAAGCTGCCGAGGCAGATGGCGGCGCATCACAACACAAGGGGGTTATTACAACTATGGGCACAGACGGGCGATCCGGCCCTTGAGCGCCTGCTCGAATCAGGGCCGACGTGAGCGCGCGCGCCGTCGCCCGGATGGACGTCCTTTGGCCGTGGATGTCAATCGCCGGGCCCGGCCGAGCAGATCCCGCAGCGCATCGGGATGTACCCGCGAGAGACGAACCAGCACCCCCGGGTATTTCAGGTAATGATCGGTGATGTAGTACGTCTCCGGGTCGGCGGCCATCATCTCATCGCGCTCCTCGAAGGTCGTAGCCACAACGAGCGAGTCTTCGTCTTCCCGCAGACGCGCGAGCAGCTTGCCGCCAACCTTGAAGGCCGGAGTGCCGTAGGATGTGGATTCCTCTACGTTGTCGAACGAGAGGGCGATTTTGCGGGCGTCTTCGAAAGTCATGCTCGAGGCTTCCTCCGCGGAGCGACCGCTCCCGACGGCCGCAGCTCGGTACCAGGGGTGCGGTTATAGGCGGTACATACCGTCGAAATCGGCAAAATAACACTCCACCGCCAGGGCAGGCTCGGCGGCGCGGAGGACGCCGGCAGCGCGCGCCACGTCGGCGATGATCGTCTCGACGGGCGCTCCCAGATAAGCGCCACAGTCGTTGTGGCCCACGATCACCGCCCGCCGCGGGTGATGCAGGGAGATGGAGGTGCGGACCATGCGCAAGACGAAATCCCTGTCCGGCTCGCCCTCCGGCGCGGCCAATGCCTTCCCGCCGCCGGGGACCTTTACGTGATCGAACACCCCGATTCCGCAACGCTTCAAGAACTTCCGGATCGCCACGTCGAAACGCGCGTCGAAGCAGGAGATCACACAGGCATCCGCCGTGTAGATCTCCACGGGCGAATCGAAATGGAAGAGTTTGTCCATCGCAATCACGCGAAAGCCCCGAACAGGCGCTGCCCCCGCTGAATGAGGTGCGGCGCGCGCGACCGGATGTCGCGGAAGAATGCCTCCCGGTCGGCGGGCGCGATCAGGATCTCCGACGCCGGCCCGTATTGGATCTTGACGCCGTCGGAGGCGAGCGGCAGCTTGGGCGAATCCTCGGAGGCCGGCCCGATGAAGCAGATGGCCTTATACGGGATGACGAGGCGGTTCAGCGCCGTGCGGATCACCAGGCCGCGGGGCGTGGTTACGTAGGACTGGGGATAGGCGCACAAAAACAGGATCAGCAGAACGGGTCCAGCGATCCAGTAGTCTCCCAGCAGAAATACGACGACTGCCAGGACAATTGCCGCCAGAATAAACACGTCGACCTTTGAACTGTGAGTCATGGCTTGCTCCGAACCTGAGTGGGGCAGACGTGGGTCCTCTGGCCAGCCTGCCCCGTTGATTTGTCAGCCGGCCTTGCGCTTGGACTTGATCTCGGCCAGCAGACGGTCGATCTCGCCTTCCTTCTCCATGGCCGCGAAGCGGTCGTCCACATTGTCGGCCACCAACTCGGCCTTGGCCTGTGCGGTCGATTCGGAATGCTGCACCTTGTGCTTCATCCGGTCGAATGCGGCCGACTTGGAGTCGTCGCCGATGGCCAGGTTGGCATCGGTGGCCTTGCCGAGGGCGCGCGACCGGCGGTGCTGGGCGATGAGCATGTCGCTCTTGGACTGCGCCTCCACCAGCTTCTGCTGCAGCTTCATCAACGCGCTCTTGAGGTTTTCCACTTGCGTCTTCTGGTCTTCCACCTGCTGGCGGAAGCTCTCGGACACGCTCTTATGGCTCATGCCGCGCTCCACGGCGGCGCGCGCCAGCACGTCGTCTTTCTTGTCCACGGCCATTTCGGCGCGGCGCAGCCACTGCTGCTCGGCCTCCTGGTTCTCTCTCAGCTTCTTCTCCAGGACGTGCTGGTCGGCGATCGAAATCGCCACTTGGGTTTTCACCTGGAGCAACTGGTTCTGCATGTCCAGGATCACCTGCTTGATCATCTTTTCCGGGTCTTCGGCCTTGTCGACAAGGTCGTTGATGTTCGCCCGGATTAATGTTGATACTCTCTCTAAGAGTGCCATCGGGTTTCTCCTTTCTTACTGTGTTCCGCCTTTGGCCTGGTTGTCGGGCTTGGGCGTCTTATCGCCAATCAATCGAACTTTCGAGAGCAGGTCCCGGAACGGCATGCCGGAGAGCGTCTCGAAAAGCGTCGGAATCTGCGCTGCCATCTGAGTCAGGTCGCCTGTAATCTTGTGGAGCCCCGCGGAGTCGCCATTGCCGGTGGAAATGACGGTGATCTTATCCACGTTGGCCAGGGGCGCGGCCAGGGCCTTCACGATCTCGGGCATGGTGTTGATCAGTTTGTCGACGATGGCCGCCTGGTTGAACTCCTGGTAGGCCTCGGCCTTCACGTTCATGGCGCGGGCTTCGGCATCGCCTTTCTTGAAGATGATTTCGGCTTCCGCTTCGCCCTGCGTGCGGATGGCGGCGGCGTGGCCTTCGGCCTCCATGGTGAGGCGCTGCTTTTCGGCCTCGGCCAGAGTTTCGATGCGGCGCCTCTCGTACTCCGCCGCCTTGAGCACGGTGGCGGTCAGCTCGCGGTCGCGGCGTTGGATTTCCGCTTCCTGCACCTTCACTTCGTGCTCCTTCTCGACCTGGTGAATGGTGACTTCCTCGGCGCGCACCTGCTGCTGCATGATGTTGGTCTGAATCTCGTAGGACTTGTCGGCCTGGGCCTGCTGCTTTTTCACCAGCTCGAGGTACTCGGCCTTCTTCACTTCGAGATCGCGCTGGGCCTCGGCCTGTTTGGCCTGGGAGAGAGTTTCGGCGAGCACCCGCTCCTGATCGGCCTGGGCTTTGGCGACGGCGGCTTCGCGCGAGGCGACGGCGCGCCGGATGGCGGTATCGCGGTCGGCTTCGGCGGTGGCCACGTCGGCATCGCGCTTGATGCGCGCCACGTCGGGGCGGCCCATGTTGGTGATGTACTCGTTCTTGTCGCGGACTTCCTTGATGGTGAACGAGATCACCTCGAGCCCCATCTTGTTCATGTCGTCGGCGCAAGTGGAGCGCATGCGGTCGCCCACCATTTCGGGTTGCTTCACGATCTCTTCCACGGTGAGCTGGCCGATGATGCCGCGCAGGTGGCCTTCCATCACCAGACGGATCAGGCCTTCGCGCTCGTCGGGCGGCTTGGTGAGGAACTGCTCGGCCGCGGTGAGAATCGACTCGGGATCGGACTTCACTTTAATCTGCGCCACGGCCTCCACGGTCACGGCCACACCCTGGCGGGTGTAGAGGTCCTGCTTCGGCGCGACGTCGAAGGACATCAGCTCGAGCGAAAGGCCGCGGCAGTTCTCCACCATGGGGAAGATTACGGTGCCGCGGCCCTTGACGACGCGCGTGCCGCGAAAGCCGTAGACGATGAGAGCCTCGTGCGGTCCTGCCTTGCGGAACAGCTTGGCGAACATCGCCATGATGAAGAGGATCGCCAGGATCATCAACAGGGCGACGACAATACTCGGATTGGCAGTCATAAAATCGGGCATCTCCTTAGCTCTTGAACTCCAGGTCGCCGGTGGGGTCTTCCCACGGGCGGACGTACGCAATACCTTTCTCGTAGCGCGTGACCATCACCTCCGCGCCTTTGGGGATGGCCACGCCATCCTCGCTGCGCGCGCCGGCAACGCGGCGCGTGCCCTCCTGTGAATAAATCAGCTCGCCGGTGCCGCCGGCGCGGATGGGAACGCTCAGCTTGCCGAGCACGCCGACCATGTCGTAATCCAACGGATTGAGCGACGCTTCGCGCGCCATCAGAACCTTGGCCAGGAACAGGAACACCAACGCGGAGGCTCCGATGCCGCTCATGGTGGACACCAGCAGGGCCACCACGAACCAGACCCCGCCGAAACGCTCCAGCAGGTATCCGGTGCCGCCGAACCACGCCAGGAACGCGGCAATGGTGCCGAAGTTAAACCACGAAAGCTCGTTCCCGCGCGCGGTTCCGGTCCCGGACTGCCCCCCGGCGTGAGGCATGTGAATCCCGTGATGGAAGTGCAGGTGCGGCAAATGCAAGTGCGCGCTGCCGGCCAGAAGCGCGATGGCGCTCAATCCGAAGCCGACGAGGAAACAGATAAGGTAAAAGTCGGACCAGGTCATGTACGCCTCCTCGTTTTATGGTTGCTCCCCGCGGGCGCCGGGGCTTTCAAAACCTCGATCAGCCGTTCGGCCAGTCCGGGGTTCTCCAGGATCTCTCCCAGCAGCACCAGGCACATCCGCGAATCGGAGTGCCGCGCCACGGTGAGCAGCGCGCGGTGCAACTCCACATCGCGGCTGAAGCGCTCGGCCCCGCTGACGAGCCACAGATCCAGCTTGTCCTCCAGCGCGCCGACATCCGAGATCAGCTCGTTCTCGAAGCCCTCCGGATCGTCCACCAGGTATCCCGGATGAACTTTGAAGAAGCGGGCGAGGAGCATGCGCGTGGAATTGGTGATGTGGGGCCGCGCGCCGCTCTCGATTTGCGAGAGGTAGCTCTGGCTGATGGACTTGTCGAGCTCCTTGAGGATCAGCCGGATGACTTCCTGCTGGGAGAGCTCGCGATCCATGCCGCGGAGGGCGCCCTCGACCTCGCGCAGGTACCGAAGTTTTTCGCCTAGCTTCATATCGCAATTTGTAATTATAGTATTGCAAATTGCAATTGATGTCAAGGGCAGAATTAGGCCTGTTTTCAAGCCCTTGTGAGATTCACCCGAGGATCGCCGCCTCATTCCAGAGCGCGTCGGGGCGCACATCGACATTCGCCGCCCCGGCGTATTCGGGGCGGACCTCGGCCACCGGCAGGGTGCGCCCGGCGGCATCGACGGCGCCGGCCAGCACCACGCGGCGCGGCGAAATCGCGGCCGCCAGATCCGGCAGGTCGGTGTGGCGCAGCAGATCAGGGACGAAGTTGCCCAGTGGGTACGTGTAGGTTTCGCTGTCCACGATGCGCTGGTACGAGGCGATGCCTCCCGCCAGGTAGAGCGCGCCGACGGCGGGTTCCAGCGCGGCGGCGAACTGCGCTATGACCGTGGCCGTGCCGCGGGCGGCGACCAGCACACGCCGCGACGCCAGATCGGGACGAGTGGCCCGCAGACCCCGGATGACAGCCAGCAGGTCCGTCACGCGCTGCCCCACCAGCGATTCGCCCAGGATGAACGACGCCCAGGCGTAGTCCTCGTCACTGTTATGCGACCTATTGTGACCGGCGGATCCGCGGCCGAACTCGGGCGTCAGATCACCGGTGTTGCGCAGATCGGGCGCGAACACCGCGCAGCCGCGAGAGGCGAGCAAATCGTAAAGCTCTCCCTCGTGCCATGCGCCGCGTCCATTCGGTTCGAGGACAATCACCAGCGGGCGGGAGGAATCGCGCTTTTTCGGCTGGAACAGCCATGCGGGCACCCAGACTTTGGGCGCCGATGGGAACTCCACGGCCTCGATTTCGGTCTCCCGATAAGTGGCGCGAGCGAGCGAGGTCATGCTATCCGCCGTGGGCCGGGTCACGCCGAACAAAACCTCCAGATTCGCCGGGACCCTGGCCACCTGGTGCTTGCGATTCAAGGTGTAGGGAGTCTCGCCATGGAAGGACGCGACCATATTGCCGGTCTCGGAAACGAAGAGCACCTCATCGCGCTCAGGGGACGTGGGAGGCTCTTCGGCGACGGGGCGGGAGTCACCCTTGAGCCATCGGCCGAACCAGTTGTAGATCTGGATCCGCATATCGTAAGTAAGGCCGTGCGGCAGAGGGGTGGCAAACCAGGACAACCGATCGGCGTGTCCGAGTGACTCGTACACTTTTCGAAGCTTCTGGAATTCCTCTATGCCGTTCTCGATATAACTCGGCGAGTAAGTGCCGAAAAAATCGTGACTGCTCACCTGGATCTGGAGCGGCTTCGGAGCCAGCGGGTAGAGCAGGTCCCAGCGATCGAATCCGAGAGGACCGGAGCCGGCCAGATCCTGTTCGGCATCATCGGTGGAGCCGGGAGGGTTGAAATTCGCGCAGGCCAGGTTCTCGGTGTTGCCGCTGGAGACCGCGGCGGCGGCGAGGCGCCGGTCGACCGCGGCGAGGAGCATGGTGGTGGTGCCGCCGCCGGATTGGCCGGTGGACGCCAGGCGCTGCGGATCGACCAGCGGATGAGAGGCCAGATAATCGAGGCTTCTGACGGCGTCCCAGGTTTGAAGGCGCGGGCTGCCGATGCCGGTCAGCAACATCTGACGGCCGGGGTACGTGTGTTCTCCGGTGGGGCCGAGACGGCTGCGCGAAGTTCCCGGCACGGGATAATAAACGCGCTCGCCCTGACCCATGGGGTCGAACCCCAGAACCAGGTAGCCGAGACGCGCGAGCCCCTGGCAGCAGCGCTGGTAAAGATCGCCGGCCTTGCCGTTGGCTGTGTGACCCATCTGGAAGAGCACACCGGGAAAGGGCGGGTTGCCGGCAGTAGGAATGTAGAGGTTCGCGGAAACGGGAAAGTCCGGCTGGCTTTGGTAGATCACCTTTTCGAGGCGATAGCCGGGGCGCTCGAACGAGCCGACCGTGCGCGCATTCAGGGGCGTGCGTTCCGGCATGCCGCCGGCGATCTTCCAGAATGTCTCGGCGACCCACTCCTGCCGCGCGCGCACGGCTGCGGGCGTGGTGAGCCTGGCGATCTCTCCGTTGCGCATGTGGTAGGCGCGCTCGGCCAGGTCGCGGAGATGATCCGGCAGGCATCGCGAATACTCGCGGTAGATTTTGACGGGGGATTGCTGCTGGGCCCGGGTGGCGCGCAGGATGGCTCCGCACGCCGCGAGGGCCAGCAGTTCACGCCTGGTAGTTGTCAAGTCGTCACCTCTCGCACGGCGGACTTATCGGCGGCCCGCCGGCGAATCTCCCACGGAGATTTCACCGAGATCGTACCACCCGTCGCTTCCCCGCCCCGCGATTCCCAGCGAGATCGCGGGGCGGCGGGTGCGGGGGTCGAGCAGCGCCGTTTGCAGACGATACTTGCCTGCGGGGAGGCTCGGCACCGCGACCGCATCTTCCACCAGGGCATCGCCGGGCAGCCACTTGCGGACATCGGCGGGCAACTCCAGGGTGCCGTCGGCTTCGCCGTGAAACTCGAGCGCCAGGACGTAGGGACGATAGACCGGCGCAACTCCCGAGTTCACCCACCACATGCGAAACATGGCGTCGGAGCCGGCGGTGACTGTTGCGGGATACTCGATGCGCCGCAATTCCAGTCGATAGCCCATGTGCTTCTGAAATTCTTCGAAGGCGCTCTTCCATTCGGCGGGAATGGCGGTGGATTTGACGTTCAAGGAAGTGACATGCCAGCGCAGGGCTTCAGCGAGGATGTAGTTGACGTCCCAGCCCTGCCGTTTCCAGGACTCCGGTGTGCCGCAGGTTTCGAACGACACGGGAGCGCGCTGCCAAACGTCGAGAACGCCGGCGCGCACCATCTGCAAGGGGTAGAAATCGAGCATGTGAGACCACCCGGCGCGCAGGTCGCCCAGGCAGTCGAAGCGCCAGCCGGCTCCCTTGGCTGTACCGTAGTGCAACGCCTCGGGCTCATCGAAGTTCATCAGCAGAGGGGTGGAGGGGAATGCCTGGAACCAGATGTCGACCAGCGCCTTCTGGTGTGCGAATGCCGGCATATAATTGCTCCAACCTTCGCCCCAGTAGCCCACCGAGGAGATGTCGACGGAGTCGAGGCGGGGATCGCCGTCGTAGCGCCGGCCGGCGGCGCGCACCAGGTCACCCCAATGCTTGAGGTAGAGCGGGTCGGCGAAATCCGGCTCCCAGACGGGCTCGCCTTCCTTGTTGGCGCGCCGGGCGCCGGTGGCGCGATACCACTCCGGCAGGGGGTGCTTCGGGTCGTAGGGCATCAGCCGCATCGCGAGTTTCTGGCCGTGACGCCCGGCTTCTTCGAGCGCGCGGTCGAGAATGGCCCAGTGGACGTCTCCTTTGGCGGGTTCGAGGGTTGCCCAGAACCAGCGGCAATAGGCGATGGTGGATTGCGGAAAGTCGGGTGCTGCGCCCGCCGGGAGCGGACCGGTGGGGCCTTCCTCGGACCACTGGACGCCGGGATTGAGCGGATCGCCGTTGAAACGCTGGAAGGTCTGAATGCCCATTCCGGGATTCACCAGCACGTCGTGGATGCGCGCCGGCCGGACGACGGTGGTCTGGCCCCAAGCGAGCGACGCCAGGCTCAGGGCTGCGACAACGGTGTGAAATCGCATTGGCGTTCCCGTTGATTACTCTCCGGCAAGGGGCGCCCGTTTGTCAAATGGCCGGCGAGTGAAGGCCGCCATGCAAGGTGAGGAGGTGTCGCTGAAGCCGGGCGGCTAATCCTGGTTGCCGCAGTCCTTCGTCTTGGGCGTTCCATCCGGACAGGTCTGGCTGCGCTTGACCAGGGCCGCGGTAGCCGCAGCCACGGCCGCGCCCCCGGTGGAAGCCAGGACGATTGGCAGCGTCTTGCTTCCTTTCGCCGAAATGGCGCCATCGAGCTTGCCGGCGACAGCTTTGTCCCGATTCAGAATGGTGACCTTGGATCCGGAAGCCAGCTTGTACTCGAGAGATCCGGAATTCAGGTGAACCAAGAGCCGGTCCTGCTTTGCCTCGGTCTTCAGCGAGGAGCGCGGCGCCAGGATCAGCACTGCGTCATCCGCAAACCGAAGAACCGCGGGAGCGTCCGTGGTAGAGACCTCGTCCCCGCCTCCAATCGGCACCGAGACAGCGGCCGCGGCCGGCACTTCGGTCCCGTTCAAGCGGAAGGAACCGGAAGCTGTCACCGTGCCGCCCGGCGGAGAAGCCGCGGCCGTGAATGCCACGGACAGGAGCACGCTGGTGACCTTGCGGAACATGCGGCTTCATTGCAGCACGGGGCCCCATCGGGCGCAATAGCCCAAAGGTGGTAGTTGCGGCGCAGCGGCCCAGGCCGCCAGGAGTCGCCACTTACCGGTGCGAATGCTGGTCGAAGAAGTCGAAGACCTGGGGCTCGATGATGGCCACAATCGTCTCGTGCGTCGCGCCCGGCATCTCCACGTAGTGCGGGTCGAGTCCGTGCTCCCGGGCCAGGTTGACGCTGAGACGGGTCGTGTTCAGCGCCGGATCCTGATCGCCCACGATCACCATGAGCGGCACGCCTTTCAGCCGCTCGTAGGGGAGGCCCTGGAACCCCGCCGCGCTTACGCCCGACGCGCTGGCCGCCACGGCCGCCCAGCGCTCCGGGAACTTCTGCCCCAGGTACCAGGCGCCGGCGCCGCCCATGGAGTGGCCAAACAGGAAGATTCGGGATGGATCAATGGGATACTCCTTCTGAACCAGCTCCAGCACGTTCAGCCCGTCCTTTTCGCTCAGCTCGTTCTGCCGCTGTCGGGCCGCCGGATTCGCCATGCCGGCTCCGCCACGGCCGAACCGCCCCGCCGCGGCGGACGTCCCCATTCCCATGCCGACCGATCCCCAGCCTGCGCTCGGACGATACCCCAGGGGACACACCACCAGATAGCCGTGCTGCTCGGCCATTTTGGTGAGAATCCCGCCGTCGCGGTCGAAGTAGAAATTCTCATCGCGAGTGGAGCCGTGGAGCACCAGGACCATCGGCAGCCTGGAGCGGCCATCCCATTTCTGGGGCACGTACAGGCGGTACGGCATCATCTCGCGGGCCTCTTCGAACCAGTAATGGCGCGTGTGATCGCCCTTGGCGCGCCAGAGCAGATCCTTGCCGGATTCCAGGGCCTTCAGCAACTCGGCCGAACGGCGGACGCCCTGGGCAAAATCGTAGGGGACCGAGTGAGGCTCGAACGGGATTCCGAAGTCGGCCGCATTCAGGCGGCGCCGTCCCACATTCACCGTGCCCGCCAGAACGTAGGGGTAGCGAATGCTGGCTTTCGTTCCGTCGTGCCCCTGGATCCTGGCCAGCCGGCGCTCGATGCTTTCGCGCCCGGTGGCGATGCCCTGCACCAGCTGGACCGGCTCTTCGAGTGCGGCAACCGGCTCGTCGCCATCGAACAGCTCGGCGCGAAGCCGGTATGCCCCATCGGCCACTCCTGTCAGGTCAGCGTCGAAACCGAACGGCTCGGAGACCAAGTTAACGCTCATCATCTCGAAGTCGCCGATCGGCCGCACGCCGGCGGCATCGGGTTTGCCTGTGGAGCTCACCAGCGACGCGCGAAGCTTCAGTCCTCGCGCCGGCCGGAACGGGGCCCCGTAGACCTGCGAGATCCTTGCGATCAGGGGAGCCGACGAGTCGCCCACCACGGTGTCCGGGCGCAGCACCAGCGACCAGGCAAACTCGGTTTTCGGATCCCAGGGCCGGCCGTTCAGCAGGGTCAGCGCGTTGGCCACCTTGCGCCGCATCTCTCCGGCCTGCCCGCCGGCCTGCAAAGCCGCGCTCTCGGTGAGGAGGCGGTCGGCTTGCGACTTGACGTCGTCCGGCACGCCCGCTGCGCGCAGCAGGTTGCGCGCCGCCACGGCCATTGCCGGCGTGTCCGGCTGCTGATCGGGCGTCATCGGCTGGGTGGGAGCTTGCCCCCAAACCGCGGCGGCCAGAAAAATTCCGGACAACACTTGAACGGCGATCATGAAATTCCGGCGAGCTGCTGGAATCGGCCGGTGCTGTCGCCGATGCTTTCCGGTTTCACTCCCATGCCGTCGAGCATGGTGAGGTAGAGGTTGGTCATGGGCGTCTGCTGCTCGAACGCGATGTGGCAGCCGGGCTTGAGGCTGCCGTCGCCGCGCCCGAACAGCAGGATCGGGAGATTCTCGTGGAGGTGGCGGTTGCTGTCGCTGAGCCCGCTCCCGTATAGGACCATGGAGTGGCTGAGGAGCGTGCCGTCGCCGTCCGGAGTGGCCTTCATCTTGCCGACGAACCCGGCGAAGATCCGGGTATGGAACTGGTTGATTTTCGAGAGGCGGTCGAGCCAGTCGGGCCGGTTGCCGTGATGCGATAGCGGATGGTGCCCGTCGGGCACTCCGATCTGTGGGTACGCGCGGAGACTGCCTTCGCGGCCCATGACCAGGGTCACCACACGAGTCAGGTCCGCCTGGAACGCCACGACGGCCATGTCGAGCATCAACTTGACATAGTCGGCATACTCGTAGGGCACGCCCACCGGCTTCTCGAAATCGGGAGTCACTTCGACCACCTGGTCCTTCTCCGCCTGCTGAATGCGCTTTTCGATTTCGCGCACGGCGGTGAGGTACTCGTCGATCTTCCTGCGGTCGGCGCCGCCTACCGTGCCCATGATCCGCTGGGTGTCCTGCTGGACCATGTCGAGGATGCTCTTGCGGTCGGCCAGCCGTTTGGCGCGAACCTCGGGAGGAAGCGTGATGTCTTCGCCGCCGAACAGCCGCGCGAACACGGCGCGCGGGTTGGTCTCGGGCGGATTGGGCGTCTGCGGACCTTTCCACGAGAGGCTGTTGGTGTAAGCGCAACTGTACCCGGAATCGCAGTTGCCCACGGTGCGAGTGTCTTCGCACCCCAGCTCCAGGGAACGGAACCGGGTCTGGGAACCGATGGCGCCGGCCGCGACCTGGTCGACGGAGATCCCGACTTGAATGTCCGCCCCGGAAGTCTTCTTGGGATGCACGCCGGTGAGGAAGCTGGCGCCGGCGCGCGCGTGATCGCCGCCGCCGTCGCCCAAGGCGTTGCCGTTGTGGTCCATCAGGCCGGACAGGACGAACATGTCTTCGCGGTAGGGCTCGAACGCCTTCAGGATGGGCGTCAGTTCGAAGTCCTTGCCGGTTGCCGCGGGAGTCCAGTCGCGCATCACCATGCCGTTGGGGACGTAGGTGAACACCGCCCGGACCGGGGCCCTGGCGCCCACCGCCGCGGGCGCGGCAAAGGCCGGGATCATGGAATCCAGCATGGGGAGCGCCACCGACACGCCCAAGCCCCGCAGCAGTTCGCGCCTGGATAAATGCTTCCTGGTAATGTTCATGATTTTTTCGCGTCTCCTCTTCGCATTTGGAATGGCAGGCTCTTCACGATTTCCAGCACCAGGGTGGAAAACCGGTAATGGTTGGCGGCTACCTGGCCGGCGATCCTCTTCACCACGGGTTTGTCGTAACTCTCCAGGCCGCGGCCCAGCGCGTAGGTCAGCATCTTCTCCGCGAGGCACTGGGCGAACGCGTCGCCGTCCGATTTCAGAATGGCGGCCAGCTCGATCGGCCCGCGGAAGCTACGGCCGTCGGGAAGCGTTCCGGAAGCGTCCACCGGATTCTTCCCGTCCTTCTCGCGCCACTGCCCGATGGCATTGTAGTTCTCCAGGCTGAAGCCGATGGGGTCCATGCGGACATGGCAACTGGCGCACACCGCGTCGGTGCGGTGCACTTCCATGCGCTGGCGCAGCGTAGCCCCTTCGGGCACCTTGGCGTCGGCCAGGTCGGGAATGCCGGGCGGCGGGGGCGGCGGCGCCATGTTGAGCAGGTTTTCCAAAACCCACTTTCCGCGCAGCACGACCGAGGTGCGGTCAGGGTAGGACGAAACCGTCAAAATTCCCGCCTGTCCCAGAAGCCCGCGGCGCGGCGTGCCGGCCAGGCTCACCTTTCGAAACTCGGGTCCGGTGACTCCAGCAATTCTGTAGAACTGCGCCAGGTATTCGTTGACGAAGGTGTAATCGGCGTCGAGAAATTCCAGGATGCTGCGGTCTTCGTGAATGAGGTTCTCGAAGAACATCCCGGTTTCGCGCTCCATCGACATCCGGAGGTAGCTGTCGTATTGCGGAAACAGGTAGAAATCCGGCACGTGCGATTCGAGCGCGCGAATCTGCAGCCACTGGCCGCCGAAGTTCTCCACCAGGCCGCTGATTTTCGGGTCCTTCAGCATTCGCCCGGCCTGCGCGGTGAGGACTTCGGACTTCTGCAAGGAGCCTCGATCCGCGGCACGGAGCAACTCCTCGTCCGGCATGCTGGACCACAGGAAGTACGAGAGCCGCGAGGCCAGCTCATAGTCGTTGAGGGGGTACGCGCCGCTCGCGGCGGCCCGCTGCGGGCCCCGGTCCTTCTCGATGCGGAACAGGAAATTCGGAGACACCAGCATGGCCTGAATAGCCATCACAATCTGTTCTTCGAAGGAATCGCCGCGCTCCCTCACGCGCGCGATCTGGGCCATCAACTCGTCGATCTCCGGCCTGGTCACCGGGCGGCGGTAGGCGAGGCGGGCAAGGTTGGAAACGATCTTGCGATCGCAGCCCGGCTGGTGACTGCCATCGTAGTGGCCGCACACGTAGATTTTGTGGAGCTGCCCGGCGGACGGCTTGATTTCGGGATGGTCGGGGCCGCCGATGTCCACAAACTGGATCCGCATGTTGTCGGGCCGCGAGAGGCGCACGCCGTTGACGGTGAACGCGACGTCGTTGGCATCGTCGTTGTTGTTGGCGGCGTTGTTGCCCCGGCCGCCGCGGCCCGCGCCGCCACGGCCGCCCGCTCCGGCGGCGGGTCCCGCTCCACCGGGCGACCCGGCCAGGAAC
>DASQZT010000120.1:0-4343 GCA_035638575.1 Bryobacteraceae bacterium
CCGCCCATGAGCAGCGCGGTATCGATGGAAGAAAGCTCGCTCTTCTTCTCGCTGTTTTCGAGAACACCGGTCCGGCGGCCCTCTTTGACGTTCATCCAATGGAAGAACCAGCCGTGTTCCTGCGGGGCGTGCATGGCGAAGAAGCGGAGACCGTTGCGGACGCGCGTGCGGGCCTCCTCGGGCTTTACCCAGCCGCGTTCAGCGGCGATGCAGAGGCCGGCCAGACCGAATCCGGTGACGGCGATGCTGCCGATGTCGCGGCGGTTGGGGTCGTAGGGCGTGCCGTCGGCTTTGGCGCGGCCGCGCGTCATTCCGGTGTCGGGATCGGTGTGCTCCCAGAAGTATTGAAAGCAGCGGCGGGAGAGATCTTCCAGAAAGGAATCGTCTTCTTTCGAGACGGGGGCGGTTTGGGCAGCGGCGAGCGAGGCTCCGGTGAGCGCCAGCATGTGGCGCCGGGTCACGGTTCGATCGATCATTGTGCGGCTCCTTTCGGTCTGTAAGGAAATAATTGTGACAACCGCTCCCTAACGGGGTGCCCTCTGGGCCCGGCTCCGATGCGCTTTCAGAGCCGCGACCGTTAGGGAGCGGTTGCCGCCGATTGAACTGGTTATTTCCTGACGGTGACTTTCCGATGATCGCATCAGCGTAGCATTACCGTGGCATTAGCGTATTTGGGCCAGGTTGAGTGCTCGTTGGGCTTCGGGATTCGCCATGAACCATTTCCAGACGCCGCCGGTGCGCAGGTTCTCGGCGGCCAGCAGCGTGATGCCGACGTCGAGGGCGATGACGTCTTCGGCAACCCAGCCGCTGGCGGGATGGAAGGCGTCGGCGAATCCGTAGGGGCCGAGGATCTTGTCGCCGAACCGGTCTTTCATCGCGTGGAGGGCGGCGAGCGAGATTTCCGGCGTGAACATGAGCGATCCGGCAGCGGCGCAGGGGACCACCGAGCCATCCATGCCGCCGCGCTTGGGAGGACCGCCCCAGGCCTTGTAGCCGGTTTTGCTCAGCGAGCTCGTAACGCCCCAGAGATTTTCCGAATAGCCGTTATCGAGACAGAAGGCCTTGTGGGCGCGCGTGGCCGTGGCCGAGTTTTCAAAGTAGTTCACGCGCGAACCGCGAGCTTCGCGGCGATTGCGAAGATCGAACCATGCGAAGGGATATTGATAAGTCCAGAGCAGCGATTTGCCGATGTAATGGAAGCCGGCGTACTCCATGGGATCGCGCTCCCAGGCGTACCAGGATTCGGGCGGGAGGGCCAGCGTGGGCGAGGCGATGCCGAGCAGATACATGGCCGCCAATTGGCAATATTTTTCGTAGCGGGCGGTGAGGAATCCGTCCTCCGGCATCCATCCGTGCGCGAGGAGCGTGGGGTGGCCGTTGCGCATCCAGCGATAGTCTACGCGCTCGTAGATCTTCGAGGCGAGCTTGGAGATTTCCGGATCGTCGTGGAAATACTGCTTCGCGGTGAGCGCTCCGGCCACCAGCCAGGTGGAATCGCTAACCGAGACTTCACTCTTCGGACGCTTGAGATTCTTGTCTGCGGGGACGGCCATCTGCGCACTATCGAAGGTCGCGCCGGTGCGTTCGCCGGTCCGGACGTTGATCCAGTGGTAGAACCAGCCGTGCTCATGGCGCACGGGACCTTCGGCGTATGCCCGCAGGGTGGCGCGCACACGTTCGCGGGCCTGGTCGCGCGCGACCCATTTGCGCTCGGCGCCGATGCACATGGCGGTAATGGCGAACCCGGTATCGCCGGTGCTGCCGACGTCGCGCCGCTCGGCCGGGTATTCGCCGCCATCGAAGCGGGCGCGCCCGCGCGCGATGCCCGTACCGGCATCGCACTGCTCCCAAAAGTAGCGGAACGAGCGATGCGAAAGGTCGTCGAGCAGAGCGGCGTCGGCTGCGCTGAGCTTCCATGGGGCGGCGCTCGGCTTCCACGGCGCCTGCGCCCGAAGTTGGCCGCCGAGTGCCAGCCCGGCGGCCGTGCGAAGAAAAGAGCGGCGATGGGTCATCAGAAGCTCAGCCTCAGCGCCAACTGGAACACACGCTGGTCCACTCCCTCGCGCCCGTTGCCGGTGGTCGCCGAAATGACCGTGAATCCGCCCAGGTTGTTGATCGTGCCGTTGGGGTTCAACACCAGGTTACCGGCGTTCGACGCGGGATTGGCAAAGTGCGGCGTATTGGCGGCGTTGAACACCTGCGCGCGGAACTGCGCGTGCACGCGTTCGGTCACCCGGAAAGTCCGGAAAAGAGCGGCGTCCAAATTGATCTGGCCGGGCCCCCGCAGCACGTCCATGCCGGAGGTTCCGAAGCGGACTTGAGTGACGGAGGCATACGCCAGAGGGTCGAACCAGGATTGGCCGGGCCCGATGCCGCCGGGCATCGCCACGGTTGGCTTGATCTGGTCGGCGGTCTGGGTGTTTCCGGGAGCATTCAAGGATGCGCTGGAGCCTGTCACGGTAAATGCCGTCCCGGTGTAGGCATTCAACAAGCCGTTGAGCTGCCAGCCGGAAACCAGGGCCGTGAGCACGCCGCCGCCATTCACCCATTTCTTGCCGCGCCCGAACGGGAGTTCGGCGATTCCGGAAAAGGTGAAGACCTGCGTCCGGTCGAACGGCGCTACGGACCGGTTGAGCAGTTGGTAACCCGGAATGGAGATGGAAGGTCCGGCATCGTCCTTGTCGGCGCAGCAAAGAGTAATGCTCTTGGAAAATGAGTAATTCGCGCCGATCTGATAGCCGCCCGAGAAGCGCCGCGTCAGAGTCGCCTGAAAAGCATCGTAGTGGGAGTGTCCCCAGGGTTCAAAGAAGTTCGTGGTTGCCGTGCGGCCGAATTCCTGGTTCAGCAACTCCCCTGCCGTGCCCGCTCCCAGGACGTTTCCGTTGTTGATGTTGATTTCATACTGCTGATGAACCTGGCGTGTGCCCACGTATCCCGCCTGCGCCACAAACCCGTACTTGAGCTGCTTCTGCAGCATGAGGTTCCAGTTCATTATGTAGGACCGGGTGAAGGTGTCCCCCAAGGAGTTCAGCGAGATCGCCGGCGGCATAGGAATGATGCCGTTGCCGATTTGCGGGAAGACCAGCGGCGGAATTCCCTGGCTGAGCGTGGTCACGGGTTGATAGGAGTTCGCACCGGTGACGGAATACGAGATCTGGTTGGGATAAATCCGCAGGATCTGCTGTCCGATGAAGAACGGGTCGTAACTGATGCCGAACCCGGCGCGGATCACAAATCCCTCGCTCGGCCGGTAGGCGATGCCGAGCCGCGGAGCGAACAGGCGCTTGCTGAACCGGGTGCCGCAATCGCTGCTGGGTACGGCCTGGGAGCCGCAGATGGACATGGTGTTGGCCACCGGATCGTACCGCTGCATATCGCCCACGGGCGGCGCAAAGTACTCCCAGCGCAGGCCGTACGATAAAGTCAGCTTGCGCGAAACCTGCCACTTATCTTGCGCATAGAGGGAGTAATACCACTCGGAGCTGAGGTTATTGCCATTCTCCTCGCCCTTGGCGATGGTGGATGCCATGCCGAGAAGGAAAGCCGCGTAGCTATTGTATTGATTTTGCGCCGGACCGCCGGAAAGGCCGGTGATGGAGTTGCTGAAGCTGAAGCTGCCGGATGCCTGATTCAGTTCCTGGAACATGTCCAGGTCCTTCTTCAGAAGGTCTGCGCCGAATCGAATGGTGTGAGTGCCGTTGGTCCAGGTGCCATTGGCAACGTACTGATAGTTGCTGTTGTGGAAGTAGAACGGGACCGTGCCCTGGTTGCCAAGGGCGGTATAACTGGAAACGGAAAACGCGGGCCAACCGCCTTCCGCGGGATTCGATCCATTGGTGCCGGGAATGCCGAGCACTTCGGATCCGATGTTCTGGTTGAGCCCGGGCGGTTCCTGGTTCGAGTCCTGCAAGGTGTAGCCGAAATAGCCGTCGATCACGAAGCGTGGGGACACCACGTAATTCGCGGTGAGGGTGTTGCTGAAGACGTTGCCGGTTCCCAGGCCTTCGGCTCCGCCGGTAGAACCCAACTGAGGGCCTCCCAGGGCGCCGAAGGCCGGCGGGTCGTCCATGTAGTAATGGAGCCAGCCGAAGCGCGCGGCGATGTTGAGCTTATCGATGGGGCTGTAAGTCACCTTGGCATCGGTGGTGTCGCGGTTCTGTTGATAGGGGCCATCGGCGAAGTAGTTGTTTGCCAGGAGATTCCCGGGAACGTTGGGAAGCGGCGTGAGGGCGGCGATCTTGGCGGCGATGGGACTGATCCGGCTGGCGGGAATGACGTTCCCCGGAAATTGCGTCCTTCCCGTGCCGCTGCTGGCGCCGGTGGAGGGGTCGTAGATGGCGGTT
>DASQZT010000121.1:0-25003 GCA_035638575.1 Bryobacteraceae bacterium
TCACGCGTTTCTGATGCGCGGGGACGTCTTCGCCGAGGACCTGATCGAGACGTTCATCGACTACAAGCGCAAGAACGAGGCGGATGCGGTGCGGTTGCGGCCGCACCCGTACGAGTTCGCGTTGTATTACGACATTTAAGCCGGCCTCGCGGCGGCGGCCGTTCCAAATGGTATCCTGAGGGTTTCTTTACGCCTTCTTTATGCCTTCGCCCGTAGAATGCTGTTGATGAACAGCCTTCATGCGAACGGCAGTGATAACATAAGCGTTCGGCTAATCCGTATTCGGAGCCCAAGGCGCGCCGGGAGGGACCGTGGCTAGTCCTTCCAGCATCGAGGATCCGGTCTCCAGCGTCCCGCCTCCCGCTCCGGTGGTGTCCATGGCGGCATTGCGTCCCGGCGATCAACTCAGCCACTACCGCATCGAGGAACTGATCGCGCGCAGCGGAATGGCGTCGATCTATCGCGGGACGGACATGCGCAGCGGCCGCAAGGTGGCCATCAAGGTCCCCCATCCGGAGATGGAAGCGGACCCCGTGCTCTTCGACCGTTTCAAGCGCGAGGCGGAAATCGGCGAAAAGCTCGACCATCCGGGAGTCATGAAGGTGCTGGACAGCGGCGAACCCGGCCAGGTTTACATGGTGATGGAGTGGGTGGACGGCCGGCTGCTGCGGAAACTGCTGGCCGGAAGCACCAAGCTACCCACAGACCGGGCGCGCAACATCACCATCGCGATCTGCGACGCCCTGGACTATATTCATCGGAACGGAGTGGTGCACCGCGATCTGAAGCCCGAGAACATCATGATCGGCGACGAGGACCGCATCAAGCTGATCGACTTCGGCATCGCGGGGAAGGCGGGCGCGAGACGCCTCACTTTCGGCAAGCTGTCGCAGATCGCCGGGACGCCCGATTACATCTCACCGGAGCAGGTAAAGGGCAAGCGCGGCGACGGCCGCAGCGATATCTACTCGCTGGGAGTGATCCTCTACGAGATGCTGACGGGGACAACGCCCTTCGGCGGAGACAATCCGTTCGCGATCATGAACGACCGGCTGCTAAACAATCCCGTGCCGCCGCGGGAATTGAATCCCGAGATTTCGCCCGAGCTTCAGGAAGTGATCTATCGCGCCATGGAGCGCGAGCAGCAAGACCGTTACTCGACGGCCAACGAATTCGCATGGGACCTGGAGCACCTGGACCAGGTCACCGTGGCCGATCGTACGGAGCTGCGGAACTGGAAGCGGCGGCGCAACCCGTGGTTCAAACGGATCCTCTTTTACCTGGCGATGATGATGATTCCGGTGGTCATCATCGGGTCACTGTGGCTGGTTGCCCGGCGCCACTGAGACGAATTCATAACGGCCCGACCCGATCTCCCGAACCGTGCGCGGGCTCCCCTTCGCCGCGGGAAGCGAAACCTGGGCCGTGATGCCGGGAGGAACGCTCACGCCGAGTCGAAAAGACTCTCCCTGGATGGTCCAATGGACTTCAACGGGACCGCGGAACGTGTCCCAGGCGGCTTCCACTTCCTTCAGGCCGCCCACCGGTTCGGGCTGGATGCGGATACGCCGCAAGCCCGGCACATCGGGATCGGGGCGGATGCCTGCGAGGCCGGCGTAGAACCACTGCTCGATGTGACCGAGCATCAGGTGGTTTTGGGAGCTTGACGGGTTGGCATCCCAGGCCTCGGTGAGCGAGGTTGCGCCGGCGGAGAGTTGCGCGCCGTAGCTCGGCGGATCGGTGCGATTGGTCATGTCGAAGAGCGTGTCGCTGCGGCCGCCCTGGAGCAACGCCTGAATGACATAGGTGTATCCGATATCGCCGGCGCTGGTGTGGTTGCCGCGGCTGCGGATATCGGCGACTAACTTGTCGAGCAGGCCGGGGCGCGCGGATTCCGGAGCCAGTCCCAGCGCCAGAGGCATGGCGAGCGCGGTCTGGCTGGAAGTACCGTAAGTGTTCTGCTCCGGCTTATAGAATGTCTTTTGGAAAGCCTCACGCACCTGGGCCGCCTGGTCCGCGAAAGACCTGGCATCGGCTTGATGACCGAGCAATTGGGCGATGCGCTCCAGCGTTTGCAGATCGGCGAAGTAGCTGGCAGTGGCGGTCATGCCCAGCGGAGTCAACTTGGACGGCCCCGGGCCGCCCGGGCCGATGTCGTACCAATCGCCCAAACCGTAAGTGAGCAGGCGGCCCTCGGACCGGGAAGCCAGGTACTCCGCATACCGCTTCATGGAGCCATAGGATTCTTCGAGTGGCTTGCGGTTGCCGTACCACTGCCAATCGAGCCAGGGCGCCAGGACGTCGGCGCTGCCCCACTCCGGGGAATCGCGGAAGCCGACGTTGGACCACCCGAACTGGACGTATTCCGGGGCGATGCCCGGAATGAGGCCACGGGCGTTTTGCGACTCGCGAATATCCCGAATCACTTTGGGGAGCCACGCGCGCAGGTCCCAGTTATATAAGAGCGAGGGGCCCATGAGGTACAACTGCTCCAGCCAGCCGAGTTTTTCGCGATGCGGGCAGTCGGTGAGGACGTGCTGCAAGTTACTGCGGACCGCGGCGTCGATCAAGGTGTGAATGCGATTAAAAAGGTCGTCGGAGCAGTGGAAGCGGCCCACGCGCGCGGCGTCGAGGTGGATGAACTGTCCCTCCAGGGCGTGCAGGACCGGCAGGCCTGTCCGGGCGGCGGCCTCCGGCGCTGCGCCTTCCACCTGAACGTAGCGGAATCCGTAATAGCTGAAGCGCGGCGCCCAGGATTCCCGGCCGGAGCCGCGGAGGGTGTAATTGAACGACTGCGGTCCGCCGGAGGAGCGCTGGGTAACGACACCGTTGCGGTCGAGCAGCTCGCCGGGGGTCAGCTTTACCTGCGCGCCGGCCAGTCCGCTGACCTCGATTCTCGGCCATCCGGCGAAGTTCTGGCCGAGGTCGTAGACGAAGACTCCCGGCCTGGGCTCGGTGACCTTTCGGGGGCGGAAAGTCTCATCCACGCGGACCGGCGGACTCATCTGGGCTCGCAGGTCGCCGCCCGCGGACTCGACCCCGGCGGGCCGCCGCCAGGCGCTGTCGTCGAAACCGGGCCGGTCCCAGCCCGCGGGCTCGAGGCGCGCATCGAAGTCCTCGCCGCCGTAGATACAGGAGAAGGTCACGGGGCCGCGTTCGACGCGCCACGAGGAATCGGTCGCGATGTCCCGAGCCGTGCCGTCTTCAAACTCGAGGTGCAATTGAGCCAGCAAGCGCGGATATCCGAACGATCCGGTGTACTTGGTGTAGCGTCCGCCGGCCACATTGTAGAAGCCGTTTCCCAGCAGGACGCCAATGGCGTTGGGGCCGGGCTGGAGCAGCGATGTCACGTCGAGCGTTTCGTACAGGACGGTATCGCGGTAGTCAGTCCAGGCGGGCGCGAGGACGTGATCGCCGGCTTTGGAGCCGTTGATCCGCAACTCATGGAAGCCGACACCCGAAACGAACGCCAGCGCGCGGCGGAGAGGGCGATCGATGGCGAATTCCTTTCGAAAAACAGGCAACGGACCGGAAGTCAGCCGGGTATCGGGATAGGCGATCCACGCGCCCTTCCAGTCGCCGCGGCTGAGGACACCCATGGTCCACTCGGCCGGATCGCTCCAGGGGGAAGCGGCGCCGGCCGCATCCCAGACGCGCACCTTCCACCAGCAGCGCTGGAAGGAGCGCAGAGCGGCGCCCAAGTAAGGAATCCAGGCGGACTCCGGGGAGGCGACGCGGCCCGAATCCCAGAGGTCGCCTTGCCCGGCGGCGAGCGTCGCGGGCGAACCGGCGACGACGATCTGGTACGCGGCCTGGTACTGATCGCGCAATTGAGACCGGAGCTTCCAACTCAATCGCGGGCCAGCCTCATCGATGCCGATGGGGTCGCGCAGAGCTTCGGTTTCCAGATCATATGCCGCGAGATCGGCGCCCATAGCGGTTCCCAGCGGCAGACAGGCCAGGAACAGCGCGGAGGCAACGTTCATTTCATCTCCTGTTGGGGACGTCACGTGTTGACCGGCGTCTCACCCGATCCTCATAATACACGCCGGTCACGGTAATTGGCTCGAGTCCGCCCGCTGGGGCCGAGGCCGGGTCTTTCGGAAGACGCTCCGGCCAGTTGTGTTCCACATCGCCCTTCAGCTTGGTGAATTTCTCGATGGCGTAGTTGATCATGCCACGCAGAGAGGCGGCATCGCCTTCGACGCCGAAACGGTTGCTGAGGCGATGGGTGGCTTCGAGGATCGCATCCAGGCGGGCGAACAGGGTGAGGATTGCGATGTATCCGGATTCGTTGGCTTTTCTGGTGGCGTTCAACTCCTGGCGCAGGCTTTGGATGGCCCAGCGGATCTTGGGTGTGTTTTGCGGAGTGAGGGGGACCTGGTGGCCATCGATTTCGATGCATTGGTCATGCACGCGGCTTTCGATCTGGCGGTAGGTTGCGGGCGAGACGCGGACGATTTCGGAAAGACGGAAGAAGTCCTCGCCGAATTCTTCGAACTGCTGGATGAGGGCGTCGGCGCGCGACCGGCTGATGCCGGCGTGCTGCTGACAGAACTCTTCCCAGGTCAACCCGAGGGCTTCGTAGGTGCGGGACTCCCTGATTTGTTTGAGGCACAGCGCCTGTGCGGCGGTGCACTTGCCGGCGATAGCGGCGAACGCCTGCTGGCGGCCGACGCAAGCGCAGGCGTCGAGCTGTTCGGTAGTCAATTTTTCCATACGGATCTCCCCGACCGCCTGGATGCAGGCGGTGGTCTCAGCGAGTTTTGTTGAAGGGAAAGGACTTGATTGCCGGGTGACCGCCTGGATCCAGGCGGTTCCAAACGCTCGCTTCCACCTTCAAGCTCATTGTCCCGCACAGGTGTCCCGAAAAAGGGGGTGGAGAGGATCGGCGAATTCCGTTAAATCAAGAGGTGTCAAGAGGTTAGGGGTGCGCAAAAAATAGTCCGAAGTGCCGTGACCGAGGTTTTGGGCAAATCGCAAGAAATGCGGGCCCGGGCGCGTCGTGGGGTGGAAGTCGAATCGGGTGTTGTGGTTACGAAGGGTGGCGGATGGTACGAGGCGTTGGCGCTAAGAAAATGGCGGCGCGCCAATCGATTGCCGCAGTTCCGGGGTAGGGGTGCTGAGGATAAAGAGGTTATGGAATGGAGGGAAGCGTGTAGGTACGGCACGCTATGCTGGATCGGCTTGCGGGGCAGTTGGAAACGTACATGGATCTGCTGAGCGTCCGGCAGAGGCTGGTGGCGTCCAACATCGCCAATGCCGATACGCCCGGGTACCGAACGCAGGACATCGATTTTCAAGCCGAGTTCCAAAGCGCGGCGGGGTCCTTTGCGGGAGCAGCGCCGCGGGTCACGGAAGTGGATGGACTGCCTGTCAAGAATGACGGCAACGACGTCAGCATCGATCGCGAGTCGCGTCTGCTGGCGGAGAACGCGCTGCGCTTTCAACTGGCATCGAACCTCATGCGCCAACAGATTCAAACCGTGCGGGAAGCCATCCAGGAGGGCAAAAGCTCGTGAGCCTGTTTTCGGTTCTCTCCATCGGCGCATCGGGCATGCAGGCGCAGCGGGTTCGCGCCGAGCTGCTCACCGAGAACCTGGCCAACGCCGAAACCACGCGCACGCCCGAGGGCGGCCCGTACCGGCGCAAGGACGCGGTGTTTGAAAGCGCCGCCGCCGTGTCGCCGTTTTCCTCGCTCCTCGACGGCGAGCTGAATGCTCCCGGGGGCGTGGCCGTGTCCCAGATCGTGGTTGACCAGGGCGAGCCGGAACGCCGCTATGTGCCCGGCCATCCGGATGCCGACGCGAATGGCTACGTGGCGTTCCCGCGTGTGAATCCGGCCGAGGACATGGTGGACCTGATGGGCGCGGCGCGCGGCTATGAGGCCAACGTCGCCGCCATCGCGGCGGTAAAGGACATGATTCAGCGCTCGATCGATCTACTGCGTTGAGGATGAAAAATGGCAGCACCGATTCTTCCGGTTTCTCCCGGCGTTTTGCCGGATTCCATCCGCCCCGCCACGGAGTCGCCCTCGGGCGGGGGGTTCGGCGAGGTGTTCGCCGGGGCGATTCAAGGCGTGGAGAGTCTGGGGCAGAATGCCTCGGCCAGCGTCCAGCGGTTCCTCACCGGAGAAGGGGAAGAACTGCACACCACGGTCCTGGCCACGCAGCGCGCCGAGCTGGCCTTCGAAATGTTCCTGCAAGTTCGCAACAAGGTAGTCAGCGCCTACCAGGAGATCATGCGAATGCAGATGTAGCAGGCTCAGGTTTTGGCCGCCTCCCGCCGATGTAATGGACAGGCGGCAACGCCAACATGAAAAAGATTCTGGCCAACCTCTCGATCCGCCAGCGAATCAGCATCGCGGTGGTCGCCCTGACGGTGGGCGGCGGCCTGTATGGTTTGGTCCACTACCAGAGGGAAGCCGATTTCAAGCCGCTGTTCACCGGCCTGGCACAGGAAGACGCCGCGGGCATCGTCCAAAAGCTCAAAGAGACCGGCGTGGAGTATCGCCTGCCCGAAGCCGGGGGCTCGGTGCTGGTACCGTCCGGGCGCCTGGCGGAGCTGAGGCTCTCGATGGCCGCGGTGGGCCTGCCGAAGGCCGGCCGCATCGGCTTCGAGCTATTCGACAAGACCAACCTCGGCGCCACCGAGTTCACGGAGCACGTGAACTACCGGCGCGCCCTCGAAGGAGAGCTGGAGCGATCGGTGATGTCGCTGGCCGAAGTGGAGCAGGCGCGCGTGCATCTCACCTTCCCCAAGGAATCCGTGTTCCTCGATCAGCAGCAGCCCGCCAAGGCCAGCGTGCTGGTCAAGCTGAGAGCGGGCGCCCACCTGGCGCCGCAAAACGTGCTCGCCATCGATCACCTGGTGGCCAGCGCGGTGGAAGGCCTCTCGCCGGACGCCGTGTCCCTGCTGGACATGAACGGCAACCTGTTGGGCAGCCCCAAACCGCCCGGATCGCTGGATGGGCCGGAGCCCTCCGAAGCGGGCCTGGATTACCGCCACAAGATCGAGGCGGACCTGCTGGCCAAGGTCAATGCCACGCTCGATCCGCTGTTGGGCGCCAACCGGTTTCGGGCGGGCGTGTCGGTGGAATGCGATTTTACCGGCGGCGAGCAGAGCGAGGAAGTCTTCGATCCGGCGCGCTCCGTGATGGTCAGCTCGCAGCGCACCGAAGACAGCAGCGGATCGGGGGGCGCCAACGGCGTGCCGGGAACCTCCTCGGCCCTGCCACGGCCCACCTCACGGCCGGGCAGCAGTTCGAAGAACATTTCGCGGACTACCGAGAACATCACCTACCAGACCACTCGCACCGTCAAGAAAACCAGGCTTCCCGCCGGCGCGGTAAAGAAGATGTCGCTGGCCGTCCTGGTGGACCAGGAGGTGACGTGGGAGAAGGACCAGAGCGGGTTCAAGAGGGTTCTGGTCCCGCCCACGGCGGAAAAGCTGAAGATCATTCGCGACCTGGTGGCGGGAGTCACCGGCTTCAGCGCCGATCGCGGGGACCAGATTGTCATCGACACGCTGCCTTTCGAAACCACCCTGCTGCTGGAACCGCCCCAGCCCGCGGCGCCTCCCACGCCGCCCAAGGCACCGGCAACGCCATTCAGCTTCTCGCTGAAGTGGGATCGAAAGACGCAGTTGATTGCCGGAGGCGCCGGCGGTCTTGTCGTCCTGCTGTTCCTGGCGATGTTCCTGCTGCGGCGCGGCAAAAAGAAGAAACCGGGGGCCGCCCAGATGACCGGCGCGGCCGCCTTGACCGCGGCCGATGGGACGACGCAACCGGCTTCGATAACGTCCGGGCTGGAGCAGCAGATGGAATCCAAACTGGCGGAACGGGACAAGCTCCAACAGAAGATGGAGGCGGAAGCCCTCAGCGCGCTCAAGCTCGCGCCGGTGATAACCAAAACCTCGGAAGTGCTGGCCAAGCACCTCCGCGACAAAGTACGCAAGGAGGCGGAGGTGACGGCGCAGATCCTGCGCACGTGGGTCCGCGAGGAAGAGAGCTGAGTCCCGATGATCGTCAATGCCACCAAGTCGGAAACCGAGACCCTGCCGTCGCTGCGCAAGGCCGCCATGCTGCTGATCGTCCTGGGAGAGGAATCCGCCGCCGACCTGATGCAGCACTTTTCGGAAGAAGAGGTGCAGAAGGTCAGCCGGGAGGTGGCCAAGATCACCGCCATCTCGGCGGAACAGGCCGAGGTCGTGCTGAACGAGTTCAACCATCTCGCCACGGCGGGCGAATACGTGGCTCGAGGCGGTGTGGATTACGCGCGCAAGCTGCTGATGCGCGCCTTCAGCCCGGACACGGCCAAGCGGATGCTCGACCGGCTTTCCAAGGCCCTGGGCACCGAGGCCGCGTCCTTCGACGTCCTCCAGAAGGCCGATCCGCAGCAGCTTGCCAAGTTCATCCACAGCGAACACCCGCAGACCATCGCGCTGGTGCTCTCGCATCTCACTCCCAGCCAGGCGGCCGCCCTGTTGAGCTCGCTGCCGGCGGGCCTGCGATCGGACGTGGCGCAGCGCATGGCCAGCCTCGACCAGATCTCTCCGGACATCATTCACAAGATTGCCGCGGTGATCGGGATGAAGCTGAAGGCCCTGGGCGAATTCAGCCGCGAATCCTACGGGGGTGTCCGCGCGGTGGCGGAAATGCTGAACCGCCTGGACTCGACTTCCAGCCGCGAAATCCTCGACCACATCCAGGCTCAGAACGCCAACCTAGGCGAGACCATCCGCCACCTGATGTTCGTTTTCGAGGACCTGCTGCTGATCGACCCGCTGGGGCTGAAGGAGGTGCTCAACAAAGTCGACCGCAAGGTGCTGACGGTGGCCCTGAAAGGCACCAGCGAGCAACTGAAGAACCAGATTCTGAGCTGCATGTCGCAGCGCGGATCGGAAATGCTCAAGGAGGACATGGAGGCGCTCGGTCCGGTCAAGATCAAGGAAGTGGACGCCGCGCAGCAGCAGATTATCGCCATCGTGCGCCAACTCGAGACCGAGGGAGTGGTGAGCCTGAAGGGAACGGTGGGAGAACAGTATGTCGTCTAAGGTGCTGGAGCCGGACGACTCGCTTCCGGTGACTCCTTTTGCCTTTCGGCGCGTCAAGGCGGAGGGCGAGGAGAACCGTGCGGGCACGGTCGAGATGCAGCGGGCCTTCCAGGCCCGCCTCGCGCAGGTCGAGCAGCAGTGCGAGCAGAGGACTCGCGAGGCTCACGCCGCGGGCGTGCGCGAGGGAGAAGCCGCCGGCCGCAGCGGGGCGGCGGCCGAACTCCAGCCGGTGCTCGAGCGCCTGGCTCACAGCATCGACGATGTCGCCGGGATGCGCCCGCGACTGCGCAAGGAGGCGGAGGCCGACCTGGTCCAGCTCTCGCTGGCGATCGCGCGGCGCGTGCTGCGGCGCGAACTGGCGGTGGATCCCGAGGCCCTGCACGGCCTGGTTCTGGCGGCCCTGGAAAAGCTCGCGGGCCAGGAGATCTGCCGCGTCAAGGTCCACGCCTCGCACGCAGCCATGGTGGCCGCGGCGCTTCCCAAGCCTGGGGGAGGCGCGCTGATCGAAGTCATTGCGGACCGCTCGTGCGAGCCCGGGGGCATCGTTTTCGAAACGGCGCGGGGGAACCTGGACGTCTCGGTGGAGTCGCAGCTTCGGGAGATCGAGCGCGGCCTGACCGACCGGCTGCGGAGATCGTCATGACAGAACCGGCTCCGGGCCAGATCTCGCTGGCGCCTTACTTTGCGGAACTGGACCGCATCGCCCCGCTCCGCTGGACCGGGGAAGTGACGGAAGTGGCGGGCCTGCTGATCGAGTCGCGCGGACCGCACGCCGCCATTGGAGATTTCTGCGAGGTGCGGACCTCGTCGGGCCGGCTGCTTCGCACCCAGGTGATCGGATTTCGCAACGGGCGCGTGCTGGCCATGCCGCTCGAAGAGGTGGACGGGCTGCAGTTGGGCGACCCGGTGGCGGCGCGCAGCGAAGACGCGCGGGTGGAAGTCGGGCCGGGGCTGCTGGGCCGCATCATCGATGGATTCGGAAAGCCGATCGACGGCGGGCCCCCGCTCGAAGGCGGGGAAGCCTACGGCCTGTACGGCGTGCCGGGCAATCCGTTGGACCGGGAGCACATCACCGAGCCGCTGGTCACCGGCATACGGGCCATCGATGGCCTGCTGCCCTGCGGCAAGGGACAGCGCATCGGCATATTCGGGGGCAGCGGGGTGGGCAAAAGCACGCTGCTCGGGTGCATGTCGCGGCACAACTCGGCCGACGTGACGGTGATCGCCATGATCGGCGAGCGCAACCGCGAGGTGCGCGGGTTTCTCGAAAACGAGCTGGGCGCGGAGGGGCGCAACCGGTCGGTGGTGGTGTGCGCTACGTCCGAACGCCCCGCGCCGCTGCGCGTGCGCGCCTGTTTCGTGGCGCTGGCGGTGGCCGAGTACTTCCGCGACCAGGGCGCCAGCGTCCTGTTCGTGATGGATTCGGTGACTCGGCTGGCCATGGCTCAACGGGAAATCGGATTGGCCGCCGGCGAGCCGCCCAGCCAGAAGGGGTACACGCCCTCGGTCTTTCACCTGCTGCCCAAAGTGCTGGAGCGCGCGGGCAATTTCCGGCGCGGCTCGATCACCGGATTCTTCACCGTCCTGGTGGAAGGCGACGATTTCAACGAGCCGATCTGCGACGCCGTGCGCGGCATCCTGGACGGACACTTCATCCTCTCGCGGCAGCTTGCGGCCCAGGGCCACTACCCGTCCATCGACATTCTGCACTCCATCAGCCGGCTCACGTCGGCCATTGCGACGCCCGGGCAAAAGCTGGCGGTGAGCCGCATGCGCCAGGCACTGGCGGCGTGGCACGATGCCGAGGACCTCATCCAACTGGGCGCATACGTATCGGGAACGAACCCCGCGCTGGACGCGTGCATCCGGCTACGCCCCGAGCTGCTCGATTTTCTTCGCCAGGACCATGCCACGACGTCCACGCTGGAGGAAACGTTGTTGCGCCTGGAGAACCTGGCCGCGCGGCTCGACAGCGGAACCGCGATGGTGGCCGCCAAATGACGCCCTTCCGCTTCCGCCTGCAAAAGGTCCTCGAATGGCGGCGCGCGCAGCTCGACCTGGAGCAGGCGAACTACCGGCGGCACGCCGCAATCCTGGCCGGCCTGGACCGGCAGGCCGCCGAACTCCAGGCCGCCGGAAGCTCGGCCGAACGGCAGGTGCGCTCCTGGAACCCGGTGGCGGGCGGCGAGCTGGATGCCTTGGGCAGCTTCCGGGTTCACGTGAAACATCAGGAGACGGAGATGGCGGTTCCGCGCGCGGAGGCCCGCAAGAGGCTGGCCGCGCAGCACGCCGTTCTGCTGGAGGCCCGGCGGCGCCTGCGCCTGCTCGAACGTCTGAAGGAGCGGCGCATGGCGGAGTGGCGCGCCGCGCTGGACAAGGAAACCGAAGAGACGGCCGCCGAGTCGTACCTGTCGCGCTGGGAAGGGCCGGCCCCGGCCCGCCTATAATGAAGGTCATGTCTCCCGAAACGCTAACCGATACCGCCTTGCCCGCCGTCCCGCTGACGGTGGAAGGCGCCAGCGTTCTGCACCAGATGATGCGGATTCGCCGGCCTCTCTGGCGCGGACTGCCGGAGCAGGCCCGCGCGGAAATCCTGGAGCAGGCATCCGGCGCGCTGGGCGGGATGGAGCGGTTCGCGGATGGCCGCCAGAGCGCCCTGTACTCGCTGCTCGGCCACAAGGGCGACCTGCTGCTGGTCCACTTCCGGCGCAACTTCGAGGAGCTGAACCAGGCCCAAACGGAGATCGCGCGCCTGCGCCTCTCGGATTACCTGGAGCCGGCCACTTCCTACGTGTCGGTGATCGAGCTGGGCCTCTACGAATCCACCGCCAAAGTCTACGGCGGCCTGGCGGCCAAGGGCGTGCAGCCGCACTCGGAGGAATGGAAGCGGGAGATCGAAGCCGTGCTGGAGCGCCAGCGGCAGGCCATGGCGCCGCGCCTCTGGCCCGAGATTCCGGCAGCGAAGTACATCTGCTTCTACCCCATGGACCGGCGCCGGGGCGAGCAGGTGAACTGGTACACCGAATCCATGGCCGATCGCCAGCGCATGATGCACGAGCACGGATTGGTGGGGCGGCGCTACGCCGGCGAGGTGCGGCAGATCATCACCGGTTCGATCGGTTTCGACGACTGGGAATGGGGCGTCGATCTGTTTGCCGAGGACTTCCTGGTATTCAAGAAGCTGATCTACGAAATGCGCTTCGACTACGTCAGCGCGGTGTACGCTCTTTTCGGGCCGTTCCACGTCGGCGTGCGGATTCCGGCGGCGGACCTGGGGGGGGTGCTGGCGGTGTAGGGGGCGCTGCGGAGCGAATAAGGCGAGCTTCGCTCGCCGGGCGGGTTGACAACCCGCCGCAGGTTGACAACTGTTGACAACCTGCCCCACAAGAGGCGCTAGGGCGTCTTCTGGCCGTGGGGGGCCGTGGAGCGGAGGTGGGCGTAGAAACCCAGGTCCCCGCCGGTGAGCATCTTGGTGGCGAACAGGATCTGGCCGGTGTGCATCGAGAAATGCTCGACCACGTGGTAGATGGCCTCGAGCACCGAGACCTCGTACTGCTGGATCACCTGCCGCTCGGAGAGTCGCTCGTGGGTCACGTTTTGGATCACCGCCACCGCTTCCCGGACGGTCGAACGCAGGCGCTCGGCGAGTTGGGGGATGGCCACCCCGCCGCGCGCGTCGAATTCGCTGTCGCGGTCGCGGACGTCCGGACGGCCGCCGACTGAAGCGATAATCCACTGCCGGACGTTGCCCGAGAGGTGCAGCACCAGGTTGCCGACGGCGTTTTCGTTTTCGCCGCCCCGCGCCCAAACCTGCTCCCCGGTCAGCATGCCCAGGCAGGTTTCGATCCGCGAGGTGTACTGCTCGAGTTTTTCGGCGGAATGATCCAGGAACTGGCGTTCCAGTTGCGTTTCCATCCCGATAGTATAGCCTCGGGCGGTTATCCTGAAGGGACGGGGAGCCTCTTTGCAACCGGTTCACATCATCGGCGGTGGCCTGGCCGGAACGGAAGCGGCGTGGCAGATCGCGCGGCGCGGCCTGCGCGCGGTGCTCTACGAGATGCGGCCGGTACGGCACACCGCCGCGCACCAGACCGATCGCCTGGCTGAGCTGGTGTGCAGCAACTCGCTCAAGAGCGAGCAGGAAAACACGGCGCCGTGGCTGTTGAAGGAGGAACTGCGGCGGCTCGGGTCGCTGCTGCTCTGCGCCGCCCAGACGGCGCGCGTTCCCGGGGGCCACGCGCTCACCGTGGATCGTGAAATATTCTCCGCCGAAGTGACCGCGGCCATCGCTTCCGAGCCGCTGATCGAGCTGCGGCGCGAGGAGGTGACCGCGATACCCGAGGACGGCATCGCGATCGTCGCCACCGGGCCGCTGACCAGCGACGCTTTAGCCCGGGAGATCTCGCGCCTCACCGGCTCGGACCGGCTGTATTTCTACGACAGCATCAGCCCCATCGTAGAGGCCGAATCGGTGGACACCAGCGTGGCGTTCTGGGCCTCGCGCTACGGCAAGTCGTCGGGCGGCACCGACGATTATTTGAACTGCCCGCTGGACCGGGAACAGTACGAGCGGTTTGTGGACGAACTGCTGCGGGGGGAAAGCGTTTCGGCCCACATCGCCGAAGATGCGACACCGTATTTCGAGGCGTGCCTGCCGATCGAGGAGATGGCCCGCCGCGGGCGCGACACGCTGCGGTTCGGTCCCATGAAGCCGGTGGGCCTGGCCGATCCGCGCACCGGGCGGCGGCCCTGGGCCGTGGTGCAGCTTCGGCAGGAGAACCTGCGCGCGGCGAGCTTCAACCTGGTGGGGTTTCAGAACCACCTGAAGTTCGGCGAGCAGGCGCGGATCCTGCGGCTCATCCCGGGGCTCGAAAAGGCGGAGTTCCTGCGGTTCGGACAGATCCACCGCAACACCTATATCAACGCTCCGGCGCTGCTCACGCCGACGCTGCAACTGCGGCGGCGCCCCGAGGTGCTGTTCGCCGGGCAGATCTCCGGGGTGGAGGGCTACGTGGAGTCGATTGCGACCGGCCTTCTGGCCGGGCGGCACGCCGCTACGCTGGCCTCGGGGGGCGTTCCCCAGCCGGTTCCGCGGGCGACGGCGCTGGGGTCGTTGTGCCATTACGTGTCCGGGGCGGACCGGGTGAATTACCAGCCGGCCAACATCACCTTCGATCTGCTGCCGCAGCTCGAGGAAGAGACGAGACATGCTCTGCGGCACGACAGGAAGGCGCGGCACGCCGAGGTGTGCCGGCGGGCGCTGGAGGCGCTGGAGGGTTGATGCTGGAAGAACAGATCCAGCGATACCTCGACGACCTGGCGCGGCGCGGCTCGTCCATCCACACGACGAGCGCCTACCGCGGGGACCTGCGGCAGTTTCTGGAATACCTGTCGCCGCCCGGCCTGGCGCCGCCGGACCCCGGGGACATCGACGTCCTGGTGCTCCGGGAATGGATGGGAAGGCTTTATCGCGACCATTCGGAAGCGGTGACGATCCGGCGGAAGCTGGCGGCGGTCCGGGGGCTGTTTCGCTTCATGCTCCGCGAGGGTGTGGTGCGGGTCAATACCGCCAAGCTGGTGCGGACGCCGAAAGCGCCCAAGAAGCTGCCGGAGGTGATGACCGCGGAACAGACGAACCGGCTGATCGACGACGTCGCGGCGGGGAAGCTGGAACGGCCGCTTCCGGAGCGCGACCGCGCCATTTTCGAACTGCTCTACGGCTGCGGCCTGCGGGTGAGCGAACTGGCCGGGCTGAACCTGGAGGATCTCGACCGGAGCCAAGGCTGGCTGCGGGTGCGCGGCAAGGGGCGCAAGGAGCGGCAGGTGCCGCTGCCCGGCAAAGCCGCGGGCGCGCTGGAACGCTGGCTGGGAGAGCGGCCGGTGGTGCGCGACGAGGCCGCTGTTTTCCTGAACCACCGCGGCGGCCGCCTGACGGTGCAGGGGATCCGGCTGATCGTCAAGCTGTACGCCACCTGCCTGGCCGGCGACCCGTCCATCCATCCGCACAGTTTCCGCCACGCCTATGCCACGCACCTGCTGGCCGACGGCGCGGATCTGCGCGCCATCCAGGAATTGCTGGGGCACGCGCGGCTTTCCACCACGCAGAAGTACACCCAGGTTTCTCTCACCGAGCTGATGGCGGTGTACGACAAGGCGCACCCCAAGGCCCACTCGAAGACATGACCATCCGCCGGGAGTTTCGGCCGATGCTGAGGCTGGGCGCGCCGCTGGTGGTGGCCGAGCTGGCGTGGATGGCCATGGGGTTCGTGGACACGGTGATGGCGGGGCGGTTGGGGCCGGCGGCGCTGGGGGCGGGCAGCCTGGGCAGCATGCTGTTCTTCCCCATCGTCATCTGCGGGGTCGGCATGCTGCTGGGCATGGACACCCTGGTGGCGCAGGCATTCGGCGCGAAGGACCTCGAGGAGTGCCGGCGCACTTTGATCAACGGGCTCTGGACGGCGTTGGGGATTGCGCCGCTGGTGGCGGCCGTGCTGTGGAGCACGCTGCCGGTGGTGCGGGCCGCCGGAGCGAATCCCAATGTGATGGCGCTGCTGGGACCGTTCTTAACGGCGCTGCTGCCGGGAATTCTGCCGCTGCTGTTCTTCGCGGCGCTGCGGCGCTATCTGCAGGCGATGGATATCGCCAGGCCGGTCACCTTCGCGGCGGTGAGCGCCAACATCATCAACTTCGTGGGGAATTGGGTGCTGATGTACGGGCACTGGGGCGCGCCGGCGATGGGGCTGACGGGGTCGGGCTGGAGCACCACGATCGCGCGGTTTTACATGGCGGCGGTGCTCGCGGCCGTGGTGATCTGGCACGAGCGGAAGTCGGGGTACGCGCTTTTCCATTTAAGCCGGCGGCCGGATTTCGAGCGCATCCGGGAACTGCTGAGGCTGGGAGGTCCATCGGCCTTGCAGATCCTGGTGGAAGGCGCGGTCTACAGCGTAGTCACGGTGCTGGCCGCGAGGCTGGACGAGGCGTCGCTGGCGGCCCACTCGATCGCGATCAACGTGGTGTCGATCACTTACATGGTGCCGCTGGGGATCAGCTCGGCGGCGGCGGTGCGGGTGGGCCAGGCGCTGGGCCGTAAGGACCGGCAGGGCGCCGCGATTTCGGGCTGGACGGCGCTGTTGCTGAGCGCGATGTGCATGGGGACGTTCGGGCTGGCGCTGGCGGCCGCGTCGCGGTCCATCGTGCGCATTTATTCGCACGAGGCGGCGGTGATTGCGATCGGGGCGGTGCTGCTGCGGATCGCGGCGTTGTTCCAGCTCTTCGACGGCTTTCAGGTGGTGGCGATGGGCGCGCTGCGCGGGCTGGGCGACACGCGAACCCCCATGCTGGCGCACCTGGCGGGCTACTGGCTGATCGGCATGCCGGTGTCGTACGGGCTTTGCTTCCGCTACGGTTGGGGAGCGCGCGGCATCTGGGCGGGCCTCTGCGCGGCGCTGATTCTGATCGGCGCGTCGTTGGTGGTGGTGTGGGAGCGGAGGATGGGCAGACCGGGTCAGAAGGACCACAGCACGCTGGTGTAGCCGGTGTGCGCGCGATAGTTCTGCCGGTACCCCAGAAGCCCGAAATCCTCGTGGTAGCCGTAATACTGCCAGCCCGCGTTCCAGCGGACTTTGGGCGAGATGCGGATGGATAGGCGCGCCAGCGGGGACTGGTACGTCAGGGGGAAGGTCTGGACGGAGCTGAGCAGCGCCTGGATGGGGTCCGTTGTGCCGGACGGCGACGCGGTGGCGCGCCCGTCGCCGGTGTCCTTGGTGATGCTGTAGCCGGTGAAGAGGTCGGCACGCTTGCGAATGCCGAAGTGCGCCCCGAGGTTGGCGGCGTGAATGTTGCTCAAGTAGAGCGAGGAATAGGCCGTCTGCAACTGCGTGCGGAATCCTGCGCCGGCAAAAAAAGCGAGCGAGGAAAGGGTGTCCAGGTGCAGACGGTTGTAACTCGCATCCACGGCGAACCAGTTATTCGGCGCCCAGGAGGCGTTGGCGGAATAGTTCCGCGAATGCGAACTGAACGAAGTAAACGAGAACGGCGCGTTCAGGTTGTACCGCTCGCGATAAGCCACCGAAAACTGCAGCTTCTTCAGGCGGTACTCGGCGCGGCCGTTGATGCTGTGGTAGTCCCGGTCGGTGATGGGGGTGAGCGGGTTGCTGGCGCGGCCGACCTCGCCATCCAGGTTGATGGTGAAGGGCTTCGCCGGGTGGAGACGCACGCCCAGCGTGCCGGAGCTGAGGTGGTCGCTTACTTCGTACAGGTCGTTGTTGAAGGAACTGTCGAAGGGCAGGGTCTGGGCGCCCTCGATGGTGCGGATCTGCCGGTCGGAATAGTGGTAGCCGGTGTAGAAGCCGATCCAGTTGGCGACGCGATAATTCAGATCGGTGGAATTGGCGATGGTTCGAACGCCCAGGTAGCGGAAAGAGATGGTGGTGCCGAGGTTGGCGCCGGTGTTGACCTCGGAGTAGCTGGATTGGCCGTCGATGCGGTTGCTGGTGATGGAGGTGTTGTTGACCACGGTGAGGCGCTCGGTGGGGAAGAAGCTGAGGTTGAAGTCGCCCGCGAGGCTCGGACGCTTGGCATCGCCCCCGGCCACGATCTGGCGGGTGGCTGCGCCGCCGAACTGGCTGACGCCGGCCGCCGATTCATCCAGCGCGAAATCGTTGTGGCCGCTCACGTAGGTGAGGCGCGCGTTCACGCCCCAGCTTTTGCGCCGCGAGAAAAGGTTGCCCAACCAGCCGGGATTGGCCCCGTGTATGGGGGCCGAGCGCTGGAACTGCTGCAGCGCCGTCTGGTCGGACGGATTGCTGATGCTGGGGCCCGCGGCAACGACACCCGCGGAGGTGAGGGGCGAATCGTCCTTGAAGAAATCCCAGCGGCGGAGAATGGTGAACCGGAAGCCCGCCAGCTCGACATCGGAGCCCAGGCGGTATTCGTTCCAGTGGCGCGCCACATTCAGGAACACGGGCAGGCCCGAGCCGGTGGCATCGAACTCCTGCGCGGTGGAGAGCGCGGGACCGTCTTCGGTGTCGCGGCTGTATCCCACGCGGAAGCGGACGCGCGATTGCGGCAGGAGAGTCAGCTCGTGATCCTGGAGGCGGCGGATGGTGTCCATGAAATGCGCGCCGCCGGCGGTGGTCAGCCCGGGATTGAAGTAGGCGTTCAACCTCCAGGTCATGTCGTAGCGGTAGAGCCCGTTCTTCTGGATGCGGAGCATGACGGCCTGGTAGTTGTCATTGCCCAGCCCGATAGTGTTGAGCAGGATTTCGTCGAAGTAGCGGCCGTGGCCGTCCTTGGAATTGACGGTGAGGCCGCTCGACAGCAGGCGGAGGCCGTTTCCGATGTTGTCGACGCTGCGGTACATGCCTTCATCGCCGCCCACGGTCTTGAAGCGGTAGCCCAGCTCGAACGACTGGGTCACGTTGTAGTTGTCCAGGGTGCCGCCGCGCGGCGAGCCAACCTGCTCCGTGGTGGGGGCCACCATCTGCTGCGCATGAAGCGCGCCGGCTATTGCGAGGAGGATGGATATTCGCGTCAGCATGGCGGTCACCTCAGGAAATACTGGTCGGCATTCGATCCGTGAAGCCGCACGTGACAGGTGGTGCACTTCTGGTACTTGGGATCGAGCAGGTTGTGGCGCGCCGACTGAATATCGACGCCGAAATCGCGGGTACCGGAGCCTCCGCTGTTGTGACACTCCAGGCACAAGGTGAAGACCACGGGCCGGCGCAGCAGCTTGGCGTTCATCGACCCGTGCGGATTGTGGCAGGCTTCGCAGCCCACCACGCGCACCGAAGGATGCTCGAAGACGAACGGCCCGCGTTTGTCCACGTGGCATTTGAAGCAAGCCGTTTCGTTGGTGCCCGCCTGCTCCACCATGGGCGGGCGTTGGCCCATGCTCCAGGTGGGAGCGAAAGCTCCGTGGGGATTGTGGCAATCGGTGCACTGCATGAAGCCTTCGTTGATGCGGTGCTTGGAGGGCATGTCGAACTGCGCGCGGATGGCGGCGTGGCAGGAATAGCACAGGTCGCGCTGCTGTTTGGCCAGCAGGTATTTGGGAATGGCGGCGTGGTGAATGGAGTGGCAACTGGTGCAGGCTACGTCGTTCAGGGTGTGCTCGGAGCGGCGGATATTGGCGCGCGAGAGATCGCGGGCGTGGCAGCCGAGGCAATCCTCGAGCACCTGCCTGGGCTCCATCAGGGAGAAGGCGTGCGGGATGGTGGTCTTGCCGCCGCGCGCCTGGACGTGCGCCTGGCCGGGGCCGTGGCAGCTTTCGCAGCCGGTGCGCTCGGGCGGCTCCTTGCCGGAAGCGATGCTCCGGTAGTGCGCATTCTTGTAGAAGCTCGACCACACGTCGGGGTGGCAGGTGCGGCAGACGTTGCTGCCGACGAAGCCGGACTGGGAAGCCGTCTGGGTCTGCGCCAGCATCACGCCGGCCGGCATCAGGAGGAAGAGAACAGCGGCGGCGCCTTTGCGTGCCATACTCAAAATGATACTGGAGCGCCGAGCGCGCCGAATCGAAATGACCAGAGAATTTACTTTAGTTCCGCAGCGGGTTGCACGCATCGAGACACTCTACCGAAAGATTGTGACGGATCTACCGGTCCCGGAGTCCGTTCCGATTTTGCAAAAGCTTTGTAAATACGAACCGCGGGCGATGCGCGGCCAGCCACCGGTGGTGTGGCATCGCGCCGAAGGGTTCCAGGTGTACGACGCCTGGGGCAACCAGTGGATCGACTGGTCGTCGGGCGTGCTGATCGCCAACGCGGGCCACGGCCGCGTGGAGATCGCGGAGGCCATCGCGAACCAGGCGCGGGCCCACATGCTGACGAGCTTTTCCTTCGCCAACGAGCCCCGCGCGCAACTGGTGGAACGGCTGGTGGGGATTCTACCGGAGCCGCTGAAGAAGGTTTTCCTGTTCAGCGTCGGATCGGAAGCCATAGAGTGCGCCATCAAGATGTGCCGCACCTTCGGGGTGAAGACCGGCGGGCGCAAGAAACACGTGATCGTCTCGTTCGACAAAGCGTTTCACGGGCGCACCATGGGGGCGCAGCAGGCGGGCGGCATCCCGGAGCTGAAGTCGTGGATTGTGAACCTGGATCCGGGCTTCGTTCAGGTTCCGTTCCCGGACGGGTTTCGGACGCGCGATGTGTCGTTCGACACGTTCGAGACCTCGCTGCGGGAGCAGGGCATCGAGCCGCAAACCGTCGCGGGCGTGATGCTCGAGACCTACCAGGGCGGCAGCGCGGCCTTCGCGCCCAAGCCCTACATGCAGGCCTTGCGCCAATGGTGCACGGGCCACAAGGCGCTGCTGGTGTGCGACGAAATCCAGGCGGGCTTCGGACGGACCGGCACGCTGTGGGGCTTCGAACAATACGGGGTGACGCCCGACCTGGCGGTGTTCGGCAAGGGGATCTCCGGATCGCTGCCGCTCTCGGCGGTGGCGGGGCGGCCGGACGTGCTGGATCTGCACGCGCCACTCAGCATGACTTCGAGCCACGCGGGGAATCCGGTGTGCTGCGCGGCGGCGCTGGCATCGGTGGACCTGATCCTGCGCGAGGGGCTGGCGGAGAAGGCCCGCATCACCGGCGCCGTCCTGCACCGGAAGCTGAACGCCATGGCGGGGCGCTATCCGCAGATCGGATGCGTGGCGGGCAAGGGCCTGGTGGCGGGAATCGCCTGTGTGAAGCCGGGCACCACGGAGCCGGACGGCGACCTGGCCTTCGACGTCGTGCGGCGCGCCATGGAGAAGGGCGTGCTGATGTTCGCACCTGTGGGATTCGGCATGGGCACGGTCAAGATTTCACCTCCGCTGGTGATCCCCGAGGATGCCATCGCGGAAAGCGTGGAGGCGCTGGAGGAGGCGTTCGCGGAATCGGTGCGGGAAGCGGCGGCCGTGGTGTGATGACGCCGGAAATACTGGTTGTCGGCGCCGGCATGATCGTGCACGATCAGATCCTGCCGTCGCTGTATCAAATGCAGCGGCAGGGGCGCATCGGCGAGATCGCCGTCTGCGATTCGGCCTATGCCAGGGTGCGAAAGCTGGCCGAGGCGGAGGCGCTGCTGCGCGCGTTCCCCGGGCAGCGGTTCCGCCAGATGCCCGCCACCGATGCGCAGGGCCGCCAGCCGGAGCTGTTTCGCGAAGCGATTTCCGGGATGGCGCCGCGGCAGATCGTGGTGGCGGCAGTGCCGGACCAGTTGCACAACGAGGTGATCCGCGCGGCGCTGGCGCACGATCAGCACGTCTGCTCGGTGAAGCCCCTGGTGCTGGAGCATCGGCAGGCGGTGGAGATCGCGGAGGAGGCGCGGAGGCGCGGCCTCATGGTAGGGATCGATTATCACAAACGGTTCGACGACCGCAGCCTGATGGCGCGCCGGGCCTACCGCGAAGGGCGCTTCGGCGAATTCCGCCTGGGCACGGCCTGCCTGCTGGAGAAATGGTATTACCGCAATTCCAATTTCCAGAACTGGATGACGGCCGAAAACTCCGACGCCTTCACGTACATCGGCTGCCATTACGTGGACCTGGTGGCGTTCATCACCGGGCTGACGCCGAAGTCGGTGAGCGTTTACGGCATCCTGGACCGCTATCCCAACGGGCGGGAGGGCTACCTGTGGACCGATGCGCGGGTGATCTGGAATAACGGCGCGTGCCTGAACGTGCAGAACGCCCTGGGATTTCCGGACGCGGCGCCGGGGACCAACACGCAGGGGCTGACGATGTACTGCCAGGGCGCGGACGGCGGCGCGCTGATCTCGCACTCCGACCAATACCGCGGGTTGAAGTACTGCTACACGGGGCCGGAGACCTATGCCGAGCCGAGTCCGGACTATCTCCAATACGTGGATCTCGGCGGGCCGGGGCTGGTCCCGGTGGGGTACGGCTACCGGTCGATCGAGGCGATCGTTCTGGCGGCGATCCGGGTGAATGCCGACGGCGCGGCCGCGCTGGACGAAATCGAGCGCGCCGGGATCGTGGCCACGCCGGGCAACAGCAGCTACAACGAGCGGGTGATCGAAGCGTGCCGGGAGTCGATTCGGAATGGAGGGCGGGAGGTGCGGTGTTAGGGTACCGGCCCGCCATTTTTTGCTTGCGGGTTCGCAACCGGATGCGCCATATTGGGAATGGCGTCGGAAAAGCCGTGTAGAGCGCACCCCAAGGACCGGAATCGAGAGTTGTCCCGAATGGCGCTCGGGCCGTCTGGCGCGCAGGGTGCTTTCGATGGCGGAGAACCTGCTCTACTTCACGGAACTGGTGTCCATGCCCGTGTTCGACCTCAAGGGCCGGCGCATGGGGCGCGTCAAGGATGCCGCCATCGTTCCGCTGGTGCATTCCTCGCGCATCGACCGGCTGCTGGTGGGCGGCGGCGAGGCATGGCTAACCATCCGCTACGACCAGGTCAGCTCCATCGTCCTCGACAAGGGAATCTCCCTCAGCGACGAGCAGCTCGTGCCGTATCACGACGACGAGTACCTGCTGCGCATCGGGCGCGACCTGCTCGATCAGCAGATCATCGACGTGAACGGGCGCAAAGTCGTGCGCGTCACGGACGTCACCATGGGGATCCAGCCCGACGGCGTCCGCGACACACTGTCGGTGCTCGAGGTGGACATAGGCGTCCGCAGCATTTTCCGGCGGCTTCTCCAGGGTGTACTGCCGCCGCGCGTCATTCGCCGGTTGCAGCATCCCATCCCGCCGAACTCGATCCGTTGGGATCTGGCCAACGTGGTGGAGCCGGACCCGCTGCGGCGCCTCCGGCTCAACATCTCTTACCGGAACCTGGAGGAAATGCATCCGGCCGACCTGGCCGACATCGTCGAAGAGCTGGGGCCGGCCGAGCGCGAAGCCATCTTCGAGACCATCGACAGCGAAGCGGCCGCGGACGCGCTGTCGGAGGTGGAGAGCCCCAAAATGCAGGCGAGCATCCTGGAGGCTTTGGAGCCGGAAAAGGCGGCCGACATCGTGGAGGAGATGGCGCCGGACGAGGCCGCGGATATTCTTTCCGAAATGGAAGAGGCGACCTCCGAAGAGATTCTGGACGAAATGGATACGGCGGAGAAGACCGAGGTGCGCGAGCTGCTGGAGTTCAAGGAAGACGTGGCGGGCGGCATGATGAACACCGAGTACGTCGTGCTGCACGACAACGCCTCGGTGAAGGACGCGGTGGCGGCCCTCAAGGGCAACGAGGACCTGCTGGAAGGCCTGAACACGGTCTTTCTGGTGGATGACGAAGGGCGTCTTTCCGCGTCGATTCCGCTGGCGCGCCTGTTCCTGGCATCGAGTGAAGCCAAGCTGAAGGACCTGGCGAGCGAAACCATGATTCAGGTGAGCGTGGATGAAAAGCAGGACCGCGTCACCGAACTGTTCGACAAGTACAACCTCATGACGTTGCCCGTCGTGGATGAAGACGGCAAGCTGGCCGGCGTCATCACGGCCGACGACATCATATCGGTATTAAGGCAGAAGTGACGGATGCGGGCACTACTGAACCGTTACCGCTACCACCTGGTGGTCTTCTTCGCGGTCATCGGACCCGGCTTCATCACGGCAAACGTCGATAACGATTCGGGCGGCATCTACACCTACTCGGCCGCCGGGGCGAAATACGGCTACCTTCCCCTGTGGACGCTGCTGCCGATCACCCTGGTTCTGATCATCACGCAGGAGATGTGCTCGCGCATGGGCGCGGTCACGGGCAAAGGCCTCTCCGACCTCATCCGGGAAGAGTTCGGCCTGCGCATAACGTTCCTCATCATGACGCTGCTGGTGCTGGCCAACCTCACTAACGTCATGGCGGAATTCGCGGGAATCGCCAGCTCGCTCGAGCTGTTTCACATCAGCCGGTACATCTCGGTTCCGCTGTCCGCGGTGGCGGTGTGGTTCCTGGTGGTAAGAGGCAACTACCGCAGCGTCGAGAAAATCTTCCTGTTCGCGTGCGCGTTGTACATCACGTACATCATCTCGGGCTTTTTGGTGAAGCCCGACTGGAAAGAGGCCGCGCTCTACAGCGTGAAGCCCAAGCTGATGCTCGACCCCGGCTACATTTATATGCTGATTGGAATGGTGGGCACCACCATCGCTCCGTGGATGCAGTTCTATCTCCAGTCCGCCGTGGTGGAGAAAGGCATCACGGCGAAGGAGTATGCCAAGTCGCGGATCGAAGTGATCGTGGGTTGCATCATGACCGACGTGGTTGCGTTCTTTATCATCGTGGCCTGCGCGGGCGCGATTTACAGCGTGGCGCCAAAGGACATCGACAGCGCGGCGGAAGCGGCCCTGGGCTTGAAGCCATTCGGGCAATATGCATTTCTGCTGTTCAGCGCGGGGCTCTTCAACGCCTCGCTCTTCGCGGCCTGCATTCTGCCGCTCTCGACGGCGTACTCGGTTTGCGAGGGCCTCGGGTTTGAAGCCGGCGTGAACAAGCGGGTGCGCGAGGCGCCGATTTTCTATTTTCTTTACCTGCTCCTGATCGTGGTGGGGGCGGGTGTGGTCCTGATCCCCGGCTTCCCGCTGGTGAAGATGATCCTGTTCTCGCAGGTGGCCAACGGAGCGCTGCTGCCCTTCGTGCTGATCTTCATGGTTCTGCTGATCAATAAGACGGACCTCATGGGCGAGTGGGTCAACCCCCGCTGGTTCAACCTGGTTTCGTGGCTGACGGTGGTGGTGATGATCGGGCTGACCCTGGCGCTCGTAGGGATCTCGCTGCGCGGCATGCATTAGACTGTTGGCGTGGCTACCGACAAACTCTTCATCAACGGCGGCTGGGAGAATTCGGCGTGCGACCGCGTGGTCGACGTCGTCAATCCCGCTACGGGCGAATTGCTGGCTACCGTGCCGGATGCCGATGCCTGCGATGTGGACCGCGCGGTGGCGGCGGCGCGCGCCAGTTTCGAGAAGAAGACGTGGCGCGGAATGGACCCGTCGAAGCGCGAGCGGATCCTGTGGACCATC
>DASQZT010000122.1:0-37409 GCA_035638575.1 Bryobacteraceae bacterium
CCAGCGCCGCAGGATGAACTATAACTACGTCGGTCCGGGGTTTCTGGAAACCCTCCAGGTCCCCATCGTGCTGGGCCGCGGCATCGAGCAGCGCGACATGTCGAGCGGCGTGCGTGTGGCGGTGATGAACGAAACCGCTGCCCGCCGCGCGTTTGGCAGCGCCTCCCCGTTGGGCGGCCGGTTCCGCTATTCCGATAAGGACCCGTTCGTCGAGGTGGTCGGCGTCGCCAGGGACTCCCAGTACGACCGCATCCGCAACGAACCGATGGCCGTGACCTTCATTCCCTACACCCAGACCGAATTCGGCTGGCTCCAATCCATGAACTTCGAAGTGCGCACCGCCAGTGACACGGCGTTCACCACCGCGGCGATCCGCGCCGCGGTCCATGAATTCGACCGTATGCTGCCGCTCCTCGACGTGAAGACCATGGAGACGCAGCTCGATGAAGCTCTCGCGCAGCAGCGCCTGTTTGCCGCGCTGGTGAGCCTGTTCGGCTCCATCACGCTGGCGCTGGCCTGCGTCGGGCTCTACGGCGCGGTGTCCTACTCGGTGGCGCGGCGCACGCGCGAAATCGGCGTCCGCATCGCCATGGGCGCTTCCCGGATGGCCGTGCTGCGGCTGATCCTCGCGCAGGTCGCCGTCACCACCGCCGCGGGCCTGCTGATCGGGATTCCCGCGACTCGCGCCCTGACGCGTCTGGTGGCGTCGCAGCTCTACGGCATCCAGCCGCAGGACCCGCTCAGCCTCGCGGGAGCGGCCGTTGCCGTGGTAGCCATCGCGATGGTCGCAGCCTTGGTGCCCGCCCGAAGGGCCATGCGGGTCGATCCAGTCCGCGCCCTCCGCTGTGAGTAAGTCTTTGTGGGGCAGGTTGTCAACCTGCGGCGGGTTGGCAACCCGCCCAGCGAGCGAAGCTCGCCAGTTCTTAGCTCCGGGCTCACCGCAATCCCGCCCCGTGCCCCACCACTTTCCCCGGGAGCGCGTCAGTCATCTTGCCCTCCTCGACCACCGGCACGCCGTTCACCAATACGAAGCGCATGCCTTCGGAGAGCTGATTGGGGCGGTCGAAGGTCGCCACGTCGCGCACCGTCTCCGGGTCGAAGATCACCACGTCCGCCCACATGCCGGCCTTCAGCACCCCGCGGTCGTCGAAGCGCATTCTCTCCGCCGGGAGCGACGTGAACTTGCGGATGGCGTCTTCGAGCGTGAGCTTCTTCTCTTCCCGCACGTACTTCCGGAGGATCCGCGGGAACGTTCCGTAGGCGCGCGGATGCGGGTGCTCCTTGCCCAGCAGCCCGTCGGGCGACGCGCCTTGCGAGTCGTTGCAGATCGAGACCCAGGGCTGCTGGATCGCCAGCGTCACGTCGGGCTCCGACATGGTGAACATGGCGACGTTGGTGAAGGCTTCGTCCTCGATGAGCAGGTCGAGCGCCGCGTCGATGGGGTCCTTGTTCCGGAGCTTGGCGACTTCGGCGAGCGTCTTGCCCTGCAACGGAAGCAGCTCAGGATTCTGCACGGCGCCGATGATGAACGACTCCGGGCCGGTCACCTGCAGCCACTCGTTGTTCCACTCGCTCGACGGCGTCTCCAGCTCCTTTCGGATTCGAGCCCGCATGGCCGGATCCTTCAGGCGCTCGATCAGTTTGCGGTCGCCGCCGTCGTGCGCCCACGGCGGAATCAGGGCGGAGAAGGAGTTGAACGAGGCGGGGTACGCGTAGGTGTCGGCCGCCACATCCACGCCCGATTGGCGAGCCCGTTCGATCAGCGCCACGACTTCCGGCATGCGTCCCCAGTTGGCCTTGCCGGCGGTCTTCAAATGCCAGATCTCCACCGGGATCGCAGCCTCCCGGCCGATGCGGAACGCCTCTTCGAGCGCCGGCATGATTGCATCGCCCTCGTTGCGGATGTGGGAGGCGTAGGTGCCGCCGAGCTTCGCGGCTTCCGCGGCCAGCGCGATCAGCTCTTCGGTTTTGGCGTAGGGCGCGGGGGCGTATTGCAGCGAAGTCGACAGGCCGATGGCGCCGTCGTGCATGGCCTCCCTGACCAGGCCCTTCATGCGCTCCAGTTCCTGGGCCGTGGGCGCGCGGTTGTCGTCTCCCAGCACCACCCGCCGCACCTGTGTGGCGCCCACATAGGTGGCCAGGTTGATCCCCATGCCCTGCTTGCGCAGGCGCGCGAAGTACTCCCGGAACGTGCGCCACGATGGCTGGATGCCGTAGTGTTCGTAGGTGACGTGGTCGGCCTTGATCACCGCGTCGTTGAGCGGCGCGATGGAGCTGCCTTCGCCCGTGACCTCGGTGGTGATGCCCTGGTATATCTTGGACGGCAGGTGCGGGTTCACCAGGATGGTCAGCTCCGACTGTCCCAGCATGTCGATAAACCCGGGCGCCACCACCATGCCGCCGGCGTCGATGGTCCGCCGCGCGGGGGCCCCCGTGAGCCGGCCGATCGCGGCGATCTTTCCGCCGCGGATGCCTATATCGGCGGCGTACCACGGCGAACCGGTGCCGTCGATGATGTGGCCGTTGCGGATGACGACGTCATACGGCTGTAGGGCCGCGGCGAACAAAAGCAGGGGGAAGAGAACGGGCATAACGGGGATTATGGCATTATAATGTGTCGGTGGGAGCTGTCTCTGTTTCATGAGCGACATCAAGAAGAAGCTTCAGGACCAGATTTCCGCGCTCGAGTATGAGCTCCACGTGGAGCTTCCCAAGGAGATCCTGAAGGCGCGGGCGCATGGCGACCTCAGCGAGAACGCCGAGTACCACGCCGCCAAGGACCGGCAGGGCTTCGTGAATGCCCGCCTGAACCAATTGAAAAGGCGCGTGGCCGAGATCTCCATGGTCGACTTCTCCAGGATTCCGCACGGCCGGGTCGGACTCGGCTCGACCGTCGTGGTGCTCGACACCAAGCGTGATGAGGAAGTAACCTATAACCTGGTCACCAGCGAAGAGGCCGACGCTGCCAATGGGAAGATATCCACGACGTCGCCGATCGGCCGGGCACTCTTGGGCAAAGAGGTGGGGGACGAGGTCCGGGTCCAGAGTCCCGGCGGCGTGAAGGAGTTGGAGATCCTGAAGCTCACCACCATTCATGATGCCGACTAAACAGAAGTTGACGTTCACGGGCGCCATCGGGATCGGCTTCGGAGCCGTAATCGACCGCATCGTTCGCTGGCTGGCTTTGTCCCGCATCCATCCCAATGTCCTGACCTTCTTAGGCCTGGTGATCAACATCTGGGCCGCATGGCTCTTCGCGCAAGGCAAATTCCGCTGGGCGGGGGTGGTGGTGATCGGGGCCGCGCTGTTCGACATGGTGGACGGCCGCGTGGCCCGCGCCACCAGCCGCGTCACGCGCTTCGGCGGTTTCTTCGATTCGGTGCTGGACCGCTACTCCGATCTCGCCCTTTATATGGGGCTCCTGGTCTATTACGCCTCCATCAACCGGCCCTTCTACATCGTGCTGACGGCCATCGTCATGACCGGCTCGGTGATGACCAGCTACACCCGCGCCCGCGCCGAGAACATGATCCCCAAATGCAAGGTAGGCTTTCTCGAGCGCCCCGAGCGCGTGGTGCTGATCATCATCGGTGCCCTGTTCGACCGCATTCCGCAAGTCCTGTGGGTCATCGCCGTGCTCTCGAACATCACGGTCACTCACCGCATGATCTACACGTGGCAGGAAGCCCGCCGGCTGGAAGACGCCCAACTGCGCGCCGTACCGGACAGGCCGGAGGCCATTTCCGCTAATCCTCCAAAATGACGTGGGCCATGCCGTACTGCGCGGTGTGGGTCAGCGACAGCGAGATATTCCGCACCGAGAGCCTCTCCGCAAACTCCGCCGCGACCCCGTGCAGCAGCAGGGTCGGCTTGCCGGTTGGCAGGTTGGCCACTTCGAAGTCCTGCCATCGCACCCCGAGCCGCCACCCCGTTCCGATGGCCTTCATCCCCGCTTCCTTGGCGGCGAATCGCGCGGCGTAGCGCTCGAACCGGTTGGCCTTTCGCTCCACGTAGGCGATCTCCCGGGCAGTGTAGATGCGCTGGATGAAGCGCTGTCCGAAGCGCTCGATGGAAGCGCGTATGCGCGGGACTTCCGCCAGGTCCACTCCCGTGCCTACGATCACTTCAGATCCGCCCCCGAGGCGGTAATGGTGAGCCGGCCGTGTTTGACTCCTTTTGTGCTGATCAGCACATCCGCTACCTTCCGCACTTCGGCCGCCTTGCCCCGCACCACCAGCACCTCCAGGCAATGATCGTGGTCCAGGTGCACGTGCAAGGTGGAAAGGATGGAACGGTGAAAGTCGTGCTGGATGTCGGTGAGCTTATCGCTCAGCATCCGGACATGGTGGTCGTAGACCAGGGTGACGGTCCCGACTACCGGGCTCTCGGGCGATTCCCAGGCCTTCTCCACCAACTCGTCGCGGATCAGGTCGCGAAAGGCCTCCGAGCGGTTGGTGTAGCCGCGTTGCGTGATGAGCCGGTCGAACTTATCCAACAGGTCCGTATCGATGGCGACGCCAATCCGGCTGAGCTCCCCCATGCGTACACATGTTAGCACCGGCAAATTTGAGGAGTCGCCGGTGGCACGATTCTTGAACTCGTGCTACTGTTGAGGTCGTAACCGTGCATATTCCGGACGGATTTCTAGCCACGCCTGTCTGGGCCACACTCGATGTGGCCGCCGCGCCGGCACTGGCTTATACGGTGCGGCGCGCCCAGCGCGGCTTCGACGAAGCCAGGATCCCCCTGCTGGGCGTGATGGGCGCGTTCGTCTTCGCGGCCCAGATGATCAACTTCCCGGTAGGGATCGGCACTACCGGCCACCTGGTGGGAGGCGCGCTGCTGGCGTTCACGCTGGGACCGGCGGCGGCCGGTGTGGTCATGGCCGCGATCGTGGCCATCCAGGCGCTGGTGTTTCAGGACGGCGGCATTCTGGCGCTGGGTCCGAACATCATCAACATGGCGATCCTGGGCGTGCTCGCGGGCTATCTGCCGTTCCACTTATGGGGCGCCGGGAAGTGGCGCAGGATGGCGATTTTCGCCGGCGGGGTGGTCTCGGTGCTGGTGAGCGCGATCTGCGCGCTGGCGGAGTTGCTGGTTTCGGGCGTCCGGATGCCCGCGGCGGTCCTGGGCATTTCGCTGGTGTTGTTCGTGGTTTCGGCGCTTCTGGAAGGGGCCATCACGCTGGCCGTGGTAACTGCGCTCGAAACCATCCAGCCCGGTTTCATTCGCAAGCCCGCGGCGGCGCGATCGTTGGCCCTGGGCGCGGTGAGCGTGGTGGCGGTGCTGCTGGCGGCGGTCGGCGTGCTGTTCGCCTCCACGGCGCCGGACGGCATCGAGAGGCTCGGGCAGCAGACCGGCATTGCTGCTCATGCCCGGGCGCTGCTCTCGACGCCTTTGGGCAATTACCAGGCCGCATTCCTGCAATCTCCCTGGCTGAGCAAGGCGGCCGCGGGCCTGGCGGGTCTGGCTCTCATCTATACCGCTTGCCTCATCATCGGGCGCCTGGTGGCGCGCCGCGGGAGCGCCTGATTGCACCACGTGGTCCTGGAACGCTGGAGCCGCGGCTCCAGCGCCATTCATCGCCGTGACCCGCGCGCCAAAATCGCGCCGCTGCTGATGTTCCTCATCGTGCTGGCCACAGCCCACAGCTCCCTGCCCGCGCTGGCGGCTGCCCTGTTCCTGCTGTTGTGCGCGGCGCTGGTCTGGGCCCGGCTGCCGCTGGCCGGTGCGGTGATCCGCGCCGGAATCATCCTCCCCTTCACGCTGGTCTTCGCCGCGATCTGCTGGCTGGGAGGCGATCCGGCCCGGGGACTGTCGCTGTTGCTCAAGAGTTACCTCTCCGCGCTCGCCGTGCTGCTGGTGGTTTCGACGACCCCGCTTCCGGTTCTGCTGCGCGGCCTGGAAATGACGGGCGTCCCGCGGTTCCTGCTGATGGTGGCGCAGTTCCTGTATCGCTACCTGTTCGTGATCTCGGAGGAGGCGCAGCACATGAGGATCGCGGCGGCGTCGCGCGGCGGGTCGCGCAGCCGGCTGCGGTTTCGCGCCGCTGCTGGAGCGCTGGCCGTGCTGTTCGCGCGCTCCTATGGACGCGCCGAAGAGATCCACCGCGCCATGCTCGCGCGCGGCTTCACCGGCCACTTCCGGACCCTGGGCGCTCTGCGTTTCCGGGGGACCGACGCCGGATTTGCGGTGATCGCTTCCCTGGCGCCCGCCCTGGTGCGCGTGGCGGTCGAGAGGTTCGTGTGACGCAGCCACTGATCGAAGTCCACAACCTGCGGTTCCGGTACGAAGACGGAACAGCCGCTCTCAATGGCGTCGATTTCCGCCTGGAAGCCGGTGAAACCGTAGCCCTGCTGGGCGCCAACGGCAGCGGCAAGACCACCTTCGTGATGCACCTCAACGGGCTGCTGAAGGGCGAGGGGAGCATCCGGGTTTGCGGTATGCCGATGGAGAAACCGAATATCCAGGCAATCCGCGGCAAGGTCGGGCTGGTGTTCCAGGACTCCGAAAGCCAGCTCTTCATGCCCACCGTCCTGGAAGACGTGTGCTTCGGCCTGCTCAACCGGGGCCTGGGCCCGGAGGAAGCCGCCGAACGGGCGCGCGCCGCTCTCGATACCGTGGGGATGGCCGCGGCGGCATCCCGCGCGCCTTACCACCTGAGCGCCGGCGAAAAGAAAAGGGTCGCCATCGCCGGGATTCTTGCGATGGAGCCCGAGATTCTGGTTCTGGACGAGCCTACGACGTTTCTCGACCCGCCCGGACAACGCGCGTTGGGCGACCTGCTGGCCCGCTTACCGCAGGCCAAAATCCTGGTGACTCACGATATCGCTTTCGCGCAAGCCATCTGCGGCCGCGCGGTCTTCTTCCAGAACGGAACCATTGCGGGCGAGGGCCCGGTGGAGGATATAGTAATCCACTTCGGGTGGAGCTTTGCCCTCGAGCGCAGTAAGTCGGGAATTTGACGGACGCCGCAAAGACACCGCTTACTGACGTGCGCGGCTCAGAAGAGCGGCGACCTCAGAGAGCGGATCTACCGCGGCCCGCTAGGCTTTGCCCGCCTTTTGCGCCTTCCGATGCGCGGCCCAGCGCTTCTTCTGCGCCTTGGAGATCCGGCGGCGCGCGGCGGCGCTCAGTACGCGTTTCCCGGCGGGCGCCGCTTTCTTTCGAGCGGCGGCGGGAGCCGCACTGTGCGTCCCCTTCAATCGTCCCTGCAACTCGCGAATCTTATCTTCTATCTTTTGTTTCTCTAGCTGAAACCCGACCAGCGCCATCTGAATCGTGGTCAGATCTTCTGTCTTCTTGCCTCTTGGCATGAGTTCACCTTTGACCCCCAACTATAACATAGCCGCTGACCGGAGAAACATATATCATTGACTTTTATACCGATGAAAGTAGTCCTGCAACGTGTTAGCCAAGCCTCGGTGACCGTGTCGGAAAGTACCGTTGGAACTATACGTACGGGAATTGTCGTCCTTTTGGGCGTTTCCCGGCAGGATACAACCGCCGATGCGGACTATCTGTTGGACAAAGTCCTGGGACTGCGGATATTCAGTGACGAGGCCGGCAAGATGAACCTGAACGTGCAGCAGGCCGGTGGCTCGCTGCTGATTGTCTCGCAATTCACTCTGTGCGCCGACTGCCGCAAAGGCCGGCGTCCCAGCTTCGATCCCGCCGCGCCCCCGGAGCAGGCGCAATCCCTTTATAATTACTTCGTCGAATCCGCTAAAAGGGGTCCGGTCCCGGTGGAGACCGGCGTTTTCCAGGCCATGATGGAGGTTCACCTGGTCAATCAAGGTCCGGTGACGATCTTGCTCGATTCCGCGGATCGGCGGACACCATGATAGAAACCTACGGTTACGCTCGAGCCGGTTTTCTGGGGAATCCCAGCGACGGCTACTTCGGAAAGACCATTTCCTTCGCCATGTCTAACTTTCGCGCGCGCGTTCTGGTGTATCCGAGCGCGCGGCTGGAGATCAAACCGTCCAAGGTGGATCTCCCGGTATTCGAGGACCTGGACGACCTGTATCGCATCACGCGGTGGCGTGGGTACTACGGCGGCATCCGAATCATCCGGGCGTTGATCGTCCGGCTGGTGGATTACTGCCTGGAGCAGGGAATCGAATTGGAGAACCGCAACTTCACGCTGGAGTATGAGTCCAACATCCCGCAGCGCCTCGGGCTGGGCGGCTCCAGTGCCATTATTACCGCGTCCCTTCGCGCGCTGTGCCGGTACTATGAGATCGACATACCGCTTCCCATCCAGGCGAACCTGGCGCTGGAGACGGAAACACGCGAGCTGAATGTCCCCGCGGGACTTCAGGACCGCGTCGTTCAGGTGTATCAGGGGCTGGTGTACATGGATTTCTCGCGGCACTTGATGGAAGCGCGCGGCTATGGCGAGTACGAGCGGATGGATCCGGCTGTGTTACCGAAGGTGTATGTGGCCTGCCGAACCTCGCTCGGCGAAGGCACAGAAGTATTCCACAGTAACCTGAAAGAACGCTGGCTGCGCGGCGAACCGGAGGTCGTGGAAGCCATGCAAACCTGGGCGGGTTACGCGGAAGAGGGACGTCAGTGCCTGCTCGAACGCAATTACAGCCGATTGAAAGAGCTGATCGACGCCAACTTCGATTTGCGCAAGCGAATCTATAAGATCGACAAAGGCAACCTGGAGATGGTGGAGACGGCCCGGAGAGCGGGCGCCACTTCGAACTTCGCGGGATCGGGGGGAGCCATCGTCGGCACTTATGAAGACGAGGCTATGTTCGCACGCCTCGTTGAATTCATGAAGCCGCTCGGCGTGGAAGTCATCAAACCCAGGATCGTGTAGTTGCCGCGCTTACTCGCCGGCGCTTTCGCCGTGGTGCCCGAGAGAGCGCGCAATGAGCCCCAGCCCACCGACCAGCAGGACCAGCATCACGATGGTGTTGAACAGGCTCGTCGGCTGGAAATAGATGTGCAGGTTGGCAATCACGCCCGCCACGATGAACAGGGCGCCGCCTGCGGTCAGCAGCCAGCCGATGGTGCTTCGGCCGTTCCAGAACAGGATGCCGACCCCGAACAACAGGGGGATCAAGGTAATGCCGAAAGAGTTGTAGCCGTAAAAGTTCCAATAGGAGCCGGCGACGGTAACCTGGTTGGACAGCAGGTAACCGCCGGCGCAGGCCATGATGAAACCGAGCAGGAAATAGCGGAGCCCGCCCGGAGTTCCGCCCACGTCGCTGAAACGACGGTCTGGCATGACACCGAGGATATCAGACTTCCGAGAGTGCAAGGTCCGTGCGGCGTTTCTCATTGCGAAACTCGCGGCCGCCGGCTGCTGCCGTGCCGAAGGCGCATCCGTACATGCCTTATCTGTCCGACACAAACCAGTTGGGCGACACCACGCATACGTTTCGGCCCGACCTGGTTCCCGCCGCGCACGCTGGACGGCGTCCGCGGGCCATGGCAGCAGTACTTCGACGGGTCCATCCAGAAGAACTTCTATTTCAGCGAGGGCAAACGGCGCCTCCAGTTCCGCATGGACGCGCTGAACGCCTTGAATCACCCGGCGTTTGCGGTGTATCCCAACAACGCCGGGGGCGCGGACTTCATGGGCGCGCCCAGCACGGCGACGTTGAGCACGGCGGCCTACAACAGTTGGGCGGCGGCCAACAATCAGCCGGCATACAGCACGACGGCCGGCGCCGCGATCTACAACCAGATCGTCGCCATGGTGAACGCGCAGAAGACCAACAACGTCCTGCCGGCGAGTTTCTTCACCATACCGCTGCCGGCGGATTTCTACGGCAAGCAGCCGAACTCGTACGACATCACCACGCTGCAAGGCTACAAGCTCTACCAGTTGAGGACCGCGTACGCCACGAATTTCGGCACGTTGTACAACTCCAACACGCCGCGGTACGTGCAGTTCGGCGTGAAGCTGTACTTCTAGACCACGCGAGGCTCTGTATGGATGTCCCCGCGGGATATGGAAGTCAGGACACGCTTTCCTCGGCAGGGTGCGAAGGAAAAAGTGTAAACTGTGACATGCCCGCCCTCAGAGTGCTGTGCCTGTTCGCCTTCTTTCTACCGGGTTTCCACCTGAGAGCGGCGGTTTCGGACGGCATGGTGGTCGAGGCCAGGCTACTGACTCCGATTTCCACGTACAGCTCGAAATCCGGAACGGAAATCGCGGCGCTGTTGACCACAGCGGTGTGTTCGGCGGGCGAGCGCACTCTTCCCGATGGCGTGCAGATTCGCGGCGTCATCCAGCGCGTGGGCAAAGTGGGACTGGGGCTGGTGCACGAAAGCGCGAGCCTGCGACTCGACTTTCGCATCCTGAGCCTGCCGGATGGCAGCGTCGAACCGGTCGAGGCGCGGCTCGTGTCGATCGACAACGCCCGCGAGCGCGTGGACAAGCACGGAAAGGTGCACGGCATCCGGGCCACCGCGGTGCTTTCGAGCCGGGCCGGGCAGCGGCTGGCCTTCGGCGCCGCGGGCCATCCCGCGGCCGGCCTGGCGGTGTTCTTCCTGGAAGCCAGCGTGCTCCGTTTTCCGGACCCGGAGATCGAATATGGGCGGGGGACCGAGATCAGGCTGGACGTGCATTTTCCAGACGCGCTGGGACCGGTGGCCGCCTGCGCGCCTCCCGACGCCGAGACTTCCCCCGCCGCACTGGCGGAGATGCAGGGCATAGTGGACGAACTGCCGTACTGGAGCTATTCCACGCGGCAACGGCAGCCCATGGATCTGGTGAACCTGGTCTTCACCGGCGAGCCGGAGGCCCTGAAGCGCGCCTTCGCGGCGGCCGGCTGGACGGGGTCGCGTCCCAATTCGTTCGGAGCGGGCCTGAAGGCCATCCGCGCCATTACGGAGGGACGGGCATACGCGGATGCGCCCATGCGCAACCTGGTGCTGGATGGCGCCGAGCCGGATTTCCGCTTGCAGAGAAGCTTGAACACGTTCGAGAAGCGAGACCATTTACGCATCTGGAGACGCGACGAAGACCTGGGCGGGCAGCCGGTGTGGGCGTCGGCGGCCACGCGGGACATGGATGTGACGTTCGGCCTGCACCCTTTCGGATTCACGCACCAGATCCAGAACGACGTGGATCTGGAGCGGGACGAGGTGGTTCGCGGCCTGGTGTCCACCGGCTGCGTGGATTCGGTGACTTATGTTCCGAGGCCGGAGACAATCCGCGGCACGGGAGAGCGATACCGAAGAGGCGTGAGCACGGACGCCCGCGTCCCCGTGGTTCGCCTGAACGATTGTACGCCGCCCTACGACGAGCCGATCGGGGCGGCGGGTTTGCGGCACCCGGGTAAAGTGGTGCGGTTAACGCGGCGCGTGATTCTGACGGCCAGGAACCATTTTCTCAGGGACAACATCGTGTGGCGCACGGGCGACGCTCTGCGCCTCGGGTATCTGACGTTGCGGGACTGGAGGGGTCAACGCAAGGAAGAGCGGCTGGCGCGGGAGCAGGATTCCAGGGGGATAGCGTCCCCGTGAGGTATTGCGTGATTTTGGCTACAGCGAGGCGGTCCGCGCAGCGCCTCCGGTCGCCTAAACTAAAATATTGGCAAGAAGTGTCTTTCGCCTGGGATCGCTGGCTTGGCTGACGAGATCGAACACAAATACAGCCCGAAGGAAGGTAGCTTGCGGCGATCCGATCTTGAGAGGGAGAGGAACGTCAAATGGAACTTCAAAAAGAACTGGAATCTGCTTCGGCCCATCCCAGTTTTCGCGTTGATGTGCAACTTCACGACCTGCTGGTCCACAAGAGCGACGGCGGCCGGACTTCCCTTCTGCCCACGCCGGACGAGCCGCTGACGCTGCCCGACCCGGTTTACCCTTTGCATCCGGAGTTACAGAACATCCCCGATCCGGAAGTCACACCCGAGAAGCGCTCGTGGACGGCGCCGCTGATTTACCGCGCGATGCGGGGCTGGCTATTTCCGTATATCCGGTCGCGGGTGCTTCCCGGGGACTTCCACCCGATCATCGCGTACCTGTTCACGGAGTGGAAATGCAACCTGGATTGCCACTACTGCTGGGCCTTCGACAACAGCGTCAAAGGCATGACGGAAGACACGGCGCGGCGTTCGATCGACTGGCTGCACGACAACGGCTGCCGGGTGCTGGCGCTGATGGGCGGCGAGCCTCTGCTGCGGCCGCAATTCGTGCATCGCGTGGTCTATTACGCCGCCCGAAAAGGCTTCTGGATTTATGTCCCCACCAACGGCCGCATGTTGCGGCCGGATGTGATCGACCGCCTGGGAGATGCCGGCGTGGCGACCTTCAACCTGGCCGTGGACGCCGTGGAGGAGAAGCCCGGACTGCCCAAAGCCCTCAAACCCATCCGGGCGCACTTCGACCACCTGGTGAAGCGGCAGTATCGTTACGGGTACACGGTGTTCTTCAACATGAACATCTGCCGCAACAACCTGGGAGACATCCGGGAGTTGACGGAGATCGCGCGCCAGCACCGCATCGCCACGGACTATCACATCAACGAATCGCCCATGATCGAGCCGGCGCATTTCGCGCACCTGGACGACAACGTGACGTACATCACGCCGGAGGACTGGCCGCGGGTGGACGAGCTGGTGGATTGGCTGATGGAGAAGAACCGGTCGGGCTACAAGATGGTGAACTCGGTGCATCGGCTGAACGAGATGCGCGAATTCATGCGGGGCAAGCTGCAGGAATGGAGCTGCCGCGCCGGGCAGAACAACGTGATCATCCGGGTGGACGGCACGCTGGCGCCCTGCTTTCCGATGTACTCGGCGACTTACGACTGGGGCGTGGTGGGACAGAACAAGTTCGAGTCCCGGCAGCTCCGGGAAATGAAACAGGGTTGCCAGCCCAAGTGCTTCTCGACGCTCAATCACAATCTGGCCTACTGCTACGACGCGGGGCGCGTGATCAAATGGATGGCGAAGCAGGCGGTGCGGGGCTTCCAAGGGGCGACGGGAAGCTTCAGCTAGAGAAAGGAGGGGACCTTTGATCACACCGGCTCGCGGCATTGTGACACTTGTGGCCCTGGCTCTGGCACCTTCTTTGCGGCCGCAGACGGCGCCCCTGGATTTCGAGTTTTTCAAGGCTCGAATTCAACCGGTCTTTCTGCTCAAGCGTCCGGGACACGCGCGCTGTTACGTGTGCCATTCCACCGGCACCACTTTCCGGCTGGAGCGCCTTTCTCCCGGCGCCGCCACCTGGAACGACGAACAGTCGCACCGCAATTTCGATGCGGTTCAGCGGCTGGTGGTTCCCGGCGATCCGCAAGCGAGCCGCCTGCTGACCCACCCTCTAGCTCCCGAAGCGGGCGGCGACGCCTTTCACTCCGGCGGCAAACACTGGCAGTCGCAGAACGATCCGGAATGGCAGACCCTGGCCCAATGGGTCCGCGGAGGGAAACTCAAGTAGGACCGGCGCCTCTCGCGCTGCGCCGCCGGGTCAGGGCAGCAGCGCCGTGATGTTGCGTTTGGGCACCTGTCCCACGGCAATCCTGGCGACCTCTTTCATGCTCTTGACGTCGATCACCGATACGCTGTTCGCTCCCGCGTTGGAGACGTAGACCTTGCCGCCGTCGGGTGTAAACGTCAGCCAGTCCGGCGTTCTCCCCACGTCCACGCCGCCCACGAGCTCGAGATCGGGAAGGGAGTACACGTAGACCTTGTTGTTGAGGCTGCTGTTCACCCACAGCGTCTTTCCGTCCGGGTTTACTCCAATGCCGTGCGACGGAGTGGCATCGATATCCGGCTTCTTGCCGGGAGGCGCATCCGGCAGGTTCACGCGCGCCACCTCGCGGCGCGCCGCGAAATCCACGGCGGCGAATCCGTGCACATCGGAAAGCTGCAAGAACATCCGCCTGGTGGATCCGTCCGGATTCTTTTCGAAGGCGATGGGCCGCACTCCGTGGTCGAACGCCAGCTCCCACACGGGCTTTTCGGTGCGCTGATCGACGACCGTGAGGATCTTCCCCAGGATGGAACCGGCCACCACGAACCGTCCGTCCGGAGTGACGTAGGTGTTGTGCACGCCGCCCTTCATGGGGAGGCTCTTGATCCTCTCCTGAGAGGCGGCGTCGATGACATCCACCGCACCGGGCGGCTGGACGATCGAGACATAAACCCGCGCGCCGTCGCGGCTGATGGCGATGTTGTTGGGCCGCCCGCTCAGACGTATGTTCCGGGTGATCTTCAAAGTCCTGGCGTCGACCACGTCCAGCGTGCTTTCCGCCTCGTTGCTGATGTAGTAGCGGCTGCCATCAGGGGCGGCGGCCACGCCGTGGTTCACCTCGATCCCCTTGATCTCTCCCACGACTTTGTCGGTCGCCGGATCGATGATGTGCACGCTGTCGCCCGCGCTGTTGGTCTGGATAATCCGAATGGTGCTCGCCGCCAGCGGCAGAGCCAGCAGCAGTCCCCAATGTCTCATCATGCCCTCACTGGATGTATTCTACCGCCCCGCCGCCCAGGCGTCGGGCGCGGCGGAAACGCCGGTTCCCGTCACATCCTGTCACCGGAGGGAAGATGGGGGTTAAGACGTACCGGATCGGGAGGAACGGCAAGTGGGTCGAGCCGTTCAGTTACCCGACGTTTAATCAAGCCCGCTGGGTGCTGTGCCAGAGACCCGGCGGGGAAGACATCTTCGAGCCGCTGGCACAAAGAGGTGCAGAGTGGCCGCCGAGGACCTGATTTCAGGCGGGGGCGAACGCATGGCGGAATCCGTTCGCGGCGATGGCACGCAACTCGTCATCGGTGAATCCGAACTGGCGCGCGGCCAGGCGGTATTCGCCCGCGAGGGTGCAACGGAACATCGCCGGGTCGTCGGTGTTCAGGACGATCGGCACGCCGGCGTCGTACAGGCGGCGGACAGGATGGTCCTCGATCCGTTTCACGACGCCGGTGACCAGGTTGCTGGTGATGCAGATCTCCAGCGGAATCCGGCGATCGCGGAGATGGCGCACGAGCGCGGGGTCGTGGATGGCGGCGATACCGTGGCCGATACGCTCGGCGCCGAGATCCAAAGCGTCCCAAACGGATTGGGGCGTGGTGCCCTCGCCGGCGTGCGCGGTGAGGTGCAGGCCGGCAGACCTGGCGAACCGGAAGACTTCCGTGAACCATGAAGCCGGGCCGCGCTCTTCGCTGCCTCCGATGCCGAACGCGACCACACCTTCGCCGGCGCGGTCGGCCGCCAGTTGGGCGACGCGCATGGCGGGCTCGACGCCGAACTGACGGACGGCATCGAGAATCCAGCGCACTTCGACCGGCGAGCCGGCGGCGGCGGCGCGCACGGCATCGAAGACAGGGGCGAATTCGCCGCCTTTCCACAAGACTACGCCGGCGGCCAGGATGATCTCGGCGTAGCGCACGTTTTGCGCGGCGAGGCGACCGAGCAACCGGCGCGTGGCCAGCGCGTAGGCCTCGGGAGTGCGCAGCAGCTTGCCCACGACGCCGAAGGCTTTGAGGAAGGCGTCGAAATCGGGGAAGGAGTAGAGCGCGCGAAACTGCTCGAGCGGAGTGGCGGGATCCAGCTCGTGGAGAGTTTCGGGCTCGACTGAGCCTTCGAGGTGGAGATGGAGCTCGGCTTTCGGCATTTCCAGGAGGAAATCGGCCATACTTGAAGGTTCCCATGACTGCGGAGCAGATTGAAGCGATAGTTGGCGGTTATCATAGCGATGCATTTCGCATTCTCGGGCCGCATCGGACGCGAAAGAAGGGCGGGCAGGCGCGGTGGGAAGTGCGCGCGTTTCTGCCGCAGGCGCAATCGGCCGAAGTGACGGCGGGGGCGCAGCGATGCGCGATGGACAAGCTCGATGCGCAGGGGCTTTTCTGCGCGGCGCTCGATGGCGCGCCGGAGCGGTATTTCATCCGCCTGAAGCTGTGGGACGGCCGCGAGATCGAAATCGAAGACCCGTACCGGTTCGGGCCGCAGGTCTCGGACACGGACCTGTACCTGCTGAACGAGGGCACGCTCGAAGGGGCCTACAGCGCGCTGGGAGCGCACCTCGCGGAGGCGGACGGAGTCGCCGGGGTGCGCTTCGCCGTGTGGGCGCCCAACGCGGAGAACGTGACGGTGGCGGGCGATTTCAACGAGTGGGACGTGCGCCGCCACCCCATGCGGCGGCGCAACGGCGGGGTGTGGGAGATCTTCATTCCGGGGCTGGGCGAAGGCACCGCGTACAAGTACCACGTCCGCTCGCGCTTCAACGGCTACCAGCAGCTCAAGGCCGACCCGTACGCGTTTTTCTGCGAGACGCCGCCCAAGTCGGCGTCGGTGGTGTGGAAGCTCGGAAAGCACGAATGGCGGGACGCGGCGTGGATGGAGGCGCGCGGCAAGATCGACTGGCTGCAATCGGCGGTGGCGATTTACGAAGTGCACCTGGAGTCGTGGCTAAGGGGGCCGCAGGGCCGGCCGGTGACGTACCGCGAGGCGGCGATCAAGCTGGTGGAATACGTGAAGCTGATGGGCTACACGCATATCGAGCTGCTGCCCATTATGGAGCATCCGTACTCGGGCTCGTGGGGCTACCAGGTGATCGGATATTACGCGCCCACGTCGCGGTTCGGAACGCCGGACGATTTTCAGCACCTCGTGGACGCGTGCCACCAGGCGGGGATCGGGGTGATCGTGGACTGGGTCCCGGGGCACTTTCCGAAGGACGCGCACGGCCTGGCGAATTTCGACGGCACCGCGCTGTACGAGCACGCCGATCCGCGCCAGGGAGAGCATCGCGACTGGGGCACCATGATCTTCAATTACGGCCGCAACGAGGTGCGGACGTACCTGATATCGAATGCCCTGTTCTGGCTGAAGGAATACCACGTGGACGGGCTGAGGGTGGATGCCGTGGCGTCCATGCTGTACCTGGACTACTCGCGCAAGCCGGGCGAGTGGATTCCCAACCGGTACGGCGGAAGGGAGAACCTGGAGGCCATCGATTTTCTGCGGCGGTTCAACGAGCTGGTCCACAGCCTGCCCGGCGCGTTTACGGTGGCGGAAGAGTCCACGGCGTTCCCGGGCGTGACGAAACCGGTGTATCTCAACGGGCTGGGCTTCACCATGAAATGGAACATGGGATGGATGCACGACATGCTGGAGTACTTCGAGCACGATCCCTTGTACCGCAAGTACCAGCACAACCACGTGACGTTCAGCCTGATGTACGCGTTCAGCGAGAATTTCGTGCTGCCCATTTCACACGATGAAGTGGTTTACGGGAAACGCTCGCTGGTGAGCAAAATGCCGGGCGACGAAGCGCGCCGGTTCGCCAACGCGCGGGCGTTTCTGGCGTACATGTGGGCGCACCCGGGGAAGAAGCTGCTGTTCATGGGCCAGGAGATCGGCCAGATCGAGGAGTGGAGCCACGACCGGGGAGTGCGGTGGGAGCTGCTGGAATTCGATGCGCACCGCAAACTACAGGCGCTGGTGCGGGAGTTGAACCGGCTGTATCGCGCCCACCCCGCGATGTACGAAGTGGACTTCCAGCAGGCGGGGTTCGAGTGGGTGGACTTCCGCGACGCGGACAGCTCGGTGATCGCGTTCCTGAGGCGCGCCGCGAACCCCGCGAATTTCATTTTGTTCTGCTGCAACTTCACGCCGATCGTGCGGCGGGGCTACGAGTTCGGAGTGCCGGAAGAAGGAGTGTACGAAGAGATCCTGAACACGGATTCGGAGCTGTTCGGGGGATCGAACACGGGCAACGGCGGGCGGGTGGTTTCGCGGCCGGTTCCCAAGCACAAGCGGGAGCACAGTATCGCGGTGACGCTGCCGCCGCTGGCGGTGGTGGCGTTTCGGAAACGGTGAGGTGAGCGGTGCCGAAATACGACGCGATCATTATCGGCGGCGGCCATAACGGGCTGGTTACGGCCGCTTATCTTGCGCGCGCGGGGCGCAAGGTGCTGGTGCTGGAGCGAAGGGAACTGGTGGGCGGTTGCTCTGTGACCGAGGAGATCTGGCCGGGGTACCGCGTCTCGACCGCCGCATACCTGACGAGCCTGATGCAGGAGCGGATCGTCCGCGAGCTGGAACTGGAGCGCTTCGGCTACCGCGTGGACGCGAAGGATCCGGCGTTTTTCTCGGTATTTCCCGACGGGCGGCACTTCTTCATGTGGCAGGATCGTGCGAAAACGCTGGGGGAAATCGCGAAATTTTCGCGGCGCGACGCCGAGGCGTACCCGGCCTACGAAGACTGTCTGGAGCGGCTTTCGCAGGTGGTGGAGGGCCTTCTGCTCACCGTTCCGCCGGAGTTCCCGCCACGTGGAATCGGCGACTACATCGACTATCTGAAGCTCGCCGGGCGGCTGCGCGGGCTGGGCGCCGCGGAGATGGTGGCGCTGGTCAAAATCTTCACGCAAAGCGCGGCGGAGTTTCTCGACGAGTGGTTCGAGTCGGAAGAAGTGAAGGTGACGCTGGCGACCGATGGCGTGATCGGGGCGAACGGCGGGCCGCGGTCGCCGGGCACCGCTTATATTTTGCTGCACCATTGCATGGGCGGCGTGTCGGGGCATCGTGGGCTGTGGGGATTCGTGCGCGGCGGGATGGGCGCGGTCCCGGAAGCGATTGCCGCGTCGGCGCGCGCGGGCGGCGCTGAGATCCGGACGTCGGCGCCGGTGACGCGGGTCCTGGTGCGCAGCGGGCGGGCGTACGCGGTCGCGCTGGAGAACGGCGAGGAGATCGAGGGCGGCATGATCGCCTCGAACCTGGATCCCAAGGTGACCTTTCTGAAGCTGCTGGAGGAGCGCGACCTGGATGCGGAGTTCGTGACGGCCATGCGGCATTTCCGGATCGAAGGGACAAGCTGCAAAATCAACCTGGCGCTCTCGGGGCTGCCGGAGTTCACGGCGTATCCGGGTGCGGGACCGCATCATCGTGCGACGATGCACATCTGCCCGAGTATCGAGTACGTGGAGCGCGCCTGGGACGATGCCAAGTACGGGCGGCCCTCGGAACGGCCGCTCCTGGAGCTGACGATACCTACGATGTACGACCCCTCGCTCGCGCCGGCGGGGAAGCACATCATGGGGATCTTCCTGCAATACGCGCCTTACACGCTGCGCGCGGGCACTTGGGACGAGCTGCGGGAGCCGTTTGGCGACCGGGTGATCGCGCTGATCGAGGAGTACGCGCCGAACATCCGGGGGATTATCGAGCACCGGCAGGTGCTGACACCGCTCGACCTGGAGCGGCGCTTCGGGATCACCGGCGGCAACATCTTTCACGGCGAGATGAGCCTGGACCAGATGTTCGTCATGCGGCCGGCGGCGGGCTGGGCGCGGTACCGGACTCCGGTCGAGAGGTTATACCTGTGCGGGTCGGGAGCGCATCCGGGCGGCGGCGTGATGGGTGCGCCGGGGTATAACTGCGCGCGGCAGATGCTGAAGAGCCGGTAAGTACGCTCAGTGGGCGTCGCTCGAGGTCTCGTAGCGCTCGGGTGTGGGACTGCCTGTGCCGGAATTGCGCCAGCGAGTCACTCGTTTCACACCAATTAAAAGTTGTAACCGGCAAGGTGGCACGCGCACCCAAGCGAGTAAGCTCATCAACGGATGCTGAAGCTCTGGTACAGTTGCTTGCTCCTGCTTCTGTGCGTACCCGGCGCGGCGTGGTGCCAGTTCTCGCCGGGATCCCTGTCGAAGGCGCATCACGCGCTCGACGGACCGACGCACTGCACGAACTGCCATGTCGCGGGCGGGGGACAGCGGAAATTCAAATGCCTGTCGTGTCACACCGAGATACGGCAGCGGTTGGCGGAGGCGCGCGGGCTTCATCCTTCGCTTCTGGGGAAAGGGAAGGCGGACGATTTCTGCGCGAAGTGCCACTCCGAGCACAACGGCGAAAGTTTCGTGCCCATACGGTGGGATGTGAGCCTGGACGAATTCGACCATCGCAAGACGGGATACGCGCTGGAGGGTGGCCACGCCAATCTGAAATGCAATAAGTGCCACACGCCGGAACGGATCCCCGCCGCGGCGCGCAAAGGGATCCTCATGAAAGACATCAAGCGCACTTACCTGGGACTCGACCGCCAGTGTCTCACGTGCCATCAGGATGAACACCGCGCCGAGTTAGGCTCCCGGTGCGAACGGTGTCACACAGAGACGCGCTGGAAGGACATCGCCAAGTTCGACCATTCGACAGCGAAGTTCCGTTTGACCGGCGCGCACGAGAAAACGGGATGCGCGAAGTGCCATCCGGCGGTTCCCTCGGCCGGCGGAGGAAAGCCGCACATCCAGTACGCGGGCATGCCGTTCGCGCAGTGCGGCGCGTGCCACAAGGACCCGCACCACGGAGCGTTTGCCGCGGCTTGCACCGCCTGTCACACCGATATGGCGTGGAAGCCGGCTCGCAATGTTACCGTGTCGTTCGATCATTCGAAGACTAAGTATCCGCTGACGGGCAAGCACGCGAGCGTGGCCTGCGATAAGTGCCACCGAACGTCGGATTACAAGGCGCCGGTACCGCACGAGCAGTGCGCCACGTGCCATAAGGACATCCACGGCGACCAGTTTGTCACTCGGGTGGATCACGGCGAGTGCGGCAGTTGCCACACAGTGTCGGACTGGAGGAAATCCACTTTCACGGTGACATCCCACGTCAAGACGGCATACCCGCTGCTGGGGAAGCATGCCGCCGCCGCTTGCGACAAGTGCCACACACCGGCGGGCGCGGCGACCAGGTACAAGGTGCCATTCCAGGCTTGCGCGGACTGCCATCGCGACGCTCACCAGGGCCAGTTCGTGACGGCAAGCGGGCAGAATCGGTGCGAGGACTGCCACACGGTGGAACAGTTCCGGCCGGCGAAGTACACCCTGGCGCGGCACAACCAGACGCGGTTTCCGCTGACGGGAGGGCACGCCGCGGTGGCCTGCGGGGATTGCCATGTGAAGACGCAGATGACCGCGGCTACAGCGCCAGTCGAACGTTACCGGTTCGCGGACTTGTCCTGCGCGGGATGTCATCGGGACCCGCACGAAAACCAGTTCCGGAACAAGGACTGCGAAGATTGTCATAACGTCCAGACCTGGCGCGATATCACTAGGTTCGACCACTCCAAGACCCGCTTCGTCCTGACCGGGGCCCACCGCGCCACGGCTTGCGAGAACTGCCATCGGGTGACACCGCTTTCGGCGGGATTAAAAAGAGCCGTATATAACCAGACACCGCTGGTTTGTGACGGATGTCACGAAGATATACACGGGCGGCAATTCCTCACTGCAACGGGAAACCAGGATTGTACCGTCTGTCATAGCGTTAACTTGTGGAAGGCAACTAACTTCAATCACAGTAAGACCGGTTTCTCACTTACCGGCTCCCACGCGCAGGTTCCGTGCCGTGATTGTCACAAGGACCGGCGGGAGGTAAGTGGCCGAATGGTTCTGTTTTACAAACCAACGCCAAAGGATTGCTCGAGCTGCCATGGACCGGAGATACAGAATCAGGCGAAGCGTAGCGGGACTGGCGATTAGCATTGCCCTGGCCACAGGTACCTGGACGCTGGCCCAGAACATGCAACCCGGACCGTTGCGCAGTCCGCACGGGAAACTGAACGTTCCGTGCGCCAGTTGCCACACCTCGATTAGTTGGTCGCCGCTGCGGGCAGTGCCGGAGTTCAATCACAACCGAGAGACCAAATATCCGCTGCGCGGCCTGCACGAAAAGGTAGAGTGCCGGCTCTGCCACACCAAGATGGTATTCCGCGAGACTTCGACCAGGTGCGCGGACTGTCACGCCGATATCCACCGCAGGCAGTTCGGAGCGAATTGCGAACAGTGTCACTCGGTGAGGGGCTGGCAGGCCGCGACGAAATCGATCCGGGAGCACTCGCCGCGATTCCCGCTGACCGGCGGCCATGCGGCGCTGGATTGCGAGGAGTGCCACAGGGGCGCCGGAGCAGCGCAGTTCGTGGGACTTTCGACCCAGTGCGGCTCCTGCCACATGAAGGATTTCGCCAACACAAAGATCATCAACCACAGCGCGGCGGGATTCTCGGCAAGCTGCGAGCAGTGCCACAAGGTGGATTCGTGGCTGACGGTCAGCTTCGACCACGCGCGGTTCACGGGGTTCCCGCTGGTGGGAATGCACGCACAGCTGGCCTGCGCCGATTGCCACGCCCAGAACCGCTTTCAGGGAACGCCGGCGGACTGCTACAGTTGCCACTCGAAGGAGTACGCGGCCACGACCAATCCGAACCACGCAAGCGCGGGCTTCCCGACCAATTGCTCGCTGTGCCACGGTTCCGACACATGGCTCACTGCAACGTTCAATCACGCCACGACGAAGTTTCCGCTAACGGGGGCGCACGCGACCACAGCTTGCGCGCAGTGCCACGTCAACAACGTCTTCGCCGGAACGCCGGTGCTCTGTCAATCATGCCATATCACGGAATTCAACCAGACCACGAACCCGAACCACGTGACCGCGGGGTTTCCCCAGGACTGCTCGCTGTGTCACTCGACGGTGAACTGGCTGGGAGCGGTGTTCGACCACTCGAAGACCGGGTTCGCCCTGACGGGCGCGCATGCGCCGTTGCAGTGCGCGACCTGTCACACCAACGGGGCTTTCACCGGACTCAGCGCGGCGTGCGCATCGTGCCACCTGGCGGTCTTCAACTCCGCGACCAACCCGAATCACATTACGGCGGGCTTCCCGCAGACGTGCGAGGTTTGCCACAACACGACGGCGTGGTCGCCGGCGACGTTCAACCACAACGCCACCCCATTTCCGCTGACAGGGGCGCACGTGACGGTGGCGTGTACGAGCTGCCATATTAACAACGTCTTCGCCGGCACGCCGACCGACTGCTACTCGTGTCACAAAACCGAGTACCAGACTACGACCAACCCGAACCACGCGGCGTCCGGTTTCCCGTCTACCTGCGCCAGTTGTCACAACACCACGACGTGGAGCGGGGCGACGTTCACGCACAGCCAGTTCCCCATCTATTCGGGAACGCACGCGCACGCGTGGACCACCTGCGCCGATTGCCACACGAACGCCAGTAACTACCAGGTTTTCTCGTGCATTACCTGCCACACGCACGACGAGGCTTCGACCGATCCGCACCATAGCGGCGTTCGGAACTACGTGTACGCTCCGACCACATGTTACTCGTGTCATCCGACGGGGGCAGGCGGAAGATGATGCGCGTCCTGGCATTATTCGGGGTGGCGCTGGGCATGATGGCGCAGGACCGGCCAGTATTCCGGATCAAGTATGTCGCCGAGGGAGTGGTGTATATCGAGGGAGGACGGGCGGCGGGAGTAGCCGAGGCGATGAAGCTCACGGTGCGGCACGGCGAGCAAGTGGTTGCCGAACTCGAGGTGGTTTCGGTGGCGGAGGCATCCGCGGTTTGTGAGGTCCGGACTTCCAGCGCGCCGCTCCAGGCCGGCGACATGGCGGCGCTTTCCTCGGAGGACGCGCAGAAGAGCCAGTTATTGCGGGCGGCGGGATCGGGGAACCACTATGCGCAGACGATCAGCTTTACGGAAGGCGACCCGCTGGACGAGGAGGTTCGAGACTATATTCCCAAGCCAAAACTGCCCGAAATCAATCGGATCCGCGGGCAGATCGGCTTCGAATACACGGGCATCCGGGACGCGGGAGGGTCGGGGGCCTCGTCGTCGGAGTATGGGCTGGTACTGCGCGCCGACATGACCAGGATCGGCGGCAGTTACTGGAATCTGAGCGGGTACACGCGGCTTCGGCTCACCAACAGCACGTCCGGATCGCAGCAGCCGACACTGAACGACTTACTCAACCGGACATATCGCATGGCGCTCACTTACCAGAACCCCCAGTCGCCGTGGACGCTCGGGTTCGGGCGTTTCTATCTGCCGTGGGCCTCCAGTCTCAGCACCATCGATGGAGGCTACGTCGCGCGGCGGGTTGCCAAAGGGGTGACGGTGGGGATGTTCGCCGGAACCTCGCCCGACCCGACCTCGTGGAACTACAATCCAAGCCGGGAGATGGCGGGGACGTTCGTCAGCTTCGAAGGCGGGAGTTACGAAGATCTCCGCTACATGAGCACGACGGGAGTGGGAGTGTCGCGCTTGAGCTGGAAGCCCGAGAAGGAGTTCCTCTTCCTGGAAAACACCGTTTCCTGGAAGCGTTACTTCAGCGTGTCTCAGAGCCTCGAGCTGGACCGCTCGCACGCAACCACACAGCAGCCGACGGCTTCGGGGACCGGCATTGGGCGCAGCTTCGCGACCCTGCGTTTCGAGCCCTATCGGTTCCTGGCGTTCGATCTGAATCACAACTATTTTCGCGACTTTCCGACGTTCAGCCCCTTGCTGGTGGGGACGGGGCTACTGGATAAGATCCTGTTCCAGGGGCTCAGCGGCGGCGTCCGGCTCACACTGCCCTACCGCGCCAGCGTGTATGTGAATCTGGGGCGAAGCAAAGGAAACGGCGATCCGAATCCTTCCTGGAATTACCTGTACGGCCTGGCGTTCTCCGACATTCTGAATACGGGGATCCGCGCGGATGCGCATTACTCGCGATTCAACAGCTCGTACGGACAAGGCAACTACCAGTCCTTGTCCTTCAGCAGGCAGATCAACGAGTACCTGCGGCTGGAGCTTCAAGGCGGGCGGCAGAACTTCGTATCGGCGCTTACGAGTCAGACGAGCGCCCGCTACATCAACGGCAGCCTGAACTGGATGTTCAGCCGGCATTACTTCCTGGGCGGCGGACTTACGGTGTATCGGGGCCAGAGCCAGAACTACAATCAGATACTTTTTACTGTGGGGTACAGGTTTTGACATGAGAACAACCGCATTCGTGATGCTCCTTCCTTTATTGGCTTCAGGCGAGACACCGAGTCCCACACAGGAGTTGCTGCGCAAGACTGCCGCGTCGATGGAGGGCTTCTGGGAGCGCCTGTCGGCGGTGGACTGCGTGGAAAGCGTACAACAGGTGAAATTCGCGCCGAACGGGAAAGTCACGTACCGGCAGGAGTCGAGCTTCGACTACCTGGTGCTGCTGCAACTGGCGGGCAACGACATCGTGGTGGACGAGTCGCGGTCGGCGATCGCGGAGCCAAAGGACCAGAAGAACGTGCCGTTTCTGATCACCAACGGATTCTCGACGCTGTCATTTATCTTCCATCCGGTGTTTCAAAGCGCGTTTGAGTATTCCGCTCCGGAGCCGGTGGACCTGGAGGGGATGAGGGTGTTGCGGGTGCGGTTCCGGCACGTGACCGGGGCGCGGTCGCCCTCGGTGTTGAGGCTGAGGCAAAGGGACTATCCGGTGGAGTGGCAGGGCACGGCATGGATCGAGCCGGAGAGCGGCGCGATCATGCGGATCTCGGCGGGATTGATGGCCGGAATGGAAGATATCGGGCTGAAGACGCTGAACGCGGAGGTCCGGTACGGACGGGTGGATTTCAAGGGGGAAGCGCATGCCAGCTGGCTTCCCGAGACGGCGACCATCGAGGTGGAGACCGCGCACCAGCATTGGAGGAACGTGCACACCTTCGGCAAATACAGATTGTTTTCGGTGGACGTAAAGAACGATGTGGGGGCGCCGAAATGAGCGCCACGGTGATGGGCGTGCCACGCGTTTCGCCGGATGCCGCGAAGATGCGGCGGCATCGCCTATGGATCCTGTCAGGCGCGGTCGTGGCGATTGTGGTAACGATGGGATTGTTCGTGAACGGGGCGGGATATTACATCAAGCCCCAGGCGGAACGCATCCTCTCGCCGCGGCACGGGCACCTGAAGCCGGGCGGGACGGTGGGGATCGGGCTGGGAATCGCGGGGACAGCGCTGCTGCTGCTGATCTATCTGTATCCGCTCCGCAAGCGGTGGAAGTGGCTTTCAAAAAAGGGCAAGACGAAGCGCTGGCTCGATTACCACATCCTGATGGGCCTGGCGGCGCCGGCGATCATCACCCTGCACTCGGCGTTCAAGTTCCACGGGGTAGCCGGGATGGCGTACTGGAGCATGATGGCGGTGGTGATCAGCGGCATCGTGGGGCGCTATCTCTACAACAAGATTCCGCGCCGGCTGGGCGAGGCGGAGCTGTCGCTGGACGAAGCGGAGAAGATGCGGGCTGCGCTGGCCGCACAAATCGCGGAGCAGAACGTGCTGACGCGGGAGGAACTGGAGCCGCTGCTGGCTTTGCCGGCGAGGGAGGAGGTGCAGCGGATGCCACTGTTGAAGGCGCTCGCGGTGATTATCGCGCTGGACGCCCGGAGGGCCTGGCTGATTTGGCGGGTGCGCCGGCACGCCGGCCGGCACGTCAAGAACAGCGCCGAGTTGCGACAGGCCATCGCGCTGGCCAGGAGACAGGCGGCGCTGTCGAAGGACGTGCTGTTTCTGGCCAGGATCAAGCAGATATTCCGTATGTGGCACGTGGTGCACCGGCCGTTCAGCTACTCGCTGGCTGTGCTGGCGGCGATGCACATTTTGGTGGTCATTTTCCTGGGGTATTTTTAGGACGGAGGGACGGCTGCCCGATAGTGCACCACGACCTCCGATAATTGCAACCCATCCGGGGGCATGATCGTCAATTATTCATGGTCAAACCCACCTCGAAAGCGCTACGGCGCGCCATGCTTTCCCTGCTTGTGGCCGGAATACCCGCCTTCAGCCAGATTGCACCGAACGGCCAGTTTGCACCGAACCGGTATACGCTGCTTCTGGAGGACCCGCCGGTCGCGGCGCAGTTCGCCAGGCGCGAGGAGATGCAGGCCGCGGCCGCGGTAGCCTACCGGCAGCGGATCGAGGGGAGGCAGGCAGCCATTATCCAGGATCTGCGATCGAGGAATATCCAGGTCACGGGGTCGGTTTCGCTGTTGATCAACGCCGTATTCGTCAGCGCCACGCCGGACCGGCTGGCGGAATTGCAGAGCATTCCGGGAGTGGCCGGAGTGAGGCCCATGCGGCGATTCAAGCCGGTGATGAACAAGGCCGTGCAACAGATGAACGCGCCCGCCGCGTGGAACCTGCTGGGCGGGCAGGGGAACGCGGGCAAGGGGATCAAGATCGCCATACTGGATTCGGGGATCGATCAGAACCACCCGGCGTTTCAGGACTCCACGCTCACTGTCCCCGCGGGCTTTCCGAAGTGCACCTCCGGCCATCCGGAAGACTGCGCCTACACCAATAACAAGGTGATCGTGGCGCGGAGTTATGTGCGCATGCTGTCCAACGAGTTTGTGACGAACGCATCGAATCCGGCGGGGCAGTCGAATCCGGACGACTATTCGCCGCGCGACCGTTTTGGACACGGCACGGCGGTGGCGTCGGTGGCGGCGGGCAATACCAACACCGGCACGGTCACCTTCAGCGGCATGGCTCCCAAGGCTTTCGTGGGCAATTACAAAATCACGGGATCCCCTTCGGTGAACGACGGCCCCTATGACGACGTTTTGATCCAAGCCATACAGGACGCTCTCGCGGACGGCATGGATGTGGCGAGCCTGTCCTACGGCGGCATCGCGCTCACCGGGGCGCTGGATACGGGCGCGACGTGCGGGATTTCGGCAGGCGCGGCCTGCGATCCGGTTGCGGCGGCATACGAGGCGGCGGTAAAGGCGGGCATGGTGGTGGTGGTGGCGGCGGGCAACGACGGCAACACCGCGTACTTCAACGGCGCCCAGTATCCTTATTTCGACTCCATCAGCTCTCCGGCTTCGGCGCCGTCGGTGATTGGAGTGGGCGCAATCACCAACTCGCACGTTCTGACCCCGAGTGTCAGCCTCAACGGGAGTGTGGCGTCGAATCTGAAGAACATCGCCGCGCAACTGAGCGATTCGTTCTTTTACCCGTCCGAGTTCGGGGCCAATTCCGCGCCGGTGGTGGACGTCACGACCCTGGGGAACGACGGGCTGGCGTGCAGCGCGCTGCCGGCCTTTTCGCTGAACGGCGCCATCGCCCTGATCGAGCGCGGGACGTGCAACTTCTCCGACAAGGCAACCAATGCGCAGGCCGCGGGCGCGGTGGGCGTGATTGTATACATGGCCGATGCGACCCCAACGATCGGCATGACCGGCATGGACTGCAATACCGGAGTCTGCTTTATCGGGCCGATGGTGATGATCGCGAACAGCGACGGAGTGGCGCTGAAGAGCTACATCGGCTCACATTCCGGGCAAAGTGTGACGATCGACATCGCGGGCGCCGAGCAGGACCTCGCGTCCTACGTCACAGACTTCGGCCTGAGCCCCGCGGGGAGCAATCAACTGGCCAGCTATTCCTCTCTGGGTCCCACTCCGGATGGATCGATCAAGCCGGACCTGGTGGCGGTGGGCGGATTCGACAGCCAGATTGCCTCGGGTGTCTCCGCGGGACTGTACATGGCAACCCAGACCTTCGATCCGACGCTGGATTTCAACCTGGCGACGCTCTACAGCACCAACGGCTATATCGCGGCCGACGGCACCAGTTTCTCGACCCCGATGGTGGCGGGCGCGGCCGCGCTGGTCAAGCAGGCCCACCCAAGCTATACGGCGACGCAGATCAAGTCGGCGCTGGTGAACTCGGCGGCGCAGGACGTGTCGGTGGATGACGTCGGCGATCCGGTGGACGTGGAGTGGATCGGAGCTGGCCGGCTGGATGCGGGCGCGGCGGCCAGCGCCACGGTGACGGCCGAACCATCCACGGTTTCGTTCGGTTTCGTAAAATCGGGCGTCCTGCCGATCAGCAGAACGATCACCCTGACCAACAAAGGCACCGGTTCTGTGACGCTGGCGGCCGCCGTGGCGCCCAACACCACGGTCAAGAATGCCACGGTGGCGGTGGACAAACCGAGCATCACTCTGGCGGCGGGAGCGGCCACCACACTCACCGTGTCACTCACCGGTTCGGCGCCCACTCCCGGGTCCTACTCCGGGTTTGTCACACTACAGGGCTCCGGGGTTACCGCGCGGCTGCCGTATCTGTTCGTGGCAGGAGACGGCGTGGCTTACAATGCCAATCCCATTTCGGGATTCGCCTTTGGCGGGCCGGGACAGGATGGCGGCACGCTCATCATGCAGGTGACCGATCAGTACGGGGCACCGGTGGCCGGCAGCCCGGTCAACTTTTCGGTGAGCCCGCGAGGCTCGGTGACCCTCAAGAGCTACCCGGGCGAGCCGGCCTGCTCGCCAGCCAGTTCCACGACTACCGCCACATGCAACACCGACAACTACGGCATGGCTTACGTGGAAGTCATCCTGGGCTCGACGATCCAATCGCCGTCGATCACCACCAAGGCGGCGGGCTTGACCTTCACTCTAGGCGCGACCATCTCGGCGCTGCCTCAGCTCAATACGTCGGGCGGCGTGGTGAACTCGGCGAATTTCCAGGGCACGATCGCTCCCGGCTCCTACGTCACGCTGTTCGGCTCGAACCTGGTAGACCCCAGTGTTCTCAGCAATTCCAACGGCGACCAGGTTACGTCCGTGGGCTCTCCCAACTGCCCGCCATCGACCTGTCTGCCCCTGTCGCTCGACTACGTCAACGTGAGCTTCGACGTGCCCTCGGCGGGCATCAGCGTTCCCGGCTACATCACGTTCGTGAGCACGGGCCAGGTCAACGTCCAGGTGCCGTGGGAATTGCAGGGACAGTCGTCGGTCCAGGTCAAGGTGATCTCGGAAGGGCTTTGGAGCAACGTGGTGACGGCGCAGCTTGCGGACTTCACGCCCGCACTTTTCGAAGGGAACGGGATCGCGGCGGCGATCGATGCCACTACCGGCACCGTGGTGACCTCGGCCACGCCGGTTCACGCGGGTGATGTGCTGGAGCTGTTTGCCAACGGCCTCGGCCCGCTGAACAACCAGCCCAACAGCGGTTATCCGGCGCAGGCCAGCCCGCTGTCCACCACCAAAACACTGCCCGTCGTGACTATCGGCGGCAAGACGGCCACGGTGTCGTTCAGCGGCCTGACGCCGGGTCTGCCGGGACTGTACCAGATCAACGTGACGGTGCCATCGGGCTTGTCTTCGGGCAGCCAACCCGTAACCGTGGCGATCGGCGGGCAGACATCGAAGGCGTCAAGCGTGCCGGTGCAATAAGGCAGGGTCTTACGGCTGATCTTCGAGATCGGTGAGGCGCCGCTCGTGAGCGCCGGCGATGTTGGCCAGGCGGGTTATAGCATCGATCATCTGGCCCATGCGTTGCTCATTGTCACGGTGAAAGGTCGCCAGAAGCTCCACGCTGTGCGTGAGGGCGTCCACGCGTTCCGTGAGCTTCTCGATGCGGTCGTCGATGTTCATGCCATCTCTATGATACCGTGAGCCGCGGGCCGTCTACTTTCCGGCTCGCAACTCGGGAGAGTACAAGCGCCGGTAGATATCGGCGTTGCGCAGCACCGCCTGCACGTAGTCGCGCGTTTCGGTGAACGGTATGGACTCCACGAACTCGGCGGGCTCACGGTAGTTGCTCCAGCCAAGCCACGCCGTCAACCGGTTGGGACCGGCGTTGTACTCCGCCAGCGTCTGCTCCAAACGGCCGCCGTTCTGGTCGAGCATCGACCGGAATATCGACGCGCCGATCTTCAGATTCACGGACGGCTGGAACAGCGCGCGGCTCGAAAACCGCGGGACACCCGCCTTGCGCGCAAACTGCCGGCCCGTGACTGGACGCACCTGGGTCAGCCCGTAGGCGTTGGCGCTGGAGCGCGCCTGGGGGTTGAACTCCGATTCCTGGCGGATCAGCCCGGCCAGCAGGTATGGATCGAGGCTGCGCTGGCGGGCGGACTCCACCAGGTCGCTGCGGTAGGGCAGCGGGAACAGTAGTTCCCAAAATTTCCGCGGCGCCTCCTCCAGATTCAGGTTCAAGTACTCCGGCGCCATCCGCTTCATGATGCGCATGGCCTGGTGCGGAGCATCGGCAGCGCCCGCCATTTCCATGGCAAGCAGGGCCGGCTGGGCGCCGGTGCGCGCACCGAAACGCAGCTCGGAATCGGCCAGGTCGCTGAGGCCGGCGGAGCGGAGAAGGCGCGAGCGGCCGATGCGGGCATCGGTTTCCGGAGTGGCCTGCGAAGGCACCGGCTTGGGATCCGGCATCTTGACGTCCGCCAGGAATTTCACCGCCGCCGGGGGAACCTCCGCGTTGCGAACCTCGGTTCGATCGAGCCGCTCGCGGGCCAGCAGGGCGTAGTAATGGTTCTGATAGACCTCGGCAAGGCGCCGATAGCAGGCGCGCGCGAATCCGAGGTCCCCGCCCTGCTCGACAAGCCGGCCCAGGAAGTAGAGCGCGGCTCCCGCGGTGTTATCGAGCGGATAGTTCCGCAGATGCTCGCGAAGGAGGGCGCCCGCATCGCCTTTGCCGCGCAAATACGCCTGGAAAGCCACCTTCCAGTGACACAGCGCGGCGACGGGCTCGGCCGGGAAACCTTCATACGCGGCCTTGTAGAGCGGAAGGTAATCGTCGGGCCGGTTCACCAGCAGGAAGCGGTTGGCGGCCGAAACCAGCGCCTTCAGCCGCCACGGCGATTTCGGGTACTGGCTCAGGCGCTGGACGGCGGACATCATCTCGCCGTCATCCGCCAGCCGGCGCGCGCACTCTTCCAGGTAATACAGCCGCTCCGCGCCGGCCTCGGACTCGGGCAGCTCCAGGGCGCGCAGATACGACCACGCCGCCGCGGTATTGCCGTCGCGGAAGTCCGAGGCCCCGAGTCCGACGCGGGCCTGGTCGCGCGCCACGCCGGTCAACTGATTCGCCAGCGACTGGTAGTCGGAGCGGGCGTGCGCAAATTCGCGAGCCTCGATCAGGCGGTCGGCGCGGCGCAGCATCTGTTCGGGAAGGGGCGCCGGATAGTCCGCTCCCATGGTGTCTTTCAAGGTGAGGAGCGCCGCCGCGGCGCGGTTGGCCGCATCGCCCGAGAGGTACTGATAGTAGACGCGCTGGTAGAAATCGGCCGCATGGCTCAGGTCCTTGGCCGCCTGGTAGGAATCGGCCAGGGTGATGTCGCCCTCGGGCTGAGGCAGCTCGGCATAGTGCTCGCGCAGGAGGCGCGCGGCGCCCGGCGCATCGGAAGGCTGGAGGGCGCGGGCCTCCAGGACCCACGCCTTGCCGAGAAGCGGCGAGCGCGGATCGGCCGCGTGCGCCGGCAGCAGGTCGGTGGCAATGCCGCTGGTGTCGCCCGATTCCACGCGCGAGGCCGCCAGGTAGTACGCCGCGTAGTCCGCGATTTGGGGAAGCTTCCCCCGCAGCTTGCGCAAGGCGGAAATCGCCGCCGGATAGTCCTTCTGCTCGTACGCGCCGATGCCCAGGGCCAGGCGCGCCAGATCGCCCGTCTTGTCCTTGGCGTGCGCAGTGGCATACGACTCCACGGCGGCACGCCGTGACGCGGACGGCGACTCGCGCCAGGCGCGCACCAGCGACGCCAGGTCGCGCTTCGCGGCGGTGCGGGTCTGTGCGGCGCCGGCGGACCAGAGGAGGGCCAGCGCCAGCGGCAGGCTACACCATCGGGCCCGGATATTCCTTGCCAAGCATCTCCGCATCGTCGTTCGCAAGCGTTCGCACCAATTCGAGGTGGAAGTAGTCTACCATGCTGGGACAGGGCGCAAAGAAATCCCGGCGGAATTCCTCCCGCCCGGCGTCGATCTGTTTCCGCAGAACGTGGTACAGCTTGCGCTCCGCCCGGCCGGACTGCACGGCGTCCGGCTCATACAACCGCATCTCCGCCACTTGCACACGCGCATAGCGCTGCGCGCGCAAGTGAATCATCTGCTCCTGGGCGGACAGGCTGTCCCACGCGGATGCGGGCCGGGTATCCGGCGGATTCGGGGCGCCCCCTAAATCCGCCGCGCTTTCCACGGCGGGCGCAATCTGCACCAGCTCGGGCGAGACCACGGGTGAGGCCGCCGGCGCCGGCGGCTTCGACAGCTCGCTCCAAATGGCGCCTGCCACCTGTGCCAGCAGCTCGATGGCCGAGCCCTGCACTCGTCCCCACGCGTACACCAGCGCGGGCACTCCGTCGCGGACGACCACCGGGAAAATGGAAACGCGCCCGTCGCTCTCATGTTCGGCCAGCGCCACCATGCGGGCCGATACTTCGCTCGCCGCCGTCACGGCGATGACCGGATCGCGGCTCTGGACGGCGCCGGCCAGCGCGGGCGCGGCGGCGAGTGGAATCTCCATCTCGCGAAAATGCTCCGCGTTCTCCTCGCTCACGCCGCGAATCCGCTCGCCTCTCGCAATCCCGCCTTCCAGGAGAAAGAGCGCCGCGCCGCCAGAGTATTCGCCGGCCGCATCAGCCAGCGTGGCGCAGAGTTCGTCCACGTCCGCAGACTGGCGGATGCGCCTCACCGCCTGGTTCAATTGGCCGGCGGATTCCGTGCGGCCACGCTCCTGGACTTCGGCAAACAGCCCCTCCACCTCGGCCGACAACTGAGAAAGCCGGTTCTCGAGAAGCTGGCGCAGAGACGAAGTTGGTACGGCGGAAGACATCCCTGAACTCATTCTATCGAAAATGGCGCACGGCCCCTTTTTCGCGTGGCTTAAAATCGAATCATGGAATCACTATCGGGCAAGGTCGCCATCGTCACCGGCGGCACCCGCGGCATCGGACGCGCGATTGCCGAGCGGCTTCTGCGCGACGGAGCCTCCGTCGCGATCTGCGGCCGCAGCCGGGAATCCATCGACCACGCGGTGCGGGAAATGAAACCTCTCGGAAAACTCTTCGGCCATCCCGCCGACGTGACCAGCGTCGCCCAGGTGCGCGATTTTTTCAACGCGGTGGACACCGAGTTTCATGGCCTGGACATCCTGGTAAACAACGCCGGCGAAGGCGTCTTCCGGAAGGTGTCCGAAATGACGCCGGAGGAGTGGCGCCGCAACATCGAGCTGAATCTGAACGGACCTTTTTATTGCTCGCGGGAGGCCCTCGCGCGGTTCGCCACGCGAGGCGGCGGATTCATCGTCAACATTTCCAGCCTCGCCGGGAAGAACGCCTTTCCGGGCGGCGCCGGCTACAACGCCTCCAAGGCGGGGCTCAACATCTTCAGTGAAGCCATGATGCTGGATCACCGCCACGACAACGTTCGCGTGAGCTACATCATGCCCGGCAGTGTGGCCACGGAGTTTTCGGGAGGCCCTTCGCGCCGGATGGGCGACACCAGTTGGATGATCGCCGCCGAAGACGTGGCTGAGGCTGTCGCGTTGGTGTTGCGAATGCCGGCCCGGACGATGATCAGCCGTGTGGAAATGCGCCCTTCGCGCCCACAAAAGTAACATTTCACACCCGATTTTCGCGGTATTTACCTCAACTTACAAAACTTTAACGAAAGCATTGCGCCGTGGCATCATAGTTGCACGTCTTTCATAGTGAGGGGCCGAGCGGTACGGGGCCACGAGAAGGGGAGGGCATATGGGGCGGCTCAACACAAAACTGGATCCCAAGCAAACCGGCCTTGAAGCGGAAAAGCTGGAGGCGGATCTTCGCAAGCGGATCGTGGGCCAGGACGAAGCCATCCGGCAAATCATCGACATCTACCAGACCCATCTGGCGGGGATGTCGAGCCAGGGCAGGCCCATCGGCAACCTCCTGTTTCTAGGCCCCACCGGTTCCGGCAAGACGCGCCTGGTGGAAGCGATCGCCGAAAGCCTGGTGGGCGACAGCGGCGCTGTAATCAAGATCGATTGCGCCGAGTTCCAGCATAGCCACGAGATCGCCAAGCTGATCGGCTCGCCTCCCGGATACCTGGGCCACCGGGAAACGCACCCGCTTCTCCGCCAGGAAGTGCTCGATAAGCGCCAGACGGAGAAGGTCAAGATCAGCTTCGTGCTATTCGACGAAATCGAAAAGGCCAGCGATGCGCTGTGGAACCTGCTGCTGGGCATCCTGGACAAGGCAACCCTTACGCTCGGCGACAACTCGCGCGTGGAGTTCAATCGCGCCATGATCTTCATGACCAGCAACCTGGGCGCCGCGGAGATGAACTCGATTCTGCGCCCCACGCTGGGCTTCGCCTCCGGCGAAGTGGAGCGCGCCAATGCCGCGGGCATCGCCGACGGCCAACTGAACGACAAGATCGCTCGCGCCGGCGTGGAAGCGGCCCGCCGCAAGTTCACTCCCGAGTTCATGAACCGCATCGACAAGGTAGTGGTTTTCAAATCCCTTGGCGCACCGGAACTGCGCAAGATTCTGACCCTGGAGTTGAACATGGTGCAGCAGCGGATCTTCACTGCGGCCAACGGCGCGCCGTTCGTCTTCACGCTGACGGACACGGCGAAGGACTTTCTGCTGCGCGAAGGCACCGACATGAAGTATGGCGCGCGGCACCTGAAGCGCGCGGTCGATCGGAACCTGGTTCACCCGCTCTCCAACCTGATCGCCACCGAGCAGGTCCGCGGCGGCGATCTGGTCCAGGTGGATTTCGATTCCGAGACCGGCGCCCTCACCTTCGTCACCGAAGCCGAGAACATGCCGGCCTACGCCATGGCCCGCATGGTGGACATCTCGATTCCGCCGCCGGCCGCCCACTCCGCCGCCGCCGTAACGGAGATTTCCCGCACCGCCAACGCCAAGACTACACGCCGGTAAGTTTTTCGCGGCGGCCGCGCGGATCATTCTTCCTTGGGAGTCTTGCCGGTCATGGCCTCGAGACGCTTGTGCAGAAGCTTCTTGAGTTCCGTGATGTTGCTGTACTCGGGCACGTTGTGCACCGACAGGTCGAAGTGCAGCCTGGTGCCGCGTTTTCTGAAGAGTATGGGCCGCTTGCCGATGGCGTGCGCGAAGCCGATTTCATAGTAGACGTTGGGACGCTCCCCGGACAGGTCCGCTACCAGGAACTCGGATGACCGAATCCGATCGAGGACGACGTCGGTGATGACATCCTGGTGCTCGATGTCATCCGCGCGGACCGCGTGAATCCCAAATCGGCGGAAGACTTCTTTGAGAGCATTGGCGACATCATCCAGGTCGGGAAGCTGCGGATCCATCCACATCAGGATGAACGCGGTATTGGGGTGGTACACCGACCTGTTGAGGTCCGTGGGCGGCCCGCCGGCCGACCCGGCCCCGGCAACAGGCTCGGGAAGCGATTCCAGGAGTTCGAGCGCATGGTCGACTACCTGCACCGCGTAGTTCCGGTCATACGAATCCCTGCGGCTCAACCCCACTTCGATCTTGTTCAGCATGTCCCGCAGCAATCCTGGATCATAGGTCAACGCGCCTCTAAGAGTGAGGTCCAAGGTGTTGAACCACTTCTTCGCCTGACTCCGTGCTCGCCGCTCAGACTCATCATCGTTCGCATTTTCAATCAGTTCCTTCAGCTCTGCGCCCGCCTGCTTCAGCCCTGAATGCGCCTTTTGGACCGCGTCCGCGGCCACGCTCTCCGGCGCCGGTTCTTTTGACGTGGACATACTCGCTCCGTGAAATGATAGCAGGCCACCAGCCCGTGCCACAGATGTTACAATTCGGCAGCGAATGAAACTGCCGGCCGAAAAACAAAATCCGTGCCTGATGCGGGCCATGTTCCACACCATCGCGCCGCGCTACGACTTCATCACCAAGGCCTTCTCCTACGGAATGGATGGCCGCTGGAAAAAGACCGGCGTCGAAGGGGCGCACCTCCCTGAAAATCCGACGATTCTCGATCTCGCATCCGGGACGGGGGACTTCTCGCTCCTGGTGAGGCAGCGCCACCCCGGTTGCCGCGCCATCGCGGTCGATCTCACCGAACGCATGCTGCGCCTGGCCCGCGCGCGCGGACTCAATTACGCGGTCTGCGCCGATGCCGGCGTGCTGCCTTTTCCGGATAACTCCTTCGACTGCGTGTTCATCGGCTACGGCCTGCGCAACTTCCCCAACCTGCAACAAGCGCTGGGCGAGATCCGGCGGGTGACCCGCCGCGGCGGCATGCTGGTGAGCCTGGATTTCTTTCTGCCCTCGAATCCCGTGCTGCGCCGGCTATATCTCGGCTACCTCTATGCGCAGGGCACTTTTTGGGGGCTTCTGCTGCACGGCCGACCGCGCGTTTATACCTACATCCCCGATTCCCTGCGAACCTTTGTCTCCATCGACGATTTTTCATCTCTGCTCCACCGCTCGGGGTTTCGTCAAATGGAGGTGCGCCGGCACATCCTGGGCGGCATCGGCCTGCACTGGGCCGCAAAAGTAGGCGGCTCATAAGCACCACTCCGGCCCCAAACGGCCACCGGCGCCGCCGATCACGTGCCGGGCTTCACTTCCGCCAGATTTGCGCCCTTGAGCTGAGCGTTCAGCGCCGCGAGCTCGGCCCCCTTCAGCGCCGTCCACCGCGCCATCACCCTGGCGAGGGCCGCCCGCCGGTCGGCAACGGCGGCCGCCAGTTGCGTGGTGGGCGCGACATCGGCGGCCTCCAGCAGACGGATCAGCGAAGCGAGCGATCCCGTGGCGCTGCCCAGCGTCTCCGGCCCAGCCGCGATGGCTCCGCGGCCGCCTCCGCCGCCTCCCCGCCCACCGCCGGCAGCAGCGCCCTCGATCGCCTGCGCCTTCTGATCGAACGC